>CAZRFD010000032.1:11629-56165 GCA_964599085.1 uncultured Enterobacterales bacterium | reverse complement strand
TCGGCACAGTGCTGCTGCTCGGCTGGATCTTCCGGCACCTCTGGGTCCGCCGCGGCGTGTCGCGCCGGCTCATGGCGGCCGTCGTCGTCGCGATGCTCGGGGGCCTGGTGGCCGACCTCTTCGGGCTGATCACGGGCACGGACGCCGCGACCATGCAGGCCCTGCACCCCCTGGTCGGCGCCGTCGTGCTGGGCACCATCGCCGCCGTCCTCGACCGCCGCTTCGCCGGGGCCGCCGTCGCCTACCTCGTCGCCCTCTTCGTCGGTGGCGCTGCGCCCACGCTGGGCAGCCTCCCCCTCGACCTCGCCCGCGCCAGCCTCGCGCTGACGCTGGTCTGGATCGCACGCAGCGGTCCCCTCCGCGCACCACAAGAGTAGAATCTACATCAACCGCTGACTTGACATGTCAAAGGAGATCGGCGAGGGTGATCCTCCACCTCCTCCGCCGAGGTCCGGCCGCCGAGGTCCAGCCGCCGAGGTCCCCCCATGCGCATGTCCCTCAGCTCCTGCATCGAGCTCGTCACACCGCAGAAGCGCGGAAAGGCCCTGCCCCGTGGGGATCGCGACGCCACCATCGTCGCCGTCGCCACCCAGAAGGGCGGTGTGGGCAAGACCACGACCAGCGTGGCGCTGGCCAGCGCCTGGGCGCGCTTCCACGACCAGCGGGTGCTCCTCATCGACCTCGACCCGCAGGCCAACGTCAACATCGCCCTGCGCGACCAGGTCCTCGCCGGCGGCGGCGCGCTCAGCGACGTGCTCGCCGAGCCCGACAGCTACGAGGTCGAGGAGATCAGCACGGCGACCACCATCGAGGGGCTGTTCGTCACGCCGCAGGACCCCGCCCTGCTGCACGCCGAGGACCGCCTCGTGACGCGCATCGGCAAGGAGCTGGTGCTGCGCAAGGCGCTCGAGATCACCCGCAGCCACTACGACCTCATCGTCATCGACTGCCCGCCCAACGTCGGCGCGCTCACGGTCAACGCCCTCGTCGCCGCCGACAGGGTGATCGTGCCCGCCAACGCAGAAGCCCTGGCCATGGCCGGTGTCGCCGGCCTGATGCGCACGGTCCAGGAGGTGCGGGGACAGCTCAACGAGCGCCTGGACATCGCCGGGGTCGTGCTCACCCAGCTCGACGGCCGCAACGCCCGCAGCAACGACGCCATCCTCGAGATGATCCGCGAGAGCTGGGGCGATCTGCTGCTACCGGTGCAGATCGGCGTCAACAACGCCCTGTCGCGGGCGCAGCTCGAGGGCCAGGACATCTTCGAGTTCGACCCCACCAGCCGCGGTGCCCGCCAGTACCGCGAGCTGGCCGCCTGCCTGCTCGATCGCCTGTAGAACCTCAGCCCTCCAGCCGGCCTCCCATGCGGGCGGCGATGGCGCCGACGTAGTCGCGCACCTGACGGTCGTAGATGCCGGGGACGACCCTGCGGGCGAGCGGCGCCGCCAGCCGTGGCAGCGGCAGCCGGAGCTGGACGAGGTTGTCGAAGTGCAGGCGCGCACCGTCCCCGCGGGCTTCCACCCGCCAGTTCCCGTCCGCGCGCACCGTGCCGATGGGTTCGATGGTCCGCCACTGGACCGTGCCGGCCGCGGCATCGCAGGCGTACAGGGCGCTGTAGGCCGCGTCCAGCGTGTACTTGCCGACCTCGTAGCGCTGCAGGTTCCAGCGGTAGACGCCACCGCCGAGGTCGTCGAGGCTGCGCAGGCCGGGGAAGTGGCTGGCCGACAGGGGCACGTCGGCCACCAGCGCGTAGGCACGGTCGCGGTCCCAGGCGACATCGACCGCGTGGGCACAGGGGATCCGCAGCTCGACCATGGACACGCCTCCTGGCGGCAACGTAGCAGCCGCCGCAGGGGTGCGGCACTTCGTGACAGTCGGGCACTTGCCGAATCCCGCCGAGGAGCGCAAGCTCATCATGCGCCCCGGATGAAGGGGGCGGACCCCCAGCCAAGGAGGTGCGGTGCTGAGCAACGATGGCCCCGAGAACCTCCGGGTCTTCGGGAGTGCGAGGCGGGACTGACAACACGGCCGCGCCCACGACGACTTGATCGTTCCCCGGCCCCCGTCGTTTCTGCGACGAAGTCCTGGCAGCGAACCTCGCCTGAACGAAGCCGGAGCTGAAAGCACTGCGACCTGCCGGGCGGTCCCAAGGGGCCGCCCGGCTCTCGTTCAGGACTTGCGGCCGCTCAGTTGCACTGCCCGGCGAGCTCGATGTACGCACGCCCCGTCGCGTCGCCATCCACCGTGGCGGCCCCCTCCCAGTAGGTCTGGTAGTCGTTGGCCAGCTCCTGCTCGGGCAGCACCGACGCCACCTCGAACTGCTCGTCGCCCACGCGCACCGTCCAGCGCTGGGGGTACACGCAGCCCGTGGCCGCGCTCGTCCACTCCTCCGACGGCGTGATCTCCACGTCGTCGGCCGAAAGCTCCGTGGTGTGACAGCCCGCATCGGTGACCGAGCCCCCCACCAGGTCGCCGGCCCCCTTGACCATGAACAGCATGATCTCGCGGCCGTCGTCGAGCTGCAGCGCGAACCAGTCCCAGCCAGCGTCGCTGATGCTGAGCAGGTCGCCCCACTGGTGGTCGAACCAGGCAGTGCCGGTGACGGCGCGCGCGTCGCCGTCCAGCGACAGCGTGCCGGTCACGTCCATGCGCGGCCGGCTGTAGTACCAGGTGTAGCCGCCGATGTCGTAGTCGTGGTAGCCGTCGCCGTGCTGCAGGACAGGCGCCTTGGCGTCGACGAGCGACAGGGAGAAGCCGGCCAGCTCGCCACCGTCGTCACCCGGGACCGAGCCCACCAGCGTGTCGCTGCCACCGCCGCCGCTGGCGCTGTCCCCCTCGGCGACCAGCTCGAAGCCGTCGGGGACGGCCGCCGGGACCTCACCGTGGACGTAGGCGACGTCATAGAGGAAGCGCCCACCCTCGATGTCGGTGACCGCGACGTGGGCGCTGGTCGCCACGTAGGCCCCCATCTGGAAGGCGAAGACGGCCTGCTCGAAGCCATAGCGACCGCCTTGATCGTCGACGAGGTGTCCCGTCCAGTACCACCACTCCACGGCCTCCTCGTGGATGGCGTCGTCGGCGGGGAGCTGCACCTGCCCGCTGGGGACCTCGTCGCAGGCGCTGGTCAGGCCGGTGTCGCCGCCCGCGCCACCGCTGTCGGCCGCGTTGTCCGGGGACGAGGGAGAGCAGGCCAGGGCGAGGACGAGCACAAGCATGGAGCGATCCGGAATGCGGGGGGAACAGGCGGGCTATCTCGTCGCGGCCAGCACGCACGACAGGCGCCGGCACCCGGCAGACACCGGTCCGGCTAAGCTGCCGCCGTGCTCCCGCTCCTCCTCGTCGGCCTGACGGCCTGCACCTCGACCCCGCTCGGCGACAGCGCCAGCCCCGACGACATCGCGCTGTCCTGGCAGGTCGCGGCGGCCGAGCGCTCACCGACGACGCTGGTGCTGTCCTGGGACGCGAACGCCCCCGCCGACTCGCTCGCGGTCGAGGTCGACACTGGCGACGACGTGGAACGCCACGCCCTCGACCCCGGCGCCGGCCGCCACCTCCTCGCCGGCTACTTGCCGGACCACGACCTCGATGTGCGCATGGTCGGCCAGCACAACGGCCACTCCTTCGCCAGCTCGTGGCAGCCCGTCCACACCGGCGCCGTCCCGGTCGAACTGCCGAGCATCACCGTCGACGTCGACAGCGGCGACGCCCTCGACGGCCGCCTGTTGCTCCTCACCCAGGTGCAGTCGCCGCCGGCCGCCTTCGTCCTCGACGAAGCCGGCCACATCGTCTGGTGGCGCATCATGGACGACGACGCCTGGTCGGCCCGCGCGCGCCTGTCCCGCGACGGCCAGACCGTCCTCGTCAACCACGGCATCGATGAAGACGACGACCAGCCCGGCGTGCGGCGCTTCTCCCTCGACGGCGAGCTGGTCGACGACGTCCTCGTCAACCACTCCCACCGCGACTTCGTCGAGCTTCCCGACGGCACGCTCACGATGCTGGTCAAGGACGAGCGCGACGTCGACGGCCAGCGGGTCATCGGCGACGGGCTCGTCGAGGTCACACCGGACGGCGACCAGCGCGCAGGGTGGTCGGCGTGGGACAGCTTCACCCCCGACCTCGACGCCATCGGCCGGGCCGACGGCTGGACCCACGCCAACCACCTCGACTACGACGAAGCCACCGACAGCTACCTCGTCACCCTCTCCCACATGCACGCCGTCGCCGCCATCGACCGCCAGACGGCCACTGCAGACTGGGTCTTCGGCGGACCCGCCAGCGACTTCGCGACGCCCGCCGGCGACAGCGAGCCGCTGGACGGTGTCGTCCACGGCGTCCACTGGATCGACAACGAGCTGCTGATCTTCGAGAACTTCGCCGAGCGCAGCAGCGACCCGTCGAGTGCTGTGGCCTGGCGCCTCGACCCACACTCGCCCGACACCAAGGAGACCTGGCGCTGGACCCCCGACCCGCCGGTCTACACGGCCACCCTCGGCAATGTGCGGCGCCTGGACAGCGGCGACACGCTCGTCAACTTCGCCACGTCGGGACGGATCGCGGTGGTCGCGCCCGACGGCAGCGTCCGCTGGCAGGTGTCCACCGCCATCGGCGAAGCGCTCGGCTACGCCGTGGTGATGGACGGGCTGCGGTGACGGCGGCCGTCGAGACCCGCCGGCATCGGTCCCCGCCTCACCCACCCATCGGCATCTCTTCGGCGAGGAAGTCCCCGATCAGCGGGTAGACCTCGGCGCGAGCGTCGGCTCCCAGCAGGATGTCCGCGTGGCCGTAGTCGGCGGCGAAGCCCTGCTCGACACCCAGCAGCCTGTACTCGCAGTCGTCGTAGACCGCGCAGGCGTGGGCCACGTCCTCGGCGGGAATGACCTTGTCACCGGCACCCGACAGGGCCAACAGCGGCGTGGCACCGCCGACCACCCAGGCGTCGCCCTGGCTGTCCTGAATCTCACCCGACTCCACCCAGCGGGTCGCGTCGCGGACGAAGGCTCGCGGCAGGTCCACCACGGCGTGGCGGCTGAGCCCCTTGGCCAGGGGCCAGGAGATCTGGCCGTCGTTGCTCAGCTCGCGAAAGGCGGGACTGTGGGGGCCGAGCAGTCGCAGCGTGGTGGCGAGCCGAGACGCGCGGACCCGGCGACCAACCAGCGCCCGGTCCAGGCGCGCGGCCACCCGGTAGCGGCGCGCAGGGGACGACAGCGCGGCGGGGCTGGAGACGACGACTCCGGCCGCGATGTCGTCGGGGTGGTCGCGGACATAGGCGTGCAGGAGCATGCCGCCCATGCTGTGGCCGACCCAGCCGATCCGGTCGCGTCCGGTCTCCCGCTGCACCGCGGCGACGAGGGCCGGCAGGTCGTAGCGCGCGTGGTCGTCGAAGGTGAAGGCCTCAGCCGAGCGAGAGGGCGCCGTCGTGCCCGGATCGCCCCGCAGGTTCGCCACCCAGACATCGAAGCCCTCCTGACTGAGGTAGTCGACCAGCGAGACCTCGGGTCGGTAGTCCCAGTTGTAGTGGTTGACCCACATGCCGTGGACCAGCAGCACCGGAGGACCGTCAGCCGCGGTGTCGACGCCAGCGTAGTGGCGCAGCGCCAGCTTCCACCCGTCGTCGGTGGTCACCTCGACGACCTCGTCGGGGCGCATGGTTGGCTCGAGCGACCGGCCAGCCAGGGCAGGCGTGAGCAGGGCGAGAGCGGGCGTGAGCAGTGTCAGGGGCGTCATGGACCCAAGCTCACCACCACAGGCGGAGACCGCAGAGAAGCCGGGTGAATCATCCGCCCCGATCATGTGGACCCGAGATGAACCAGGAGTCCCGATCCCGGCCCCGTCATCTCGACGCCGCCTGGCCCGCGATGCAGGAAGGGCCCCGTCTCGGGGGCCCTTCGTGGATGCAGCCGGCGGCTGGCACGCCCCGACCAGCCGAACTCACGTCCCTACAGGTTGTACATCATGTACTGCAGCGTCTGGAGCACTTCGCTGCTGGCGTTCTTGGCCACCCGGAAGGTGCTGTAGACGACCTTGCCCTCGCCGCTGGTGAAGCTGACCAGCAACGGCGAGTTGGTCAGGTTGTAGGTGGCCTGGCCCTGCCGGTAGGCGACGTTGCCGACGAGGTGGACCGACACCGAGTCCGACGTCGACACGATGGGCGCCCAGACCGGCAG
Organism: uncultured Enterobacterales bacterium; assembly: GCA_964599085.1. Taxonomy (GTDB): domain Bacteria; phylum Myxococcota_A; class UBA796; order UBA796; family UBA2385; genus J125. Next base: position 49,998 of record CAZRFD010000032.1, on the reverse strand, counting down.
GTCGTACTCGATCTCGATGTAGTCGGTGTCCAGCCAGTCCGCGAGCATGTTGTCGGCGACCGCGGCGTTGACGAGGTCGTATTCGCCGAGCTGGGCGGCGTCGGGCACGGTGTCGTCGCCCACGAAGTCGATGCGGTCCGGCCAGCCCTGCTCCACGACGTCGTAGGACCAGTCGCTGGCGTAGATGGAGCCACCCTCGCTGACGTAGTCGCGGAGGTTCTGCATGATGGTGTCGGAGATCGGGATCGACCCGGTGTCTTCGGCGCCCCCATCTCCCAGGCCGATGTCGCCCGAGTCGTCGGTGGGCTTGGGGTAGATCACGTCTTCTTCGACGTGGCCGCCGTTGAAGAAGATGATGTCGAAGGACCGCAGGTTGTCGAGGTCCGAGAGGAAGCCCTGCAGTTCGGCGGTGCTGGCGCCCTCGACCTCGATGTAGTTGGCGAAGCCCATGTTGGTCAGCACCAGCTCGAAGCTGTCGTAGCTGCCGCTGATGATGGCCACGTCGATCTGCAGCGGGTCAAAGCAGTCGGGTTCCGGCATCTCGACGCGTTCACCGTCGCCGACCCACACCCCGTAGCTCTCCTGGTCGAGCAGGCGACTGTTGCCGTACTGCATGAACAGGTCGTATTCCTGTTCGCCCGGGAGGCTCTCCAGCAGGAAACGGCCGTCGCGGTCGGTGTAGACGATCTCGGTGTCGATGATGGTGTCGCCGGCCTTGATGTGGGTGTAGACCTGCGCGTCCTGCAGCCAGGTCTTGCCCGAGGGGTCGCAGACGCGGCCGGCGATCTCGCCCGGAGAGATCACCTGGTGGACTTCGTTGTCGGGGATGAACTGCGTGTCGCTGCCGCATGCCCCGAGGGCGAGGGCTGCGAGGCTGATGACGGTGGCGCGTGCGTGCACGAGTCCCTCCAAGGCGTTCGTACCTGCGCCCACTGTAGTCCCGCCCAGGGGCAACGGTCAACGACGCGCGGGCAGCGGATGCGGCCTGCTCAGGCAGGGGCGAGGAAGTGCCCGGAGCGACCCCCGCTCTTCTCCAGGAGCCGCACCCCCTCGATGCGCATGCCCCGGTCGACGGCCTTGACCATGTCGTAGACCGTGAGGCAGGCGGCGGTCACCGACGTCAGCGCCTCCATCTCGACACCGGTCCGCCAGCGGGTGTGGACCCGGGCTTCGACCCGGACCCGCCAGGGAGCATCGGCGTCGGCCGGCAGCGCTTCGGCGTCCACCTGCACGCCGTCCAGCGGCAGCGGGTGGCAGAGGGGGACGAGGTCGGCGGTCCGCTTCGCCGCCTGGATCCCGGCGAGCCGGGCGATGGCCAGGACGTCGCCCTTGTGGGCCCGCCCCTCGGCGACCAGGCGCCACGCGTGCTCGGACAGCAGCACGTAGCCCTCTGCGCGGGCGACGCGGTCGGTGTCGGCCTTGGCGCCGACGTCGACCATGCGGGGCTTTCCATCGGCGTCGAGGTGCGTGAGGCCGCCGGGTCCGGGACGGGAGTCGTCGGCGCTCATCGGTCGGTTCCCCCAGGAGGATCCCGATACAACGGCAAGGTCAGGCAGCGCGGACCGCCGCGACCGCGGGACAGCTCGTGGCCGACGATGTGCACGGCGTAGCGCCGCCCGCTGGCCAGCAGGGCGTCGGGGTCGTCGTGGAAGTCCCGCTTCAGGAGATCGAGGAATTCCCGCACCGACAGCACGTCGAAGCCCGCCCCGACCATCGCCTGCGCCGTGTGCTCGTTGCGGGCGTAGCCGACGACCACGCCGGGAGCGAGCGCCACGTAGTTCGCGCCGTCGGTCCACTGCTCGCGGATCGCGTGGACCGGGTGGCCACCGCCGCAGAGCACCGGGTCCATCTCGAAGCCCACGCTGGCCAGCGCCTGCAGCAGGTCGCCCTCGAACTCTTCGACCTCGACACCGCAGTCGGCCTTGCGGAGGTGCACGACCTCGACTTCTTCCGGGCCACCGGTCTCCAGGATGTTGGGGAAGACCGCGCTGGCACCGTGGTCGAGCACCGTGAACACGGTGTCGAGGTGCATGGAGCTGCGCTGCTTGGGCATCTCCACCACGAGGACGGAGGAGAAGCCGTGGTCGAACAGCTCGCGGGCGAGCTGGAGGATCATCGCCCAGCTCGTGCGCTCGCTGGCGCCGACCAGGGCCACGCTGTCGGAGAGGCAGAGCACGTCGCCGCCCTCGACCGTCAGAGGGGCCGATCCTCCGCGCATGCGGATCCACCGGCTGATCTCGGCGACTTCGTTGCCGGCGAAGAGGGGGTGGTGGTCGGCGACGGCCCAGGCCAGCACCGCCTCGCGCCAGCGCGCCGGCTTGCGGGCGTTGCCCACGACGACGAGGTCGCCCAGAACAGCAGCGAGATCGCGGGTGAAGATGAGGTTGGGCACCGGAGGGAACAGCTCTGGTGCTTCCAGCCGACCGCCCACCGTCCCCACCAGCAGGGTCGAGGCCAGCTCGGCGGCGTCCAGCGACTCCAGGATGGAGAGCTGGAAGCCGTGCAGGTCGTAGTGATCGCCGAGGCGCTCGATGACCTGGGAGCGGACGCCTTGAACCGTGAGGGCCTCGCGCAGCAGGTCCTCGAACAGGAAGACGTCGGCCACGGCCCCGAGGACGGCCTGGAGCTGGGCGTGCTCTTCCCTGGCCGTCGGCACGTGGATGAGGTCGTCGAAGAGCAGGTAGTCGGGGCTGCCCGGCTCGATGTGTCGGGGCAGCATGCGCTCGTGGGCAGCCCCGGGGGGCTGGACCACGACGCGGCGCAGGCGCCCGATCTCGCTGGTGACTCGGATCATGGGCCGCACCCTATCCCACCACGGAGGCGGCACTCCCCTGGTACCCTGGGGTCATGTTCGCCTGGCTCGAGCGCCTCTACCGCGAGCTGGCCCAGGGTTCCCTGCCAGCCGACAACCGCGTCGCGCGCGTGCTGCTGGAGCTGATGCACGTCGCCGTGGTGACGTTGCGCGAGGCGCGCCGCGACCGCCTGCCCGTGCGGGCGGCCATGCTGGCGTACTGGACCGCCGTCGCCATCGTGCCGATCCTGCTGCTGGGCTTCACCCTGACGGGTTCGCTCGGCCTGGCGCAGGGCACCCGCGACGCGGTCCGCCGGCTGCTGTACCACACCGTGCTGGCCGACAGCATCGAAGACGTCGGCGACGCGCTCGACACCTTGCTCGAAGGCGCCAACCTGTCCGCCATGGGCATCGTCGGCGTCGCCACCGTCATGCTGGTCGGCGCCCAGCTCTACTTCAACGCCGAACAGGCCTACAACGACGTCTTCCAGACGCGGCTGAAGCGCTCCTTCCTGCTGCGGATCACGCTGTTCTACGCGGGCATCACGCTGGCCCCTACCTTCATCGCCGCCGGCTTCGTCGCCACGGCCATGCTGCCCGGGCAGGTCAACCTGTTCGGCCGGACCCTGCCCGTGATGCTCACGGCGACGGCCCTGGTCGGCGCCATCCGCCTGCTGCCCTGCCGGGAGGTGAGCTGGAAGGCCAGCCTGGTCGGTGGCGTGTTCAGCGCCCTGGCCTTCGAGATCGCCAAGGTCGCCTTCGGCACCTACACCGACGTCATGGGCACCCGCGACAGCCTCGCCGGCATCTACGGGTCCCTGGCCTTCCTGCCGGTCTTCCTGTTGTGGCTGTACGTGCTGTGGCTGGTGGTGCTGGTCGGCGTGGAGCTGGCGTGGCTCGTCGAGCACTACCAGGTGCTCATCGGTGCCCAGCGGCGGGCGGTCACCGACCCCTTCGACCGCCACCGCCACCCCGACGCGCTGTTCGCCCTGGGGCTCATGGGGACCATCGCCCGGCACTGGCTCGACGGGCTCGGCCCCATCGGCATCGACCTGCTGGTCCAGGGCAGCGGCGCCGACCCCCGCCACGTCCGCACGACGCTCGATGTGCTCGAAGACACCGGCCTGCTCATGCAGAGTGAAGACAAGCGCTTCCTGCCGGCGCAGCCACCCCAGCAGCTCACCGGGGCACAGATCATCGCCGCCTGGCGCACCGCCGTCTCCCCGCCGGTGTCCGAGCACGCGACACTCAGCGAGGTGATCAACAAGGCCGAAGCCGCCTTCGAGCAGACGCTGGACAAGCCCGGCGCCTGGATCCCGGGACCGGGCGCAGAGATCCGACACCTGCACGGCCCCGATGACGATAGGCGGGCCGACCGCCCCCCCGGAGCGTGACCGTGGCACCGTCCTCGCCCCCCGAGTCTGCAACGCTGGAGTCCGGCCCCCCGGAGCGCATCCTGTGGCTGACGGACCTGTCCAGCCGCGCGGCCGGCTGCCACGACGCCGTCCGCTGGTTCGCCGGGCTGGCGACCGCCGCCGGCGGAGAGCCCGCAGAAGTCATCGTCGCCTACGCCATGGGGGTCGACAGCCACGAACAGCGCGACCGGCGACAGGCCCGTCGCGCCGAAGCCACCGCCCACCTCGCGGCCCTGGCCGGCGACCTGGAGAGCGTCGGCATCGCCTCCCGGGCGGTCGTCGCCCATGGCCGCCCCGAAGACCTCGCCCGCACCCTCGCCGAAGAGCACCGCATCGACCTCGTGGTCTGCGGGCGGACCGGGCTGTCCGGCCTCGACAAGGTGCTGCTGGGAAGCACCGCCCGACGGCTGGTCCGCGAGCTTCGCTGCCCGGTCCTCGTGGTGCACAGCCAGCGCTTCGAGGCGCCCCGCCGCATCCTCTGCCCGGTGGACCCCACCGACAGCTCGTCGGCCCGGGCCAGCGCTGGCGGCGTGCGGGTCGGCGCGTCGCTGGCGCTCCAGGCAGACGCCTCCCTGGTCTTCCTGGCGGTGGCGCTGTCGTCGGGCTTCGTGCCAGAGGATCGCCACGTCGTCGCCGGCAACCTCGACGCCCGCGTCGATGGCCTGCTCAGCGGGCTGTCCACAGACCAGCTCGCCCAGCTCCGCCAGTCCCGGCAGGTGGTGCTCTCCGAAGAGATCAGCGTCGGCGTCATCGACGCCGCCCGGACCGCAGACCTCGTGGTGATCGGGTCGACGGGCCGCAAGGGGCTGGCCCGCCTCGTCCTGGGCAGCGTCGCCGAAGATCTCGTCGAGCGCAGCCCCACCCACACGCTCGTGGTGCACTGAGGGGGTGCGGCGCGGCCTGCTCGTCGCCGGGGTGCTCCTCACCCTGGTCGTCGGTGCCACCGTCGGCGCCGGCCTTACCGCGCTGCACCGCGCAGAGGCCGCGCTCTCGGCCCGTGGGCTGCGGTGGCAGGCGCGCGAGCTGACGGGCACTGGCGTCACCTGGACCGGCATCGAAGGGCCGGGCCTCCACGCCGACCGGGCTGTCGCCTCGTTCTTCCCTCGCCCACGCCTCAATGTCCAGGGCGTCGACGTCGACCTCTCGCAGGTCGAGCTGGGGGGCGAGGAAGCCGCGCTCGACGCCGCGGGCGCGAGCCTCCCGTCGGTCCCGGTGGAGGTCGAGGGCCTCGCCCTGCGCTTCCGCGAGGAAGTGCTGGCCGAGGGCCTCGCCGGCAGCCTGCGCCCCGAGGTCTCGCTGGCGGGAGAGGGCGTCGGCATCGGGCGCACGGGTGGGCAGTGGCACGCAAACCTCGACCGCGCGCTGACGTTCGGACCGCTGCAGGCCCACGGTCAGCTCGACGTGAGCTTGGAGGGCGACCGCCTCCGCGCCTCATTCCGCGCCGACGACGCCGTCCTCACCCACCCGCTGCTGGCGACCGGACCGCTCCCGGAGCGCCCGCTGCAGCTCCAGCTCCGCTACGGACTCGACGACGGCAGCCTCGACCTCGCCGCTCGCCTCGGCGGTGTCGAAGCCTCCATGTCCGGCCGCTTCGACCTCGCCACCCGCGCCTTCGACCTGCATGCCTCCGCCGACGAGGTGCCGCTGACCGAGGTGATCGACCTGTTCGGCCGCCACGTGCCGGAGGGGCAGCGGGCGAGCTGTTCGGGCACCCTCGGGATCAGCGTGGACATCTCGGGGCCGCCGCTTCGCTGGGAGGCGTGGCCGCGGGCCGAAGACCTGTTCTGCGAGGGCGTGCTGGTCGATGTCGACGCCCTGCGCAGCGGGGCGGTCACCTGGAAGGCCATCGGCCCCGAGGGCGAACCCACGGTGAAGCGCACCGGCCCCGGCCAGCCCCTGTGGACACCGTGGCCTGAAGCGCGACCCGTGGCCGAAGCCATGATGGCCGCCGAAGACGTCGCCTTCCCCAGCCACCCCGGGTACGACCTGTCGGCGATCAAGGAGGTCCTCGACGAAGCCGCCAGCGGCTCCGACCGGCTCCGCGGCGGCAGCACGCTGACCCAGCAGCTCGCCAAGAACCTCTTCCTGGACGGCGAGCGGACGCTGGCCCGCAAGCTGCGGGAACTCATCTACACCCTGGATCTCGAAGCGCAGTTCGACAAGCGCCACATCCTGCAGCTCTACGTCAACATCGTCGAACTGGGCCCCGACATCCACGGCGTCGGGCCCGCGGCGAACACCTACTTCGCCAAGCGACCGGGCACCCTGACCGACCGGGAGGCCGCCTTTCTCGCGGCGCTGCTGCCCGACCCCACGACCGGGTACGCGCGGGCCATGGCCGGCCGCCCGCCGGACCGCCGCATCGACGCGATCCTCGACAACATGCAGCACGCCAGCCTGCGCAGCCCGGAACAGGTCGCGAAGGCGAAGCGGGCGCGGCTGATGATCCTGCCGCCGCCGCCCTGAGCAGCAGCCCGCGATCAGCTCGGCGAAGCCGACGAGAAGCGTCCCGTGTCCCGGGAGACCACCTTGGCCATGGTGCGAGAGAAGGCCTCCTGCAGGTCGATGTCTTGCTGGTTGGCCATGCACAGCAGGATCCACAGCACGTCGGCCAGCTCGTCCTCCAGCGCGGCGTCGCCTTCCGAGGCCTTCTTGCGCTTGTCTCCGAAGCGGTGGTTGTACTCCCGCGCCAGCTCGCCGACCTCTTCTGAGAGCCGAGCCAGCAGGGACAGCTCGCCCCAGTAGCCGCCGTTGTCCCGCACCCAGGCGTCGATGGTCGTCTGCATCTCCGACAGCGTCACAAGGCCTCCCGCCGCTGCGGCGTCGTGCCGCCGGATGCGGCCGTCGCTTGTGGACGCGGCGATGGCCCGTTAGCCCACGCGCCCCGAACAGGAGCGCTTGTGGCATCCGACGACCTGATTCCCATGGAGGGCGAGGTCACCGAGGTCTTCCCCGGCGGCGCCTTCCTCGTCGAGACCGAAGCGGGCACCAAGGTGCACGCCCACCTCTCCGGCAAGCTGCGCCGCTTCCGCATCCGCGTCGTCCTCGGCGACAAGGTGACGGTGGAAGTGAGCCCGTACGACCTGACCAAGGGTCGGATCACGTACCGGCACAAGTAGCGCCATCCGAGCGCGCTGCGCCGGATAGCGCGCCGACCTTGCAGCGGACGAGCGGCTACGCCGCTCGCAGCAGAACGCCGGCCTGGGACCAACGCCCGGCATGGCGCGCAGAGACGACGGCAGCGTACGCTCCCCGCCCCTCGGAGCGATCACCTTGCCGTCCACACCCCGCGTCCGCGTCTACCTCGCTTGCTCCCTGGACGGCGCCGTCGCCGGGCCAGGTGACGACCTCTCGTTCCTGAGCGACCCCGGTCCCGCCGACAGCCCGCCCGCCGACGCCGAAGTGCTGCGCTTCCCCGAGTTCCTGGGGCAGGTCGGCGCGATGCTCATGGGGCGCCGGACCTTCGACGTCGTGGCCGGCATGGGGGTCGAGTGGCCCTACGGCGACATCCCGGTGCTGGTGGCCACCCGCCGCCCGCTGGGGGACGCGCCGCCGACGGTGCAGGCCGTCAGCGGGCCGATCGATGCGCTGGTGGCCCGCGCCCGGTCGCTCGCCGGTGACGCAGATGTCTACGTCGACGGCGCCGACATCGTCCGCCAGGCGCTGACCGCCGGGCTCATCGACGAGCTCTGCCTGACCATCGTCCCGGTGATCCTCGGCCGCGGCGCGGTGCGCCTCTTCGACGGCGTCGACGCCAAGCAGTCTCTGGAGATCGTGTCCAGCCGGCGCTTCGACCAGGGCATGGTCCAGCTCACGGTGCGGCCGCGACGCTGACGCCAACGACGTCGGCTCCGACCAGGGACGCCGCGACAGCCGGACGCCCCGGTTCAGCGCTCGACGTAGCCAAGCGCTTCCAGATCGCCCTGCAGCTCTTCGTCGACGCCGGTGAGCGCGATGGCGTCGTCGAAGGGCACCGGCACGACCGCGCGATCGATGCTGACGCTGCGCCCGGCGGCGGCACCCCGGAACAGCACGAGGGCTTCGCCCTCATAGGGCGGTACCGGACCCTCGCCCCATGATGGCTGGAGCACCGCGTGCCGGCGGCCAGCTTCCACGGTCACGGCGACCTCGGGCAGGACCTCGTCCAGCGGCGCGGTCGGCAGCACGTAGGCTTCCCGAGTGATGCGCACCGCCCCCTTCCAGGTGATCCGGAAGCGGTCGGCGTCGAGGCGACGTACCTCGATCGTCGCGCCGTTGAGCGGATCCTCGGCCGCCCAGGCGTCGGTGATCCCGCCGGGGGCCTCGACGACGACGCTCATGTCGCCCTTGCCGCTGCTGCGCGCCGGCTTCAGCCGCAGGGCCGTCGTCGCCGGGCGCTCCAGCCCGCGGCCCATGGCCGCGACGAGCTGGCCGACGCGATCACGGTCCTCGCCGGCGTGGTCGATCGCCTCCGCCGGGTCTTCGACGAGGTTGTTGAGGTACTCGTTGCCTTCAACACTGGTGTACTTCCAGTCCCCCTCGACCACCCCCCACCGGCGGAGCCCGTAGAGCGGCCGCCCAAATGCGATGGCCCGATCCGAAGAGAAGGCGTCATCCGTCTCGTCGATCGCCCCCTGAAGCGCGTGGCCCGTGAAGCCATCGGTCGGCAAGTCCATGATCCGCGCAAGCGTCGGCGCGACGTCCAGGAGGCTGACCGGCTGATCGTAGCGGCCAGCTTCGAGCGCGGGCCCACGGACGACCAGGGGCACGTCCAGCAGCTCCTCGAACAAGCTGTGGCCGTGCTCGAAGCCGCCGTGATCCCAGAATTCCTCGCCGTGGTCGGAGAGCAGCACGACCGTGTCGTCGTCGTCGAGCACGTCGAGGACCCGCTGGAGCTGATCGTCGACGAAGCGCAGGTTGTTGTCGTAGCGATCGCGCACGTACCTGCGGACCGGCTCACCGCCGGAGGCCACACCCTTCTTCACGTCCGCGAGCAGGAACTCGTCGGACCGGAGCTGCTCGGGCCGCGGCCCGGCAAAGAGCTGCCGGTAGGACGCCGGTTCGGTGTAGGGCAGGTGCATGTCCATCAGGTGGAGCACCATGAGCGCCGGCTGATCGTCGTGATCCTCGAGCCAAGCCAGCGCCCGGTCGACCTGGACATCGGCGGTCGGCCAGTTGATGCAGCGGTGCGTCCCCCAGCCACGGTCCATGTCGAAGTTGCTGGACAGGTAGACGTTCCCGGACAGGAACGCAGTGGACCAGCCGGCTGCCGCCGCCCGCTCCTGCAGCGTGTCGACCTGGCCCCAGCGTTCGGGCTGGGTGCCGAGGAACAGCGCCCGGCTGCTCGGCAGCGTCCACGGCGCCACGGCGCGGGCGTCGTCGAACACCGCCGCACCCGCCGCCCAGGCGTCCAGCTTCGGCGTGGTCGGCCGGGCGGCCCCGTACAGGGAGAGGGCATCGCGGCGCAGCGTGTCGACGAACAGGACGACAACCCGGGGCGGGTCGGGCACCGGCACGTGCACCGTGGGTGTACCGAGGAAGGCGTAGTCGAGGGCGTCGTTGTCGCCAGGGTCGATCGCCAGCCCGAGCTCGGCGTCCCGCCCGCCCGCGGTCGAGAGGTCGAAGCGCAGCGAGCGAAAGCGATCGACGGCCAGGGGTTCGGCGCCGATCTCGTGGCCATCGAGCAGCACCCGGAGCACGGCCCCGTCGCTGTGGACCCCGGGCTCGGCGGCTTCGGGCGGCAGGATGCCGGCGTCCACGTCGAGGACGGCGCCCTCGGGCACATCGAGTCGGAAGCGGGCGTCGGCCGGCGCAGGCAGCAGCAGCCCATGCCGGGTCGTGTCGTCGAGCTGGGCCGAGCGGAAGACGAAGTCGACATCGTCGCCGTCGCTCAGCTCTCGCTGGAAGCTGCGCTCCCGCGCCAGGGCCTTGTCGAAGACCACCGCGTACTCACCCGCCGCAGGCGGCCCCGCGGCGGCGGGACGGCGCACCCGCAGCGAGCGCGTGGTGAACTCCCAGGTGTCGGCACGCTGGGCGTCGTCGAGCCCACGACGGTGGCGCACCGTGCGCGCGTCGTCCCACGATCCGGCGTCCCCGGGACCATCCACGTCTCGCTGCCGTAGCTCCATCCCCGCCGGCGGACGGTGGAAGAAGAGCGTCCGAGGCCGCACCGGCAGCTCGGTCTGCCAGGTGCGGACACCCTCCACCGTGCTCACAAGGATCCACGGGCCATCCACCTCCACCGGCCCGTCGAGCGTCCCGGCGTGGGGACGCGCCGCCACCGTCAGCGCCTCGACCAGCTCTGGATGGCGATCGAGTGCGACCGCGCCGGCGTCAGCGCCAAGCGCAACAGGCCCGGCGTGCGCGACGCCGAGCCCGAGCAGTGGCAGCAGCCACATGGGCGTTGCGCTCAGTGCTGGCGACGCCGGCGGACCGCTGCACCCAGACCGGCCAGCAGGCCGAACAGCCCCGCGGCCGCGCCCGGGACCGCGCTGCACCCGCCGACGCCGTCGGTGCCGACGTCGATGGTCAGCGAGTCCGCGGCGATGCCGCCCGGGCCGCCCAGGTTGAGCACCACTTCGTAGCTGCCCTTCTCGCCGAAGTCGATCTTCGGCGCCCACGCGCTGATGGACTGGACCTTCTGGCCGTCCTTGAACACGTCCCAGGCCACCTGGTCGATGCAGCCGTAGACCGACAGGTCGGCCTGGTTGACCATCTGGTAGGTCGTGCCCTCGACGTACTCGTAGGTGAAGGTGCCAGTGAAGCCATCGCCAGCGTGCGGCGGCTCGCAGACCGTCACGAAGGCCGGTTCCCGCTGGTCGAAGGAGTAGGACCCGCACGACTCGTCGGTGCCGGTGATCGACACGAAGACCGTGAACTGGCCCTGCGTCTCGTAGCTGTGGCAGGGTGTGAATTCCGTCGACGTGGCGCCGTCGCCGAAGCTCCACTCCACTTCGAGGCCCTCGTAGTCGCCGGTCTTGGTCTGCAGGTCGAAGCAGACCTCGAGCGGCACGCCACCGCTGGTCTCGCTGTCGGTCGAGAACGATGCGTAGGGGCCGTACAGCGCCGTGATGCCCTGGATGTCGTCGTCGGCGAGGTTCGCCTGGGTCAGGTCGCAGGCACCGCCGGTCCAGAACATGGTGGCGTCGTACCAGGCAAGCTCGGTGCAGAGGCCGGCTTCCACATCCTCCTGTTCGCAGGAGTGGCCCATGCCCCAGAAGTGGCCGAATTCGTGCGTGGCCACGCCCTCGATCGAGAACTCGCTGTTGCAGTTGCCCGCGGCGATGTCTTCGGTGCTGGCCCACTCGGCCCACTCGCTGAACACGATGTCGGAGTCGTAGGCTTCGAAGATGTAGCTGATGTCGCCACTGGGCTCTTCGATGGGGAAGTAGGCGCCGCCGAAGGAGGTGTAGGTGACGCCGAGCGCCGTCTCCCCGTTCACCGCCGAGGGATCGTCGAAGTAGACGGTGTTCACGAGGTCGCTGGCGCTGGGACCCGACTCCCAGTGCCCCTCGCGGATGCCCATGTACTGGTCCGAGGTGCCCGCACAGGGCGCCTGCTCAGCCCAGATCGACGCGCCGAGCTGGCTGACCTCTTCTTCATAGTCCGCCCCCAGTTCGGGGGTGACGTAGTCGGAGAGGTACCACTCGACGGGGAATTCGTTGGAGTCCCAGGCCCAGCCGGCGAGCGTCCAGGCGTGGGCCGGGGTGGCGGACATGAGGAGTGCCGTGAGCATCATCATCACTCCACCCCCGGCTGCAGCTTGTTGCGGCGACGCAGCTCTGCGGGGTCGATGCCGGGGATGGGCTGGCCGTCCCAGCCGAGCGCGACCCGGTCTTCGATCTTCTGGACGAAGTCGTCCACGCTCACCCGCAGGTCTTCGGCCGGCAGGGGGATGAAGCGGTGGTCGTAGGCCCGACCCAGCGGCGGGTTGAAGCGCTGGACGATGTCCTGACGCGCGTAGGGGTCCTGACGGATCGTGAACTTGCCCGTCGACAGCCCGATGGGCTGGATCCGGCCCTGGCCGCGGTGGCTGGCGAACAGGATGAGCTCTTCATCCACGTCGAAGCGGGCGGCGCTGGCCACCATGGTGACCTGCTCGCCGTACTGGCCGCCGGCTTCGCTGACCACGATGGTCGAGTCGGCATCGCCCTTGAGCACCCGGTCGACGTCGATCATCGCCTTGGTCCAGACCATGCCGCCGTCGTCCAGCTCGGTCCAGACCTCGGCGACGCGGCCCTGGACGATGATCTCGGCGGCGTCGACGAGCTGGTCGTGGGAGAGCGGCGCGAGGGTGGTCGCCCGTGCGCTGGACGGCGCCAGCAGCGGGCCCGCCAGCGCGAGTCCGAGCGCCAGCGAGACGAGCGCTCGCGCACACGAAGGAGAAGAGGAGATGGGCATGGAGGAGCCTCCAGGTGCGGCCCGACGCCTGGCCGGCCGCGGAACACAGGACCGGCACCGTCACCCGCCGGTGCGGTGCCGTCAACCCGCGCAAGGTACCGGCGGTCCCCGGTCAACGTCAAGGAAGGCGCGGGAGTGCCACGAAGCGAGATGCGCTGGCGCCCGACGCGAGGCCGCAGTTCGCACCTCCCGGGGCACCTCGCCGGCGCGCAACGGGCCGCCATCCACGACGCTGTCCGCAGTGTTGATCGGGGTGCATCGACCGAGTGCAGGGCCCGGGGTTGACTTTCGCTTGCCGGTCGCCTATCCCCTGCGTTCCGCGCGTCTCCGCGGGCCCGCGCTGGTGCGCGCCAGGGCCTCCGACTCCGTCCCCGGAACCGGTGCCCCCGCAGCCCTCGCCTTCGATCCTGCCAGGAAGGCTCCCGATGAACCGACTCCTCTCCCTCGCGCAGCTCCTGTTCGTGCTGCTGCTGGCCCTGCCCGGCGTCGCCCAGGCCTCGGTCACGGCCGGCACCATCAAGGGCACCACCGTCGACGAGGGCGGCCTCCCCATCCCCGGCGTCCTCGTGACCATCAAGTCCGAGAACATGATGGGGGTCAAGCAGCAGGACACCGACGGCGACGGCCGCTTCTACTTCGCGGAGCTGCCCCCCGGCATCTACGAGCTGACGGCCGAGAAGCCCGGCTTCGCCAAGGTCCTCCGCCCCAACCTGCAGGTCAACATCGGCCGCAACACCATCCTCACGGTGGAGATGCCGCTGGAGGAAGCCGGTGAGGAGATCGTCGTCGAAGAGACCCGGCCGGTCGTCGACACGGAGTCCTCCCAGCGCGGCAGCGTGCTGACCAAGGAATTCCTCGAGCGCATCCCCGCTGGACGCTCCTACCAGTCGGCCACCCAGATGGCGGCGGGCGTCACCGGCGGCAGCAACCCCAACATCGGCGGCGCCTCCTACAACGAGAACACCTACCTGCTGGACGGCGTCAACATCACCGACCCGGTCACCGGCACCTTCTCGCTGAACTTCAACTTCGACGCCATCGAACAGGTCGAAGTCCTCACCAACGCCTTCGACCCCGAGTACGGCTACAACCTCGGCGGCGCCATCAACGTCGTGACCGAGTCCGGCGGCAACGTGCTGGAGTTCGAGGGCAACATCTACTACACGAACGGGACCTGGGCCCCGAAGCTCGATGCCCGCTACAGCTCCGACGGCTACCAGCTCGCGCCGACGGACTTCGACAGCCGCTACGAGTCGATCCAGGCCGGCGTCAAGATCAGCGGCCCGATCATCCGCGACAAGGCCTGGTTCATCGCCAGCTACCAGCACAGCCGCTCGCTGATCGCCAACGTCGGCATCGATCTGCCCCGTGACTTCGACGGCCACTACGTCCTCGCCAAGCTCACGGTCCAGCCGACGCCGGAACACCGGTTCACGCTGCTGACCCAGACCAACCCGTCGACCATCGACAACACCGACCAGAGCGATCGCTACGTCCAGCCCGAAGCCCAGTCCCGTCAGTACCAGGGCGGGTTCGTCACCAGCCTCGGCTGGGACTGGTTCATCAGCCCCGAGACCTTCCTCGAGACCGACGCGACCATGCAGAAGCTCTTCCTCGAGGGCACGCAGGTCCCCTGCACCCACGACGAGAACCTCGGCTACAACCCCTGTGACCCGACCGAGCTCGAGAACAACATCGACCTGACGACACCGGGCCGCTTCGGCATCAACAACGCCTTCGACAGCGACAACTACCCCTTCTTCGACTTCGACGACCGCTGGCGTTGGTCCATCGGCAGCAAGTTCAGCCTGCTGCAGGTCGAAGCGATGGGCAGCCACGACATGAAGGCCGGCCTGTCCTACGACTCCACCCTGTGGAACCGGACCTTCGGCTACACCGGCCAGAAGTACTACTACGACCTCAACGAGCTGGCCTACAACCCCGACACGCTGAAGAACTACTACTGGCTGGAGACGACGGGCCCCGTCAACTTCAAGGCCAGCGCCGACAACCTCGGCATGTTCATCCAAGACGTCTACAAGCCCATCGACAACCTGACCTTCCGCTTCGGCACCCGCTACGACCGGGCCTGGGTCCGCAACGACGTCGGCGAGGCCGTCATCAACGTCGGGCTGTGGGGACCGCGCTTCAGCGTCATCTGGGACCCCTGGGCAAACAACAAGTCCAAGATCGTCGGTTCGGTGGGCCGCTTCAACGACTCCGGCCGCCTGGCGGTGCCCTACTACTTGTCGCAGTCGGGCTTCGGTCAGAAGCTGTTCCTCGGCGAGTACTTCGACCAGTTCGGCTACCCCGGCTACTCCGACGAGCTCGACAACGCCTACGCGATCTTCCCCAACGAGAACACCAACACGGTGCTCGACGGCACGATCGCCCCGCACTCCGACGAGTTCAGCGTGGGGGCCGAACGGGAGCTGATCCGCGACCTCGCCGCCCAGCTCTACTTCACCGGCAAGTACACCCGGAACCTGTACGCCTTCGACGAGACCAACCTCATCTGGGACGAGGACGGCTACAACGTGCTCGGCTCCAGCGACGGCGCCCTGACCGCCTACAGCCGCCTGCGCACCCCCAACATCGCCCGGCGGGACTACTTCCGGACCGACTTCTCGATCAACAAGCTGTGGTCGGACCGCTGGGAAGTGCAGGCCAACTACTCCTACACCATCAGCCGTGGCACGGTGCAGAACACCCCCTCGGGCTTCCTGTCCGTGCCCCAGCAGGTCGACTACTACGTCAACGGCTTGCTCTACACGGACGTCCGCCACGACATCGCCGCCGGCTTCGCCTGGGATCTCCCCAACGACCCCTGGACCACCCAGCTCGGCGGGACGCTCATGTACGAGAGCGGCAACCCCGAGAGCCGCTACTACGGCAACGGCTCGTCCGTCGGCTACGGCAGCGTCCTGCGGCAGACAATCGGCACCTACGCCCGAGAGAAGCCTTGGTGGTCGCTCTCCATCCTGCTCCAGCAGCAGATCCCCGTTCGCAAGGGCAAGCTGATCGCCGTCGCAGAGCTGCAGAACGCGACCAACAACCGTGAAGGCGACAGCGCCTACATCTCCTCCGACAACCGCTGGATCATCTACGGTCGCCAGGACCCGATGCAGATCTCGCTGGGAGCCCGCTATGAGTTCTGAGACGACAACGGCGCTGCTGCTGACCGCTGCGGTGGCCGTCGCGTCGGCCGGCCTGGGGGTGGGCTGCACCTACCAGGAAGACCTGCCCAACGCAGATCTGACCGGCACGCTGCGCATCCCCAAGGACCTCGTCGAGATCGAGCTGACCGACACCAACGGCGACCGCTGGACGGTCAACGATGCGCGCGCGATCGGACCGGTCTACATCGGCGTCTACGCCGGGATCGACGACAGCCTCTACACCTACCCGCACCCCGAGTGGGGTCCCGTGCTGGGCAGCAGCAGCGGTGACGCCTACCCCTACGGCGGCACCACCATCGGCCGCATGACCTGGGGCTGCTACGCGGCCACGGTCTGCCGCACGGTGACGGGGCGCTACGACACCTACGACGACGTCCTGCAGTTCTTCCGCGACGAGCTGCAGCGCCCCATCGTCGACGCGGACGGGCGCGAGATCACGAGCTCGACCGAGTTCCAGGAGAAGTGCTTCGAAGCCGAGTACGTCACCAGCGACGCCGAGCTCGACCTCATCGGTCCCAAGGACTTCACCCTCAACGGCGACTACTACGAAGCCCCCTTCGAGATCCTCCACTCCCAGTGGATGGAGGGGGTGAGTGTCTGGGGCTTCGCCGACATGCCCGACCCGTCGTTCACGTTCTCGACCTGTGACGGGACCGACGGCGACTACTACTACAACTACGACGAGCAGTACTACAAGGGCACCAACGCCGACTCGATCCTCAACGACCCGGGGTACTTCATCGGCGCAGGCGACCTCGTGAGCTGGGACGCCGCCGTCATCACCGACCCCGACCAGCCCTTCACCCTCGAGCTGGGGTACAAGCATGAGTAAGCACCACGCCCCCGCCCGCGCGCTGCGGATCACGGCCTTGACCCTCGGTGTGCTGTCGCTCTCCGCCTGCGACCGCAGCGGCGCGGAGCTGCTGCCGCAGCCCAACGACACCTACCCGGCCGTGATCGAGATCGGCCAGCTTGCGGTCATGGACATGGCCGACGTCCCCGCGATCAGCCCGAACAACTGCGCCGACCCCTCGACGGCCGGTTGCTACTTCGGTCAGATCAGCTCGACCGACAACGTCACCCTCGGCGGCGCCACCTTCACCTTCAAGGGCACCGGCGGCAACGTCTGCGTCATGCTGGACGTCGAGACCGTGTCCTGGAACCACTACATCGGCCCGGCGAACACCGGGTCGGCATGGGTCTACCCCGACTACTCCGGTGACGATGGCGACATCGACCTCTACGGCGGCCTGTCGTCCTACTACACCGGCTCTCCGGGCATCGAGATCGGCGACTTCAACGGCTACTACACCGACAGCCTCGGCCGCCAGATCCAGATCGACTACGTCGAGTGCTACAACCCGAGCCCCTACACCGGCGACGAAGCGCACGCCGGCCGCGGCGCCCCCGAGTACTGCACGATCAACACCTCGGGCCACGCCGGCGTGGAGTACACCATCGTGCTGGAGACCTTCTCGGTGCCCAACGACGATGGCCTGCTGTCCTTTGCGACCGCCGTCGCCGACGACTCCTGCGGCGCGGTCCCGGCCGTGACGCTGCCTGCCGCCCAGAACATCTCGGTGGGTGACGTCAACGAGTGCACCATCATGGGCGAGTCCATCGCCGAAGATGGCACCGTCGACGCCTGCAGCATCGCGCTCGAGCAGGCCTACTGTGCCAACTCCACCGGCGATGGTGATGGCGTCCTCGTCGGCTTCTGCTGCAACAACCCCGGTGTCTGCGGCGACGAACCCGAGGGCGTGTGCGCCGAGTACACGACGGGCCTGTTCTGCGACCAGTGGCCGGGCCTCTGCAACTGCGCAGGCTGACCGGCGCCACGCTGTGAGTGCGAGCCGGCCTGTGGGCCGGCTCGCCTCGTATGGGGGGCGACGCGACGCTCAGGGAAGCGACGGCGCCAGCGCCGTGGTGATCACGGGCGCACTCCGCCCAAGCTGCCGCAGCACCGTCTGCCCGTCGGCGTCACGGACGAGGGCCAGCGGCCCGCTGCCCCGCGGCAGCACCTGCCGGGCCGGGCCCTGGACGAAGCTGAGCTGTCCCGCGCTGCGGTACAGCAGCGCGGGATAGCCGGGGCCACCACCGAGGACGGCTGAGAGCTCGCCCTCGGGGAGCTGCGTCGTCAGGGGAAGGGTGAGCCGCTCGTTGCCCTGCAGGTCCAGCCAGCGCCCGCCGAGGCCGGCGTCGGTGTCCAGCAGCACCAGCACGCTGAGCCCACCGGGCAGCGCGTCGGTGTCCGGGAGCGTCTGGAAGCTGGCGTGCACCAGCTCGCCCCCGTCACCGCTGGTCCACAGGCGCCGACCGGGCAGGGCCGTGCTGCCGGCCGAGCCACCGCCGGGCGGCAAGGAGTAGAGGTCGAGGCCCGCGCCCTGCCAGACCATGAACAGGACGCTGCCCCCCGAGGTCACGGCCGACTCGACAGCGTCGGGGCGCGCAGGCAGGCGAGCCAGGAGCGCCAGCACCGGGCGGCCACGGCTGTCGATGGAGGCGCAGCGCAGCTCGCCGCCCCGTCCCGCTGGCGCCGGCACCCACACCGGCACGTGCACTGCCCCTCCCGCCCACGCCGGTCGGCCGGCGACGGCGATGTGCGGCCAGGGCATCGCGACGCGCTGGTCGAGGAGCACCGATCCCGCGGGGTCGACGCGGAGCACGCGCAGGTCATGGTCGCCCTCCCGCCACACCAGGGCAGGGCTCGCCGCGTCGACGGCACGGGCCGCGGCCAACCACGGCGCCACCTCGACGTCGACGTGCGCGAGCCACCGCTGCTCCAGGACCGCCGCGGGATGCTCGACGGAGGCGCGGTGCAGGTAGAGATCGAAGCCAGCGGCGGCGCGGTGCAGCCAGGCGGCCTGCAGGCCCGCCTTGGTGCCGGCCAGCGCACCCGGTCCCAGGTCACCGGCCACGAGCTGCGGATCGGCGACGGTGACGGCCTGCCGCGCGATGTCCGTCGCCACTTCACCGTCCACGAGCTGGACCGCCAACTCGTAGCTGCCAGCGGCGATGCCGGCAGCGCCCGGGATCTCGACGAGGGTGCGCCGCTGGCCACGGACCGGGAGGGTGACCATGCGCCCGCCGTCGCTGTCCGGCGGGGTGGTGGCGTAGCGCAGCTTGCGTCCGTCAGGGAGCACGAACTCGAAGCGGAGCAGCCACGGCCGCTCGGCCAGATCCGGCGCGCGCACGGTCTGGTCGGACTGGTTCGACACGACGATCGGCACCAGCATGGGCACCCCGCGCACGTACTCCGCGCGCAGCTCGGCCTGGATGCCGACGCCCGCCAGGCCGGGCAGCGCTGCTTCGGCGCGCACCGTGACGGGCACCAGCAGGAAGGCCGTCGCGGCGAGCCCGGCGCTGGAGAGCAGCTCTCGCCGGCTCGGGGTCGGTCGGGTCACGGCGGTCCTCCTGAGTCCTTGTCGATGCAGGCCCTCGCGAGGGCGAGCGCGGCGTCCCGGTCCTCTACCCTCCCCGCGATCTGCGCGCGCCTCACCTCGGCCAGGACGCGGCCCATCGCCGGCCCGGGCGACAACCCCAGGCGCTGCAGGTCCCGTCCCCGCACCAGGACGGGCAAGGGCTGGTGGTCGACGCCCAGGAAGCGCGCACGGTCGAGGGCGTCGCGCGCCCGCGCACGCCCCGTGGCGGCCCAGGCCGTCAGACAGACCAGCGCGACCTCCTCGTCCTCTGCCAGCGCGCGCAGCGCGGCATCCCCGGCGCCCGCAGCCACGCCGCGCCAGGTCCCGACAGCGCCCAGGACCCGACGCCGCAGCGGGTAGCGCTCGCGGGTGTGGATCCCGAGGCGGTCCAGGCAGAGGGTGGCAGCGTCCGGCGACAGGAAGGCCAGCAACGCGGCGTACATCAGCGCCAGTGGGCGCGGTCGGCGGCCGGCCTCCTGTCGGCCGCTGGCCGCACGGTCCACGCAGGCGTCCAGCGCGGCGGGATCCACTCCTGCCACTTCCGGCAGGATCCGGTCGAGCACGCGGGTCTCCCGCCCCGCCTGCAGCCCCAGCGAGGGCCGCTCCGCACGCAGCAGGAGCTTGTCCAGCTCGGCCTGGATCCGCTCGGCGGGCAACTCGGCGAGGGGGGCCGCCCGACAGAGCCCCACGAGCTCGGGGTCCAGCGACAGCGCGAAGCGTCCGGCGAACTGCACGACCCGCACCGCCCGCAGCGGGTCATCGAGGAAGGTGTGCCGATCCACCGCTCGCAGCAGGCGACGGTCGAGGTCGGCCCGGCCGCCGAAGGGGTCCTCCAGCTCGCCGGTGAGCGGGTCCAGCATGATGGCGTTGATGGTCAGGTCACGGCGCCGCGCCGCCTCGACCAGCCCCATGTGCGGGTCGCCCTGGACCTCGATCCCGCGGTGGCCGGGCCCGGCGTTGCTGTCCCGGCGCGGCAGGCTCACGTCGAGCACGCTGCCCGACAGCTTGAGCTTGAACACGCCGAAGCTCCGTCCGACCGCGTCCACCCGGCCCAACCGGCCCAGCAGCGCTTCGAGCGCGTCGGCGCCGATCCCGTGGACCTCGATGTCGTGGTCCTTCACCGGCAGGCCGAGCAGCCCATCGCGCACACAGCCCCCCACCAGCCAGGCACGCCCGCCCGCCGCCCGGCAGGCGCGCGCGACGATCTCGACAGCGGCAGGGAGTTGCATCATTCTGTTAGTCTGAGCGGTACCCCGTTGACACGGACCGCGCCCGGGGTGCGCCTCACACGGAGCCGCCGATGCTTCCACTCCTCCTCGCTGCCGGCATCGCCATCGCCGGGACTCCGGTCGAGCTGGGCGCGCCGGCGCGCGCGTTCTCCCTGCCCGCGCTCAACGCGGACAGCACCGCAAGCGCGGACCGGGTCTCGCTGTACGACTACACCGGCATCGGCGCCCCGGACCCGCACAAGGCGGTGGTCGTCTACTTCTTCGAGCCAGGCGCGGGCGACGATCTGCTTCCGGATCTCGATCGCTTCGCTCGCAAGCACGGAGACGTCGCCTTCGTCGGCGTCCTCTCCGACAGCCGCGGTACCAACGCCGCCCTCGGTCTCGTCAACGACAGCGCCCCCAGCTTCCCGGTGCTGTTCGACCAGCACCGCGTCGTGTTCTCGCGCTACGACGTCACGGACGTCCCGCTGACCTTCATCATCGACGCCGACGGGTACGTCCACGCCGCCGGCAAGCCACGCGTCGACAGCTTCAGCCGCGACCTCGACGCCGTCCTGGCCCCGCTGCTCGAAGACTGACCCGCCGCGGGGCTTCCCTGCCGCCCGCGATGGCGCCCGTCAGGGCTCCGGCGTGTTGACCAGCAGCACCGTGATGTTGTCCCGTCCGCCCCCGTGGTGGGCGGCGCGGATCAGCTCTCGACAGGTGACGCGCGGATCCGGGTAGCTGTTGAGGATGGCTTCGAGGTCTTCGTCTTCGACCTCGCCCCACAGGCCATCGGAGTTGAGCAGGATCCGGTCGCCCGGTTCCAGCTCGACGCGGAAGATGTCGATGTCGACGTTGCGTTCCGTGCCGACCGTCCGCAGCAGGATGTTGCTGTGGGGGTGGTGGCGGGCTTCTTCCGGCGTGAGCCGGTTCTGCTCGACCATCCGGGCGACGAGGCTGTGGTCGCGCGTGATCTGGTGGAGGACATGCTGCCGCAGCAGGTAGCCGCGGGAGTCGCCGACGTTGGCAACCAGCGCGAGGCGATCGTGGCTGACGAGGGTCGCGACCAGCGTCGTGCCCATGTCATTGCCCATCCGGATCGAGTGTTCCTTGATGGTGTTGTTCGCCGTCTGGAAGGCTTCGTCGAGCACGTTCTCGAGCTGTTCGTCGGTCGGGTCGGGCACCCCGTCGAGGCGCTCGCGGGCGACCCGGCAGATCGTGGTCACCGCCATCTCGCTGGCGACCTCTCCTGCTTCGTGCCCCCCCATGCCGTCGGCCACGACGTACAGGTAGATGTCGGGCTGCAGGCAGACCCAGCCCCAATTGTCTTCGTTGAGCACCCGGCACAGGCCGACATCGCTCATGGCGCCGGCGTTGACCGGCGGCTCCGGGAGCTCGTCGGAGAGCAGGCGCTCGAGATCCCGCCCGAAGTCGAAGGGCGACGCGAAGTGGCCCTCTTCCGCCGCCAGGAAGAAGTCGTGCAGAGGCAGCGAGGTGACCGTCGTGTAGCGGCGCAAGATGGCGCCGAGGTGGGCCACTTCGATGGAACGGTGCGCTTCCGGCACAGGTCCGTCGTAGACCTGGGCCACTTCGGGGTCGAAGAGCAGGAACTGCCCGTCCCGGCGCACCAGGAAGTTGGCGCGCGTCAGGGTGGCCAGGCGCACGCCATGCGCCTGAAGGAAGGCGAGCATGCCGGTGGCGCGCTGGGCGAGCACCAGCACCTGGTCCAGGGACAGCGGCGAGCCCTCGTCGAGCATCAGCCCCTCGCCGCCCCACGCCGTCACCGAGCAGAGGACGCCGTCCTGGAAGAACAGGTCGAGAGGGGGGACGAGGCCGGGGTGGTCGAGCTGCTTGTCGAAGAACGCAACGTAGGGTTCGTAGCCGGCCGTGTCCCACCGCACCGCGATGAGGAAGCGGCGCGTGCTGAGGTCGGCGCCGCAGCGCACGCAGCTGCCGCCGGCCCGGGGCGTGTCGTCACAGCCGCATTCCCAGCAGAACTTGTGGGGCCGATCCGGGCGATCGTCGTTCGCCAGGTAGAACATGCGCCCTTCGGACAGGCGCACGAGCCCCTCCACCGTGTAGTGCTCGGAGAGGTGCGTCCCAGGCGGGAAAGGGGGAGGACGGGGCGTCAGTGTCCGCTCCGCTTCGGCAGGCCCGTCGGGACGGGCGCATTTGAGGGGTCGGCTGCAGGAGGCCCAACGAGGTGGGCGGCCAGAATCCTAAACCTCGCCGCTACCGCGGGGCAACGAAAGCCTGCACGAGGCCGCGCCGCGTGACGATCCTGCGACCTCTCGGCGCGGACGGGGGACGGGGCGCAACGCGCCAGATGCGCGCCCCCATGCCCACGTTCGGCCCGCCGCGATACGGGCGCCGCGATGTACCGCTTCCCCTTCGACGTCGATGCGACCGCCGGGCCGGCCCGGGCCACGACCCTGCACCTTGCGCGGGGCACGGTGCGCACCCCCATGTTCATGCCCGTCGGCACCCAGGGCGCGGTGCGGGCCCTGCCTCCCGCGCTGCTGGCCCAGACCAACAGCCAGGTCGTGCTGGCCAACACCTACCACCTGTCCCAGCGACCCGGTGAAGCCATCATCGAACGCCACGGGGGCCTGCACCGCTTCATGGGCATCGACAACCCGATGCTCACGGACTCCGGCGGCTTCCAGGTGTTCAGCCTCGACAAGACCGTGACCGAAGAGGGGGTCACCTTCGCCTACGAAGTCGACGGGACTCGCACCTTCCTCTCGCCGGAACGCTCCATGGAGATCCAACAGGCGCTCGGAGCGGACATCGCCATGGTGTTCGACGAGTGCCTGGGCTTCGGCGTCGACGAAGCCACCGCCGTCGACAGCGTGGAGCGCACGGCCCGCTGGGAGGCGCGCAGCCGTGCCGCGCACACCCGCACCGACCAGAGCCTCTTCGGCATCGTCCAGGGCGGCTTCTGGCCCCACCTGCGCCAGCGCTCCGCGGAACAGATCCGTGACCTCGACTTCGATGGCTACGCAGTGGGCGGCCTGTCGGTGGGTGAGGGCCACGACAAGATGGTCGAGGTCCTCGACCACACGGTCCACCACATGCCCGACGACCGGCCCCGGTACCTCATGGGCGTCGGTCGCCCCCTCGACCTGGTCGAGGGGGTGGCACGGGGCATCGACATGTTCGACTGCGTGATCGCCACCCGCCACAGCCGCAGCGGCATGTTCTACACTTGGCAGGGGCGGATGCGGATCACGGACCGCCGCTACCGCCTCGACATGTACCCACCGGACACCGCCTGCGGCTGCCCCACCTGTCAGACCCACACGCGCGCCTACCTCCACCACCTCTTCCGCGTGGGAGAGGTGCTCGGCGCGACCTTGACCACCCTGCACAACCTGTACTGGTTCTCCGAGTTCATGGCGCAGATGCGCCAGAGCATCATGGAAGGCGACGACGCCTTCCAGGCCTTCCGCCAGCGCGTCCGGCAGCTCTACCCCGACCAGCGCCCGCCACCGCGCAGCACGGGCGGAGGACGGGGCGGAGGACGGGGCGGAGGACGGGGCGGAGGACGGGGCGGAGGACGGGGCGGCAAGCGGGGCGGCGGCAGGAGAGGGCGCGGTAAGCGCAGCACGAGCGGAAGCCGGGGCGGCAAGCACGGCGGCAGCAGCAAGCACGGCGGCGGCAGCAAGCCGCGCTGATCCCCCTCGGCGCGCAGGCCCCGCCCACGTGGGGCAGCACCATCGAGCCAGGACCGTCAGCCCCCACCCAGCGCGAGCCACGCCAGCATCGCGCCCACCACCAGGGCCAGCAGGACCGAGACCAGGAGCAGCCGAGGCGCCACCTGTCCGGGAGCCGGCGCCGGCGCCTGCACCGTCACATCGACCGTCGGCTCCGGGGGATCCTGCGGTCGACGGGCGACCGCCGTGATGTCGGTGTGCCCCCCTCCCGGATCGAGGAAGCCGGTCCCGGTCAGCGGGAGTCCCTCCGGAGCCGGCAAGGGGTCGAGGGGTTCATCGGCGAGCAGCGCCTTGACGGCCCGCGAGGGGCGCCCCTCGGCCGCACGGAAGCGATCGGGGTCGGCGTCGCGGGCGATCCCGGCGGCGAGGTGGGCGAGCACCGCGGTCAGCGCGCCGCGGCCGTCCTCGATCCGCGGGACAGAGCCCGTCGGCTCCTCGCTGGAGAGGGAACGCCCCGCCCAGGTGTCGAGCAGCCCCCGCTCGTGTTCGTCGGGCCCCAGGTCGAAGCCCACCTCGTCGACGCTGCCGAGGGCATCGAGCTGCAGCTCCAGGGTCGGGCCCTCCTCACGCTGCTCGTCGTCCGTCAGCTGTCCCGGCCAGGTCTGCTCTCGTCCCCGAAGTGCGATGGCCAGCGCGCCGAGATCGAGCAGATCGGAGGTGTGACCGGGCTCGCCGAGCTCAGGCACCCAGCGGTCCAACAGGGTCCGCAGGGCACGCAGATCCTCGTCGATCTCCCCCTCGCCCAGCGCCCCCAGCAGGTGGCCGCTGCCCTCCGGTCCGACGACGACGCTGCTGGCGTCCAGGCCCCCGTGGGCGAAGCCCAGCGCGTGGAGCGCGGCCAGGGCGTCGACGAGGTCGGAGAAGGCCGAGGCGACGGGGCCGGCCCCGGGATCCAGGTCGGCGAGCAGCCGGCCGGCAGGCAGCTCTTCGGCCCACACCTGCTCACCGTCGAGTCGACCGACGCCGACCAGCAGGGCCAGCGCCGGGTGGAAGGGTCGCTCCACCGGCCCCGCGCCCGGCCACAGGACCAGCTTGCGGGCGTCGCCCCGCAGCGCCACCACCCGCACCGCTCCGCCGGTGCGCGGCGGCAGCGTCCGGACCAGGCGGGCGGCGAAGGCGTCGGGCACGCAGCTCCTGTGGCACCGGCGGTCGGCACGGCGCCTGGCGCCATCCTACCCACCCGCCCCCTCAACGCGGCAGCGGGTTCCCCTGGCCGTCGGCCGGCACGACGAAGCGCGGCCGCCCGGCCTGCAGATCCCTGGCGAGCTGCAGGGTGCAGGGCTGGCTCGACGGGCTGACGTGGCCCGTCATCATCTCGGTCCACAGCCGCTGGAAGCCCCCGTCTTCGTGGAGCATGGTGCGGCGCCACGGCGCGACCGGCGACAGCCAGCTCGGGATCGCGCCGAGCACCATCAGCTCGAGCACGACGCTCGCCACGAGGAAGCGCCAGGCGCGGTGCCGCCGACGGCGCGGCGGCGCGCCCGGCTGCGCTCGCATCGCAGACGCCCCCCGCAGCGGTCCCTCGACCAGGGCCGCCACCGCGAGGCCGAGCACGAGGGGGACGAAGGGCATGGAGCTGGTCAGGAAGCGCTGGTGGACCTGCTCGATGCCGATGGCCCCCTCGAATGCGGCCACGAAGGGCGCCAGCGTCGCCAGCGCGGCCAGCAGGCGCAGCGGCTGGCGCAGCAATCCGGCCAGCCCGATGATCCCCGCGACCGCCAGCACCGGCAGCCAGGGTTCGATCTGCTGCTCCAGGCGCATCTCCTCGTCCGGCTCGCGCTGGGACCGGGAGGCCGCGACGTCGTGGTACCAGCGCAGCGTCCGGACGGTCTCCGGCAGGTCGCGCAGGTCGCTCAGCCCCCAGACGAAGCCCGTCTGTGGCTGCCAATTCACCCAGCGCGCCGCCGCCGGGTCGTTGCGCTCGCGCAACATGCGGACGACGTTGGCCTGCACTTCCAGCGGCGCGTGGTCGGGCGTCACGAGCTTCGGACCGAGCTGGTAGCTGGCCCACAGCGGCAGCAGGACCGCCAGCAGGCGGACGGGTACCCGCGTGGGGCGATCGAGGAGCGCGACGCCCGCGACCGCCGGCAGCAGGGCGCAAGCCCAGACGAAGCCCCGGACGTCGACGAGCAGGGCCAGGCCGACACCGACACCGCCGAGCAGCAAGGCGACGAGGTGGCGGCGCCAGCGAACGGCGACAGAGGCCAGCGCACAGGAGACGACCAGCAAGCCGGCGATCATCGGGTAGAAGCTCAAGGTGCGCGGCAGCAGAGTCAGGGGTGCCACCGCTCCGGCGAGCAGTGCCGCCGCGACGCCGGCCAGCCGGCCATGCAGTGCCCGGCCCCAGACGTAGAGACCAGCGCCGGTGAGCAGCGCGCCCACCACGCTGCCGGCGATCAGCCCGTCGATGACGCCGACCCGCCGACCGGCGAGCACCGCCGGCCACCCCACCAGCAGCGTGCGGTTGCGGGTCCAGTGCTGGAGCTGCCCCAGGATCCCAGCCGCCATGGTCGAGCAGTGCTCGGGGAAGTCGGCGACCGAGTAGCCGGTACGCACGTGGAAGAGGCCGAGCCGCCAGCAGCTCGCCGCGAGCACCACCGCCGCAGCCACCGTGAGCAGGCCATCCAGCCACCACGACCAGGGAGCCTCGTCCGTCCGACCGCCGGGCACCAGCCGCAGGGCGAGGGCCACGAGCAGCAAGGCCGGAGGGGTCAGCAGGATCAGGGGCACGAGGGGTCCGCCAGGGACGGGACAGCGCGGCCGGGACGGCGGACGGTGCCTACTCCGAACCCGGGTCGGGCGGCACGGGTCCGAGCCCGCTGCCGCTGTGCGGGCCGAACACGCGCTCGGCCGAGGCCGGCCGCGCGAACAGGAAGCCCTGGCCGAGCACGAAGCCCGCGTCCACGCAGGCAACGTGCTGGTCTTCGCTCTCGATACCCTCGCAGACGGGCACGATCCCGAAGTCGTGGACCATGCTGACGAGCGTCCGCACGAGCTGGTCGTGCCTGCCGTTGCGCTTGCCGATGCTGCGGGTCCAGGCCTTGTCGAACTTCACGTAGGCCGGCGTGGCCTCCACCAGCTCGAGCAGCCGGGCCTGCCCGGCCCCGAAGTCGTCGTAGGCCGTGCGGATGCCGATGCTGGCCAGGTCCTGGACGAGCTGACGGAGCTGGCCGACATCGGTGACCGCCCGTTCGTGGATCTCGAGGACGAGGTCGAGCGAGGGGTTGGACGCGCGGAGGTCCTCGAGCTGTGCGAACAGCAGACGCCCCCCAAGCTCGTCGGGGTGGCAGTTCACGAAGAGCGTGATCCTGGCCCGGCGTTCTGCCACGAGGCGCGCGGCACACACGCGAAACAGCTGGGAGAGCTCGGCGGCCCGACCGAAGCTGGCCGCCCGATCGAGCAGCAGGGCGGGGGATTCGGGAAGGCCGTCCATGCGTCCGCGACCCAGTGCTTCCCAGCCCACGACCTGTCCCGGGTCCGCGAGCTGCACGATGGGCTGGTAGTGCGCGATCACCGCCGCCCGGTCGATGAGCCGCGCGATCTGCTGCCGGCCGCCAGCCCGCTGGGGCAGGTCTTCGATGGTGCGGTGGACCGTGCGTTCGTCGGAGTCGTCGTCCCGGACCAGCCGCAGCACGAATTCCGTCGTCGCGAAGTGGAGCACGTCGCCTTCGCCCACCGGCTGCGACTCCTGGACCCGACGGCGGTTGACGTAGGTGCCGTTGGTGCTGTCGAGGTCCCGGACCCAGACGCGGTCCCCGTCGTGCGTCAGCTCTGCGTGGAGCGAGGAGACACCCTTGCTGTTGAGCCGCAGCCCCGTCCGCGCCCCCCGGCCGATCCGGAAGGGGAAGCCGGAGATCTGCGTCACAACAAGGTTGTCGCTGTCTTCGAGGTAGCCCTCGAGGACCCAACCTGTCTCTGGCGCCGGTTCACGGTGACTCATCGCCCCCAAGCATGCCCCACTCCCAGGCTCGCGTCCACGCGAGTTCCCGGCGCAGTGGTACTCTGCCGGTCCCCCGCGGAGGTTGGACGATGGCGCAGCTCGTGTTCTACAAGGAGGACGCGCGCCTTGTGGAGTATCGGCTCACGTCGGGGCGGACATCCATCGGGCGTGCCGACAACTGCGACGTGGCACTGCCGGGCGGCGACGTCAGCCGCACCCACTGCATCATCGACGGCGACGGCGACACCTGGCGGGTCATCGACCGCAGCCGGCACGGCATCACGGTGGACGGCGTCCCGGCGAAGCGCGCCGAGCTGCGCGACGGCAGCCGGATCTGCTTCGGTGGCTACACGATCGAGGTCCGGCTGGGGCGCCAGGATGCGCGCCCGACCGACGAAGCCACCCCTGAACGCAGCCACGAGGTCATCCTCGCCACCGACGACGGGCACCTGCTCGTGGAGGGGGTGTCCTTCGTCGTCACCGAGGGTCCGGACGCCGGCCGCCGCTTCCCGCTGCGGGCGGCGCGCCTGACCGTCGGCGCCCCGCCCAGCGACATCGGCCTGAGCGACGCCACCCTGGAACCCGACCACCTGCTGCTGCGCATCGCCCGGGGCCGCGTCATGGTCGGCCCGGGTGCGGGCGCGACCTGGCTGGATGGGGCCCGCATCCGCGACATCACGCCCCTGTTCGCCGACGACGAGCTGAGCTTTGGCCACACCGTGGCCCGCATCCAGTCCGACCAGCACGACGAAGCCCCGACCGCCCCGCGCTTCGGAGACATGGTCGGCCAGACCCCGCAGATGCAGCAGCTCTTTGGGACGCTCCGACGCTTCGCCGGCCACCACTTCCCGGTGCTGATCACCGGCGAGAGCGGCACCGGCAAGGAGCTGGCCGCCCGCGGCGTGCACCAGGCAAGCGCGCGCGCGACGGGACCCTTCATTCCGCTCAACTGCGGCGCCATCGCCACCGAGCTGTTCGAGAGCGAGCTGTTCGGCCACGACAAGGGCGCCTTCACGGGCGCCGACCGCCAGAAGGACGGCGCCTTCCACCGCGCCGACGGCGGCACTCTGTTCCTCGACGAGGTCGGCGAGCTCCCCGAAGCGGCGCAGGCCAAGCTGCTGCGGACCCTGGAGAGCGGCGAGGTGCGGCGCGTCGGCGGCACCGACGTGCGCTACCCCGACGTGCGCGTCGTCGCGGCGACCAACCGTGACCTCGTGGCCGAAGCCGGCGCCGGACGCTTCCGAGAAGACCTCTACTACCGCCTCGCCGTGCTCTCGGTCCGGCTGCCGCCGCTGCGCGAGCGGATCGCCGACCTCGACCCCATCTGTGCGGTGCTCTGCCGTGGCCTCCACCCCGACGCCCGCGTCACCCCGGACGCGCTGGCGCTGCTGCGCCGCCACACCTGGCCCGGCAACGTCCGCGAGCTGCGCAACGTGCTCACCCGCGCATACGTCATGGCCGGACCCACCATCGACGTCGACGCCCTGAGCTTCCACGACCTCGCCAGGACCGCGGAACCGCCACAGGATCCCGCCACACTCGAAGAAGCCGAGCGGGCCTACATCAAGGACATCCTCGACCAGCACGGCGGGAACCGCTCGGCCGCCGCGCGGGCGCTGGGTGTCGCACGCAGCACGCTGCACTACAAGCTGCGTCGACTCGGCATCACCTGATCGCGGAGCCCCCGTGCCCCTCCCGGCCCTCCCCGCGCTGCCGGCCTTGCTGGCCTGCCCGCCGGCCACCCCGACGCCCGCGATCTCGGTCGAGGTCGTCCGCACGGCCATCGTCCACAGCGACTGGAAGCAGGTCGTCGACGACGGCACGCAGGGGCCCGTCGATCTGCCTGCGCTCGTCGGCGTCATCCACCACCCCGACGCCACCATCCTCGTCGACAGCGGCCTCGGCCTGCAGACGCGCGCGGGCCGGTACCCCGGCTTCCCCATCAGCCTGCTCGGAGAGCTCACCGTTCCTCAGGGTGAAGCCATCGTCGAGCGCCTGCCATCACCGCCGGACCTCGTGCTGATGACCCACCTCCACTACGACCACGTCGGCGGCCTGCTCGACCTGCCCGACGTGCCGGTGTGGACCACCGACGCCGACTGGCGCACCTACGGCGGCCTGGCGGCGGGCTTCCCTCCCCGGCTGAGGCACGGCGTCGACTGGCACCCACAGAGCATGGCCGCCGGCGACGCCACGCAGGTGCTCGGCCGGCCCGCCGTCGACGTGCTGGGTGACGGCAGCGTCTGGTACCTGTCGCTGCCCGGCCACACGCCTGGTGCCGCCGCGGTCCTGGTGCGTGCCGAAGACGGCCCCTGGCTGTTCGTCGGCGACACCGCCTGGGTCGACAAGCACCTCGACGGCGCGCGACGGCCCTGGCTGACCCGCACCGTCATCGACGCCAGCATCAAGGACGAAGCCGCCAGCCTGTCGTGGGCCCGCTGGATGAAGGCCGAGTGCCCCGACCTGCGCGTCATCGCCGGCCACGAGCCCTCGCTATCCGACGGCGTCTCCTCGTCCACGCCGCGCTGACCGGCGTTGCCGGACCCGCGCTTCTCAGGGCCGGGGCCCGTGCGTATGGAAGGGAGGACGAGTTCCTGCTCGGAGTCCTGCATGACCACGCGCTACGCCATCACCGTCGACGTCCCCATGACGCTGCCCGTCGCCCGCGAGACCGTCACCTCCCTGCTCGCGCAGGAAGGCTTCGGCGTCCTCACCGAGATCGACGTGCAGGCCACGCTCGCCACGAAGCTCGGTGTCGACACCGAACCGCACGTCATCCTCGGGGCCTGCGCGCCGCGCTTCGCCTGGCAGGCCATCCAGGCCGAGGAAGCCATCGGCGTGCTCCTGCCCTGCAATGTCGTGCTCCGGGAGCTGACGCCGGGCCGCACCCGCATCTTCCTCTCCCGGGTCGCCGGGCTGTTCACCCTCGTCGACAACGACCACATGACCGGCGTCGCCGGAGAAGTCGGCGCCCGCCTCGAACGCATCGCCGAAGAGCTGCGCAACACGGGCGAGGCCTGACCCCTCCGTGCTGCTGCTGCCGCTCCTCGTCGCCTGTCAGACCAGCGGTGACCCATCGCGGGCACCCGACATCGTGCTCATCTCCCTGGACACGACGCGCGCCGACGCCATCGGCGCCTACGCCGACGCCCTGCCCTGGCGCACGGACCTGGCCGACGCCCTCCGCCCCTCACCCTCGACCCCGACTGTCGACGCCCTCGCCGCGCGCGGCGTGCGGATGGCGTGGGCGCTGGCCCAGGCCCCGACCACCCTGGCCAGCCACACCTCGGTGCTGACGGGCCTCGACGCCTACGGCCACGGCGTCACCGGCAACGGCGCGACCCTCCCCGCCGACCTGCCGCTCCTGACCGAGCGCCTCGACGACGCCGGCTACGACACCGTCGGCGTCATCGGCGCCATGGTGCTCGGCGCCAGCACCGGCTTCTCACGCGGCTTCGACGTCTTCGTGGAACCCGACGGTGGCCGTCGCGGTGGCCAGGTTGCCGTGCCCGCCGCGCAGGTCACCGACGCTGCCCTCGCCGAGGTGGCGGCCACCGCCGACGACCACCCCCTGTTCCTGTTCGCCCACTACTACGACGCCCACAGCCCCTGGCTGGACGCGCCGTCCGAGGTGCGCGCCCGCCTCGGCGTGGACTCCGCCTCCGCCGTCGACGGCAGCAGCGGCAGCATCCGCCAGCTCGAACAGCAAGCTCGGCGGGGCAAGCTGGCCGACGCCGACGCCGTCCAGGCGCGCGCGCTCTACCTCGCCGAGGTCGCCGCCGCCGACGCCGAGGTCGGCCGTCTCCTCGACGGGCTGTCGGCGCACCGCGACCTGGACCGCACCATCGTCGTGATCATGGGCGACCACGGCGAGACGCTGGATGAACGGAGCACCACCTCGCCCTATTCGCACGGCCCCGACGTCGACCTGGTCGACATCCACGTGCCGCTCATCGTCGCCGGTCCCGGCCTGCCCGTCGGGCGGGTCGTGCAGCGACCGGTCCGCCTCCAGGACCTCGCCCCCACCCTGCTCGGCTTCGCTGGCCTGCCAGCCATTGGCGCGGCCGAGGACCTCGGCCCGGTCCTGCAGGGGACCCGCGCCCCAGACGCGGCCCCGTCCTTCGCCACCGCGAGCCAACCCCAGGGCATGCGGCGAGGCCCCGACGGCCGGCCCGTGCCGGCCATCGAGCACGCCGTCGTCCACGAGGGCCGCCTGCTGATCCGCACCGCCGGCCCGCGGGGTGGCGATCGCCTCTACGCCCTGGCCGTCGGTCAGCCCTCTGTCGACGATCCTACCGTCCGTACACGCCTCTCGGCCCTGCTCGATGCATGGGAGGAGAGCGCCCCGACGAAGTCCCCGCCGCCGCCGCCGCCTCAGCGGCAGGAGCAGCTTCGGTCGCTGGGGTATGTGGAGTAGCAGACGGTCTGGCGGCCTCGGCGGTGCGTCGCCCGACCAGGCGGCGATGTCCGAGGTCCAGGGAGTGGCCAGGGCCCCTGCACACGGCCCGCGATCTTGCGCCATGGCGCACGCGGGGCGCATAATCGACGAGCCGGGGCGGGCCCGGCCTCATGTTCGATGATGCCGGCCCGATGCGGGCGGGCGTGGAGGAAGGATTGCGGAAGTCGCACCTGGCGCTGTTCGTGATCTGCGGGGGGGGGGGGGCTGAGCGCCTGCACCGACAAGGGCAATGACCCCAACTGGGGCAACGGCGGCCACTCTGCCGACCCGGCCACGGATGACGGCGGCGGCGGCAGCACCAGCGACGGCGGCAGCACCGGAGACGGCGGTGGCACCAGCGACGTCATTGGCACGGCCACCTGCACCTCCCCCGACACGATCCCCGCCGACGTGTTCGCCGACCCCGCCTACGGCACCGACACGGAGTGCGCCTGCACCGTCACCGTCGCCGGCGCATCCGGCGACGAGTACGTGATCGACAGCGTGTTCATGAAGGTGGTGATGCCCACCGACGCCTCGACCGGCTGTGTCATCGACCCGCCCTGGCGACCTGGAAAAGTCAACGTGATCCCCCCGACCGCCGTCGGCGACATGCGGGACTCCCCCCAGAACACCGACTACGACCTCGCGTCAGGTGACTGCCCGACCGACGACTACAGCGGCTGGCACTCCGGAGAGATCGCAACCTGGAACGGCGAGACCATCGTCCCCGACGGAACGAGCTGGGATCTGCGGCTGCAGATGGGCACCGCCGACGATGATCTCAGCGACTGCTCCTGGCTGAGCCGCGATGGCCTGACGCTCAAGATCAAGGGCTACTCCGCCGACGCCGGGCCCCCGCCCGACCCGCGGGGCGGCGGCGGTGCGTCATCGTCCCGGGTCGCCGGCGACTCGGCCGCCGATGTCATCGACATCCCCCAGAACCCGCTGGGCACCGACGAACTGGACATGGCCTGCGCCAGCGGGGCCACGGCCACCACCGGCATGCAGCTCGTCAGCTTCCCCTGGTGGGGGCACCCCGTGCCCGTTGGGATCTCCGGCGAACGCCAGCACCTGTTCAGCGAGATCTCCGCCGTCACCGTCACCGACTGGCAGGAAGCCGACGAGCTGGACATCGCCGGTGCCGACGGGACCCGGGTGACGCTGACGCGGTCGTCGCCATCGGCCACCCTGTCCGGCGGCATCTGGCCCATGGGCGGCGTGGGCTGGGTGACGCGGTCGTCGACGGTCACGGGTGAATTCCGCCAACCGACGCTGTCGGTCACCCACCAGTGCCCGACCAGCTTCCGCACCGATCGGCGGCTGGTGGACCAGGCCTACGCACTGGATCTCGACACCCTCGACGCGACCATCCAGGCGGCGACCGGCGTCACCGGCCTGGGTGAGATCATGGGCATCGCCAGCCGGACCGACTGGCCGGTCCTGGTCATCCGCGTCCACCCCATCATCAACGGCCCGGCGGCCGACGGCCACACCCACGTCCTCTCGCTGGAGCTGCAGGGCAGCCGGGTGCAGGTGTCCCTGCCGATGACCGCCACCGACCTGGGGCGCTGGGACGTCGACGCCACGGGGACCGACCGGCAGCTCCAGGGACATGTCGCCCGCAACCCGGGCAAGCTCACCCTGGACCTGACCGCGGGCTCGGTCACCACCGCCCTCGGCGTGCTGCAGCTCTCCCCGACCACGGTCGACCTGCCCGTGTACCCGTGATGTCGCGTCAGCCCGCCGTCCCCCGCCTGGGCGCCACCCTGCCGGTGCTGTGCCTGGCGGTGGGACTGTCGGCCTGCGCCCCGCCCCCCGACGCCACCTTCGGCACCGGGGGGGAACACCTGCCCGACGCCATCGTCTACGGTTGGTACGAAGACCTGTTCACCGACACCTTCGAGATCTGTGGCCAACCCGACGAGTGGCGTCCGTTTGACCCGATGCCGCCCTGGTATGAAGCCGTGGACCTCGAATCGCTGGTCGACGACGACTGCTACGATGCCATCACCGATGACTTTCAGGTCACGCTGGAACCTGACCCAGAGACAGGGGATACCTCCCACAGTAGTGGATGGCGCTCGTTTGCCTACCTGGGCTACGTCCTGCTGTCCTGGCCCCTCGGCACGGTGCAGGAAGCGCGGGAACGCGCCGATGCCCACGAACCATGGGTCTCGGACGCCTTCGTCCACGAGCTGGAGCAGATCTCGGCCTGGTCCGGAGAGACAGACGTCCGGGCCATCATGTACAACCTGGTCATGGCGTCCATCGAGCACATGGAGTATCGCAACCCCATGCCCGAGGGCGTCCTCGGGATAGCCTATCTCGACACCCGGACAGTCGCGATGGACCCAAGCTATTTCAGTCCCCCGGATATGGCCCCGATCCTCGTACACGAAGCCACCCACCTGTGGCTGGAGCAGCGCCACGTCTACTGTTCGTTCCAAGAAGAGGGCGACGACCCCAGGTGCGACGAGACCTGGCACGGCCCCTACGGCTTCGCCGCCGGCTATGCCAGCTTGATGGCGGACCACATCCCCAACTTCATGACCTCGCTGTACTGGGACTGGATCGAGAGCATCGCGCGGTCGACCGGCATTCAGGCCTACGGCTACATCATGGACCGCAGCCAGTTCCCCGACCCCTTCGAGGACGAGTGACACAGACAAGCGGCGGCTTCGATCTGTTCCTGGGGCCGGGCCTACATGCCCACACCCTCGACCACCTCTCCGGGCGCGATCGGACAGGCCTCGGGCAGCGCGTCCAGCCAGAACGCGTGCGCACGATCGTCGACCAGACGGTTCAAGGCTGCGGGCACACCAAGGATCCCCTCAGCATCGCAGTCCGTGCTGCACGACCTTCGTGCACCTTCGTTCGTGCGGTCCAGCAGGTCGCGCGTGGCACCGATGGTGTCCCCGACCGACGCGACGAATGCATCGATGAGCGCTCGTTCAGCTCCCCCCGCATCGTCCCAACGAGAACGAGCAGGGAGGTCCCGCAGCTCCCAGCGCACCAGCCACTGTGGTACCGCACAACCGTCCGGCCCGACGGGCAGCAGCACGCAGCGAGGCGTCGCCGCAAGCGTCGGCCGGTGGCTGAGACTGAGCAGGCAACCTGACGCATCCAGCACGTCGAGCCCCGCCAGCGGGCGGAGGGATACAGACTCTTCGCCCCCATCACCAAGCGGCACGACAAGAGCCTCCGCGCTGCCGCCGTCGCGCTCTCCGGCCTCGGTCGAGCTGGGATCGGCCCACGCCGAAGATCCACTCGCGACCAGCCACAGCCACGGCAAGCAAGTGACGCCCCACGCCATCATGCGACCGGATCTGTTCCGGGCAGACACATGCAATCCACTATGCGTCGAGTGCAGTCCCAACTCAGTGCCGCGTTGCTGTTGAGCACCATCAGTTGCTCCTGAGCTCTGCGCCGGCTCAGGGCGCCACAGGTGTGTCGGCTTCCAGCCGGAACCGGATGATGACGTCCTGACCCGACCCAACATGTTGCGTCACCGTCGACTCCACACCCGGAGCCACGACGACCCGAGCCCTGGATGGCTCACCGTCGTCTGGAGCGGAGAGCACCAGATCGGACCAGACCTGGCCCTTGCCCTCTCGCGTCGCAAAGTTGAACGCGACTTCATGGTGATCCGGGTCGCCAGGCACCACCACGGCCGGGGGGACGTCCGGCGTGATCGGCACGGTGTGTTCGGAGCAGATGTCGGACATGCACAGCGTGGCGTGCAGGGTCAGAGCGAGCAAGTCAGGGGTGGGCATGTGCGCTCCATCAGTTGATGATGATGGTGCCGGGTTCCAGGTCGGCGGGCGCGCTGAACACGTCATCACAGGTCTGCGTCCTGTCGATGCAGCCAATCTCCGGACTGCCGTCATGGCATCGCTTGCAACACCGAGTCCCACGGGGACAGTTTGTCTCAGCAGATCCGTTGGCGCAGTCGATCTGACAAGTGACGCCACCAGTCGTTTCGCCCAACAGGATTCGGCCGATCTCGATACCAGATGATGTCGCACTCGGCCCCCCCGACAGCCCCAGCGTGCCCTTTCCATACGGCGAAGCCAGCGTCGCGTTGCCGTTGAGTGCCATCAGTTGCTCCTGAGCTCGGTGCGGATGCTGGCCAGGGCGGCCGTAAACGCCGTGCCCGAACTGTTCTTGACCCGCACGCCGATGCGCACATAGGTCTTGGCCGGCGTCGGCAGCGCGGTGAAGCCGGCTTCGTAGGTGGTGCCGTTGGTCGTGCGCTCCGTCGTCGTCTGCGTGTCGCCGAAGTAGACCGCGGCGTCCCAGCTCACCCCGTCGTTGGAGTACTGCAGTGCGGGCTGCACCTGCACGTTGCCCGACACGTTGTCCAGCTCCAGTGCTGTGCGGGACTTGTCCATCTGCGTCGTCACCATCGGTCCGGTGAGTGGGGAAGAACAGCCACGTGGTGGGGTTCGCCCCGGAGTACACCATGACCGGACCCTTCGCGAAAGTCTGCGAGCATGCCGTCGAACCCTCCTTTCGGGACCACCCCGTCGATTCGATGCATGAACGCTACTCTCTCTCTCTCTCTCGCATGTCACGGTTTGTCACGGGATGTCACGGTCGGCGAACCAAGGGCGGCACGGAGCCCGCCTGGCCACCCCTCACCCCTCGTCCTGCGCCCTGTCCTCCCGCCGTCGCGGCACCAGCTCCACCCCCTCGTAGACCTCGTCCACCAGCAGGCGGACCCCCAGCGACTCCATGTCCAGCCCGTCCCCCGCTTCCACTGCCTGGAAGCGCCACGTGCCGTCGTCCTGGCGCTCGAACAGCTCCAGCCGGCGTTCGTGCTGGTCCACCAGCATGTAGCACCGCAGCGACTCCAGCGTCCGATATCGGCGGAACTTGTCGCCGCGGTCGAAGCCCTCGGTCGAGTCGGACAGGACCTCGACCAGCAGCGTCGGGTTGATCGCCGCGTCGCCATCGGCGGCGGCGTGCTGGACGGGACCGCAGATCACCGAGAGGTCCGGGTAGGCCGCGTCCCCGGTCGCCGGCATGTAGATCCGCAGTGACTCGGCGTAGGCGCGGCAGGGACGTCCCCGCAGGGCCGCGAACAGCAGCGCCCCGACGTTCTGCGAGAGCAACGCGTGGTTCGGCGTGCCCCCCGCCATGGCGAAGATCTCGCCGTCGAAGAACTGGCTGCGCACGGCACTGCGCGCTTCAGCGGCGAGGTAGCCGGCGTAGGAGGTCTGGTGGCGTCGAGCGACGGCGGTCATGCTCCCAGCATAGCCCGGCGCCGGGGGTGTTCACCGCCGAGCAGGTGCACCGCCGGGATGCGAAAGCTCCTACCGTGTAGCTCCGGCCGTCGCTGTGCCTGTCCTCCGGAACCTGGGGTCTGCCGCAGAGCCTACACAGTCGCAACTCGCGGCAGCGGCGCCTGATCGAAGCCAGAATTCCTGACATGAGTCTGTATGACCACGATGATGTCGGCACCGTGGTTGAGCCATGGCCAGAGCCCCGATCTTGGATCTGTGACGCACACCGCACCTTCGCGGCCACATGCCTTCGCGACCTCGCGGCCTCGTGCCTCGCGCGCCTCGCGCCTCGCGCCTCGCGCCTCGCGCCTCGCGGCCCGTCCAGCCCGAGATCCGCGTCACTTCTGGGAGGGCTGCCACCGCCCCCCGACTTATGACGCCAGCGCGGCGGCGCCCGGCTCCTCCAGCCCGAGATCCGCGTCACTTCTGGGAGGGCTGCCACAGCCCCCCGACTTATGACGCCAGCGCGGCGGCGCCCGGCCCGTCCAGCCCGAGATCCGCGTCACTTCTGGGAGGGCTGCCACAGCCCTCCGAATTATGACGCCAGCGCGGCGGCGCCCGGCCCGTCCAGCCCGAGATCCGCGTCACTT
>CAZRFD010000032.1:0-11529 GCA_964599085.1 uncultured Enterobacterales bacterium | reverse complement strand
CTGGGAGGGCTGCCACAGCCCTCCGAATTATGACGCCAGCGCGGCGGCGCCCGACCTCGCGGCCTCGCCCGTCGCCCTCGCCCCTCGCCCCTCGCCCCTCGCCCCTCGCGCCTCGCGCCTCGCCCCTCGCCCCTCGCGCCTCGCACCTCGCGCCTCGCGACCTCGCGCCTCGCGCCTCGCGCCTCGCGACCTCGCGCCTCGCAACGTCGCGCCTCGCAACGTCGCGCCTCGCAACGTCGCGCCTCGCGACCTCGCGCCTCGCGCCTCGCGCCCCGCGACCTCGCAACCTCGCAACCTCGCGCCTCGCGACTTCGCGCCCCGGCGACCTCGCCGACTCGCGACGTGCGGGGAGCTTGGTGCGTCACTGGCAGGTAGGGCCATGTCAAGCGCTGTGGAGTCGGCGGTCGACGGGCCGTACGAGATCCGCACCTCCTCACTGTGCAAGCACAGCGCCAGCCACAAGCACAGGACGACCACCACAGAGCGACGGCCCCGCCCTTGAGCGCGCATTGGTATACATCGCCCACCGACCCTGCAAGCGGGGAGAGGAGCGATGCGATGAGCCTTCCGCAGATCTTTCACTGCGACGTCTGCGGGTACAGCTTCGGACCGGTGGGGGTCGAAGCCTTCGACCCGGCACAGGAAGAGCAGCAGCTCTTCCTGATGTGCGCAGCCTGCCGCCAGCCGCTGGTGGTGCGGGACGTACCCGGAGAGCTGCGCTCCCGGTGCCAGCGCTGCGGCTCGACCGACCTCCAGGAGCTGCGCCGCTGCCCTTCCTGTGACTCACCCGACGCGCGCTGGCAGCCCGCATCGGCTGGCGGGCCACCGGCCGCCGGCGGGCCCCCCACTCCTCCCTTCGCTGGCGCGCCGCAAGCCCCCACCGCCGTGGACGTGCGCTATCACCCCATGCCCGGCTGCCTGATGGTGGTTCTGGCGGTCCTGTCCCTGGGCACCGCCAACGTGATCATCTGGCTGACGAAGCGGCGCTGGCCGGCCCGCATCGACGACGAGGGGATCGTGCTGCGCAGCGGCCGCCGGGTGGTGTGGGGCGACGTCGAGCGACTGGTACACGTCACCTCCGACGTCCAGCGCACCGTGGCGCGCCGCATCGACATCGTGACCCGCAAGGGCCGCATCTCCGTGCCCTACGAACGCATCGCCAACGCCTCGGAAGTGCTGGCCATCATCGAGGCGCACGCGCCCACGGGTTCGACGGGGTCCACCTGAGAGAGCCGCCCACCGCCGACGGAGCGCGCCCAGCGTGGGCTACCCGCCCGATCCACAAGCCCTCCAGGAGGCCAGAGCAGCGGCGGGCGGCGTGCTCCCGGCCGCCGCACGGCTTCGTCGGTGAACAGCGCGAGGCGTCGCTCTGCGCAGAGGGTCAGGTGCGCGGCCCGCAAGGGGGAGCTGCGACCACGGGTGGCCGCGCGGTCCTCACGCGCACCCGCCTCAGCAGGACGCCTGGCCTGCCACGTGCACCGACACGCCGCCGAACCATGGATCGATCTCCACGGCGACACGGGAGTCCGCCAGCCACTCCGCCAGCTCGGCGTCCAGCATGAAGATCAGGTCACCGTGCTGCGCGGTCTCGTCATCGTCTGAAGGCTCGTCCAGAGCCAGCCCCAGGCGGGGCCCGCCTCAGCCATAGCCCGAGAAGAACACGCGCACGCCCTTGCCCGCGGCCTCGGGCTTGTCGGCCATGTAGGCCACCAGCGCCTTCATGGCGTCTTCGCTCACCTCGAAGCGATCCAGCATGGCGTCCTCCTGTCGGTCGACCGCCTATATATTCGGATTACCGAATACGGCAGCCTGCCCCGGTGCGGC
Organism: uncultured Enterobacterales bacterium; assembly: GCA_964599085.1. Lineage (GTDB taxonomy): Bacteria > Myxococcota_A > UBA796 > UBA796 > UBA2385 > J125. The sequence continues at coordinate 9,705 of CAZRFD010000032.1, read as the reverse complement.
AAGTCGCCGCATGGGGGGCGTTGCTGGTCACCGGAGGATGGCACGCGCGCGGGGATCGGGGGTCGAGATCCGCCCTACTCGGGCGTGAATTCCTTCGTGACTCTATGCAGGGTCACTACTTCCCGCTATAGTGACTCCACGCAGAGTCACTGACCCCGGGAGCCACCGCGATGTCCAGCCGAGCCCAGCCGCTGTCCCCGACCGCCACCAAGATGTTGGCAACCCTGCGAACCGCCGCCCTGCTGGGCGCCGTCCTGCTGGCGCCTGCCTGCACCGACTACGGGCTGATGGGCCAGGGCAGCGACCCGGGCGGCACCACAACGGAAGAGGGAGAGCCCGGCGACGGCGGCAGCGCCGTCGACACACCCTCCGACAGCGGCGCGCCCGCGGCCGGAGACAGCGGGGCCCCGCTCCCCGACGGCGGCAGCGAAGAGACCAGCGACGGCGGCAGCAACGCTGACGGCGGCAGCGACAAGACTCCCCCAACCCCCGAAGCCGGCTGCGCCGATGGCGAGCGAGAGGGCTTCCTGTCCTGGGACGACTACCCCGAGATCGCCGCCTGCTCGGGCGCCTGGTCCGTCGGGGGCGTCACGCGGGACGACCTCGCCCCGACCTGCGGGCGCGCCGCTGGCGACGACGGCAGCCTCGTGGACGGCGATGGCTGCAGCGCCGCCGATGTCTGCGCCGAGGGGTGGCACGTCTGCCGCGGCCAGGCAGAAGTGGCGTCACTGGCCGGCTCCTGCTCCGGCGCGGTCCCCGACGGCACCCCCGACAAGTCACTGTTCTTCGCCGTGAGCCAGCACAGCGTCGAGAACACCGTCTGCGACGACAGCGCGACCGAAGCCAACGACGTCTTCGGCTGCGGCAACCTCGGCACCCAGCTCGGCACCGACAAGGACTGCGGCCCGCTCGACCGCGCGCTCGCCAGCATGCAGCCCGACTCCTGTGGCTTCAACGAAGCCGAGCCGGACCTCGGCCCCTGGGAGTGCGTCGGCGGCAGTGACAGCCACTACGCCGAGGGCAGCCTCGTCACCAAGAAGGGCTGCCCCGGCAACTCCTGCAGCTACGACGGCTACGCCGTCGGCAGCTCGGACAAGGGCGGCGTCCTCTGCTGTCGGGACTGAGCACTCTCCTCCCCCGCACGACCATCACAGACGAACAGGAGCGCCCACCATGGCGCGCAGCAATGGCAACGGCCTGCAGCTCGACACCACCGGCGAGGGCGTCGAGTCCCTCGTCGGCGATCTCGGTCAGCTCGGCCTGTCCCGGAACGAAGCGCTCGCCTACCTCACGCTGCTGGAAGACGACGGTGGCGAGGGGCTGTCCGGGTACGAGGTCGCCGCCCGCTCGGGCATCCCGCGCAGCGCGGTCTACACGGTGCTGCGCAAGCTGGAGCGCGCCGGGGCCGCGTTCGGCTACGGGACCGACCCGCTGCGCTTCGTCGCCCGCCCGCCCGACCACTGGCTCGGCGAGCTGCGGCGAACCACCGTTGCCCGCATGGACGCCGTGCAGCAGCGGCTGGCCAACCTGCCCAAGCGCGACCGGCCCGAACCCGTGTTCATCCTCACCCGCTACGACCAGGTGATCTCACGCATCCAGAAGATGATCCAGGGGGCCGAACAGTCCATCTACCTCTCCCTCTGGGACCGGGAGCTGCTCGCGCTGCGGCCAGCACTGTTCGCCGTCGCAGACCGCCCGCTGCACCGAGTCCTGCACAGCCCCGCCCGCATCACCTGGGAGCCCCCCGACACCTCCCTGTGGATCGACGACGTGTCCGATGACCCGGCCAAGGCGCTGTGGTCCCACAAGGCCATGGTCGTCGTCGATCGCCGCGAGGCCCTCATCGGCGGCGCGGAACCCGACGCCGACAACCACGCCGTGTGGACGACCAACCCCTCCCTCGTCGACGCCGCCACCAACCACATCATCCTCGACATCACGCTGATGGCCCGCGCCCGCGGCATCGACCCGGTCGGTGACGTCGCGCCCATGATGCGCCCCCACCTCGGCGACGACAGCAGGTAGCCCCTCCCCACCGGCATGCTCACCCTCCTCGCCCTCGACGCCCTCCTCGCCTGCGCTCCACCCCCGGAGTGCCCGGCGGTGCTGTGGTACGTCGGCGATGATGCTGACACGGTGCTGGTCGACGGCGACTGGAGCCCCGCTCCACTGCCCATGCTCCCGGTGGAGCCCAGCGCCTGGCGGCTCTCCCTCGCGCTGTCTCCCGGGGACCACGTCTACTCGCTGATCGTCGACGGACTCCAGCAGATCGATCTGCTACAACCCCTGCTCACCCACGACCCGCTCACCGGCGCCGAACGCTCCCTGCTGCGGGTCGGCGACTGTACACAGCCCGTCATCGAGATCGACCGGGCCGAGGCCAGCGCCAGCGGTGAGATGACGCTGGACGCCCGCTTCCTGCCGGGCACTGGAGGCCGCCGACTGGACGCCCCCAGCATCCAGGCACACCTGGACAGTGGTGAGCCGCTGCGGCTCGTCGCCACCCCATCCACCGGTGACCTCCGCCTGTCGGCCGATGGCCTGGCCCCCGGCAAGCATCGCATCGAGCTGTCGGCCGAGGATCGGGACGGTCGCGCTGCCCCCACCGTACGCGCCTCCTTCTGGGTCGAGGACGCCACCTGGTCCTGGGCCGACGCGCTCATCTACCAGGTGGTCATCGACCGCTTCGCCCGTGGCGACGGCCACGGCGGCGCCACCCCGGTGGCCCCCGAGGGCTACGCCCCCGACGAGATCGGCCTGCGCATGGGCGGCGACCTCGCCGGCGTGACCGCCCGCATCAACGCCGGCTGGTTCGACGCCCTCGGCGTGGGCGCGCTGTGGCTGTCCCCCGTCGTCCGCAACGCGGAGGGCGCCTGGCCCGGCCTCGACGGCCACGAGTACGAAGCCTACCACGGCTACTGGCCGGTCAGCAGCGACGAGATCGAGCCGGCGCTGGGCACGGACGCCGATCTCACGGCCCTGGTGGACGCCGCCCACGCCCGCGGGATGCGCGTCCTGCTCGACGTCGTGCCCAACCACGTCCACATCGACCACCCCTACTGGGCGGCACACGCCGACGACGGCTGGTTTCACCAGGACCCGGACTGCGTGTGCGGCAACTACGACTGTCCATGGTCCGGCGCCATCGAGACCTGCTGGTTCACCGACTACCTGCCGGATCTCGACTGGGACAACAGCGACGTCGCCGACGCGATCACGGCCGAGACCCTCGCCTGGGCCTCCCGCTTCGACCTCGACGGCTTCCGCGTGGACGCCGTCCCCATGCTCGGCCGCCCCGCGGTCCGCGAGCTGACCGCCGCGGTACGCGACCAGCTCGAAGCCGGCGGCAGTGACTTCTACCTGTTGGGCGAGACCTACACCGGCGTGGACGGCTTCGACGAGATCCGCAGCAACCTCGGCCCGTGGGGCCTGGACGGACAGTTCGAGTTCCCCATCATGTGGGCGCTGCGCGACTTCGTGGCCTGGGGGGGAGCGGACGCGGCCACACTCGAAGCGGTGATCGGCGACAGCGAAGCCGCCTGGGAGGGCTCGGGCGCCATCATGGCGCCTTTCGTCGGCAACCACGACGTGTCTCGCTTCCTGTCCGAAGCCGCCGGCGACCGCACCGACGATCCCTGGGGAAGCCCGCCGCCGCAGCCTGCCGACCCCACGGCCTACGACAAGCTGGTGCTCGCCCAGGCCATCGCCCTGACCCTTCCCGGCGCGCCGGTGATCTACCAGGGCGACGAGCTGGGCCTGGCCGGCGCCACCGACCCCGACTCCCGGCGACCGCTCCCCGACGAAGACGCCCTCGACGCCAACCAGCGGTGGACCCTGGAACAGACCCGCCGGCTCGGCCGGACACGGCGGTGCCTGCCGGCGCTCCGGCGCGGGCAGCGGGTGTCGGTCATCGCCGAAGGGACCGTCTACGCCCACCTGCGCACCGCGGGCGACGGCGCCCCTGCGCTGCTGGTGGTCAACGCTTCCGACGACCCGCGACAGACCAGCTTCACCCTGCCCGGCGACGTCGACCTCAACGGCCAGCGCTTCGTCGACGTCCTCGGCGGCGACGACGACGCCGTGACGCTCTCCGACGGCGCGACCGTCTCGCTGCCCCTCGACCCCTGGGCCGCGCGACTGTTCGTGCCCGCGGACAGCTCTTGCGCAGACCCCACCTGACCCCGGACCCGCCATGCTCCTCCTCGCCCCCGCGCTCCTGTCCGCCCTCGCCCTCCTCCCTGCGTGTAGGTCTGACTGCCTGGGCGACGACTGCGATGTCGTCCCCGACGAACCCTGGGACCCGGGCAGCGGCGGCGACAGCGGCTCCGGAGATGCCGGAGCCTACGGCGACGCCGGCAGCGACGGCGGGGGAGGAGACGGAGGGGGAGGAGACGGCGGCGGCGACGGCGGCAGCCCCGCCGTGATCCTCACGGTCCGCGACTGCGACGTGGTCGCCTCCATCGTACCCGACGCTGGCGTCAGCAGCGTCTCCATCGCTGGCGAGTTCAACGACTGGACCCCCGAAGCGCTCTCCGGTCCAGACACCGACGGCGCCTGGTCCATCGACCTGGGTGAGCTTGCGCCCGGCGAGTACGCGTTCAAGTACCTGTTCGACGGAGAGTGGGAGGACACCCCGCCCGCCGATGTCTACACCAAGTGGTCCGGTGGCGTCGAGAACCGGGACCTGCGGGTCGGCGACTGCATGCTGCCCCTGCTGCAGACCGTGGACGCCGCCGCGTCGCCCGACGGCCACCTGACCGCCACCGTCCAGATCGCAAGCGCCGCCGACGAGGTCCCCATCGATCCCGACGCCATCACCGTGACGCTCGGCGGAGAGGAGGTGACCCCCTCCGTGGACGTGGAAGACGGGACCATCACCGTCGACGTCACTGGCCTCGCCCCCGGCAAACACTCCCTGCGGGTCTGGGCCAGCGACGACGCCGGCCGCGCCGCCGAGAACGAACCCCTCTTCGTGCCCCTGTGGGTGGAGGATACACCATTCTCGTGGACGGACGGCATCCTGTACTTCGCCTTCACCGACCGCTTCCGCAACGGTGACGGCGAAGCCGATCCCGTCGGAGGTCTGGCGCAGTGCGCCGACTACCAGGGCGGCGACTACCTCGGCATCCTGCACGCCCTGCAGGAGGGCTACTTCCAGGAGCTGGGCGTGCGCACCATCTGGCTGAGCCCGGTCTACGACAACCCCGACGGCGGCTACCTGGGCGCCAGCGATGGCCACACATACTCCGGCTACCACGGCTACTGGCCCATCGACCCGCTACAGGTCGAGGAGCGCTTCGGCGACACCGAGGAAGCCGCCGACGAACGTCTCCAGGAAGTGATTGCGGAAGCCCACCGCCAGGGGATCCGCGTCCTCTTCGACCTCGTCCTCAACCACGTACACGAAGACCACGTCTACGTCGAGGAGCACCCCGAGTGGTTCGGCGACGGCTGCGTCTGTGGCACCGAAGGCTGCGGCTGGGAGGAGAAGCCCATCGAGTGCTGGTTCACCGACTACCTGCCGGACCTCAACTACAAGAACCACGACATCGTGGAACGCGTCCTGGCCGACACGCTGCGGCTGGTCGAGACCTACGATGTCGACGCGCTGCGCATCGACGCCGCCAAGCACATGGACCACGTCATCATGCGTTCACTGTCCATGCGCCTTCGCGACGACTACGAAGCCGGCGGCGGCGCCCCCTTCTACCTGGTGGGAGAGACCTTCACGTCGGACCCGGGGCTCATCATGGACTACGTCGGCGCCACCGAGCTGGACGCCCAGTTCGACTTCCCGCTGTACTACGCGATCCGCAACGCCTTCGCATACGACGGCAGCTTCTACGATCTGGAGGCGACCGTCGACAGTGATGCCGCCTGGTACGGCGACGCCCCCATGAGCCCCTTCATCGGCAACCACGACGTCGACCGCTTCGCCACGGCGGTGTCGGGCCAGGCCGGCGACTGCTGGTCGGACTCCACCGTGGATCCGATGAAGGAGGGCGGCGGCGACGTCACCGAGTGGGACATCATCAACAAGCAGTCCATGGCCCTGGCCTTCGACCTCACCCAGCCGGGTGTGCCGCTGCTGTACTACGGAGACGAGGTCGGTCTGGCCGGTGGAGGAGATCCCGACAACCGCCGCACCATGGACTTCGACCCCTACCTGTCGGCGAACCAGGCCACCCTGCTCGACCGGGTGCGGGCCATCGGCCAGGCACGGGCGGGCAGCACCGCACTCCAGCGCGGCGACCGCGTCCAGCTCTGGGTCGACGACAGCCTGCTGGTCTACGCCCGCGACAACGGTGGGGGCGACGTCGCCGTCGTCGCCATGAACAAGGGCGGGGGCTCCCGCAGCGAGAGCATCGACGTGTCGTCCCTGTCCATCGAGGGGGCGACGCTGACCGACGCCATCGGGGGCGGCAGCGTCACCGTCAGCGGTGGCCACCTGTCCCTGTCGCTGGCGAGCTGGCAGTACGCCATCTGGGTGAAGTGATGACCGAACTGCTCTCCCTCCTCCTGCTGACGCCCCCCGCCCACGCCGGCGCCAGAATGGGCAGCTACGGCCGGGTCCAGGTCTCCGCCGATGCCCGCGGCGGCGCCGGCGATCCGGTCAACGTCGTCTCGCACGGCAGCCGTCTGGAAGAGGGCCCCTACCTCGAGCTGGACTTCGTCACCAGCGGCGGCGACGACGAGGGCTTCGGCTACCGGGCCGTCGTCACCCCCGCCCTGTCCGGCGACCTCTTCCACTACGATGGACAGTGGGACGCCCAGCTCGCCATCCGCAACCTCTATGTCGAAGCCCACGGCTTCACGTCCGCCCCGCTCACCGCCTGGGCGGGCTCGCGCATGCTGCGAGGCGACGACGTGTACCTGCTCGACTTCTGGCCCCTCGACGATCTGAACACCGTCGGGGGTGGCCTGTCCTGGGCTCCCGACGCCTGGCGCGTCGACCTGCACGCCGGCCTCAACCGCCTGGTGGCCGATGACTGGATGGTCCAGACCGAACAGATCCCGCAGGACGGCGGCGTCGGCACGGAAGACGTGCTCGTCCTCGACCGCCAGCGCTTCATCGGCAGCGCCCGCGTCGGTCACGAGCTGCCCGGCGACCGCGTCACCTGGCGGCTGCGGGCCTACACCGAGCTGCACCTGCTCCCCGCCGGCACCCGCCTGGTGGAAGACTTCGTCGAGGAGGCGCTGCCCGCCGACCGCGGGACCCTGCTCGGTGCGCAGATCTCGGCATGGGGCTGGGCTGACGACAGCTTCGTACACCTCTGGTATCGGTATGCGACCGGGCTGGCGGCGTGGGACGAGCTGACCGTCCCCGACAGCGGCTTCGCCACCGACTACACCGTGACCGGGGCGAGAGAGCACCTCCTGGCCCTGGCGTCCAACCACGAGACCGACCGCTTCGGTGTCATGAGTGGCGCCTACCTCCGCCGCTTCCAGGATGCCGACGGCAACAGCAATGACGTCGACGACCGCTGGGAGCTGATGCTCGACCTGCGGCCGACCGTCTATGTCACGGAGCACGTCAGCCTGGGCTTCGAGGCCAGTCACCAGTGGCTGCGCCCCGACGGGCTCAACCCCCGATCCGGCAACCAGGACACCCCCCACGTCACAAAGCTGGCGGTGCTGCCCGCGATCCAGCCCGGCCACGGCGGCTTCTCCCGCCCCCAGATCCGCCTGCAGTACGTCTACTCCTACCTCGACGACGACGCACGGTGGTGGTTCGCCGACGACGACGTCCGCCGCCAGTCCAATCACCAGCACTTCATCGGCGTCGGCGCCGAGTGGTGGCTGAACTCCGCGAGCTACCGATGATCTGGCTCCTCCTCGCCTGTACCGGCGACAACCCCTACGCCGCCAACCCCGCCATCACCAACCACGTCGATGACTGGCGCGACGAGATCGTCTACCAGCTCATCGTCGACCGCTTTGCCAACGGCGACGTCAACAACGACTACAACGTCTCCCAGGCCGAGGATCTCAACCGCTACCTCGGCGGCGACTACCAGGGCATCATCGACCGGGTGGACTACCTCGAAGCGCTCGGTGTGACCGCGCTGTGGATCTCGCCGGTCGTCGTCAACGTGGAAGAGGACGCCGGTATCGCTGGCTACCACGGCTACTGGACCCAGGACTTCGAGCACGTCAACCCCCACTTCGGCGATCTCGCCAAGCTGCGCGAGCTGGTCGCCGTCATGCACGAGCACGACATCAAGGTCATCGTGGACATCGTCGTCAACCACGTCGGCCAGCTCTTCTACTACGACATCAACCACAACGGACAGGCCGACGTCACCACCTGGTACAGCACCGACGGCAGCGACAGCCTCGACATCGTCACCGAGTGGGATCCGGCCTTCGATCCGCGCGGGATCCAGAGCTGGACCAGCCTGGGCGAAGCCGGCGACGCCCCGCTGGGCTGGGTGGACATGCCCGAGCTGAACCGGGAACCTCCCCAGCCCATCGAGTTCTGGAACGACGACTGGTACAACCGCATGGGGCGGGTCACGGACTGGAGTTACCTCGATCAGGTCGTCACCGGCGACTTCCCCGGCGGCCTCAAGGATCTGCGCACCGAGAACCCCAACGTGCGGCGAGCGCTCATCGACGTGTTCAGCGACTGGATCACGAAGACGAACATCGACGGCTACCGGATCGACACGGTCAAGCACGTCGAGCCCGACTTCTGGACGGAGTTCTGTCCGGCGATCCGCGACCACGCCGCCAGCCTCGGCAAGGAGGACTTCCTGCTGTTCGGCGAGGTCTTCGACGGTGATGACGCGCTGGTGGGAAGCTACACCGACGTCGACATGCTGGACGGCGTCGTCGACTTCCCCGCGAAGTACCAGGTCGTCGACGGTGTGTTCAAGTACGGAGGGCCGACGTCGACGGTCGAGTCCCTGTGGACGGCGCAGCGCGACACCTGGGGAGCGTTGGAGCAGGAGGGCGGCGTGGGCGTGGCGCCGAGGGACCTCCACCTGCACTTCCTCGACAACCACGACGTGGCCCGCTTCCCCTTCGACGTCAGCGAATACGGATCGGAGCAGACAGACCCGGTCGCCGCCGAACAGACCGCGCTGGCCTGGCTGCTCACGGCGGACGGCGTGCCGATCCTGTACTACGGCACCGAGCAGGGCTTCGACGGTGGCAACGATCCCGCCAACCGTGAGCCGCTGTGGTGGAGCGGCTACGACACGAGCGGCGCGCTGTTCACGTGGACCGCGGCGCTCAACCGGCTGCGCCGGGAGCACGAGGCCCTCCGGCGCGGGGAGACCGTCTGGGCGTGGAGCACCGATCACACGGGCACCGAGGAAGACGCCGGCATCCTGGCCTACGAACGGGTGACGGAAGGGGAGCGGGTGCTCGTCGTGATCAACACCAGCGACACCCAGGCCTCGCACAGCGCCTGGGAGGGCGACGACATGGTCCCCGGCTTCGCGCCCGGCGCCGAGCTGGTGGACGCGCTGCAGCAGCAGCTCGGCGTTGAGCCGAGCCGTTGGACGGTCGCCGCCGACGGCAGCCTCGTCGTCGAGCTGGGTCCGCGCGAGGTGGTGGTGCTGGTCGAGGGATAGGCGGCGGGGAGCGGTCGCGCGTACTCGCCGCCCGTCGTGACCGGAACACCAGCCTCCCAGCGAGGTCGGAGTGTATTGCTCCAGCCGGAACCGGACTCTCCACCCAGCCGCTTAAGGAGCGGCA
>CAZRFD010000031.1:47435-56407 GCA_964599085.1 uncultured Enterobacterales bacterium | reverse complement strand
GAATCGTCGATGCGGCGCGCTCGATTCTCGGGGTACATCGTCGATGTCCCCCCACCTTCGAGCGCCTGGCCGCCTGCGTCTCCGGATCGCAGCCGCGCGCCGCGTGCATGGAGGGCGCGCAGGGTGGCGGGTCTGGGGGAGCGCTGCCGCCGGGGGCCGACCCTGGGACCACCGACCCGGAACCGTCCGACACGGGCGATGACGGGTTGCCGGACACGGACGATCCCCACCAGTTCTGCGAACAGCTGGGGGAGGGCCTGGTGCACCTGCGGATGCCCTCGGTGCACGGTCGGGCGTACTTCTGGGATGTCCAGCCAGCCGGGGTCGACAACTCTGTCGACCCCGGCTTCCTGCTGGCCATGCAGGCATCGACCGTGGGGGCCAGCGTCTGTGATGACCCCATCTCCTGGGACTGGGTGGAGCAGCCGGAGGTCGGCGCGACCTACCTGGTCCTGGACTGGGCGAAGAAGCCCGGGGACCCCAACGACTACCCCGGGATCTACCACTGGGACGACACCATCCAGTACGATTACTCTCCCATCATGAAGGGCAGCGGCCCGGAAGGGATCCGCCTCTTCCTGCTGCAAGGCGTCCTGGAAGATGGCATGGCCACAGCGGAGTGTTGGTATCCGGTGGACTACCGGCACTTCACCGACGAGGTCTGGATGTGCGTGACCGATGTGACGCCCCGGCACATCTCCTATCGGCTGGTGGTGTTCATCGAAGCGGGCGGCAGCCGCTACACCAACATCCGCTACGACCTCTGGCCCGCGGGCTACCTCATCGACGTCGACGCCGAAGTCGGCCCCACAGACGACGATCCCTGCTTCGACATCAAGACGACCATGGACCCACGGGAGCTCTGGGGGCACTGGTAGGACCGTGCGGCCGGCCTCACCGCTGGTCTCAGGCCCCTCACCCCCGTCGCACCCGCAGCCCGAACACGACGAGCGCCAGGACGAGCAGGGCGGCACCGTACAGGAGGGCGGCGATGGCGGGCCGGGCGACGGCGTGGTCGGTGAACGCCGCGATCATGCTGACCTGGGCCGGGAAGAAGGCGGGCAGCGCCTCGATGATCGCCTGGTTGTCGGCGTCGGCGTAGAAGATGGGGTTCTGCAGCCAGCCGGCGTCGATGTTGGCGAGCAGCACGACGAAGAGGATGCCCTCGAGGTTGCGCCGGAACAGCGCACCGACGAGCAGGCCGTAGCAGCCGTACACCCAGCCGATGAGCGCGAAGCCAAGCGCCACGCCGAGCATGTGCCGGGGGTCGAAGAACAGCGGCAGGGCGGCGACGACGTAGGCGGAGATCGCCACGATGACGGCGACGAGGACGACGAGCTTCGCGGTGACCAGCTCGGTGGGGCGGTAGCCGCAGAGGACGAGGCGGCGGGTGGCGCCGAGCTGGCGCTGGACGAGGTTCATGGCCAGGAAGGCGGTGAGCAGGCCCACCGCGGCGAGGCCGATGAACACCAGGGCCTCGGGCTGCTTGCCGACCTGGACGACGACGGGCTGGCCGGCGCTGTTGGCGGGGAGGCTGCCGAGCTGGAAGGCGATGGCTTCGTCTGTCGTCGTCAGGATGATGATCGCGTAGAACAGTGTCGGGACGATGAACAGCAGCAGGAGCACGATGCGGCTGCGCAGGAGCTGCCGCAGGGTCATGGCGACGGCGATGGCCAGGCGGCGAGCGTTCACGTCAGCCGCCCGTCGCGCAGGCTCAGGACGCGGTCGAAGCGTTCCTGGTCGGTGAGCAGGTGGCTGACCACGACGATGCCCTTGCCGTCGCGGCGCAGGGCCTCGGCGTGCTCCCAGAAGTGCTGCCAGGTCTCCCAGTCGAAGCCGGCGTAGGGTTCGTCGAGGAGGAGCAGGGCGGGATCGTGCAGCAGGGCGATGCAGAGGTTGAGCTTCTGGCGGGTGCCGCCGCTGACCTCGGCGACGGCGGTGGTGAGCCAGGGCTGCAGGCGGTAGCGCTCCAGCAGCGGCGCGGCGGCTGCGCGCCAGTCGTCGAGGCCGTAGGCGGCCGAGAACCAGGCGAGGTTCTCGGCGACGGTGAGGGTGTCGAAGACCAGGGACTCCTGGGGGCAGTAGCCGAGGCTCGCCGGCCGCTGGACCGTGCCGCGTGCCGGCTTCAGCCGTCCGGTGAGGACGCGCATCAGGGTGCTCTTGCCACAGCCGTTCTCGCCGACGATGCCGATCAGCTCGCGTCTGTGCACGGTGAGGTCGACGTCTTCGAGCACGGCCCGCCGGCGGTAGGCGAAGGCGATGTGGCTGGCCTGGAGCAGCGGATCGGTCACGCCGCACCGTCCATGGCCAGGGGGCCGAGGTAGACGCCGGTGCCGGCCACGACGCCGAAGCCGAGGTGGCCGCCGAGGGGAAGCCGGGCGACGGTGGCTGTGGGGGATGGGGCGAGCAGCGGCGGCACGACGGGATCGTCGACAGCCCGCACGAGGAGGGTGGGGCAGGTCGGTGCTGCGTCGTCGGTGGGGGCGGCGAGTTGCCGCCAGGTCTCGGCCGGGTCCGGCGCGGGGAGCCCGGCCTGACGGAAGGCGCGGCGGTGGACGTGCCGGTAGTAGCGCCACAGCAGGGGGCGGCGACGGAGGCGACCGAGCACCGCGCCCGGATCGAGCACCGGCGACCAGGCGACGAGCCGCGCCGCGCCCGCCAGCCCGCTGCTCCTCGCGACGGCGGCACCGGCGGACAGCGCCAGGATGTCGGGCGGCTCGTCCAGGCGCTGCAGGAAGGCGGCAAGCTCCCGGCCCATCGTCGCCATCGACGGCGTCTCGCCATGGGTGAGCGCCAGCGTCGGCGCCGCGAGGCGGTCCTCCAGCATCCACACCGGCCGGCCGGTCGCGCCGGCAAGCGTGAACAGTCGGCTGAACAGACCCTCGTCGAGGCGGGCACAGGCGCCGGGCAGGATGACGAGGGGGCGGCCGGTGCCCGCGTGGTGGGCGACCCGCCGCGGCCGACCCGCCAGGTCCACGACGTCGACCGTCGCCTGGGGCGGCAGCGGCCGGCGGCCGTAGCGCTCCCGCGCCGTGACCCACAGGCCGCGGTTCCACGGCCAGGGGCGGATCCTGCCGAAGCGGGCCTGCAGCGCGCCCGCGGCGTGGTCGGCCCAGGTCGAGGTCAGCGGTCGGTTCATCGGAGGTACCCCAGGGCGCGTAGGGCCTCGGCCTGGCCGGGGTCCCGCGGCAGCAGGGCGGGTGCCGCTGATCCCGGCACGGGCAGAGCGAGCGGGATGCCGGTGGCAGCGCCGGGCTGCGAGTCCGACTCGGTCGGGTCCCGGGAGAGGTCGAAGCCCTGGTCGCCGCCGTCCTCGACGAGGATCCGCTTGCGGTCTCCCTGGCGGGCGGCGGCCCGGCGGGCGCGGATGCTGCCGTGGTCGCCGAGCGGGTCCATGAGCTGCCAGCCGCCGGTCAGGAAGTCGGTGCGGAGGTGTTCAGCCCGGAGGACGCGGTCGGCCAGAGCGTCGCCGCGTTGCTGGCCGCGGAGATCGCCGCGCAGCAGCGGGCCGAGGTCGAGGCCGTCGCTGGCCGGTGCCGGCACCCCCGCGGCCCCGAGCAGGGTGGGGAACAGGTCGAGGAGGGAGACGGGGGCGTCGAGGACCCGGCCCTCGGCGACCCCCGGGCCGGCGACGACGAAGGGGACGTCGAGCAGCGGCTCCCACAGGCCGAGGTTGTGGCCCCACAGCCCGTGCTCGCCGAGCAGGTCGCCGTGGTCGGCGACGACGACGACGAGGGTGTGGGGGTCGGCGGCCTCCACCGCCGCGAGCACCTGCCGCAGGTCGTCGTCGGCGGCGGCCGTGGCGCCGTCGAGCAGGTCGAGGGTGGCGGCGCGGTCGGCGTCGGGCACGGCGGTGCCCAGCACCTGGGCCATCTCGGAGCGCTCGCCGAGGGCTTCGAGCTCAACGTCGGACAGTTCCGGGTCGACGTAGCGCCGTCGCCAGCGGCGGGGGACCTCCTGGTAGGGGACGTGGGCCTCCATGAGGTTGACCAGGACGAAGAAGGGGCGGCCCTGGGGCCGGTCGTCGAGCCAGGCGCGCAGCGCGTCGACGACGGCGGCGCCGCCCTTGTCGCGGTCGGGGGCGAGCCAGCGGGTGGCGACCCGCCAGCCGACGAGGGCTTCCCGCAGGGTGTAGGTGCGCCAGGGCTCGGCGAAGTGCGAGAAGCCGCGGGCCAGGCCGGTGCCGGGGGCGACCAGGGGGTTGGCCGAGAAGCCGGCCGTGGCGTAGCCGGCGTCGGTGAGCAGGGCTGGCAGGGTGGGCAGCGCGTCGTCGAGGTGGAGGTGCTCGTAGTGGGCGCCGTGCCCGGTGGGCATGCGCCCGGTGAGCATGGAGGCGTGGCTGGGCAGGGACCAGCAGGAGGTGGCCCAGGCGCGGTCGAAGCGGGTGCCCCGGGTGGCCAGCGCTGCGAGCGCCGGGGTGGTGTCGCGCCCATCGCTGCGCCAGGGCGTGGCCCGGTCCTTGCGCAGGGTGTCGAGGACCACGAGGGCCATGGAGGGTCCGCTCGCGGGAGCGGCGGTGGAGGCGACCAGGGGCGGTGCCGGGCGTGGCAGCGAGGGGGTCAGCGCCCAGGTCGCTGCGAGGATGGCGGACGCCACCGCCAGCGCTGGACCGTGCAGCGCCACGGCCCACAGCGCCGCGCCCGCGAGCGCGATCAGCACGGCGCCGGCGACCTGCCCGCTGGCGAGGATCACCGAGGCGAGGCCGGCGAGGCTGAGCCCCCCGCGGACCCAGGGGCTGCCGCTGCGGGTGAGCGCCTGGCCGAGCAGGTCGAGGAGCGCGCCGAGGCCGACCCACGCCAGCCCCTCGACCAGCAGGGGCCCACCGGCCCCCCCGGCGCCGAAGCCCTCCATGAGCGGCCGGACGATGAAGGCGCTCTCGGTGACCACCAGGCCGAGGCCGACGGCGGCGCCCGCGGTGGGTAGGCGCCACCGTGGGGGCGGCGGCGGCGTGGGCCCGAGCGTCGGGCGCGTGGGGCGTGTGCGCAGGGACGGGGGCTTGCGCGCGGCCGCAGCCCAGCGCTGCACGGCGCGGTGCAGCCGGAAGACGGACGCGGCGGCCGTCCGGAACTGCCACATGCCGGTGGCGGTGGCGACCTGCAGGGTGTCGGCGCGCTCCGTCGAGCAGCTCCGGATGTCCGCCATCTCGATGGACAGTCCCCCGAAGCGCAGCGACTGCGCGTCGATCACCAGGCGGCCACGGCCGAGGCTGCGCAGCGGCTGCAGGGGCCCGTACAGATCGTGCTCGACCAGGCCCTCGGCTTCGACGGTCAGCGGGTCGGCCTCCGGGCGCGTCCACAGTGGCCGGGGGAGGTCGGCGAGGCTCTGTTCACCATGGGGGCCGCGCAGCCGGCCGTCGTCGGTGGGCGTCCAGCGCGCACCGCAGCCGGCGCAGCGCAGGGCGGCGGCGTCCCAGTGCTGCGCGCAGAAGCAGGCCGGGCAGGCCCAGAGGACCCGCCCCATGCGCTGCATGGGCAGGCCGGCGAGGTGGACGGGCTGGGGGTCCTCGTCGATGAGTGCGCGGAGTGCCCGGTCGATGGTGGCGACCGGGTCGCCCTCTCCGAAGCTGAGGGGCGGCCCGACCCGCACCCGGACCGGCCGGCGGCGCAGGACCTGGGCCCACCGGGGACCGACGTCATATGCGCCGCTGATCCCGACCGGGATCACCGGCACCGGCAGCCGCGACAGGATGCCGGCGACGTCGGCCATCGCGCCCTGGTAGTCGCCCAGCGGGGAGCGCTCGCCCTCGGGGTACATGCCGACGATCTCGCCCTCGGCCAGCAGGCGTAGCACCTCGCGCATGGCGGTGGGATCGACGCGGTAGCGGCGGACCGGGACGTTGACGTAGCGCCGGACCAGCACGCCGGTGACACCCTCGCGGTAGGCCTCTGCCGTCGTCGTGAAGTGGACGAGGCGGCGGGTGACTGCACCGGTGAAGCAGGGGTCGAGGTAGCAGGCGTGGTTGCTGACGAGGACGCAGGGCCCGTGGCGCGGAACGTGCTGCCGGCCCTCGACGCGCAGAGGGATCACCCGCAGGGCGACGACGAGCTGGGAGAGCCGGTACAGACCCCAGCGGGGGAACAGGCCGACCTGCCGCTTGTAGCGGGCGTAGTCGGGACCGAAGCGCCGCAGCAGGCCCCGCTCTTCGGTGGTGGCGTAGAGGACCCAGGCCGGCAGCAGCAGCGGGGCGATGACGAAGGCCAGCGCCGCCGAGCCGACCACGAGCCCCCACCCGAGCACGGCGAGGTTGAAGCCCAGGTAGATGGGGTGACGGCAGTGCCGGTAGGGGCCGAGGCGGGCCAGTCGCGGCGGTGGCAGGGCGGTCACCGGCAGGCCGCCCCCGCGGGTCCACAGCGCCGCGATCCCCCAGGCCAGCAGGCCGATCCCGGCGGCCAGTGGCAGGATCCCGGCGGGCAGCGGCGGCGGTCGCCAGCCGATGGCCGGGTCTAGCCGCGCCGCCAGCCACCACAGGGCGGCGGGCAGCAGCACCCAGAACACGGCGACATAGGCGGCGACGATGCCGGCGCGGGCCGGCCAGGGCAGGCGGGGAGGGCTCAGCGACCCCACGTCACCACCTCGTGGATGGCGGGGCCGCGGCTTCCGTCCATGTCTGCCGGGCCGGCGCGCTTGAGCTCGTGGGGGTCGCCGCTGATGAAGCGCAGCAGCGGGCGCAGCCAACCGAGCAGCAGGCCCTCGATGTCGGCCACGCGCGTGTCCAGGATCACGCGGGAGGGCTGGAGATCCGGTGGGTGGGCGTCGCCGACCGTGACCTCGCCGCCCTCCCACCGGGCCTGCACGGTCTCCTGTGCGGTCTCGGCGGCCACCCAGGTGGCAGCGTGCGGTCCAGCCACCGCTCGCCCCCAGACCAGCCGGCGGATGGGGAAGCGCCACGGCAGCAGGTCGAACCAGACGCGATCGCGGTAGCCGCGGGAGGAGAGCTGCAGTTGTCCGCCAGGCCACCACACCCGCCCGCTGACGTCGGCGTCGGGCAGCTCGACCTCCCACAGCAGGCGGCGGCGGCCGCGCTGGATGAAGGGGTCCAGCAGGCGGACCGGCGCGGCCCGAGGGCGGTAGCGCAGCTCGCCGGAGAGGCCGGGGGTCTCGAAGCGCAGCAGCTCGCCCTCGATGCGGGCGGGCCCGAAGTCCAGGGCGTCCTCTCCCCCGCGCACGCCGCGGGCGACGGCTTCGCCGCGGATGACCGGCTGGCCTGGACGGAACAGCTCAGCGGTGACGCGGCTGATCGGCAGGCCCAGCAGCCGCAGGTGTACGAGGTAGACCAGCAGCACGCTGCCGTCGTCCATGAGCGCGTCGATGTACCACTTCTCGAGGCTCACCGGGAAGCCGCGCCGGCGCAGGGCGAGGTTCACGCCGGTTCCTCGGCGGCCAGCACCAGCTCGCAGGCGGCGAGGTCGTCCGGCGTCACCCGGCGGCGGACCAGGCGGCCCTCGCCATCGTCGACGAGGACCACGGCCGGCCGGCAGCCCCCGAAGTTCGTGCTGGTCGAGGTGAAGTAGGCGCCGGCGTCCATGACGGCGAGCAGGTCCCCGACCTGCAGCGCCGGCAGGCGGAGGTTGCGGTACACGACGTCCATGGGGCTGGGCAGGCGGCCGAAGACGTTGGTGCGGCGCAGGTCGTCGCCCTCGCCCTCGCGGTTGGCCAGGAAGACGGCGTGCAGCTCCGACAGGAACATCATCGAGACGGTCATCGCGCCGCCGTCGGTGAGGGCGAAGTGGCCGATGCCCTCGCGGTGGCGGGTCGCGCCGACGCGCAGCAGCAGCACCTGGGCGTCGCTGACCAGGGCGCGGCCGGGCTCCAGGACCAGCGTCGGCACGGGGAGCTCCCGCCGGCGGC
This sequence comes from uncultured Enterobacterales bacterium, assembly GCA_964599085.1. Taxonomy (GTDB): domain Bacteria; phylum Myxococcota_A; class UBA796; order UBA796; family UBA2385; genus J125. The sequence goes on along the minus strand of CAZRFD010000031.1, from coordinate 48,559 downwards.
AGCCCTCGGTCACCGCGTCGACCACCGCCCGGCCGTAGCGCTGGGGCAGGTCGGCGGGGGCGGGGTGCAGTGCCTTCGGCAGGCGGCCGAAGCCGATGTAGGCCAGCATCTCGAGCGTCGTGAACTCCCGCGACAGCCGCGTCCCCAGCCCGCCGCCCAGGTCGAGCAGGTCGGGCGTCGCGCCGGCCGCGAACAGTCGCTGCTGGACGCCGAGCAGGCGATCGACGGCGACCTTGTAGGCCGACACGTCGTGGATCCCGGACCCGATGTGGGCCATGACCCCGCGCAGGCGCAGCCGGTCCGACCCCGCGGCGGTGGCGATGGCCTGGGTCAGCTCGTCGCCGTCGATGTCCATGCCGAACTGGTTGCGCCGAGAGCCGGTCACCGACGAGGCGTTCATGCCGCGGGGCACGACGTCGGGGCAGATCCGCAGGCCGATCCTGGCCACCCGTCCGGCGGCGGCCGCCGCTGTCTCGACACGGTGCAGCTCGGCGAGGTTGTCGACGACCAGCAGCCCCACGTCGGCGTCGATGGCCGCGGCCAGCTCCTCGTCGGACTTGTTGGGTCCGTTCACGACGATCTGTTCGCCCTGCAGGCCGAGGCGGCGGGTCAGCCACAGCTCGTAGGCGCTGACCACCTCGGCCCCCATGCCGGCGGCGGTCAGCACCTGGAGCACGCCGGCGACCATGTTGGTCTTGTAGGAGAAGTGGAGGCGAACGGTCGCGGGGTAGTCGGACAGGGCGCTCCGCAGCTCGGCGCAGCGGGCGCGCAGGGTGGCGGCGCTGGCGACGTGCAGCGGGGTGCCGTGGGCGTCAGCCAGGCCCACGAGGTCGACGCCGTCCATGTGGAGGCGGCCGTCGCGGCGGGTCAGCTTCCAGGCGGCGGGATCCATCGGGGGATCCTACTGCGCCGGTGGTGCGGAGCCCTTGGTTGGAGGGGCGGGAGGTGGCACTCGGGCCGAGGGCTCCGCCGCTTCGCGTAGGATGTGCGGGCAGTGCCGGCCGGGGGAGTGGCGGGGACCGGCGGCGCGAGCCGCGGGCCGGGGTCCCGCGGGGAGGCCGCACATCCTGGCGCTCGATTCTCGGGGTACATCGACGATGTCCCCCCACTTTCGAGCGCCTTGG
>CAZRFD010000031.1:0-47335 GCA_964599085.1 uncultured Enterobacterales bacterium | reverse complement strand
TGCGGGGCGCTCGATTCTCGGGGTACATCGACGATGTCCCCCCACTTTCGAGCGCCTTGGGACGGAATCGTTGATGCGGGGCGCTCGATTCTCGGGGTACATCGACGATGTCCCCCCACTTTCGAGCGCTTCGGGGCCGGCGGTGGGGGAGAGGCCGTGCCGGGGCCCACAGGGTCCAGGCTGCGCGGGCCGCCAGGGGCGCGGGCGACGTCCCGCCATCGTGGCCACCCGTGCTTGTGGGAGCTACGAGCCACCGATGACCGGAGAGGTGCCCAGGTGAGCGAGTGGTGGTCCGGCGGTTGCCACTGTGGTGCCGTCCGCTTCGAGGTCGAGCTGGCGGAGCGCCGCGCGCTGGACTGCAACTGCAGCATGTGCCGCAAGAAGGGGATCCTGCATTACATCGTGCCGCCCGAGCGCTTTCGGCTGCTCCGCGGTGAAGACGCGCTGTCTGTCTATAGCTTCGGCACGCACGTCGCCCGGCATCGCTTCTGCAGGGTCTGCGGCATCCATCCGTTCTACACGCCGCGCTCGCACCCCGACCAGGTCGACGTCAACCTGCGCTGCCTGGACGAGGACCTGCCCGACGACTTCGTCGTCGAGCCCTTCGACGGGCGCCACTGGGAGGACAACGTCGCCAGCATCGGCGGGGGGGCGACCCGGCAGCCCGAGGACCCCGTGGCGCAGGGAGGCGCTCTCGCGTGATCGTGCTGCTGCTGTGGGCATGTGTGTCGGGTCGAGGCGCTGGGACGGGCTCTGCTGCGGGCGGGGGAGCGGCGGACGGGGGAGCGGCCGATGGGGGAGGCGGCACGCTGGACGGCGGCACGGCGGACGGCGGCGTGACCGACGGCGGCACGGCGGACGGCGGCGCGGAGGCTCCCTGGGCTGCGCCGACCGCCCTGGCGGATCGGCTGGGGATCTACGCCTGGGGGGCGGACACGACCGCCATGGTCGGCGACGACCCCCTGCTGTGGCTGGCGGATCAGGCGGCGGCCCTCGGTTCCCGCACCCTGCGGGTCGCCCTGAGCACCCGCGACGACTACGGCGTCAACCCCGACGGTGCGGGCACCCTCGCCGAGATCGCGTCGGGGCACAGCTACACGACCCTGTTCGACGACCCCCGCTTCGACACGGTCATGCTCACCACCTACTCGGCCGACGACCTCGCCGGCCAGTGGACTGACGGCTTGGACTCTGTGGAGGCGGCGCGCCTCACCCAGGAGATCACCGACCTGGCGACCATGCTGGCCACCGGCTGGCCGTCCAAGACCTTCGTCATCCTGCCCTGGGAGGGAGACAACGCCATCCAGCCCTGGCGCGACGACGACGTCGCCTGGCAGGGCTACGCCGACTGGATCGCCGCCCGCCAGGCGGCGGTCCGCGCCGCCCGTGTGGCGACCGGCTCCGACCGGGTGTTCTGCGGGCTGGAGTTCAACCGCGTCCAGGGCTGCGGCGACGGGCCCGAACGCTGCGTCATCAACGTGGTCGCGCCCGCGGTCGCCGTCGACTTCCTGTCCTACTCGGCCTGGAGCTCGCTGGCCCAGGCCGATGACGCCGACGTCGTCCCCACCCTGCGGGCGGATCTGGACAGCGCGCTGGCGTGGACGCGGAGCGGCCAGCCAGCGGTCGGGCCGGAGCGCTTCCTGGTGGGCGAGTTCGGCTTCGCCCGCGACCTGCCCTGGAACGGTGAGTGCACCGCGGCCCGGCGCACGATGGAGACCGCGGCGGCAGTCCTCGACTGGGGAGCGACCTGGGGGGTGTTCTGGCAGGTCGTGGACAACACCCCGCCCGCCAGCACGAGCTGGGTCGGCTTCGGCCTGCAGCGCTACGACGGCAGCCGGACGCTGGCGGGCGATGCCTATGCCGCGTCGCTGGCCGCCGACCTGCTGAGCACGCCGGACGACGACGACTGTCCGTCCATCAACGCTGACGGGGTGGTCGACGGGGTGACCTGGGATGACGACGTCGTGCCGGGTGACGTCATCAGCATCTTCGGGCACCGCTACTCGAAGTCGGGAAACCGGGTGGAGCTGGTGCAGGGACCGACGCGGGTGCAGGTCACCGCGGGCAGCGACGCCTGGTGGGAGTCCGAGGACCAGATCAACGCGCGGCTGCCCCCGGAGATCACCGCCGACGACTGGGTGGTCGTCACGGTCATCGACGCCGGCGGGCGGGAGTCCAACGGCTTCGCCCTGACGGTGAAGGCGGAGTGACCCCCGAGGCGGTGGCCGAGTCGGGCGCGGTGGGGACACGGGTGGGGGGCAGTGGCCGGGGGCGTGGCGTCAATTGCTGGCCCCTCACCGAGCAAGCCACAGCACCAGGGCGCCGCAGACCAGCATCCGGGCCTGGGCCTGCTCGGGGTCGAGGAGGAGGACCTGGGGCACCGCCGGGTCGGGTCGGGGCTCGAGGATCAGCAGCTCGTCGACGAGGGTGAGGGTGCCCGCGCCGGAGCCGAGGCAGGGCGTGGGAAGCAGCAGGGCGGCGGCGTAGGCGGTGGCGCCGGGCTCCAGCGGGAGGAGGTTGGCGAGGGAGGCGCTCGGGTGGCGGTCGTCCAGTGCGCGGACGAGCGCGGCGGCGGCGGGTTCGTCATCGGTACCGACCGCGGCCACCAGGCGCTGGGCGATCCGGGTGCGGACGCGGGCGTCTTCCGAGTGGGCGACCGTGAGGAGGGCGGAGGGCACCCGGCCGGCCCGGCGCAGGTCGTCGACGCGCAGCCATGCGTCGACGGACGCGTTGGCGCAGCCGATCAGGGGGCCGATGGCCTCGCCCAGGTCGAGCTGGGGCCGCGCCTCGACCAGCGCGAGGCGCTCGTCACAAGGCAGCCGAGCGAGCTCGGCGAGAGCGGCGGCCGGTGCTCCTCCGTCCAGGCCCGCGGCGATGACCTGCCGGCGCCGCTCGCCGGGGAGGAGGTCGGGCCAGGCGTGGATCAGGGGGAGCAGGGCGTCGTCGGGGAGGGCCTCGACCCTGGAGAGGAGGGCATCCTTGCAGGACGGCTCCCGCAGGCCACGGGCGACCCAGGGCAGGAGATCGTCGGGGGGGACGACGGCTGTGGCGTCTTCGCACAGGGCCTGGACGCGGACTCCGAAGGAGGCGGGCACCAGGCGCCGATCGACGCGGCCGCCCTGGCGGAGCTCCAGGGTGCGGGGGAGCCCCGAGGGCTGCAGCCGCAGGGTGGCGCTGCCGCTGGGGGCCGTCGGGAGCCGGCCCTCGGCCACCGGCTGGCCGGCGACGTCGAGGAGGCGGAGCTGGACGGGTCCAGAGGCCAGGGCCGGGCTCCACAGGTCGACGGTGTACGTCGGGGGTTCTGGCGGGGCACAGGGCTCGATCTCGGCGATGAGCGGGGCGATGTCGGGCCAGCCGGCACAGCGCGCCTCGACCTCTGCGGCTTCGGGGAACCGCTCCTGCTGCAGGCGATCGCGGGCGATCCGCGCGTTGAGGGTGGTGCAGGCCTGGGCATGCTCCGCCAGGCTGGCGCCGCGGTCCGGCAGGCGGGTGGTCCACAGGGAGATGCCCTCGGCCTGCCAGCGGCGCAGGGTCTCGGTCGGGAAGGGCAAGGTGAGCGCGTCCTCGAAGAGGAAGTCCAGCCTCGACGAGCGCGCGAGCAGGGCCCTGGCCACCGCGGGGTCGGGCCAGGGTCGGTCGTCCCAGGCCCGCCCTGCGACCAGGGAGACCCCGGCGTCGGGGTCGAGGAGGTGGGGTGCGAGCTGCTCGCGGGAGAGGAACGGCGCGAGGCCGGAGACGACGGTGCGCCGGACCAGCGGGTGGTCGTCGCAACGCAGGGGGGCGGCGGCGACGACAAGCTCGGGGTCCGAGGAGGAGACGGCCAGCGAGGCGGCCCAGGCCCGCACCCGCGGCACCGGGTCGTCCAGCGCGCTGCGCACCAGCGGCCTCCAGCTCGGGAGCTGCTCGGAGGCGGCGCGCTGCTCTGATGCGAGGTCGTACCGGGCCCAGCGCAGCGCCGCGGCGCGGATCGCCGGGTCGGGGCTGGTGAGCAGCTCCTGCACCGCGGCGCGCCAGCCCGGCAGGGTGGCGCGGTCGCCGGCGTACCGGGAGAGCACCTGCTTCACCGTCCACCAGGGCAGGTGGCTGAGTCCCGCGAGGGCGGCATCTTCGGCGGGCAGCTCTTCGCGGTCGCTCCTCGGGCCGGTCGCCTGGACCCAGTCCGGTGCCTGCGCCATGGGCCCCTGCCAGGTGCGGCTTGCCGTGCCGCGGCGGAGGTCGACCTCCCAGGTCTCGATGTCGGTCACGCCGGGGCTGTGTGTCCACCAGAAGCGCCACCGTCCCGGCACGATGTCGCCCTGCTCGGCGAAGCCGTGGTCCATGTACGCGGCGTGCCCCTCGGGCCCGAAGGGGGACGGCTCCGGGAAGCGCTCCGGTGTGCTGGGATCGACGCTCCGGACCAGGTCGAGGACGGGGTACGCGGACCAGCGGAGGGGCGCGTCGAGCGGGCTGAAGAAGTTGCCGTCGACGCCGATCCACACGGTGGGGACGGGGAGCAGCGCGTCGATGTCGATGGCTGCGGGGGAGGGGGCTGCTTCTGCCGGATTGGACGGCGGCTCGATGGTGACCGGAGGCTGCCCGGCGTCGACCCGCGCGACGCAGCAGGCCATCAGCAGGCCGATCACCGAGCGCTCCCCGCCCAGTCGTTGTCCGAGAGGAAGGTGCCGATGCCGGCCTCGTCGAGGCGGTCGACCTCGACGACCTCGCCGTCGAGGTGGGCCCGGAAGTGTCGCCCTCGCCCGTCGCCCCGGGTGATCACGACCTCGACCACCACGTCGCGGGGCTCGATGGCGGTGACGGCGACGGCCAGGTAGTGGTGGCAGCCGCTGGCGGGGTGGAAGTCCCAGCCCAGTGCTTCCAGATCGGCCTCGAAGCGGTCGAATGCTCCATCGAAGACATGCTGTACGGTGATGAGCCCCTGGGCCGCCTCGCGGGCGCAGGAGGGCATGGCGGCGACGCCGAGCACTGGGATCAGCGCGCCTGTCTCGGGGTCGGTCGTGACGGCTGGCAGCCCCGGGTGCGCGTCGGCGGCGGCCGGGCGAGGGCCCGCTTGTTCGAGGGCCTGGACGCGCAGCTCGAGGCCACGCAGCGCCAGGTCAGGATCGTCGGCCGGGCGCAGGGCCAGGGCTTCCTCGGTGCGATCGAGGCGAGCTGCGAGCTCGGCGTTGGCCTGCTCCAGCGCAGCGACGCGGGCTTCGAGCGCGGGCGAGGGGACGGTGGCACAGGCCAGGAGGAGGCTGATCATCGGTGCTCCTTGGCGTAGGTCGTGGCTGCCTGAGACTGCTGGCGGCCCAGCTCGTGGTCGGACCACAGGAGCTGGGAACCGCTCCGATCGGTGAGGGCGCAGCTACAGGCGATGGATGCAGCTTCGAGCGATGGGGGCAAGGGCATGGCCTGGGCGGGCTCGGCGTCGGGGCGGAGCACGAGCACCGGTCCGACCGCGATCAGCTCGGGCGGTCGCTGGACCCCCGGGCAGCGACAGCGGTCCGTCACCAGCACCCGGTCCTCGCCGACGATGAGCCAGGGAGGGTCGCGGGCGTCGTGCGTCGCCTTCCAGAGCTCGACGAGGCGGCGGCGGGCGCCGACGTCCGCACGGTCGGACAGCAGGGCCGCGCGAAGCTCCGGCCCGTCGAGGAGGGCGACGAGCTTCCTGTCGTAGCGGACCTCGGGAGCGAGCTGAGGCCAGGCGGACAGGAGCTGCTCGCGCACCTCCGGCCGGGCGATGCAGCGCTCCACGCCCGCCGAGAGCGCGCCGCCATCGAGCACGGGGGCGAGCAGCGCCTGGCAGCGGACGGGATCGGGTCCGGTCCCGATCCCGGCCTCGGAGAGCCAGACGAGATCGTGTTCGCCGGGAGGAAGGGTGCCGTCGAGGACACAGGCCGCGCCGACGACGACGAGCCGGTGCACCGGAGCCGGGGGGTGGAGGAAGGCCAGGGTCTCGCCCGCCGGAACGACCGTGGCGTCGAGCTCGTTGCCCTGCTCGTCGAAGCCCAGCAGGCTGTGGCTGCTGTCCGCCAGGCCCGCGCAGGTCAGCTCGACCGTCAGCGGTGGAGCGGCAAGGGCCGCGGCGACCAGCAAGGAGAGCCACATGCCGCATCGTAGCCGGTGCGGAGGCAATCGCGGCAGGGCCCCACCGCCAGCCTCACCCCACCACCCCCGCCACCGCCACCGCCCTCCAGGCCGCTTCGTTGCGGACGAAGCCCCGCAGGTCCCAGCGGTCGGCGAAGGCGGCGACCAGGGCCGGGTCCCAGGGCAGCGCGGGGTTGCTCGCCAGGATCTCCCATTGCCAGCGGTCGGCGTGGCGGGCGATGAGCTGGGCGGACCAGGGCAGGTGGCGGTTGCCGGACAGGGACGGCCAGTCCAGCTGCTCGCCGAGGTGGTCGAGGATGTCGGGGGAGAGGCGGGCGTGGCGGGAGAGGGGCTTGCGCTGGGTGAACAGATCGTCGAGGCGGGGGGCGAGCAGGTCGACGGTCCAGTGGATCCCGCTGTTGCTGGCCAGGGGGGCGAGGTTGCGCAACCCGCCGAGGAAGTCGAGGAGGGCGGGGGTGTGGTCGGCCCACGGTAGCGCGGGGTTGCCGGCGAGGTGGAAGAGCGACCAGCGGCCCGAGAAGCGCTGGAGCAGGTCGAGGCTCCAGGGCAGGCCGGGGTTGGCGGAGAGGGCGGACCAGTCGATGGCGTCGGCGTGGTCGGCGAGGAGGCGCGCGGTCCACGGCAGGCCCCGGTTGCGCGACAGCAGCCGCCAGTCTGGCGAGGGCAGCCGCGGCAGGAGGCGGTCCCAGTCGGCGTTGTGGTTCTGTAGCAGGTGGGCCATGCCGTCGGGGCCCAGCATGACGCCGGGCGCGGCGGCTTGTGGACGTTCACCGGGCCAGTAGCGGTCGTCAGCTTCCTGCAGGCGCGGCTCCAGACGCGCGAACAGAGACGGCGTCCAGCGCAGCGCTGTGTTGGCCGCCAGGCGTGAGACGATGACGCGTTCGTCGAAGCGGGTGACGAGCCGGTCTGTCCAGGGCACGCCGCGGTTGTCACACAGCGTGGGCCAGTCCAGGCGGTCGATGAATGCGGCGATGAGGTCCGCCGACCACGGCAGCGCCGGGTTGGCCGACAGGCGCTTCCAGTCCCAGCGGTCCGCGTGGCGGCCGAGGATCGACGCGGTCCACCAGGTCCCGCGGTTGTCCGACAGCACCGACCACCGGGTGGAGGCCGGCGGGTCGCCGGAAGACAGCCACGACCCCCACGGCAGCGCGGTGTTGCGGGCGAGGAGGACGGCGTTGAAGTCGCCGCCGTCGACCTGCCGCAGGGTCAACGGCGCGAACGCCGCGAGGAGGTCACGAGCGGCGGCGGGTTGCCGGTCGAGCAGTCCGCGGATGGCCGCGGCGCCGGTGTCCACCGGTCAGTCCCCGCCCTTGGCGTCAGGCAGCGCGTCCCGGGGCAGCACCTCGGTCGACGGGGAGTCGAAGTCGTCCGGTGACGCCAGCACGCCGTCGGGCGGCTCGGTGATCTCGTCGTCGGCGCCGACCGTGTCCGGCTGGTCGGTTGGCAGGTCGTCGGTCGCTTCGTCGGTGGGCGTGCCGACCTCCTCCCGCTCGATCATCTCCACGTTGGCCCGGGGGACGATGGCTTGTTCCGGCGGGTCGCCGTCGAGCCCCTCGAACGCGATCTCCATGATCCGGGCCTTGCTCTCGGTCTCCAGCACGGTGGGTTCCGGCGGCAGGCCGGTGACCTTGCCCAGCCGGCCGAACCAGGGGGCGCGGATCCCGCGCACCGGGTCGCCGATGGAGATCCCCTTGGGTTCTGGCGGGGTCCACCGCTCGGTCGGGACGTCTTCTGGGAAGGTGACGACGACTTCTGGCCGGATGACGCCGGCGCGGATCTGGGTGGCGCCGTTGATGCTGGCCCGCTTGCCGGCCTGCTTCTGCAGCAGCGAAAAGGTCGCCGGCGCCATGGGGATGTGGCCGAAGCCCTCGGTGACGATGAGCGTCAGGCCGAGGTCTTCGCCGCCGGTGATGGCGACGCCGACTTCGTAGCCGAGCAGCTCCTTGATCTCGTCGTAGTCGAAGCCGCCGACCACGACCCCGGCCACGCCCAGCTCGCGGGCCCGCTGCAGGGCGTCGATGCGGGCGTAGGCGCCGCCCACCACGATGTGGCCGGCCATGGGCGCGGTGAGCTGGTCGGGCTGGAGCACGTCATCGGGCGAGCTCGCGGCCATGACGACGGGGCCCTTCACCTCTCCGCCCAGACCGAAGATCCCCTGCACCAAGGTGGCGGCAGCCTGGACCACGCAGCCCTCGCCCTCGTGTACCTCGACCACCTTGCCGTCGATGTATGCGTCGATCTCGACCGGCACGGGGTGTGCCTGGTAGATCACCTGGCCGGTGACGGTGCTGACGGACTCGATGGTGCCGGAGACGACGGCGGTGGCTTCGGACTTGAACAGACCGAGGAAGCCCGGGGTGGCGGCGATGACCTCCCCCTCCACCACGTGGTCTCCCTCGCCCTTGAGCATGTGGGCCTTGAGCTGGCCGGGGTCGACGCCGAGCTGGTTGGCGACGTTGACGGGGTAGACGCGGCCCGGCAGCTCCGTGCGGGCGACGATCTGGTCGGCGCGGACGGTGTCGCCGACGGAGACCATCACCGCGCCCTCCATGGGCAGGCGGCGGTCCTTGAGCACGATGGTGTGCTCGGTGACCTTGAGCCCGGGGGTGAAGATCGCGGCCATCAGACAGCCTCCCCGGCCTGCTGCCAGCGGCTGTGGCCGCCGGGGCCGTACTCGCCGAGCGCGTCGACCCACTGCTGCAGCAGTGGCACGCGCCGGCCCGGGTCTTCGGGCAGGACGATGGGCCGACCGCGGCAGTCGACGACGAGGCCGACGACACCGCCACGCACCTTGGTGGTCAGTGGCTTGCCGGGGCCGGCGCCGAGGTCGAGGTGGCGCTGCAAGGGGGTGAAGGTGGCGTCGACCTGGTCAGCGCGGGACAGCGGCCACAGGCGCAGGTCGGAGTCGCTCAGCGTCTCGTCGACGCCGGTACCGTCGGGCAGGCGGAGCTGCACCCGGAGCACTGGGCGGCCGGGCTTGAGATCCCCGATGGGGGCCACACAGGTGCCCAGGTAGATGAGGCAGTCCTTCTCGAAGACCTCGGTGGCGGCGGCTTCGTGGATGGAGCTGAGCACGCCGAGGTGGGGCATCATGAAGATGCTGTCCACGGCCAGCTCGGTCACGCCCTCGGGCGCGTAGGCGTCGATCATCATGCGCATGGACTGCACGCGGCGAGGCGCGTGCGACAGCACCCCGCCGGAGCCGACGATGAGGTCGAGGTCCATCATCTGGACGAGGCTGTCCTGCCCGGTCTGGCGGAAGGCGTCGGCGATGGTGCGTTCCTGCTGCACTCCCTTCAGCGCGACGGCGAATCCCTTGTGCTGGATGAAGGCCAGCCGCAGGGCTTCGCGGGCGATGGCCTGCTCGATCTTGAGTTCCTGGAGGGTCTGGGGGATGGTGGTCGGCCGGATCATCTTGTTGCCGATCCGGTTGCGGAGCTGCTTTTCGTCGATGTCGAAGGGCACCCAGCGCAGGATCATGGGCAGGCCGGCTTCGGCCAGCACGTTGGAGACGCTGTAGGACATGCCCAGGTTGGCGGAGACCGTGCGGTTGAACTGGCCGTCGAAGACGCTGAACACGTCGGTGGTGGCCCCGCCGATGTCGACGCCCAGCACGTTGATGCCGCGCTGCCGGGCGATGGTCTGCATGATGAGCCCGACCGCCCCCGGTGTGGGCATGATGGGGGCGTCGGTCCACGCCATGAGCTTGTCGTAGCCCGGGGCCTGGGCCATGACGTGCTCCATGAACAGGTCGTGGATCTTGTCGCGGGCCGGGCCGAGGTCTTCGCGTTCCATGACCGGCCGGACGTTGTCGACGATCTTGAGGTCGCAGACACCGTCGAGCAGCGCTTCGATGTCCACCCGCACCTGGCGGTTGCCGGCGTAGATGATCGGCAGGTTGAAGCCGCCGCCGAGGCGGGTGCGCGGGCGGGCGGCCTTGATCATCTCGGCCAGGGCGACGACGTGCTTGCGGGTGCCGCCGTCGATGCCGCCGGCCAGCAGGATCATGTCGGGCCGGAGCTGGCGGATGCGCTCGATCTGTTCGTGGGCGCGGCGCTTGTCGTTCGTGGCGAAGGTGTCCATCACGATGGCGCCGGCCCCCAGGGCGGCGCGCATGGCGCTCTCGGCGGTCATCGAGCGGACGACGCCGCCGACGACGAGCTGCAGCCCGCCGCCAGCCGAGCTGGTCGAGATGTAGGCGGACACGCCCTGCCCGTCGCCGCGTTCGGGCCGGAGGATGCCGCCGCCGTCCGCCGGGACGAGGGTGCGCCCGGACAGCTCGGCGATCTCCGAGCTGGCGTTGAGCACGCCGCGGGTCACGTCTTCGAAGGGGGCTTCGACGGTGGTGGGCGCTTCGCCGCGCCAGGTCTGGCGCCACTCGCTGCCGACCTTCTCGATGAGGATGGCCTTGGTCGTGGTGCTGCCGCAGTCGGTGGCCAGCACGCTGCGCAGCTTGTCGGGAGCGACCTGGTCAGGGGCGGACATGGCGGAGCGGCCGGGGTGGTGGGGACAGCGCTGGCGACGGCGTCGTGGGCCTGGGTGGAGCGTGGCGGGGCAAGCCGCCGGGCTGCCGCAGCATAGGACAGGGAGGCCCGGGATAGGGACGAGCAGGAGGTCCCATGCCCCACGATCCCGCCCTCGCCGCTCGCCTGCGCGCGCTGCTCGCCGATCGCGGCCTCGTCGAGAAGCAGATGTTCGGTGGTGTCGCCTTCATGCTCGGCGACGCCATGGGCTGCGGCATCATCGAAGACCGCCTCGTCATCCGGACGACGCCGGAGCGCGCGGCGGGGCTGGCGACAGGCACCGCGGGCGTGCGGCCGATGGACTTCACCGGGCGGCCCATGCGGGGCTGGCTCTATGTCGAGGGCCCGGCCATCGCCGCCGACGCCGACCTGCTGCGCTGGGCCGAGGAGAGCCTGGACTTCGTCGCGGCCCTGCCGCCGAAGAAGCAGAAGAAGCGGGTCGCGAAGAAGAAGACGGTGGGATGAAGCGGGGCACGACAGGCCGAGTGCGCCGCAGGCCACCGGGAAGACCCCCGGATCCGTGGGGCCGACCCCCGGCCATCAGGTCCAGCGGGCCAGCAGCCGAGGCAGGGCGGACTCGGCGCCTTCGGTCAGGCTGTCGTGGAACGCGCCCCCGGTGGGCTCGGGGTTGATCTCCAGGCAGCGGGCTCCCGCGTGGCGGGCGGCCTGGACGAAGCCGGCGGCTGGGTAGACGACGCCGCTGGTGCCGACCGCGACAAAGACGGCGCAGCGGGCGAGCATGTCGTGGATGGCCGGCATGTGGCGCGGGATCTCACCGAACCAGACCACGTCGGGGCGCAGCCTGCCACCACACCGGGCACAGCGGCCGCGGGGGTCGGGGCCGGCGGGGTCGACGGGGACCTGGGGGTGGCCGCCGTCGTGTTCGCAGCGCACCGTCCACAGGCTGCCGTGCATCTCGACGATCTCGGCAGCGAGGTCCAGCTCGCGGGCGGCCGCTTGCAGCAGCCCGTCGACGTTCTGGGTCACGAGGTGCACGCGGTGCGGTCCCAGGGAGGCCTGCAGGCGGACCAGCGCTCGGTGGCCGTCGTTGGGGGTGATGCCGGCCATGGCCCGGCGGCGGTGGGCATAGAACTCGAGGACCAGTGCAGGGTCCGCCTGAAAGGCTTCTGGTGTCGCCAGGCGAATGGCGTCGTGTCCCCGCCACAGGCCGCCTGCCCCCCGGAAGGTGGGCACGCCGGACGCTGCGGACAGCCCCGCTCCCGAGAGGATCACGACGCTGGCATCGGAGGGCAGGGCGGGGATTGCCGGCATGGGTGGAGCGTACACGTCGGCGGGCGGCGGTGTCGGCGGCGCGCGCTCGGGATCGTCTGGAGTGGACACGGCAGCCCCAGTCACTCCTCGTCCCCCGGCCACGGCAGGTCGTCTGGTAGCGCGCCGGCCGCCCTCGTCGCGGCGTCGAGCTGCTCGATGCGGCGCAGGATCACCTCGAGCCCGCCGCGATCCTCCAGCAGGTGGGCGAGTGCGTCCCAGTCCGCGGGGGAGAGGAAGACGGCGATGCTCGGGCTGAGCACGTGCATGAGCTGGCTGCCGATGAAGCTCAGCGGGTGCATGGTCTCCAGGGCGAGGATGGCCGGCACCGTCAGGCCCATGCGGACGACGAAGCGCGCCAGGCGGTCCACGGCGTGCCGCTGGGTCGGCGTGGGTGAGGGCAGCGGCGTGGGGGCGGAGGGGGGGCGAGTCACGAGGGGCGTCGGGGATGTCGGGGAGCTGTCAGGCCGTCCCGTCGAGGGGTGCGGGTCGGTGCATTTTGCGCCAAGGTGGAAGCCGACGCTCCTCTCGGGCATCGGGTGGAACGCGGCGGCATCGAACGGTCGTGGGCAGCGCTCCCATCAGCCGGCCGCCGCCGTGCCTGCGCCATCTCTACTCACTGGACGGAACGCGTGAAGCTCAGCGCTCCCATCTTCCTCGCCTGCGCCCTGCTGCTGCCCCTCGCTGGCGGCTGCACCGGCGACAAGGCGGGCATCGACTCCGGCGCCGGGCCCGGCGACTCCGGCAGCGTCGGCACGGGCGACCTGACCGATCTGACGGCCACCTTCAACGAAAACGTCGGCAGCGTCCTCGCCGTGCGGTGGACAGCACCCGCCGACGGCAGCTCCTGGGTCGAGTACGGGTTGGACGACAGCCTCGGCCTGAGCACGCCGGCGCAGGCGACCGACGGCGGCGCCAGCGACGTGACCGTGCTCGGGCTCAAGGCCAGCCACAGCTACACTGTGCAGGCCTTCACCGAGACCAGCGACGGCACGGTCTACAGCAGCGATCCCTTCACCGTGGACGTGCCGGCACGCCCCGAGGGGCTGCCGACCATGAACCTGCTGGCCCAGGCCGACAGCTACGCCGACTCCGGCGGCTTCATCCTGTTCACAGTGATGCAGAGCGAGCGGAGCTGGGTGGGCATCATCGACCGCGACGGCGACTACGTGTGGTGGTACGACGCCGGCGAAGGGGTGCTGGCGCCCACGGTGGAGCTTGCCCGCAACGGCGACGTGCTGGTGAGCACCTACGACAACGCCCAGAAGACCGACATCGGCATGCTCGAGCGCATCGCGGTGGCCACCGGAGAGGTGACGGGCACGCGCACGGTGCTGGGGCACCACGACTTCGCCGAGCTGCCCGACGGCAGCTTCGCCTGGATCGCCTTCGACACGCGGACCGCGCCCATCAACCGGGTGGACACGCTGGTCACCGGCGACGCCATCGTCATCGGGCCGGAGGGCGCCACCGACGGCACGGCGCTGGAGACGGTGTTCAGCACCTTCGACTTCTTCCCGCCGGCCATCGTGTGCAGCCACGCCGAAGAGGTGCTGGCCGGTACCGAGGGGCTGGACTGGACCCACGCCAATTCCCTGGCCTACGACGACGCCGACGACGCCTTCTTCATGGAGATGCGCCACCTCGACACCCTCGCCAAGATCGACCGCCAGACCGGCGAGGTGTTGTGGACGCTGGGTGACGGCGGCCGGAGTGCCATGACCGGCAGCGAAGAGCGGCCCATGGCCCACCCGCACTGGAGCCACATCTGGGACGACGGCATGATGTACTTCGACAACGGCGACCACCGCACTCCGCAGGAGTCGCGCGTCGTGGAGCTGGCCTTCGACCAGGACGCGCGCACCTATGAAGAGGTGTGGAGCTGGTCGCCGGGCGACGGCACCTTCTCGGGGGTCATGGGGGACGCCCGCAAGCTGCCGGGCGGCGATGTGTTGACGGCCTGGGCGGTGCAGGGATCGCTGCGGCAGCTCGAGGGCGACGAGATCGTCTGGCAGGTGGACGCCGACATCGGGTCGGCGGTCAGCCGGGTGCGGTGGATCGAGGACATCTACGACACGGCGGCCAGCCTGCGCTGAGCATCGCGCGGCGTAGCACCAGGGTGCTGCGGTGTCGGGCCAGGGTGCGCGCAGTGGAGAGACACTCCGGCGCGTTGACCCCCACGGCGCCCTGCCCTACGCTGCCCGGGTTGCGGTGAGACGGGTCCTGGTGAGAGGTGCGGTGATGGCGGAGCGGAACGGGCGCGGCAGCGGTGGCGTCTCCCGCCGTGGCTTCCTGCAGGCGTCGGTGGCCGGGGCGGCCGCAGCCGCGGTGGTGGAGCCCGGTGCAGCGGTGGCGGATGCGGGCGGAGCGGGCGGCGGCAAGGACAAGGTGGTCGTGGCGACGACGGTCAACGGACGCTCCCAGGCGCTGACCGTCGGGCCCGACACCAGCACGGCGACGGCGCTGCGCGACAAGCTCGCCCTGACGGGGACCAAGGTCTCGTGCGGGTCGGGGACCTGCGGTGCCTGCACGGTGCTGGTCGACGGGGAGACCAACTGCTCCTGCTTGTTGCCGGCCGTGGCGCTGGAGGGGCGCGAGGTCACCACCATCGAGGGCCTCACCCGCGGACACCTCCACCCGGTGCAGCGCGCGTTCATGGCCAAGGATGCCCTGCAGTGCGGCTACTGCACGCCGGGCTTCATCGTGGAAGCGGTGGCCTTCTTCGACCGCTGGCGGGCCGAGCACGGCACCGCCGAGCCATCGCGGGACGAAGTCGCCGCCGCCCTGGCGGGGCACCTCTGTCGCTGTGGGGCCTACGACGCCATCTACGACGCCGTCCAGGCGGCCTGCCGTGGCGCCTACGACGGCGGCGACCCGGTCCCGGCGCGGGTCGACGCCCGCGACAAGGTCACCGGCACCGCCCGCTACACGGTCGATGTGGCGCTGCCCGACATGCTCGTGGGCGCCTTCCTCCGCTCGCCCCACGGCGCGGGCACCCTGCTGTCCATGGACACCGCGGCAGCCGAAGCCCTCGACGGTGTGCTCGCCGTCACCCGCTTCGTCGACGATGGTGGGGCGGTGCGCTTCGCCGGCCAGGAGCTGGCCGCGGTGGCGGCCGTCGACCCGGAGACCGCCGCGGACGCGCTCCGGCGCATCGACGTCAGCTACGACCTGCACACGCCGGTGGTGGACATGGACGCGGCCCGTGCCGAGGGCGCGCCGCTGGTCTATGGGGACAAGGCCGGCAAGAGCGCGCCCAGCGCGTCCGAGGGGCCGGTGCTCGGTGGCAAGTGGGAGGGCAACCTCCGGGGACCGACCAGCAGCAGCATGCTCGGCAAGCCCAAGGGGGCCGACAAGCGCCTCGACCTCGCCCGCCAGGAGGGGCGCGTGGTCGAAGGCAGCTTCCGCACGCCCTGCCAGCTCCACACAGCGCTCGAACCCCACGCGGCGGTGGCCTGGTGGCACGACGCACCGACCGATCTGCCGCGGGGCGAGGTTCCCCGCGCCTCGGTCGACCTGTACGCCAGCACCCAGTCCGTGCACGATCTCGCCGACGACGTCGCCCAGGCCTTCCGCCTGCGGGCCCGCGACGTGCACGTCCACGCCGAGCACGTCGGCGGTGCCTTCGGCGCCAAGGTCGGGCTGTCCATTGAAGCGCGGGCGGCGATCGCCCTGTCGCGGCAGGCCGGTCGGCCCGTCAAGATCGTGCTCGACAGGGCGGAAGAGCTGGCGGTGGGCGGCTACCGCCCGGCTCAGCAGGTCGACGTCGCGCTGGCCAGCACGGCCGAGGGGAAGCTGGACGCGCTGTCGTGGACCGGCTTCGCCGACTCTGGCGTCGCCGTCGGCATGATCACCGGCATGGTGGCGCGGCTGCTGTACCCCAGTGACTACAAGCGCCTCGAAGACTTCGACGTCCTGACCAACGCGGCGCCCGGCAAGCCATTCCGGGGGCCCGGCGGGCCGCCGGCGATGTTCGCGCTGGAGCAGACGGTCGACGAGCTGGCCGGCAAGCTGGGGCTCGACCCGCTGGCCCTGCGGCGCGACTGGGACGAGCACGAAGCCCGCCTGCGGCTCTACGACTGGATCGAGGCCCAGCCGGCGTGGAAGGAGCGTGGCGGCGACAAGGGCGAGGGCCGCTACCGCACCGGGGTCGGCGTCGCCTGCGGGAGCTGGTTCACCTTCATCCAGCGCAGCGCCGAGGTCATGCTCGAAGCCAGCGCCGACGGCGTCGTCGCGTCCTCGGCCTGCCAGGACATGGGCAACGGCGCCCGCACGGTGGTGGCCCAGGCCGTCGCCGACGTGCTCGGTCTGCAGCCGACCGAGGTCACGGTCCGCTTCGGCCACTCCGACGATGTGCCCGGCGTGACCAGCGCCGGCAGCCGCACGGCGGTCAGCATGGGGCCGGCGGCCACCGACGCCGCGGAGCGCCTCCTCGAAGAGCTGGCGGCCGCAGCCCGCAGCGACCTGGACTGGGACGACGCCGCGCCCGTCACCGGCGGCGTGATGGCCCGCGGGACCCTGCACCCCTGGCAGGACCTCGTGTCCCAGCTCGGGCCGGTCAGCGTCATCGGCCGGCGGCGCCGTGATCCGGAGGGCTACTTCCTGCCCTTTGGCGCCGGTGGCATCAAGCTCGGCAAGCACCTCGGCGGGGCCGTGCAGCTCAGCCGGGTCGAGGTCGACACCTGGACCGGCCGGGTCCGCCTGCTCGAAGCCTGGGTGGGCATGGGAGTGGGGCGGACCAAGTCGCCGGTCGTGGCGATCAGCCAGGTCAAGGGCGGGGTCGTCCAGTCGCTGGGCTACGCGCTCTACGAGGAGCGCCGCCTCGACCCCAGCACCGGGCAGCTCCTGACCCGGGGCATGGACGACTACCGGATCCCCGGCATCGGCGACATCCCGCCGATCCACGTCCGCTTCGACGAAGAGGGCTTCGACGGCACCCTGGGCGGCGGCGTCGGTCTGGCCGAGCTGTGCACCCTCCCCGGCGCGGCCTCCATCGCCAACGCGGTGCACGACGCCATCGGCTGGCGGCCCACCGAGCTGCCCATCCGCCCCGACCGGATCCTGGAGGCGCTGTCGTGATCACCTTCCCCAAGACGGTAGCGGAAGCCGCAGCCGACGCGGCGGCCAGCGCCCGGCAGGGCCAGCTCCGTGCCGGCGGGACCGACCTCCAGGAGCTGCGCCACAGCGGCGTGGTCGAGGGCGACCTCGTCGACCTCCGCGACGTGCCAGGCCTCGATGAGATCACCGACGACGGCGTCGAGCTGCACCTGGGCGCTGGCGTCACCGTCGCCGCGCTCGCGGCCCACCCGCTCGTCGGTGCGCGCATGCCAGGGCTGGCCCAGGCCGCCGCCGGCCTGGCGACCCCGCAGATCCGCAGCCGCGGGACGGTAGCTGGCAACCTGCTGCAGCAGGTGCGCTGCTGGTACTTCCGCAACCCGCACCTGCTGTGCGCCAAGAAGGGCGGCGCGACCTGCCTCGCCCGCCAGGGCGACCACCTCTACCATGTGGCCTGGGACAACGGGCTCTGCGCCGCCCCGCACCCCTCGACCCTCGCCGTGGCCTTGCAGGCCTACGACGCCCAGGTCGAGCTCGACGACGGCAGCCGCCTGGAAATCGCGGCGCTGCTCGGCGACGGCAGCGACCCGCGCCAGACCCACGCCTTGCCGACGGGTCGCGTGGTCACCGCGGTCCACGTGCCGCTGGTGGAGGAGGGCGAGCGCGGCGCCTACGGCCGGGCCATCGCCCGGGCCCGCGCCGAGTGGCCGCTCATCGAGGTCGTGGTCCGCCTGCGCCTGGATCGCCGGGACCGGGTGGAGGAAGCCCGGGTCGTGGCCGGAGGGATGGCCAACCGCCCCCGCGAGCTGCCCGCCGTCGCTGACGCCCTGCTCGGGCAGGAAGCCGGCGATGATGTCCTGCTGGCGGCCGCCGCTCGCGCCAGCGAGGGCGCTCAGCCGCTGCCCGCCACCGGCTACAAGGTCAAGCTGGCCGCAGGCATCGTGGCCGATGTGCTCGCCCGGGCCCGGGGCCCGCTGCCCGACGAGGGAGAGTGACCATGCGACTGTGCGCCAACCTCCGCTGGAAGGGCTGGTACGGCCAGCGCTGGCCCACGCCCGAAGCGCTCACCCAGGCCCTGCAGGGCTCGGACTCGCAGTTCTCCTGCCTGGCCTCCTGCCAGGCCTGGGGGCCCGACGATGGCCTGGTGGAACCGGGCGCCTGCCAGCCGGGGCGCCGTTGCTTCGCGCTGTCGCCGCGGGATCCCTCGCGCTTGTCGAGCTGAGCTGAGCTGTGCTCTCCGGGGCGCTCAGGTCGCGCTCCAACCCCGCAGCAGCGCCGCCAGCGTCTGCTCAAGCTCCTGCCGCAGGTCGGGGGTGGCGATGTCCAGCCCGGCCGCCGCCATGGCCGCCCGCACCCGCGGTGCGTCCTGGGTCGTGAGCTGCAGCCCGATCACCACGGCCACCATGCGGCGCAGGAAGCGCTGCCCGTCGCCGGTCGACAGGGTCGGCGTCAGCGCCTCGATGCGTGCGGCGAGGGGGTCCGTCAGCGACAGCAGCGCCCGCTTGAAGTCGACGATGGCGGCTTCCGTGAGGTTCTGTTCCAGCACCGGGTGGACCAGCGCCAGCAGGCGCAGCAGGCGGCGCCGGGGCAGCAGGGTCGACGCCAGCGCGGCCGCGACGGCGTCGGGGTCGGGTGCCGTCGCGTCCAGGGCCTTGCCCAGCGTGCCCACCCACAGCCGCAGCTCGTCGAGAACCAGCGCGATGAAGATCTCTTCCTTGGTGTGGAAGTACAGGTAGAGGGTGCCCTTGGCCAGGCCGACCTCTCTCGCGAGCGCCGCCATGGTCAGCGCGCCGAGCTGGCCCTGGGTCCGGTCGAAGAGCTTGCCGGCGGCCAGCAGGATCTGGGTGCGGCGGGCAGCCTTCTCGGCGGCGGCGCGGGCGCGATGACGGGCCAGGCTTCCTCCCTCGGACAGGTGAGCTGACCGTCGGTCAGTATAAGCGGCCGGAGGCTCGCGTGCGACCGGGGCTTACTGGTCCTGGAAGTCGACCTTCAGGCTGACGGTGCCGATGTTCTGATCACCGTTGTCGCAGCCGTCGGGGTCGAGCACGATGTCTTCGCTCGTCGACAGGGTGAACACGCCCTTGGTCTCTTCGAGGATGCCCAGCGAGTACCAGTTCCACTGGTCGTCGGGGGCGAACAGCTCGCGCTGGGTCTCGTTGAGGAAGACCATGCCGAAGGTGGCGGTCGTGGGCAGGGGCTGGCCGAGCTTGGATGCGCAGGTGTCCTGGGTGTAGGTGAGGGGACCCTGGTAGGTGCGGTCGCAGTCGGGGCAGCTCTGCTGCGCGTCGTCGATGAGGGCCAGGGGACCACCGCCGACGGTGTGGCAGTCGCCGATGTCGACGTCGTACTCGATGCCCACAAGCTCGCAGGTGATGGTGTTGCCGCGGAAGTTGATGACGGTGTCGTAGCGCACCGTGTCCGGCAGCTTGCAGGACCAGTGGTCGGCGCAGTCGCTGTCCTCGCAGTCGATCGCCCCGTCCTGGTCGCCGTCGGCGCCGTCTTCGCAGTCGGTCTCTACTGCGGGCTGGCCACCGCCATCACCGCCGCCGGCGTCGCCGCCGCCGTGCCCGGCGTCACCGCCCGCGGGGCCCGTGTCGCCGGCGCTGTCGCCGCAGGCGACCAGCAGGGCGAAGGGCATGACGGCGAGGAAGGAGCGGAATGTGGGCATGCAGGTCTCCGGGGCCCGCAGCCTACACCAGGCGCGACCTCCCTCGTGAAGGCCCCGTCCCTGGGGCCCGCGGCGCCGGCGTGGCGTCGTTGCCGCTGGCGCTGCGACCCTGCTGGGGCGTGGTGACACACCGAGAATTGACGCGAGCCGCTGCGAGGCTGTCACAATGGGGCGATGGCACCAGCAGCTCCCCGTCCTCGCGGTCACCACGAGCAGCGGCCGGGAGGTGCGCCTTGAGCCGGCCAGCGGTCGGGCGCCTCGTGGCGGCGGGGCTGGCCAGCCTGGCGCTGGCGGGCCTGGTCGCCTGGGCGCTGCGCCCCGGGCTGGTCGAGGGACCGGCCCGGGTCGAAGCCGTCGCCGAGTACCGGGTCAGCCACGCCGGCGACGGGCGCGTGCGCTGGACCCTCCTCGACGGAGAGGTCCCCGGCGGGCCGGCGGTGGTGGCCGACGGGCTCATCCAGGGGGAGCGCGGCGATCCCGTGCAGGTGCGGCGGGCGCCGGGGCTGGTGGCGGGCACCCTGGTAGGCGCAGGTGACCTCGTCGCTGCCATGACCAGCTCCCGCCTGGCGGCCGACGCCGAGGTCGTCGCCGCCGAGCGGGACGCGCTCCTCGCCGAGCGCGCGCTCCTCGACGCCGGGGGGCGCAGCGACAACGTCGCGACCCGCCAGCAGGCGGTCGACGTGGCGGAAGCAGCGCTGGCCTTGCAGGACGCCCAGGTCGACCACGTCGCCGAGCTGGTCGACCGGGGGGCCGAGGGCGCCTGGTCCCTGGAAGAGGCCCGTCGCAAGCGCGACGTGCAGCAGGCCGAGGTGGACCTGGCCCGGGCGCGCCTCGCCGAGGCGCGCAAGCTGCCCCGCTCCGAAGAGCAGCAGCGCATCGACGCGCGGCTCCGGGAGATCGACGCGCGCCTGGCGGCGGCCCAGGCACGCCAGCAGGGCCAGGAGCTGCGCAGCCCCATCGCGGGCGTCGTCGGAACGCCCGCGGGCGATGTCCTCGTCTCGGTCATCGGGGATGAGGGTGCCGTGCTGCAGGTCGCCGTGGACGAAGCCGCTCGCGGCCAGGTGCGGGTCGGCGACCGCGTGGACTTCGTGCCCACCGCCGACGGGCTCGCCGGGGCGCAGGGCGTGGTGCTCGACATCGGCGACACGGCGACCAGCCTCGGCGGCCGGCCGGTGGTGTGGGCCGTCGCTCGCCTAGACGGTGACGTGCCCATCGGTGCTACCGGGCGGGCCATGGTCGTGTCTGGAGCCACGCCATGAGCGAGGGGCGCTTCGAGCTGAAGTACGCCCTGCCGCGGTCGCGTCGCCGTGAGCTGCTCGACCACGCGCGGCCGTACCTCGCCGCCGGGGCCTTCAGCCGGGATCTGAGCGACGAGCCCGAGCTGGGCCTCGGCCACGACGAAGCACCCGCCCACGGCTACCGGGTGCACTCGCTGTACCTGGATACCGCCGATTTGCAGGGCTACGGTCGGCGTCTCGACCGGGTGGACATCCGCAACCGGGTGCGCGTCCGAACCTACGGTCGGCCCGGTGAGCGCGCGCCGGTCTTCCTGGAGGGCAAGCGCAAGCTGTTCAACCAGGTCGTCAAGCACCGCGTGCTGGTCGGCGGGGCCCGGGCGTGGGCCACCGACCGGCCCCATGCCCCGTGGCACGAGGCGGTCGCGGCCTTGCCGGCAGGGGACGAGCGGCGCCAGGCGGAACGCTGGGTGGCCTCCGCCGCGGGCATGCGTCCGGTCTGCGCGACCCACTACCTGCGCGAGGTCTACGAGGCCGTGCCGGGGGCGAGCAACCCGACGGCCCGCCTGACGCTGGACCACGCCGTGCGCGGCAGCCACGGCGATGATCCGCGTCGGCTCCAGCGTCTCGGCGACGTGCCGCTGCTGCCCCCGGACTGGTTCGTGCTCGAGCTGAAGTTCAACGGCAGCATGCCCGGCTGGATGCGTGGCATGGTCGCCGCCATGCGCCTCTCCGCCGAGCCCGTCTCCAAGTTCGCCCTCGGCGTCGTGCGCACGGTCCGCGACGACGAAGCCCTGGAGCTGCGGGCGGTGACCCCGCCGTCGCTGCTGCGCGCGGGCGTCGCGCTCGATGTCGCCCTGGCCCTGGACGTCGCGGACCCCATGGCCATGGCCGCGCGGTGAACCCCCTGGAGCGCGCCATGCTGCTGGAGCAGGTCTCGACCCTGCGCCCGCAGGACGTGGTGATCGCTCTGGTTGCCGCCTTCGTGCTGGGCCTCGTCGTGGCCACGGTCCATCGCTGGTCCGTCCCGCACCGCTTCGTGCCGCCCTCCCTCGTCGCCTCGCTGGGCCTGCTCCCGGTCGTCGCTGCGCTGGTGCTCATGGTCATCGGCAACAGCCTGGCACGGGCGTTTTCGCTGGTCGGCGCCCTGGCCATCGTGCGCTTTCGCACGCGCCTGCGCAGCACCTGGGACATCAGCTTCGTCTTCCTGTCCCTGGCCGTCGGTATCGCCTGCGGGGTCGGCAGCATCCAGGTGGCCGCCCTGGGGACCGCCATCGCCGCGCTGGCCGTCGCGGTCCTCGCCGTCGTCCCGGGCGCGCGTCCCCAGGCCGACGTGCACCTGCTGCGCTGCGACGTCTCCACCTGGCAGGTCGGCGAAGCCCAGCTCGCCCCGGTCATCGACCAGCACGTCCGCCGCCGCTGGCTGACCTCGACCCGCACCCTGCGCTTCGGCGAGGGGCTGCGGCTGGACTACCGCGTCATCCTCGAGCGCGGCGCCTCGGTCGAGCGGCTCACCCGCGAGCTGGCGGCGGTCGAGGGGGTCGAGCGGGTCACGCTGCTGACCGAGGACGCGGCCGACGACGACTGAGCAACCGTCTGCATGTGAACTTCGCTTCGGGTGCGTCCGCGACCGATGTGTCTCCGCTGCACCCGCTCCTGCAGTCCGCTCTGCGGTGAGAGGCGGCGGCCCCCCCAAGGGGTGAGGGTCGCGCACCGCTCACCTCCGAGCGGCCTTCCAGGGCTGATGCCGGGAAGGTCGTGCTGTGGCTCGCCCTGGTGCGTACGGGCTCTCGTTGCCGACCAGCAAGGCGAGGCCCCGTCAACCGTTCGAGCTGCGGGCACGACCGGAAGGCGGCACGGGCTCCAGCTCTGCCGCGGTCCGTGTCGCCTCCCGGCACTGGACCGTCAAGACACCAGCGCCCCTGAAGACGACCCCGTCCGTCGCCGGGTTCGCGAGTTGCGGCCTCCACCGCGCGGCGCCGCAGCGCAGGGGGTCGTGAGTGTGGGTTCTCGGGCTCACGGCTGGTGGAGTCGGGGCTCGCGCGTAGACCACCACGGAGGACAATGTCGGTGTAAAAGCGGATAACATCTATGATGTATCACGACTTTATACCGTACGCGTGTCCCGTGCCGGCCAATACCGGAGAGAACAACGGAAACATGGCGGATGTATGTCAAGTTGTTGCCGCAGGTGTGGGGTCAAGACGCATGCTGTAGGCATGAACGATAACAACATTATAGATGTGTGGTTGAATCACGCCGCATGCGAGTGGTCGATGTGATTGAAACCGGAGGTAATAGTATGAACATCTGGAATGTGTTGCATGTTCACGCCGTTGTGACCAAAATGGGGCGCCAAGTCCGGTGTGTACCGGTCGAACACTGTCAATGTATTTGGATTTCGTGCCGGATTGACACCAAGGCGGCCGCAGATGCCGGAACGGACCGGCCGCCACCACTCCCGCCCAAGTCGCGTGGGCCCGAGTCCGGGGGCTCTGGCGCGGTCTCGATCTCGACGTCTCGGCCCCCTCCCTCCCCTTCAACCCACCGCCCCGCCCTTCAGGGCACCAGCGCCTCGAACAGGGTGGCCCGGTCGTCGAGCCACTCGTAGAGGTAGGCCTTCTCGCCCTCGTAGTCGGTCCAGTCGTCAACGGCGTCGCGGTAGCCCGCCCAACCACCGTAGCTGTAGTAGGCGTCGGCCCACTTCGCCCAGTCGCGGGCCGCGCTGTCGTCGATGAGGGCGTAGTAGTCGTCGACCTGGGCGGTGATCCAGGCCGGATCGTAGGGCCCGTCGGTGCGCAGCTCCCGGAAGCGGTCCCACAGCGCGTCGTCGGTGGATTCCACGTTGCGGAAGGCGCCGAAGATGCGGTTGGTACCCGTGAAGCTGTTGATGTAGGCGGCGTCGGTCCGGTAGGTGTACCAGCCCTGGCCCCAGGAGTGGTTGAAGTCCCAGGGCGCGTAGCGGAACAGGCCACTGTCGGGGTCGTGGTAGAGGTAGGCGTTCTTGCCGGCGCTGTCTTCGGCCAGGGCGTAGACGACGAGCAGGTACCAGTCCATGAACTCGTCGGTGATCACGTGGTCGTCGAGGTCGGCGACGAGCTGGGCGTAGCTGCTGCTGCCCGTGAAGTAGACGAGCTCGTCGAGGTCGGAGAAGTCGTCGGCGGGCTCGCCCTCCTCCTTCTCGTAGCCGTCGTGCAGGGTCGACTTGGCGCCGCCGCCACTGCCCGTTAGCGCGAAGTTGGCGTCGTGGTTGACTGACTTGTAGAGGTTGCCGCTGTCGTCAAAGCCCATGTGGCGGACGAATTCGTTGTCGATGCGGTCCAGGCCCACGTACAGCCCGTGGTAGGCCCCGTCGATGTAGACGACGATGAACATGGTGCGCGGGGTGAGGCGGTCTTCGCCCCAGTAGTCGGCGATGGCGGCCCACTGGTCGTAGACCAGCTTCTGGCGCACGTAGCTGTTGTCGTCGAAGGTGGTGAGCAGCACGAGGTGGTCACGACTGTGCCCCCACGCGTCCAGCTCGGGTTCCTCCTTGTCGAACTCCAGCATGTAGGACTGCTTGTCGTAGTACACGCTGCTCGCTCCGCGGACCTTGGCGTGGGCGGGCAGGCTGCTGCCCTGCCACCACACCGTGACGTCCTGGTAGGTCTCGGTCAGCGTGCCGCTGGTCTCGATGTCGAGGACCGGCAGCTCCCACTCCTCGGTGTACGTCGTCCAGTCCGGCGGCGTGGCGCCGGGCACCAGCGGGTTGTCGGCCACCCACAGCGTCTGGGTGAAGGTCTCGGGGATCACGCGATCGTCGTGGGCGGGGCGTACCGAGAAGATCATGTCGACCCGGCCGCCGTCGGCCGGGCCGGTGGGCCAGCGCAGGTGGTGGGTGCGGGGGTCGAGGGAGGCGCCGGCGGGGATCGAGGTCGCCGTGATCAGCGCGTCTTCGGTGGGCAGCCAGCCCGTGCAGGACAGCGAGAACTCGACGTCTTCTCCCTCCCAGAAGTGGGTGCGGGCCAGATCGCTGACCATGACGCAGGTGCGGTCGTCGAGGGCCCCTCCGTCCGCTGTGCCACCGTCCGGGGCGCCACCGTCTGCGGTGCCGCCGTCGCCAGTGCCGCCGTCGTTCCCTCCGCCACCCGTCCCTCCGCCGTCCGCGTGGCTGCCACCATCACCGGCCCCGCCATCGGGCGTGCCGCCGTCGCCGCCGCCGCCATCCGCCGCACCCCCGTCGGGGGCGCCGCCGTCGCCTGTTGTCGCAGCGGTGTCCCCGCCGACCTGCCCGGAGGCGCCGGACGTCGAGCCCGGCGAGCAGGCCCACAGCGCCAGCAGGACCGCGAGGCTCACCGTCCCGTGCCGTTGCTTGCTCCGGGGGTGGGCGCGTCGGTGAGCACCCAGGTCTCGGAGCCATCCGGCACCCGGGCGGCGCTGATGTCGGTGGCCTGCTTGCCGTAGGCGAAGCCGTCCTGTTCGCTGCCATCGGGGCCGTACAGGCCCAGCTCTTCGCCCGCGGCGTGCAGGCGGAAGCTGAGGTGGTCCGGGCCCTCCTTGACGTCGCCGTCGGCCCACAGGATGAGGAAGCCGCCAGCGGGGACGTGCAGGCTGGCGTCGAGGGCGAACTTGTCGGGGATCGCGCGGTCGTCGGTGATGGTCCAGCCCTCCAGCGACACGTCGGCGGTGGTGGGATTGTAGAGTTCCAGCCAGTCGGCGAAGCCCCCTGCCGGGTCGGCGATGGTCGTGGCGTTGCTGGCCATGAACTCGTTGATCACCAGCGGGGCGACGGGGAAGCCCCCGTCACCGCTGCCCCCATCGGCGCTGCCGCCGTCGGCTGCGCCCCCATCGGCCGCTCCGCCGTCGATGCTGCCCCCGTCGGCTGCTCCGCCGTCGATGCTGCCACCATCTCCGCCCCCGCCGTCGGAGGTGCCGCCGTCGGTCGTGCCGCCGTCGGAGCTGCCGCCATCGGTGCTGCCGCCGTCGGTCGTCGAGCCGCTGTCGCCGGTGCCGTCGCCGCAAGCGAGCGCGAGCAGCAGGAATGCGAGGTTCGCCATGGTGCCTCCTGGCTGAGCAGTGTACCGTTGAACACGCGCCGGTCGCTCGCGGCAGCCGGCGTCCCTGCCGGCGGTCCACCCATGTCCAGCTCTTCCCTCGTCCTGCTGATCCTCGGCTGTGCCGGCGGTGTAGGCGACAAGCCAGGAGACAGCGGTCATGTCGGCGGCGACGGAGGGGCCGTGGCCGACGGTGGCGCTGCTGCTGATGGCGGGGCCGAGACCGGCAGCACCGGCGATGGCGGCACGGCCGGGGACGGGGGCACGCCCGACGGCGGGGCGCTGGATGGTGGCGCTCCCGACGGTGGTCACGCCGACACCGGCGACACGGCGCCGCCGCTGCCCGACCCCCTGGTGGTGGTCGAGGAGGTCCCCGCCCAGGACGACGACATCGACGGCTGGTTCTTCGATCCCCTCGCCATCCACGAAGTCGAGATCACGCTGAGCGATGCGTCATGGGCAGCGCTCGGCACCGACCCCTACAGCTACGTGCTCGGCCAGGTCGAGGTCGACGAGCAGCCCATGCCCGACGTCGGGGTCCGGCTGCGGGGCAAGATCGGCTCCTTCCGGACCCTGGACGGCAAGCCGAAGTTCCGCGTCGACTTCAACCAGTACGTCGAAGACCAGCGCTACTACGGCCTGGAGAGCCTCACCCTGAACAACGAGGTCGTCGACTGCTCCTACCTCAAGGAGCCCGTCTCCTACCGGGTCTTCCGGGGGCTCGGCCTGCCCGCCCCGCGCACCTCCTTCGCCCACGTGACCGTCAACGGGATGGACTACGGGCTCTACGTCGTCATCGAGACCCCCGACGACCGCTTCCTGTCGCGGGTCTACGACGACCCCAGCGGCAACCTCTACGACGGCAAGTACATCTACTACGACGACGGCAGCTACAAGCTGCTGGACTTCACGCCGGGGGCCGCTCCCTACATGGAGCTGGAGGAGGGCACCGACGTCGACAACGCCGACGTGATCGCCGTCGCCGACGCCGTGCGCTGGGCCACGGGCAGCGGGGTCTTCGAGGAAGCGCTGGATGCCTACGTCGACTTCGACGAGCTGCACCGTCACCTGCTCGCCGAGGAGTGGGTCGGGCACCTCGACGGCTACGCGCTCAACACCAACAACTACCGGGTCTACCTCGACCCGGCGGACGAAGGCCGCCTGGACCTCGTCCCCTACGATCTCGACTACTCCATGCTGGAAGCCAGCGTCTGGGGCATGAGCTGGTCATCTCCGCGCGGCGTGCTCGCCAGCGGCTGCTGGAGCGACCCGACCTGCGCCAGCAACCAGCGCGACGCCGTCGCCGACGGGCTCGAGGTCATCGACCGGCTGGAGCTGCGCGACTTCGTGGCCGAGCTCAACGTGGCCACGCTTGACGCCGCCCGCGAAGACCCGCGCCGGGAGTGCAGCTTCTTCTGGGTGACCTGGTACCGCGCCTATGTCGCCAACTGGGTCGAGACCCGCAGCGACCTCGTCGCCAGCCACTGGGAGCTGTGATGGCGCCGCTCCTCGCCCTGCTGCTGGCCTGCAGTGAGCCGCCGGGCCAGCGCCCGTCGGGTAGCCCCCCGCCGGCCACCCGCGGCGAGCCCATCTCGCTCTGCATCAACGAGGTGATGCCCGGCAACAAGGCGGCGGCCTTCGACGAGAACGGGCTCGCCGGCGACTGGATCGAGCTGCACAACCCCGGTGAGGTCGCCGTCGACCTCGCCGGCTGGTCGATCAGCGACGACCGCAGCGACCCGGGTCGCCACGTCTTCGGCAGCCGCAGCATCGAGCCCGGCGGCTTCCTGCTGCTGTGGGCCGACGACCTCGCGGGCGTGGGGGACACGCACCTGCCGTTCTCGCTCGGCGCCGACGGCGAAGAAGTGGCCCTCTTCGACGCCGAGGGCGACGGCAGCGTCGTCGCCTACGGCGCCGTCCACGACGACTTCTCGCTGGCCCGCAGCACGGATTGCTGTACCGGTGAGGGCTGCTGGACCCACGTCTTCCGCGGGACGCCCGGCAGCACCAACGCGCCGGGGGAGTCCTCGACCGACACCGTCCTCCCGGCGGGCAGCCCCTGGACCTACCTGGACACGGGCAGCGCGCCGGGGCCCGGCTGGAAGACAGCCGGCTTCGACGACAGCGCCTGGGGCAGCGGCCCGGGGCCGCTGGGCTACGGCGACAGCCACATCGTCACGACCGTCTCCTACGGGTCCGACCCCAACGACAAGCCGCTCACCACCTGGTTTCGTGCGACGGTCCCCATCTCCGACATCGACGACGTGAGCGCAGCCGCCATCGGGCTGCTGCGCGACGACGGCGCAATCATCTACGTCAACGGTGAAGAGGTCGCACGCAGCAACCTGCCGGAGGGGACGGTCGCGACGGACACCCTGGCGCTGGAGGCCGTCGGCGGCTCCAGCGAGACGGCCTACTGGCCCTTCGACCTGGACCCGGCCGTGCTGGTCGAGGGGGACAACGTCGTGGCCGTCGAGGTGCACCAGGCGGCGTCGACCAGCTCGGACCTGGGCTTCGACCTGACGCTGTCGCTGACCCGGACCGAGTAGGCGGCGCCCGGTCACCTTCGGTCACGGCTGTGGCTGCCGCGTCCTCGCCGACGGGCAGGCGGGTATTCTGGGCGTGCCGGGTGCTTTTGCCGGCGCTTTCTACATGTTTCCGCCCCAAGCGGCGGCGCGGGTTGTCCCATGCTCGACAACGACACCCTCTACGAGATGCTCGACACCGTCACCGACGGCGTCTACCTGGTCGACCGCCAGCGCACCATCCGCTGGTGGAGCAAGGGGGCGGAGCGGATCAGCGGCTTCGCCGCGGCGGACGTGGTGGGGCGGCGCTGCAACGCCAACATCCTGATGCACGTCGACGCCGAGGGGCGCTCGCTGTGCACCAGCGGCTGCCCGTTGCTGTCGTCCATGAGCACGGACCATCGTGAGCAAGCACAGGTCTACCTGCACCACAAGGACGGCCACCGGGTGCCGGTGGAGGTGCGGGTGGCCCCGCTGCGGCGTGAGGATGGCCGGATCACCGGGGCGGTCGAGGCCTTCACCGATGAGAGCGCCCACACCGCCGACCAGGACCGCATCGCCGCCCTGGAGCAGCTCGCCTACGTCGACCCACTGACGGGGGTGGCCAACCGGCGCATGGTGATCGAGACCCTGGAGATGCGGCTGGAGGAACACCGCCGCTATGGCTGGCCGGTGGGGCTGGTCTTCCTCGACGTCGACCACTTCAAGCGCTTCAACGACACCTGGGGCCACGAGGTCGGCGACGCCGTGCTCAAGCAGGTGGCCAACACGCTGAAGAGCTGCTGCCGCCCCTTCGACACGGTCGGCCGTTGGGGGGGCGAGGAGTTCGTGGTGATCGCCGCGAACGTCGACGCGGACGGTCTGCGCGAGGTCGCCGAGCGCTTCCGGGTGATGATCGCGCAGTCGGGCATCAAGGTCGACGACCGCATCGTCGGGGTGACCGCGTCCTTCGGCGCGGCGCTCTGCCTGGAGGGGGACACCGCCGACAGCCTCGTGCAGCGCGCCGACACCCTCATGTACGACAGCAAGCAGGCCGGGCGGAACCGGGTGAGCCTGGCGGCCTGACCGCGGCGTCCGCTCAGGCCCGACCGAGCAGGTCCTCGGTGCGGACGCGGTGGCGTAGCAGGTGGCCCCACATCGCGCGCTCTCCCAGCGCCCAGCGACGGGCGTCGGTCCGACGCTTGACGATGGCGTCGGGCAGGGCGGCGAGGCCAGCGGCCGTGCCGGCGACGGTGGCGACCACCCCTCGCCACCCGACGTCGGCGCCGATGCCGCGGCCGGTGCTGGCCGCAAGCCCCAGGCCAGCCAGGCGCAGACCGGTCCACAGGGGCATGGTGGCCAGGGCGCTGGCCGGCATGCTGCGGACGGCGACGCGCATGCGGTTGCGTTCCACGAGGAAGACCTTGCGGGCGTCGGCCCGGCCATAGGAGGCCCCGAGCACGTGCTCGATCCGGGCGTCGGCGACGTAGTGCACCCGGTAGCCGCGGCGGACCGCGCGCAGCGAGAGGTCGACGTCCTCGCCGAAGGCTTCGAGGTCTTCGTCGAACAGGCCGACGTCGTCGAGCACGCCGCCGGTGATCATCACGGCGGCGCCGCTGAAGGCGCCGGCTTCGGCTTCGTGGAGGGTGCTGTCGCTGCGACCGCGGCCGCGGGCGAGGTTGAAGCCGTCGGCGAACAGGCGATGGCCGGTGTTGTCGAGGCGCCCGGAGGCATCGGCGAGGAGGATGCGGGGCTGGTAGAGACCCTCTCCCGTGGTGCGGCGGGCGGCGACGAGCTGCTCGATGAAGCGGCCATCGGCGACGGTGTCGTCGTTGAGCAGGACGACGTCGGTGTGGGGGCCGCGCAGGGGCCGCACGGCCTGGATGCCGAGGTTGGCCCCGCGGGCAAAGCCGCAGGGACCGGCGGTGACGCGGCTGTCGACGCCCGATGGCGCCAGGGTGGGGTCGGCGCTGGTGACGACCACCATGATCTGCCGAGGCGGCAGGGTCTGGGACTGGAGCGACCGGACGCAGCGCTCGACGAGGGCGCCGCCCTGCCAGGTGACGACGACGACGGCGGGGGCGTGGGGGGCTTCTGCGGAGGGGGGCACGGCGGCAGCGTAGCCCGTGGCAGCGTCTGCGGGTGATAGGACGCGGGCATGTCTTCGACCTTCGGCACGCTGTTCTCGGTCACCACCTTCGGCGAGAGCCACGGTGGAGGGCTCGGTGTGGTCATCGACGGCTGCCCGCCGGGGCTGGCGCTCGATCTCGACCGGGTCCAGGCCGAGCTGGATCGGCGGCGGCCGGGGCAGTCGGCGCTGGTCAGCCAGCGGCGGGAAGCCGACCGGGTCGAGGTGCTCAGCGGGCTGTTCGAGGGACGCACGCTGGGCAGCCCCATCGCCATGCTGGTCCGCAACAAGGACGCCGACCCCTCGGCCTACGCCCCCTTCCGCGACCGCTACCGCCCCAGCCACGCCGATCTGACGACCGAGGCCCGCTACGGGCTGCGGGCCTGGGCCGGCGGCGGGCGGGCCAGCGCCCGCGAGACCGTCGGGCGGGTGGCGGCGGGTGCTGTGGCCCGGCAGGTGCTGGCGGCGCTCACCGCTCCCCCCATCGAGATCGTCGCCTGGGTGGACCGCGTCGGCGACGTCGTCGCCGGCTGCGACCCGGCGCAGGTGACCGCGGCCGCCGTCGACGCCAGCGTGGTGCGCTGCCCCGACGCGGAGGCCGCGGCAGCCATGGAAGCCCGCATCCGAGAGGTCCGCAAGGCCGGCGACACCATCGGCGGCGTCGTGCGCGCCGTGGCCCGCTTCGTGCCCGCGGGCCTCGGCAGCCCCGTCTTCGACAAGCTCGAAGCCGACCTCGCCAAGGCCATGCTGTCGCTGCCCGCGGCCAAGGGCTTCGAGTCCGGCTCCGGCTACGGCGGGCTGTCCCTGCGCGGCAGCCAGCACAACGACATCTTCGAGCCGGCCGCCCCCGACGATCCCCAGGCCGCGCGGCTGGCCTCGGGGGCCCGGGTGCGGACCCGCAGCAACCACAGCGGCGGCATCCAGGGCGGGATCAGCAACGGGATGCCCATCGAGCTGTCGGTGGCCTTCAAGCCGGTCGCCACCATCTTCCAGGAACAGGACACCGTGGACCAGCAGGGCCGCGCCGTGACCGTGCGCCCTCGCGGCCGCCACGACCCCTGCGTCCTGCCGCGGGCGGTGCCCATCGTCGAAGCGATGGTGGCCCTGGTGCTCTGCGACCACCTGCTGCGCTGGCGGGGGCAGTGTGGGGAGCCACCTGCGTAGCGCTGGGCCCTACTTCTTCTTCTTCCGCTCCCCGCGCACGACCGACCGCTGGTTGGCGGCCATGACCTTCTTGCGCAGGCGGATGTGGTGGGGGGTGACCTCGACCAGCTCGTCCTCGGCGATGTACTCCATGGCCTTCTCCAGCGTGAGCTGGATGGGCGGGGTCAGGATGAGCTTCTCGTCGGCGCCGGCCGACCGGACGTTCGTGAGCTGCTTGGCCTTCGTCGGGTTGACGTTCATGTCGTTCTCGCGGGCGTTCTCGCCGACGATCATGCCCTCGTAGACGTCTTCCTGGACCCCGACGAAGAGCTTGCCCCGCTCCTGGAGCGAGTACAGCGCATACGCCGTCGTCTGGCCCTGGCGGTCGCAGACCAGCGAGCCGTTGAGCCGGTAGGGGATGTAGCCGGCGTGGTCGTCCCACCCGTCGAAGAGGGTGTTCATGATGCCCTGGCCGCGGGTGTCGTTGAGGTACTCCCCGCGGAAGCCGATCAGCCCGCGGCTGGGGACCCGGAAGCTCACCTTCATGCGGTTGCTGCCGGCCATCTTCATCTCGACCATGCGGCCCTTGCGCAGGTTGAGCTTCTCGGTCACCACCCCCATGAAGTCGTTGGGGAAGTCCAGCGTCGCAAGCTCGTAGGGTTCGAGCGTCCGCTCGCCCTCCTCTCGCAGGACGACCTCGGGCTTGGACACGCACAGCTCGAAGCCCTCGCGCCGCATCTGCTCGATGAGGATGGCGAGCTGCAGCTCGCCACGGCCGAAGACCCGGGCGCGGTCCAGCTCTTCGAGGTCCACGCGCAGCGCCACGTTGTGGAGGATCTCCTTTTCGAGGCGCTCGCGGATCTTGCGCATGGTGACCTGCTTGCCGTCGCGGCCCGCGAAGGGTCCGTCGTTGGCGAGGAAGGTCACGCCGATGGTCGGCTCTTCGACCTTGACGCGGGGCAGGGGCCGCGGGTCGTCGACGTCGGTGAGGGTGTCGCCGATGTGCAGCTCGGCGATGCCGGCGATGGCGAGGATCTCGCCGGCCGGCACGGAGTCGGCGGGCACCCGCTGCAGCCCGTCGTAGGTGAAGAGCTGGCTGACCTTGACGGTCTTGGTGCCGTCGGCGGCGACGAGCGCGTACTGCTGCCCCTTGTCGACCGTGCCGTTGACGACGCGGCCGATGGTGAGCCGGCCGACGTAGTTGTCGTAGTCGAGCTGGGTGACCAGCACCTGGGTGACGGCGTCGGCGTCGCCCCTGGGTGCGGGCACGTGGGCGACGATGGCGTCGAAGAGCGGCCGCAGGTCGCCAGGCTCCAGCGAGTTGTCCTCGTGGGCGTAGCCCTCCTTGGCGCAGGCGTACAGCAGCGGGAACTCGATCTGGTGGTCGTCGGCGCCCAGGTCGATGAACAGGTCGTAGACCTCGTTGACGACCTCCTCGGCGCGGGCGTCCGGGCGGTCGATCTTGTTGATGCAGACGATGACCTCGTGGCCGGCTTCCAGGGCCTTGCCGAGCACGAAGCGGGTCTGGGGCAGCGGCCCCTCGCTGGCGTCGACGAGCAGCAGCGCGCCGTCGACCATCTTCATCACCCGCTCGACCTCGCCGCCGAAGTCGGCGTGCCCCGGCGTGTCCACGATGTTGATCTTGAGCTGGCGACCGTCGGCGGTCGCGTAGGGGACCGCGGTGTTCTTGGCGAGGATGGTGATGCCACGCTCCCGCTCCAGGTCCATGGAGTCCATGACCCGGTCTTCGACCGCTTCGTTCTCGCGGAACGTGCCCGCCTGGCGGAGCATGTGGTCGACCAGGGTGGTCTTGCCGTGGTCGACGTGGGCGATGATGGCAATGTTGCGGAGTTCGGGGTTTCGGAGTTCGGGGGTGGACATGCCGGGCCTGCGCTGATGGGGAGGAGGGGTTGCGGCGGACGTGCGCCCCTCCCGGCGTGAAGCGGGGAAGGCGACGCGGGGGCGTTCCGCGCGTGGCCGGCGCGCATAACGGGTACGGCCGCCCCGGGGGGCGGCCGTCACGCGTCCGTCGCAAGGACGGACGAGGGGGGCGCGAGGCTCAGCCGGCGCCGCCCGTCCACTCCAGCGTGAGCGTGTCGCCGTCGAAGGCCGGGAAGGCCACGGTGTAGGTCGCCGACGACAGGCAGGAGTCCAGTTCCGTGCCCTTGTACCGGCTGGTCGTCACGTAGGCGCTGCTGACCTTGCCGGAGGGCAGGACCTTGAACCGGATGGTGGCCGTGCCGAGGTTGCCGTTGGACCGCTTGTACTCCTGGTAGAAGCACTTCTTGATGTTGCGGTTGCTCTTCATCATGGTGTCGACCACCGTCGCGGGCAGGGTGGTCATGCCCGAGCTGCTGCTGCCCGAGCTGCTGCTGCTGCTGGGGCTTGCGCTACTGCTGCTGCTGCTGGGGCTTGCGCTGCTGCTTCCGGAGCTGCTGCTGCCCGAGGAGGTCGAGGAGCGACTGCTGCTTGCCGAGCTGCCGGTGGACGAGGTCGAGGAGCGGCTGCTGCTTGCCGAGCTGCCGGTGGACGAGGTCGAGGAGCGGCTGCTGGTGCCCGTCGACGATGTGGTCGTCGACGGCCGCGAGCTGCCGCTGGTCGACGCCGAGGTGCTGGTCGTCGTCGGCTTGACCGGGATCAGCACTTCGTCTTCGGGGGTGGCGTCGGCGGGGGCCGCGTCGGCGACAGCGTCTTCGGCGACTGCGTCGTCGGCCGTGGCGTCGTCGGCCGTGGCGGCGTCGTCGGCGTCGGTCGTCGTGGCGGTGGCGTCGGGGGTGTCGTCCTCGGCGAACAGGGCGTCGATGCGCTCGTCCACGCCGGCCGCCGGGGTAGCCGGCGTCTCGGTCTTCGCGGCCGGTTCGAGGTCGTCGACGAGGCTGGCCATGCTGCCCAGCTCGGTCGTGTCGATGGTGACCAGGCCGATGAGGGCGGCGCCGCCGAAGGCGAAGAAGCTGCCCAGGAAGAAGGAGAGGATGAGGCTGGCCTTCTTGCGGCCGCGGCTGCCGGTCACCAGCACGAACAGCGTGGTCAGCGTCCCCCACAGGGCCATCAGCAGGCCGATGAAGCGCTGCATGACGCCGCCGTCGACGTTCACCGCCAGGATGAGCGCGCCGAGGAGGGCGACGATCACGCCGAAGGTGGCGAGGCCGAGGTCACCGGAGGGGTCGAAGGCCGCGCGGGCGGCGGCCGGCGCTGCGGTGGCGGGCCTTGCCGGAGCCGGCGTCGGCTGCGCGGCTGCAGCCGCCTGCGGTGCCGGGGCGGGCGCTGGCTGTGGTGCGCGGGGGGCGGCGGGAGCAGGCGCGGGCTGCTGGGGCCGCGC
The DNA here is from genome assembly GCA_964599085.1 of uncultured Enterobacterales bacterium. GTDB lineage: Bacteria > Myxococcota_A > UBA796 > UBA796 > UBA2385 > J125. The sequence continues at coordinate 12,371 of CAZRFD010000031.1, read as the reverse complement.
CTGCTGCGGGGCGGGGCGGGGCGCTGACTGCGGCGGTGCGGCCGCGGGGCGTGGCACCGAGGGCGGCGGCAGCGGGTTGCCGTGCTGGTCGAGCTTCGCGATGTGGGTGGGGTCTTCCTCCTCCCACTCCGAGCGCGGGGCCTGCTGCATCGGTGAGAGGGCGGCCGCCGAGGCCGCCGCCTTGGCGGCCGAGCGGAAGGCATCGGCGCTGGCCTGCCCGTTGGCGCCGCCTCGCGCGTCCTGGGGCTTGCGGATCAGCATCCGGTGCCCGCACTTGCGGCAGGTGGCCTTGTTGACCTCCTTGACCAGCTTGGTCTGGGGGATCTTGTAGGTCGCGCCGCAGTTGTCGCAGACTACTCGCATTCTCTTCGTCCCGGTCGACGCGTGGGTTCGCCGACCTGATGAGTGACATCGGGGGGTGGTGCTCGGGTCCCCCGAAAGCGTGGCTCCCTACTGCCCGAACGTCACGATGTCAACGCGGCGGCTGCTCGTGGGCTTCCGTTGCGGTGCCCGAGCACCCGCCTTCTTCCCCGCTGAGGGCGTGCAGGCGCAGATCGTCGCGGTCCCACAGCGGCGGGCCCAGGCAGGCGTCGAGGTGGCGACGCCCTGTGGCGTCCAGGCGCAGGTAGCGGGGGCGGATCAGCACCCAGGAGAAGCCGGCGTCGACGAGGGCGCGGCGGGCGTCCGCAGGCAGGGAGCCCGTGCGGATGAGCCGACGGAGGGCGTCGCGTCCCTCGGGGGCGGCCGGCGAGGGGGGCGCGCCGAGGATCGTGCCGCCGATGGGCCGCTGGTGCTGGATCTGGTCGAGGAGGCCGACGTCGCGCCACTGCCCGGGACCCGGCGAGCCCGCGGTGCCGAGCGGCAGCTCCAGGATCGCGCCGGGGGCTTCTGCGGGCGACGGCAGGGCCGCCCACGGGGCGGCGGAGGGCAGCGGCGTCGAGGGCCGCGGCCAGGGGACGGGGGCGAGCAGCAGGGCGTCGAGCAGCAGCAGCCCGGCCAGCAGCAGCTTGCCGCGCCGGCTGCGGGTCGCCGAGGCCGACAGGCCGGCCAGGAGCAGCGTCGCCGCGCCCGCCGCCCGGTACCAGCGGGTCAGGCGGCCGGCGGTGGGCAGCGCCAGGATGAGCAGGCCCGCCGGGCCCAGCAGGGGGCGCTCGCCGATCCGCAGGGGCTCTCCCTTCAGGTAGAGGTGGGGGCCCAGGGCGATGAGGACGAGGGCCAGGGCACCGGCGAGCCAGGGCCAGCGGCGCCGGTCGCGGGCGACGGCCAGGATGGCGGCGCCGAGGGCGACCACGCCGAGGTAGGCGGAGTGCGGCACGGGTGGGACGCCGCCGGTCAGCGGCGCGGGCAGCCAGGGGTCGAGGAGGTCCGCGGCCCCCATGAGGCCGCCACGGAAGCGATCGGGCCCGTGGTCCAGCAGCGGCAGCCCGCCACGGGCCGCGCCGCCGGGCAGGGTTGCGTCGCGGAGCGACAGGATGGACCGCGCGAGCGGCGCGACGAGGACGGCGGCCCCGGCGGCGATGCCGGCGGCCCGCAGGGCTCGGCGGTCGCGCCGCAGCAGCAGCGAAAGCCCGATACACCCGTCGATCACACCGGCCAGCAGTCCGTTGTACGGCCCGCCGTAGAAGCTGGCCGCGAGCGCCAGGCTCGCCAGCAAGCCGTCGCCAGCGCGTCGGGTGCGCAGCGCGCGGAGCAGCAGCGCGAGCTGCACGGCCACCAATCCGACGGCGAGGTCCTCGGTGATGCCGTCACGCCCCGCGCACAGCACCGGCGTGGACAGCATCGCCGCCAGCGCGCCCAGGCGGGTGTCGCCGTCGAGCTCGCGCGCGAGCAGGGCCCCGCCCAGGCCGGCCAGGGCGACACCTGCCCAGGTCAGGGCGGTGAGGCCGCCGCCGAGCCCTGCGATCGCATAGCCCAGGGCGAAGGCCGGCAGGTTGGCGGGGTCGACGAGCACCACCGTGCCGCCGTCCGGCCAGCCGAGCAGCTCGGTGTGGAGGGTGACGGGTGCGGCCTGCATCAGCGCCGCCCACAGGCCCCAGGCGTGGGTCGCGCCCTCGTACTCCGGCGCCATCGGAGCGTGGCTGCCGAAGTCGGGCAGGGCGGGCCAGGTCACCACAAGCGGGACGAGGAGCAGCAGCAGCAGGACGTCGAGGCGGCGCCTCAAGGGGCCGCCTCGGCCAGGGCCCGCGCGAGCGCCTCCGGGTCCTCACCGGTGGCGAGGGCCCGGCTGAGCAGCCGCTCGGTCGTCCCCCACCAGGCGCCCGGGACGTGGACCCAGGCGGGGTCGCGGTCGACGTCGACGTCGTGGACGTCGAGCAGCGGGTCCCGGACCACGAACGGCAGGCCGCTGGCCGCCACGGGCAGCCCCCAGGCCCGCACGCCCCAGGCGGCCACCGCCTTGCGGGTCCGGCCCGCCCGGGCGATCGAGGCGGTGAGCAGGTCGGCGAGGGCGGTGCGACTGCCGATGGCCTCCGACTGGTCGGCGGCGCTGGTGGGCACCGAGAGCGTGCAGGGCTGCAGCCCGGCGTCGACGAGGGCCCGCCTGTCGGTGGCGTCGCCGCCGGCGACGATCACCACGGGGCCCACTCCCTCGCAGTCCAGCTCGTAGGGGGCCAGGTCGGGCGGTGCTGGGGTCCACTGCGCCGTCGGGTGGAGCTGCAGGTCGAAGATCGCCGGGCCGGTGGCCGGGTCGGCCGGCTCGGCGCGCAACCGCGTCACGGGGACCTCGTCCTCCCAGGGGACGGTCGACAGCGAGAGCTGCTGGCCGAGGAAGTCCACGGCCCGCCGCTGCATCGCCTCCGTGAAGCCGTGCTCACCCTCGACCACCTCGTAGGTGACGGCGGAACCGAGCCCGTCGGGGCGGGGCGCCACCACCTCCGACATCCACAGCGTGGGCACCTGGAGCGTCGCCAGGACCCGCGGGTCGGGACCGGGCCAGCCCGGGAGCTGGTCGCAGGCGCAGCCGCGGGCGCGCAGCTCCCGCGGGGTGGGCGGCACGCTGGCCAGGGCCAGCGCCGACACGCGCGGGTCGACCAGCCCCAACCAGAAGGACTGTGTGGCGCCCCCGCTGGCGCCGGTCGCGCCGATCCGGCGGGCGCCCTCTGCCTTCAGCAGGTCGACGGCACGGCGCAGGGCCGTCACCTGCAGGGCGAGGGCGCTGCTGCCGCCGGCTGCCAGGAAGGCGCGGTTGTGGGCGCCGCCCCCGAAGTGGATGCGGCGGCCGGGCACGTCCCACTCCTCGACCCCGGGGGAGTCGAGGATGACCACCAGCGCGCCGCGGGCCACCAGTCGGCGGGCGATCTGCTGTGCCTCGGGGGTGCTCTTGCCGCCCTCGAAGTGGCCGTGGGCGACGATCACGCCGGCGCCCGTGGGCTTGTCGGGGCGGAGGATCGCGCCGGCCAGGTAGAAGGGCGCACCCGTCTCGGTGGGCGCCCCCAGATCGAGGCGCAGGGGGGCCAGCGTGCCGCCGGGCACCGCCACGGCTGGCCCTTCCTCCACCGTGGGCCGGACGCCCTTGGGGACGCCCGGAAAGGAGAGCGCCTCCTGCACCGCCGCCCGGTCGTCGGGGGGCAGGCCCGGGGTGCGGGTGCAGCAGAGCAGGAAGGCGGCGAGGCCGAGCAGCATGCGGCGCAGCGTAGCGTCTGGGCGCCTTGCGTTGCGCGCTGCGGTGCCCGGCGCCGGGTGATAGCGTCACGGCGACGGGGAGCGGTCCCTCGCCACCTCCATCTCCACTGAAGGCGCGCCAGCTCCTCCGGGCAGCGACGGCGCCACCGTCTGGACGGAGCCGCCATGGATGTCGTCGAGCGCTTGTTGACCCTGCCGGTGTTCGCTGGCGTGCCGGAGGGCGACCTGCAGGCGCTCGCGGTGCTGGTCGACGTGCAGCACCTCGCCGAGGACGAGCTGCTCATGGACATCGGCGACGAGGGCACCGACGTGGCCCTGGTGCTCGACGGCAGCTTCACTGTCGAGCTGGGTGAGGGCTCCACCGTCCTGCCGCTGGCGTGGGTGAGCACGGGCGAGATCCTCGGCGAGACGGCGCTGTTCCGGCGCTCCGCAAAGCGCTCGGCGCGCGTGCGGGCCACGCAGCCCTCGGTCGTGATGCGCTTCGACTCGGGTGTGCTCGACCAGCTCTCACGGGCCGGCAACGGCGTGCCGCGGGCCATCGAAGAAGCCGTCATGCGCGTGCTGGCGCGGCGCATCCACGACAGCATCGAGGCCATCGACGGCGTGCTCGCCGACCAGCTCGACGCCGACGCCAACAAGAAGGGCGCGTTCTCGCGCCTGCGGGAGCTGCTGTCCCGATGACCGACCCGCTGATCACCATCCTGGCCCGCTGCCCCTACTTCCGCGGCATCCCCACCGAGCTGCTGCACGCGCTGTCCATGCACGCCAGCGTCCAGCGGGTACGCCCCGGCGAAGTGCTCGGCACCCGGCTGCAGACCGCCGACGACGTGTGGATCATCGGTGAGGGGCGGGTCGAGGTCCGCCGGCAGCAGAGCTACCAGGGCCAGCGCGTCGACGTCACCGTGTCGATCCTCCGCCCCGGCATGATCTTCGGCCACGTCAGCCTGCTGGCCGAGCAGCCGGCCAACGCGACCTGGGTGGCGGCGTCGCCGGGCAGCCTCGCCCGCTTCGACCGTCGCTCCTTCGACCGCCTCATCCAGGACAAGGGGCTGGCCGGCCAGGCCTTCCGGCGGGCGCTCATCCTGGCGCTCGGCAACCAGCTCCGCGCAGTGAACTTCCGCCTCGGCGAGTTCCTCGCCAACCCCGCCGCCGAAGCCGAGACGCGACGCGAGCTGCTCCGCCAGGCGGTGGAAGAGGGCGGGCAGACCCACTCCTGATCACGGGGGCCTCGGACCGGAACCTCGGCCACTCGCCGACGTGCCCCGTGTTTCGAGTGGCGGATGACGCCGCCCGGGGCCGCCCGAGGCTTTGACTCGCTCATTGGTGGCTGTAGGTCGGAGACCTTGCCCCGGTTGTGAGCGCCGCAGCCGGGGAGGAGCCGCGCGGGCGCCCGCGGCGCCACTTCGGTCGGGTGATGGCCTGTCACCCCCCGTTCGTGGCGCCGTTCGCGCCACTGTCTCGGGGTGATCCCGGTATCACCGGCGGTCCGTGGCGCCGTTCGCGCCACTTCGGTGGGGTGATGGCCTGTCACCCCTCGTTCGTGGCGCCCCGCCGCCCCTGCGGCTCTGCGGCCCTGCGGTGGAGCGACGCACGAAGGTGGCGCGCACCACGAGCAGCGGGGCCCGCCGGGAGGGCCCAGTCCCGGCAGCGGCGCCGGTCAGCCCGGGCCGAGCAGGCCCTCGATGTCGTCGGGGAGCGCGTCCGGGGCGGTGGACAGCAAGGGATCGAGGGGGCGGCTGTTCACCGTGTCGATGAACACGGTGACACCCAGCGCCTTGCCGGCGCGCAGCTCGGCGAGGCAGCCGGCGAGGGCCTTCGCGGTGTAGGTCGGCTCGAGATCGAGGCAGGCGCGCGCCGCAGCGAGGCTGCGGGCGTCCTCACCCGCGGCCGTGGGGACGCCGTAGCCGCCGCCGAACTGGTCGTGGACGACGCGCAGCGGCCGGACGCCCAGGGGGAGGGCGAGGGGCTTCTGCAGCCGTCCCACCGCCTTGCGGGCCATGCTGCGCAGCCGCGGCATGGGCACCATGTAGCGGTCGGTCACCCGGACGCCGACCACTTCGGTGTCGAGGCCGGCGGCGCGCAGGCCGACCCAGAGTCCGACGGCCGTCCCGCCGCTGCCCAGCGCGACGTAGACCCGATCCGGTGCCGGCAGTCGGCCGGCCGCGACGTCTCCGACCAGCTCCAGGCCCAGGGTCGCGCTGCCCAGCACTCCGTGGACCGAGGAGCCGCCCGGCGGCACGAAGACCGGGGCCCTGCCGTGCTGGCGCCGGATGTCGGCTTCGCAGCGCGCCAGGGCCAGCGGCAGGCTCGCCCAGCCGCCGATGCTGCGGTACCCGGCCAGCAGGCCCAGGCTGATGCGCGCGTGGGTGCGGGCGTGGTCGGTGCCGGGCTGGGGGCCGAGGATGGCCCACACCGGGTGCCCGTGCCGCCCTGCGTACCAAGCCGTCGCCACCACGTGGTGGCTGCCGGCGGCCCCGACCGTCAGGACGGGCGCGCCCTCGGGTAGCGTCGCCAGGATCCGCTCCAGCTTGCGGACCTTGTTGCCGCCGTAGGCGCCTCCAGCAAGATCTTCGCGCTTGACGTACAGCGGCGCGTCGACGTCGGGGCAGAGCGCAGCACAGGCTTGGACGGGAACCGGCCAGCGCCCGAGGGGCACACGCTCACCCGGCACGGAGGTCAAGGGATCGGCCATGGGACCCGCTTACCGCGGTCGCTTCCTCGTCGCCCTGCCCGGTCGGAGGCGCGCACGCGCGCCGTTGCTGCGAGGTCGACGGCGGCAGGCTCGCGGTGGGGCAATTATGGGGCCGCGGCTGAGGTTCCCATGCTCCAAGTCGGCGACACCGCCCCCACCCTGACCCTGCGGCCCATCTTCGGGCTCACCCAGCCCGTGCCGCCCGGTGCAGGCGGCGCGCCGCTGGTGCTCTGCTTCGTGCGCCCGCTGGCCAGCGCATTCTCGCGCGCGGCCATGGCGGCGATCCAGGAACGCTACGCCGACTTCGATCGCGCCGGCGTGCCGCTCTACGTGATCACTCGCACCGATCTGACCCAGGCCCGGGACTTCGTGCCCCGCTACCACGTGCTGGCACCGGTCGTCGTCGACCAGGACGGCTCGCTGCACGACCGCTTCGGCGTCGGGGTGGACCGGGGGCTGGGACGCTCGCTGGCAGGCCTGGCGTCGCCGGCCACGCTGCGGTCGGCGCTCGACGCGCTGCAGCACGGCCACGGCAAGCCCCACCCGCTGATCACCCAGCTCGGCGCCCAGTTTGTGGTGGCGCCGGATGGTCGCCTGGCCATGGCCAGCTACGACCGCACCATCTTCGACCTCCCCGACCTCGACGCGCTGCTGGCGTGCGCAAGCGCGCTCTGATCCCGCTGGCGCTGGTCGCCCTCCTGGTGGGTGGCTGTCGGCAGCCCCTGCCATCGGGGGGCTTGCCCGACGCGCTGGCGGCGGTGGTCAGCCACTCCGACGGTGGGTTGATGAGCGTGCTCATCGAGCTGCCGCGGCCCGGCGTGGACCCCAAGGTCCGGCTGGCCGAGGGGGCGCTGGCCATCGATCAGGGCTGGGCGCGGGCGTGGGTGGACGGCGCGGCCGAGGATGGCCGCGTGCGCTGCGAGCTGATCGACCTGTCCGGGGCACGCAGCCGCGAGCTGGAGGTCTACGGCGACGTCGAGTTGCATCGGCTGGATCGCGACGGCGCAGTTGTCCGGCGCAGCGGTCAGCTCCTGCGCCTGCCGATGAATGTCGACCAGCGGCCGGCACCGCTCGCCACCGACCCGGGGCCGGGGGGACAGGCGACCCACAAGGGACCGGCCGGCGGCTTCGCGCTGCGGGTGCTGGACGGCCGGCTGGATCTGCGGCTGCCGCGCACCGACGGCACCGCCTGGTCGCCGCTGCTCTACGAGGTCGATCACCTCGTGGGAAGCTGGTGGATCGAGCTGGCCAGCCTGCCGCCCTGGCAGCGGCGCCTGGTCGACGATCGCTTCAAGCAGGTCGGTGTCGTCCCCGGGCTGCCGGGGAGCGCGGTCGCCGACGGTCGCCTGGACGAGTGGCGGGGCGACCAGGCCCTGCCGGTGGACGATCCCAGCCAGATCCTGTTCGGCCAGGAGGGCTGGCACGGCGAGAGGGATGCCTCCTTCGGGGTGGCGGCGCGCCACGGCCCCGACGGGTTCGTGCTCGCCGTGCGCGTGCGGGACGACTTCGTCGTTCCCGGCGAGGACCAGCTCATCCTGCGGACGAGCGCCGACGAGCTGGTCATCCCCCTGCAGGGACGGCGCGAAGAGCTGGACCTCGGCGCGGCGCGGGTGGTGCTCGCGGATCGGCGGGGGTGGGATCAGGGCCTGGAGATCGAGCTGCACGGCATCGAGCTGTCAGAGCTGGTGGTGCAGCTCCTCGACGCCGATCCCCAGCAGGCGCCCACCCTGCTGGCGACCGCCCCCTACCCGGGCCTGCTGGCCCGCGGCGCCCTCATCCTGGAGCCGCGGGGGCCGGCGCGTCCAGAGCCGCAGTAGGCCCGCAGCAGGCCGGCGTCGCGTGTCCCTGCTGGATGGCCCTGGTCAGGGCGTCGGCAGGTGGGGGGCCAGCAGCAGCACGGCGACCGCGGTGGCCCCGTACAGCGCGCCGGTGACCAGGATCGGGACATCGCGCAGCAGCGTCTCGTCGGGTGCGGCGCCCTCGCGGCGGGCGTTGACCAGCCAGATGTAGCGGAACACGCCGTAGAGCACGTAGGGCAGGGTGATCAGCAGCCACGGGGTGGGCGAGGCCAGCACCGTGTACAGGGCGTAGCTGATGATGGTGCCCGAGGTGGTGATCGCCTGGAACTCCACGATGGTGTCGTGGGTGTAGTCGGCGAGGTTCTTGCGGGTCTCGCCGACCTTGCGATCCCCCAGCTCCATCAGCTCGCCGCGGCGCTTGTTGAAGCCGAGGAACAGGGCGAGGAAGGCCGTGCAGGTCAACAGCCAGGCGCTGATCTCCACGTTGATGGCCACCGCACCGGCCGCGGCCCGCCACAGGTAGCAGGCGGCCAGCATCATCACGTCGAGGATCACGATGTGCTTGAAGAACATCGAGTAGCTGACGGTGGTGATGAAGTAGAGGACCACGACCACGAAGAAGGCCGGCGACAGCCACCAAGCGAGTGCGAGCCCCAGCACGAAGACGACCACCATCTCGACCCAGGCAAGGGGCAGGGGCAGCGCGCCGCTGGCGATGGGACGGTGCCGCTTGCGCGGGTGCTTGCGGTCGGCGTCGATGTCGCGGGCATCGTTGAGCAGGTAGCCGCAGGAGGCCATCAGGCTGAAGCTGGCGATGCCGATGCCGACCTCGATCCAGGCCTGCAGGTTCAGGAAGCTCTGGGAGAACACCAGCGCTGCGAGCAGCAGCACGTTCTTGACCCACTGCTTGGGGCGCAGCGCCTTGACCGCGGCGACGGCGACGCTGACCGGCGTGTGGTTGATCTGCACGGGAGCAGGGCTGTCCGCCACGCGGCACTCCAAGGGGCAGGGGAGGGGGGCGGCGGTCTAACCCGCGCCGCCGGGCCGCGAGCGGGGGCCCGTAGGTGAGGGTGTGCAGCGATCGCGCAGATCGCGCGGGCCGTCAGCGCCGCTGGGGCTGCAGGCACTCGGTCTGCACGCTGAGCACCCGCACGTCGTTGGGGGCCAGCGTGAGCCGGGTCTGGTAGGGGTTGTAGCCCTCCACCTCGACCTCGATGCGGTGCGGGTCACCGGCGGTGAGGACCACGTCCAACGGCGAGCTGCCGGGCACCAGGCGGCCGTCCACCCGCAGCGTGGCGCCGTCGGGTACCTCCACGCGGAGCTGGGGTTCGTGCTGGACGACCGCGGCGGTGGGGATGTCGGTCTCCAGGCGCCAGCGGGTGACGAGGACGCCCACGAACAGCATCAGGACCGAGCAGACCACGACCAGCACCATGTAGCCGGCGTGCACCCGCCAGCTCGTGCGCGGCGCCCGGGGCAGCGGGATGGTGTCGTTGGCTGGTCGCGGCGCGGGCAGCGGCAACGGCTGGTTGGCGCTGGCCGGCTGGGTGATCGACACCGAGGGGCGGTCGGGATGCGGGGGCGCGGGACGCGCTGTGGGCGGTGGCTCGGTCTTGATGACCGTCGGGGCTTCTCCCCAGTCGTCGGGGGGCGACAGCGGGGCGGTCGGTTGCGGGCGGATGAGGGTGGCTTCTTCACCGAAGCCGGCGAGGGTCACCGAGCCGAGATCCGCCACGCCCGGCATGTCCGGCGCGGCCGCCAGGCCGACCCGCGGCTTGCGGACCGTGCTGTCCAGCGGCGAGAAGGGTTCATCGGGCGGGGGGACGCTGAAGTCGTCGGACACCGCTTCGGTGGGTCGGATGCTGGCGGAGTCCGGTTCCGTCAACAGGCGTGTGGGCTGTTCGTCGGTGAGGAGGGGGGCCGAGGGGTCTTCGTGCTGCTCGACCGTGGGGGCGACCCGGTCGGCCTTGCGCGAGCGGCCCGCATCTTCGGGGAACAAGCCCTTGAGGAAGGCGGCGAGGGTGGAGTGCGAGAAGATGAAGCCCGCGTCGTGGAAGAAGCGGTCCAGCGCTTCCTTCATCTCGGTGGCGGTCTGGAAGCGGGCCGCCGGGTCCGCCGCGAGCGCCCGCTCGAGGATCAGCTCCAGCCCGTAGGGCACGTCGGGGTTGATCTCGGCCGGTGGAGGGAAGCGGCCCTCCCGGATGGCGTCCAGCGTGGCGGCTTCAGACCGGGCCCGGAAGGGGTGGCGGCCCGTGAGGCACTCGTAGAGCACCACGCCGACGGCGAACAGGTCGGCGCGTCGGTCGGGCTTGTCGCCTGCCGCCTGTTCCGGGGCGAGGTAGTCGAAGCGGCCCTTGATGATGCCGGAGACGGTTTCGAGCGCCTTGATGCTGGCCTTGGCGATGCCGAAGTCGGTGAGCTTGACTTCTCCCTGGAAGCTGACGAGCACGTTGGCCGGCGACACGTCGCGGTGGACGATGTTCAGCGGCACCTCCCGGCCGCCCCGCAGCACCCGCCGATGGTGGGCGTACTCCAGCGCCTTGAGCACCTCGATCACCAGGAAGACGGCGTGCGGGACCGGCAGCGTGATGCCCTTGTCGCGGCAGCGGCGCAGGATCCGCCCCAGATCGGGGCCGTCGACGTACTCCATGGCGATGTAGTAGGTGCCGGCCACCTGCCCCAGATCCATGATCTGGACGATGTTGGCGTGCGACAGCAGGCCCGCGACCTTGGCTTCCTCGACCAGCATGTCGACGAATTCCTGCCGGCTGGTCAGGTGGGGGAGGATGCGCTTGAGCGCGAAGGTGCGGTGGAAGCCGCCCTCACCCTCGACTCGGGCCTTGTAGATCTCGGCCATGCCGCCGACCGCGATGCGGCCGAGGATCTGGTACTTGCCGAAGGTCGCGGCCTGGGAGAGCTGGGCGCTCACGGGGGGGCGCTTCCGTGTCGTCGGGCGGTGGAGGGGGCGTCGGGCTTGGGGGCAGGTCGGCGGCAGCTTAGCGCATGGCCCCTGCCCGGTGGTGCGCCGGAGCGCCTACCAGCCCTCGGCGCGGGCGAGGGCTTCGTAGAGGCGGTGGCCGAGGTTGCGGCTGCGCACGCGGAGCTGGCGGAGCAGGGCGTCGACGTTCTCGCCGCGCAGGCGGCGGCGGATGGCGTCCAGGTGCAGCGCGCCCAGGTACAGGTGCACCCAGCGGCTGTGCCGGGTGGCGCCCAGCGGGCCGCGGGCTTCGCCGTCGCTGACGCCGCGGGCCGCGCAGTCGACGAGGCGGGCGAAGAGGGCCAGCTCCAGCTCGTCGCTGGCCTCGGCGTCGTCGGCGAGGGCGCGGGCGACGCCGCTGGCGTCGTCGTAGCGCCCGCCCACCAGCAGCAGGCGCGCCCGCTCGGCGCGGATGCACAGCTCGCCGTGGCCGCTGCGGGGTTCTTCGGTGGCGCGCAGGGCGCCGTCGAGGTCGCCGATGAGCCACCGCCAGCGCGCCAGGGCTGCGGGCCAGTGATCCCAGGCGCTGCCCACACCCTCGGCGCCGTAGGAGGCCAGCGCCCGCTGGGCTTCGGCCGGGTCGGCGGTGTGGACGGCGGCGTCGAGGACCAGGCACCAGGCTTCGCCGACCAGGTGGGGATCGCCGGCCGCGCGCGCCGCGGTCAGCCCCTCGTCGACCAGGACGCGCCCCGCGCTGAGATCGCCGCGCTCCACGGCGAGGCGGGCCTGGGTGACGGAGAGGTTGGCGAGCACGACGGGATCGCGGTGCTCGCCCTGCACGGCCCGGCAGCGGGCCAGGGTGGCTTCGGCGTTGGCGCGGCGCCCCAGGTACAGCTCGCCGATGCCCTGGTTGGCCAGCAGGGCGCCCTCGCCGCGGGACAGGCCTGCCGCCCGGCAGCGTGCGGCGCCCTCGGCGCACTGCTCGACCGCCTCGGCCACCCGGCCTGCGTACAGCAGCGCCGCCGACAGCGTGGTCATGGCGGACACCTCGCTACGGGACAGCGGCGGGGCCACGCCGTCGGGGAGGCCGCGCCCGGCGGCCTGTCGCGCTCGCGCCAGGGCCGCGCGCGCGTCGCGGACGGCGGTGCCGGCTTCGCCGCGCAGGATGTTGGCGAGGGCCACCTCGCGCAGCAGATCGGCCGTGAGGCGCGGGTGGCGGGCGGCCAGGTCGGCGGCCTTTCGCCGGCCCAGCTCGGCGGCGGCGGCGCGGTCGCCCCGGCGGGCCGAGAAGACCACCTGCAGGTAGGTGGCGAGGCCCTCCTCTCGCCGGGTCCGCGCGCGG
>CAZRFD010000030.1:44176-60657 GCA_964599085.1 uncultured Enterobacterales bacterium | reverse complement strand
GGCAAGCTCGTCGGGCGTCAGGCGCAGGCCGGCCCACAGCTCCATGGGCCCGCTGAGCACCCGTCCGGTCTGGGACCAGACGGGCTGGGCGAGCAGGTCGTCGACGTCGGCCAGCGCCTGTCGGTAGAGGATCCCCACGACGCAGGCCAGCCCCAGGCCCACGCCCAGCGCGACCATGCCGAGGCGCCAGGCCACCCAGCGCCCGAGGTCACGGAAGAGGGCTGAGAAGCCACCCTGCCGGCGGCGACGCCCCCCCTTGCTGCGCTTGCGGGAGGCCGCGGGGCGCGATCCGCGCGACGGCGCCTTCTTGCGGGGCGCGCGCCGCGTCGACGAAGCCCCGCTCGTGGACTTCTTCTTCGGCGCCGACGCGCGCTTCTTGGCCGCCGGAGTGCGCTTCTTGGCCGCCGGAGTGCGCTTCTTGGCCGCCGGCTTGCGACCGCTGCCGGAGCCGCCGCCACGGCCCGAGCCGCCGCCGCGGCCCGAGCTGCCGCCGCGGCCAGCGCCACCCCGCTTGCTGGACGCCACTGCGCCTCAGCCCAGCAGGCCGGTCGCCACGTCCACGACGTCTTCGACGCGGAAGCCCAGCTTGTCGGCGAGCACCCCGGCCGGAGCCGAAGCCCCGAAGCGGTCGAGGCCGACGTGGGCGTCGGCCCACCGAGACCAGCCGAAGGTGGCGCCGGCTTCGACGGACACGGTGGGCACGCCGGGGGGCAGCACCGCGTCCTGGTCCCCGGCGTCGAGGGCTTCGAAGGCTTCCCAGCAGGGCATGCTGACGACGCGGGTGCCGACGCCCCGGGCCTGGAGTGCCTGCCGCGCAGCGAGGGCGAGGTGGACCTCGCTGCCGGTGGCCAGCAGCACGCAGCGGAGGTCCCCGTCGGCGTCCGCGAGCACGTAGGCGCCGGACGCGACCTTGTCGGCGCTGTCGGCGGTCTCGGCGAGGATGGGCAGCCCCTGGCGGGTCAGGCACAGCGCCGTCGGGCCGTCGCGACGCGACAGGGCCAGCTTCCACGCGGCGGCGGTCTCGTTGGCGTCGGCCGGGCGCACGACCCACAGGTTCGGCATGGCGCGCATGGCCATGATCTGTTCCACCGGCTGGTGGGTGGGGCCGTCCTCGCCCAGGTAGATGCTGTCGTGGGTGTAGACGTAGACCACCGGCTGGTGCATGAGCGCCGCCAGGCGCACGCTGGGCCGCATGTAGTCGTGGAAGGCCAGGAAGGTCGCGCAGTAGGGCTGCACGCCGCCGTGGAGCGCCAGGCCGTTGCAGATGGCGGCCATGGCGTGCTCACGCACCCCGAAGTGCAGGTTGCGCTGGTCCATGGCACCGCGCTGGACGTCACCGCCGCCCTTCACCAGGCTGCCGTTGGAGCCGGCGAGATCGGCGGAGCCGCCGAGGAGCTGCGGCAAGGCCGCGGCCATGGCCTGCACCACCGCGGCGCTGGCCTTGCGGGTGGCCAGCTTGGCGCCCGTGTCGAAGGCCGGCCAGGCCACGTCGTCGACCGCTGGTGCGGCCATGAAGCGGGCCCACTCGTCGCCCCGCCCCGACGCCTGCAGCCGCTGCCGCCACGCCGCGTGGGCGGCGCTGCGCGCGTCGTCGTCGGCCCGGATCATGGCGACGACGTCGTCGTCGACGGCGAAGTGGGCGTCGGGGTCGAGGCCCAGCGCTTCCTTCGTCAGGCGGATCTCGTCTTCGCCGAGGGGGGCGCCGTGGGCAGCCGAGGTGTTGACCTTGTGGGGCGAGCCGTGGGCGATCTCGGTGCGGCAGCAGATGATGGTCGGCCGATCGGCGTCGGCCTTCGCCAGCTCGATGGCGGTCGCCATGGCGTCGCGATCGTGGCCGTCGACGTGCAGCACCTGCCAGCCATAGGCTTCGAAGCGGGCGCCGACGTCTTCGGAGAAGGCCAGGTCGGTCGTGCCGTCGATGGTGATGTGGTTGTCGTCGTAGAGCATGACGAGCTTGCCGAGGCCGAGGTGCCCCGCGAGGCTGGCGGCTTCCGACGCCACGCCCTCCATCAGGCAGCCGTCACCGGCGAAGACCCAGGTCATGTGGTCGACGATGTCCGCACCGAAGCGAGCGCGCAGCGTGGCTTCGGCCAGCGCCATGCCGACGGCGGTGCTGATGCCCTGCCCCAGCGGACCGGTGGTCACCTCGATGCCGGGGGCTTCGCCGTACTCCGGGTGGCCCGCCGTGCGGCTGCCCCACTGGCGGAAGTCGCGCAGATCGTCGAGGGACAGCGCGGCCTGGCCGGGGGTGCGCTGACCCGACAGGTGCAGCATGGCGTACAGCAGCATCGAGGCGTGGCCGTTGCTGAGCACGAAGCGGTCGCGATCGGGCCAGGTGGCGTCGGCCGGGTCGTACTTCAGGAAGCGGTTCCACAGCACCGTGGCCATGTCTGCCATGCCCATGGGGGCGCCGGGGTGGCCGGAGTTGGCCTTCTGGACGCCGTCCATCGCCAGGCCGGCGATGGTGGCGGCCATGCGCCGCTCCACGCGATCGCGTTCGGCGTCGTCGGCGTCGCGGGCCACCTTGTCGGCGGTCACCACGGTCGGGCTGCGGTCGGCTTCGGGGGTCGTGCTCACGGGGGACTCCGGCGCGGGCGGGCGTCATAGCCGGCCCGCGCTGCCAATGCTCCCCCAGACACGACCGCTTCACAGGCGGGGAAAGCCGGCGGGCGCGTGTTAGCTCGACCGCCCCCGAACAAGCCCCCGGAGGCCGACGTGGCCAAGGCCGACAGCAAGCAGCCCATCACTCCCCGCGACCAGGACTACGCCCGCTGGTACCAGGACGTCATCGCCAGCGCCGACCTCGTCGACAGCTCGCCCGTGCGCGGCTGCATGGTGCTCAAGCCCCACGGCTTCGCCGTGTGGGAGGCGATCCGCGACGACCTCGACGCCCGCTTCAAGGCCACCGGCCACCAGAACGCCTACTTCCCCCTGTTCATCCCGCAGTCCTTCCTCTCCCGTGAAGCCGAACACGTCGAGGGCTTCGCCAAGGAGTGTGCGGTCGTCACCCACCACCGCCTCAAGGCCACCGACGACGGCGTCGTCCCGGACCCGGCCGCCCAGCTCGAGGAACCGCTGGTCGTCCGCCCCACCAGCGAGACCATCATCTGGCACATGTACGGCCGCTGGATCTCGTCGTGGCGTGACCTGCCCCTGCTCATCAACCAGTGGGCCAACGTCGTCCGCTGGGAGATGCGCACCCGGCCCTTCCTCCGCACGGCCGAGTTCCTGTGGCAGGAGGGCCACACCGCCCACGCCACCCGCCAGGAAGCCGAGGACGAGGCCCGCCAGATGCTGCAGGTCTACCGCGACTTCTGCTGGGAGACCCTCGCCGTGCCCGTGCTCACCGGGGTCAAGACGGCGACGGAACGCTTCGCCGGCGCCGACGACACCTACACGATCGAGGGGATGATGCAGAACGGCTGGGCGCTGCAGTGCGGCACCAGCCACTTCCTCGGCCAGAACTTCGCCAAGGCCTTCGACGTCACCTTCCAGAACAAGGACGGCGACCTCGAGCACGTCTGGGCGACGAGCTGGGGCGTGTCCACTCGGCTCATCGGCGCGGTGATCATGACCCACAGCGACGACCAGGGGCTCGTCCTGCCGCCGGCCATCGCTCCGGTGCAGGTCGTCATCGTGCCCATCTGGCGCGGCGACAAGAAGGCCATGGTCATGGACTACGTCGACCAGGTCGTCGCCCTGCTGCGCGACCGCTTCCGGGTGCGCGTGGACGACCGCGACAACCTCAAGCCGGGCGCGAAGTACTTCGAGTGGGAGCGCAAGGGCGTGCCGCTCCGCATGGAGATCGGCCCCCGCGACGTCGAGGGTGGCGCGGTCATGTGCAAGACGCGGCTGGGCGGCGACAAGTTCAAGCTGGCCGTCGGCGGCGACCTCGCCGACAAGGTCGGCGAAGCCCTCGAGGGGATCCAGCGCCGCCTGCTGCAACGGGCCATCGCCCTGCGGGACGACAACATCGTCGAGGTGGACAGCTACGACGCCATGAAGGCCCGGCTGGAAGCGCAGGGCGGGGGCTGGTTCCTCGTCCCGTGGAGGGACGACGCCGACGCGGAAGCGGCCATCAAGGCCGACTGCAAGGCCACGATCCGCTGCTACCCCCTCGACGGCCAGGACGCCGCGGCGGGCCGGGCCTGCTTCTACTCCGGCGACCCGGCGACCCACATGGCGATCTTTGCCCGCGCCTACTGACCGACGGGGCGCCTCCCGCGACGCCGCCGCCGGTGCACCGGCACCGGCACCGGTCGCGCTGCCGTTGCTGCTGGTGGCGGTCGGGACCGCGCTGCTCGGCGGCCTGAACGTCGCCGACGCGCGGGCGATGGCGCCGTCCTGGGGCCAGGACCTGGCCTTCTTCCACCAGATCGTGCACTCCGCAGCGTCGGGCGGCCCCTGGGCCAGCCCCCTGCTGCTGGAGCCCCAGGGCTTCTTCGAGATGGTGCACACGCACCTCGTGCTGCCCGCCGTGGTCGGCGTCTACCGGCTGTGGCCCCACCAGGAAGTGCTGCTCGTCTTCCAGGGGCTGTTCGCCGGGCTGGCGCTGTGGCCGGCCTTCCGCCTGGCGGAGACCGCCGCGGCCGAGTCCGGCGCGGGGCGACCGGCGGCGGTCGCCTCGGTGGCGTCGCTCTCGCTGCTCCTGCTCGGCCCACTGCAGGCCGTCGGCACCTGCGACTTCCGGCCCTCGGTGCTGTTCCTGCCCGGCGTGCTCGGCGTCTTCTCCGCCGCGCGGCGCGACCGCGTCGGCAGCGCGCTGGCGTGGGCCGTCGTCGCCAACCTGGGCCGCCAGGAGGCCGCCTACCTCCTCGCCGCTGCGTCGATCGCCCTCATCCTGCTGCCCTGGGGGCCCCTCCTCCCCGGTCGTCGCAGCCGGCGTCGGTGGCGGACGGGGGTCGCGGTCCTGCTGTTCGCCGCGATCAGCTTCGGCGCGTGGGTGCTGGTCAAGCCCCAGATGTTCTTCCACTTCAACCCGACGGCCCTGCCCGACGCCGCCGTGCTCGCGCCCGAGCACGTCGAGGCCCGCTGGCGCTTCCTCGGCCGGGCCGCCCTCGCCGTGCTCCCCACGGGCCTGCTCGCGCCGACCGGGCTGCTCGGGATGCTGCCGCTTGCGGTGCAGATGGCCCGCGACGGTCGCGAATGGACCGAGCTCGTCGGCGCCACCGCCCACTACCACGCGCCCTGGCTCGCCTTCGCGCTGGCCTCCGCCCTGGCGGGCGCCATGCGGTGGCCCCGAAGGCTCGGCGGCGCCTGGCTCGGCGCTGCACTCCTCGCCGCGCCGCTCGGCCTGAGCTTCCCCTGGCCCGCCCCGCGCCAGGGACCGGTCGAGCTGCGCCGCCTCACCGACCAGGTCCCCGCCGATGCCCGGGTCGCGGCCGACTATGACACGATCCACGCCGTCGCCGGGCGCGCCGTCCTGTGGAACAGCGCCCAGCTCCTGCAGCCGGTCGAGGAGCGCCCGCTGGCGTTCTCGGGGTCCTGGCCGCTGACCCTCGACGACGTCGACGTGATCCTGGTCCGAGAGGGGGAGCCGCTGGCCCACGCCGCCCGCGCCGCGGGGTGGACGGTCGCGGACGGCGTCCCCTTCCAGGGCAGCCGCGAGCTGCTGCTCACGGCGCCGTAGCGCTCGCCTGTCCGGCGCACCAGTCCGGCCCCAGGGCCGCCGTCAGGACTTCCGCCATAAGTCCCTCGCTGCGCCCGACCTCGACGAGCTGGCGCCACGCTGCCTCCTGGCGTCGCCGCGCCAGGCTCCACTCCCCGACGGAATCGGCGTAGCGCGGGTCCGGATCGGCGCAGATCACCGGCTGGTCATCCCACACCAGATCCCCCGTGCAGCCCTCGACCGAGGGCTGTCCGTGATCGTGCCAGGTGTGCGGCGTCAGCGGCGCCTGGCGGGTGAGCACCCGCCGCGTCCCGCCGGCCACGATCAGGTCGCCCTCCTGGATGCGGTGCCCGCCCGCGCCGACGCAGCCGCCGCCTGCGTCGGTGCAGGCGAAGGCCAAAAACTGCGCGTCGGCCAGGACCCAGTGGCTGAGCACCGCGCCGTACTCGAACACCCCCGTCTCGTCGTTGGTACAGCGGGGATCGGCCCCGACCCGTGGGAGCCGCAGGCCATCGCTGCCGCAGCGGTCGCCGGGGGCGTCGTCGCCGTAGACGAAGCGCCGGTTGCCCTGGAGGCCCGCGACGGCGGCCTCCAGCTCGGAGAAGCTGCACAGGCGCCGGCTGCCGTAGCGCCCCGAGGCGAGCGCGTCGGCCAGGCGGCGGGCACCCATGGGCGTGAGCCCGTCCCGGGAGTACGACGCCCCGGGTCCCGGGAAGGGCCAGGCGTCGATGCAGTAGGGGGCGAGGTCCACGGGGTGGGGGCCGAGGACCGGGTCGAGCTCGTCGGTCTGGACCCAGCATGCCACGGCCCCCGGCGTCCCGGCCACCGCGGCGTCGCAGCCCGACTCCGGGGCGTCGACCCGCGCCAGCCCCACCGTCTCCACGATGCCGTAGGGCTGCCCCCGCATGCCCACGGTGCCTGCTCCACCCACCAGCACCATGCCCGGCGGGCAGGCCGCGGCAGGCAAGCCGCTCCACGCGGGCTCCAGCGTGTCCGGATCGGGAGGGCGCCAGCCCTGGTCGACGGCCGCCGGTCCCTCGACATCCGCCGCCGCGTCAGCGGTGGCCGCGGTGCCGCCGCCCGCCGCCGGGTCGTGGGGCGGAGCCGGCGCACCGCTGCACGCCGCCGCCAACAGGCCGATGATCACCCCTGTGGCGGCGGGCACCGCGAGATCCCGCGTCATCGACCTCGCTACTTCTTGCGTTCGCTGGACGGCATGGTCCAGTCGCCGAAGTAGACCGTGGCCTGCAGCCCGACGTGGAACCAGTTGCCGGCGTTGGTGGCGTCGGCCTTGGTGCCACCCGTCGGCGTGTAGGTGGGGTTGCCGTTGAACGGCAGCTTCACGAAGACCGACAGCTCTTCGGCGGTCTGCTTCTGCTTGTAGAGGGCGCCGACCTGGCCGCGCAGCTCGTAGGTCGGGGTGTGCAGCTTGCCCGCGTCGTCCTTGAGCGTGTAGGACCCGAAGCCGAGCCCGCCGCCGGCGAAGACGTGGATGCCGCCGCCGCGCACAAGGATGCGCTCGTACTCGAGGGTCCACGCCGCCGAGGTGTAGCCGCTGCCGATGCCCAGGTCGACGTGACTGCCCAGGCGATTGCTGCCGTCGAGGTAGACCACCCCGTGAGCACCGGTGATCACGTCGCCCCGCACCTTGCCCTCCAGCGCGGGGTAGTCGCCCAAGCTGGCCGGAAAGCGCCCGGGGTAGACGATGGTGCCCAGGGTGGGGCCCACGCCCCACATCCAGGGGCCGCTGTCGGCATGCGCGGGGGCAGCCGTCAACGCGGCGAGAATCAGTGCCAGCATGTCACTCCTCCGGGGAGGCCGAGGGGTTGTCGTCGGCCGGAGCTTCCTGGGGTTCTTCCGACGGCGGCGCAGGTGCATCCTTGACCGTCGTCGCGTTGCCGTATTCATCCCGGTAGATGATGACAGGGTCGATGACACCCTGTCGACGCACGCGCGGAGAGACCTCGATGCGCACGCTCACGCCGGGCTCGACCGTGAAGCGCTGGGTGGCGAAGTTGTAGTCGCCCTTCGGCAGCATGCCCACGAAGATGCCGTCGC
Source organism: uncultured Enterobacterales bacterium (assembly GCA_964599085.1). GTDB lineage: Bacteria > Myxococcota_A > UBA796 > UBA796 > UBA2385 > J125. Next base: position 52,991 of record CAZRFD010000030.1, on the reverse strand, counting down.
GGCGCGCGCTCTCCTGGGCGGCTTCGACCGCCTTGCGCTGGTTGGGGTCAAACGGCATCTCGTCGACGATGAGGTCAGCGCTGCGGCTGGGCACGGTCAGCAGCTCGACCGAGCCATAGTTGTTGTCGATGTCCCAGAGCCAGTCGACGATCTCCTTGCTCGCCCCCATGCGCGCCGCCGCCTTGAGGCGTTCGTAGCTGTGCTGGACGTCCCCCAGCTCACGCGCTGCGGTGGCGCCGTACACGAGGTCGTCGAGGGTGGGATCGCTGTCGAGTCGTTCGAGGTCGCGGAACTTCCGTTCCACACCGGTCCACACCTGTCGGTTGGCCAGCTTCTCGATCTCGTCGGACAGGCGTGCGTGTTCGGCTTCGTCAGCCGTCTGGGCGGCGCGGCCGGGAGGGCTGAGCGCGAGCGCAGAGCCAACGAGGAGGGCGAGGAACGGAGACCGGTACTGCATGGCGGCCTGTTATCGGGCTGGGCGCTGCGTTCAACCCGCCAGGGGCGGGGGATCCTCCCGGCAGCACGCTCGCGGCGCGGCGAGAGGCAGCCCGCGACGTTAGTCGGCTGCGGTGACTCCCTTCAAGCCAGTCCTCAACGACGCCCAACAACACGGCATCGTGGTGGGTGTGCGGCTCCCGGGCACCGCGGACCCCGTCCCCGACGACGTCCTGCAGCGCCTGCACCCGGCGGAACGCGCGCACGCCCTGACGCTGCGTGGCTTTCGCCAGCCGGAGTGGGTGGGCGCCCGCCTCGCGGCGCGCGAAGCCCTCCGGGTGCTCGGCGCGCCGCGCGTCCCCGTGCTCAACGACGATCGTGGCGCCCCCCGACTTGACAGCCAGGGACATGGGGTGGCGCTCTCCCTCGCGCACAAGCGCGATCTGGCGGTGGCGCTGGTCGCGCGTAGCGGGCACGGCCACATCGGCGTCGACCTCGAAGACCTCCTGCCCGAACGCAGCGGCGTGGCCTCCCGGGTCCTGACGGCGCGCGAACTGGCCGCGGTAGAAGCCCTCCCGCCGGAGCGGCGCTGGACCTCGGTGGTCGTGCGCTTCAGCATCAAGGAAGCGATCTACAAGGCGCTGGCGCCGACGCTGTCGCGCTACATCGGCTTCGAAGAAGCAGAGGTCGACCCCACGCCCGATGGCCTGGCGACGGTCACCCTGCACCTGGCCCGGGGCGAACCCGCCCCGTCGGTCGTGGCGCGCACCACCTGGCTGCCCGGGCGGGTGCTCTCGACCGTGCGCGCCCGCTGGCCGTGATCCACCTCGCCGTGACCGCCCGGGACACGGCTACTCGAACCGGCAGCGCTATACTCGCCGCCGTCGCGATCCGGCGAGACCGCGACGATCACTTGAGGAGCATCGATGCCGTCCGCAGCGACCGTTCAGCAACTCTTCAAGCAGTGGCGGACCGAACGCGACGCCACCGCGGGCCAGCAGATGGCCCAGAAGTTCAGCGACTGGTACTACGCCATCACCGCGGCTCGACTCGGTGACCGGCAGGGGCGGGTGCCGTTGGAAGCCGCCTGCCAGGCCTTCGAGCAGGGCATCGTCCAGGTCAAGAAGACCAGCGACCTGGTCGACTGGGCGCATGGCCTCGTCCAGCAGGAGATCGCTCGCGCCGGCGGGCGCGTCGCCGGGGGTGACTTCCCCAACGCGCTCACCCAGAAGCGCTCGCCCACCGAGCTGCTGCAGGGCGCTCGCAGCGCGCTGCCGGCACACCAGGTCGAGCTGCTCGCCCTCGCCTACGATCCACAGGTCGACGAAGACACGCTCGAGGACCGAGCCGACCCCTACGGCGGTGTGCCGGACGCCATCCTCGAAGCTCGCTATGCCCTCAAGCGCTACCTGCGCGACGGCGCCGGGGTGACGCTGGAGGTGGTCCCCGACCACCCGAACCTGGACCTCGCTCCCCTGCCGCTCTACGAAGCGGCGCGCATGACCGCCGCCGACGAAGAGTCCGCCTTCGAGAAGTGGCTGCTGTCCGACCTCGATCTCTGCAAGGACGTCGCGGAGTTCGCGGCCTTCGCCCACGCCCTGCGCGCGGGCGCTCTCCGCGGCGCGGTCGGCAGCGCACCGGCGGCACCGGCCACCACGGCCTCGGCCGCCCCAGCTCCAGCGGGGGCCCGCTCCGCCGTGGTGAACGAAGCGCCGCCGACGGCCGATCCGCCGGCTGCACCCTCGGGCGCCGTCAAGGGTCCCCCCGTGGCCCTGATCATCGGCGGTGCACTGCTGGTGTTGGTGGTCCTGGCCGCCATCGTCGGCCTGTTCGTGCTTCGATAGCCGATGCCGGGGCGACACCAACCCGGGCGCCCCAGCTCCCCCTGGAGCGTGGATCCCGACCTGATCGCCGGCATGCGACGGGAGCAGGCGCGGCGCGCGCTGTCGTCGGGCGACGCCCGCGCCGCGCTCGTAGAAGCGGAAGAGCTGCTGGATGACCACCCCGGCGACGTCGCCGCCCTCGACGTCGTCGGCCAGGCCGCGCTGGTGCTGGGTGACGCGCCGATGGCGGCCCAGGCCCTGGCGCAGCGCACCGCCGGCGGATGTGACGACGCCGATGTGTGGACCCTGTTGGGGCTCGCCAGCCTGCACGCCGCCGACCTGCAGGCGGCCGGTCGCGCCCTCGATCGCAGCCTGTCGATCGACGAATCCCAGCCGCTCGCCTGGCACCTGCGGGGCCGCCTGCGTGACCAGCTCGGCGAAGACAGCGCCGCCGACCACGCCCGCGCCGCAGCCCTGGACCCCGTGCGCTTTCCCCTCCCCCGTCAGCTCCCGGACGCGACCTGGGACGAAGCCCTGGCACAGGCCCTCGACGACCTCGACCCCGTGGTGGCGGCGGCCTGTCGCGCGCTCGACCTGCGCTGGCAGGAGCAGCCGGCCAGCGCCGACCTGCTGCCCGGGACCTCTCCGCTGGCGCCCCTCCTCGCGCGGACCGACGACACCGGCGCCCTGCGCGAGGTCCTGCTGTTCCGCCGCAACATCGGCTGGCCTCCCGCCAGCCGCGACGAGCTCGCCGCGCGCATCTCGGACGCCCTGGACCTGCTGGCCCGCGCCTGGACCTCCCCCGCGCAGGCCCGCTGACGCGGCCGGCTGGTCACGGGCTCGACAGGACCTCGACCCAGACGTTGCGATCCCCGGTGTCGTCGCGCAGGTCGTTGTCGAAGACGGCGTGGAGGCGGTGGGGGCCGGCGGCGAAGGGCCCGGGGATCGCGACCGCCGAGACCGCATCGCCCGGCGTGAGCAGCAGCTCCGGGCCAGCGTCGACGGAGACGCGGAGGCGCGGCGGGCCGTGGTGGGACTGCCCGCGCACGTCGAGGACGAGCTCGGGTGTGGCGGCGTCGAGGTGGAAGTCGAGCTGGCGGGCACCGTCGGTCAGCAGGCTCCAGGACAGCACGATCCGTCCCGGCAGGCGCGGCGTGTCGGTGGGAGGGCTTCCCACCTCGACAACAGCCGGCTCTGCTCCCTGGTCACGGGCCAGCAACAGCCAGGTCCACGCGATGACCGGATCCGCGCGGCCGCGGCGCAGCAGGCGGAGGGCCGCTCCGCCCCGCCCCTGCCGCTCGAGCGCGAGGGCGAGCTGCCGGCGATCCGTCGCTGACAGCGCTGCTGGCGAGGAAGCCGCTGGCGAGAGGGGCTCCCCCGCGAAGGCCACGTCCTCGGGGCGCCAGCCCACGTCGATGAGCCGCTCGGGCCCCACCACCGCCAGGAGATCCAGTGCCGGCCTGGGCGCGAGGGGGTCGGCAGCGACCGCGGCCAGCCCGAGTGCCGGCCGCGCAGCCAGCAGGTCGACATGGCGCCCGAGCATCCCCGAGCGGGCCAGCCGCTGCACCTGGCCCGACGATGCCGGCGGCGCCTGGGCCGCCGACCAGGCCCTGCCGAGGTGTACGGTCGCGGCGACGAGCAGCACACCCGCAGCCAGGCGTCGCCGACCGGCGGGAGCGCCCGCCGCCCCAGCCAGGAGCACGGTCGCCACTGCCAGCGGGCCCGCCAGCACAGGAGCCGCCGGCAGCTCCGGGGACACCAGCCACAGCCGGAGCGCCTGCACGAGGCCCACCGCCAGCACGAGCCCCCGCACGCCACGACCCGCCGGCTGACCCGTGAGGAGGAGCGCCGCACCCAGCACGGCCGCACCCACACTGCCGGCCGGAGCCGGCGCCGGGCCGAGCAGCCCCGAGACCCCGCCGGCCTGCAGCCACAGCGGCGCCGCCCCCACAGCGAGAAGGGGCCACGCCAGCGGGCGCCACAAGCCGATGACCGCCAGCAGCGCGACGGGAAGCGCCACGGTCACGGGTAGCAGCGCAGCGGCCGCGGCCGTCAGCAGCGTCGCCAGCAGCCAGGCCCCGTCGAGGAGCCCGCCCGCTACCGACCGGGCCCTCACAGGGCTGCTACTCCCACTCGATGGTGGCCGGGGGCTTGCTGGAGATGTCGTAGCAGACCCGGTTGAACCCGCGGACCTCGTTGATGATCCGACTGGAGATCCGCTCCAGCAGGTCCCACGGCAGCCGCGCGATCCGAGCTGTCATGCCGTCGCTGCTGTGCACCACCCGGACTGCGCAGACCTGTTCGTAGGTCCGGCTGTCGCCCATCACGCCGACGGTCCGCACCGGCAGGAGCACGGCGAAGGCCTGCCAGGTCTGCTGGGTGAGCCCGGCCGCGTCGATCTCCCCGGTGACGATGGCGTCGGCCTGCTGCAGCAGCGCGACGCGCTCCGCCGTCACCTCACCGAGGATCCGCACGGCCAGGCCGGGCCCGGGGAAGGGCTGGCGCCACACCCGCTGCGGGGACAGGCCGAGCTCGGCACCCAGGGTGCGCACCTCGTCCTTGAACAGCTCGCGCAGCGGCTCGATGAGCGACATCTCCATGCGCTCGGGCAGGCCGCCGACGTTGTGGTGGCTCTTGATGGTGGCCGACGGACCCCGGAAGGACACCGACTCGATGACGTCGGGGTAGAGCGTGCCCTGCGCGAGCCAGCGGATCCGGCTGCCCACATCGCCCCGCTGTTCGAGGCGCCGGGCTTCCTCCTCGAAGACACGGATGAAGGTCTCGCCGATGATCTTGCGCTTGCGTTCGGGGTCGGTGACGCCCGCGAGCGCCGCCAGGAAGCGCGGGCCCGCGTCGACGACGGACAGGTCCAGCTCCGAGAACTCCGCGGCGACGCCGTCGCGCTCTCCCGCGCGCAACACGCCGTTGTCCACGAAGATGCAGTGCAGCCGGCTGCCCAAGGCCCGGTGCAGCAGGGCGGCCACGACCGCCGAGTCGACGCCGCCGGACAGCCCGCAGATCACGTGATCGTCGCCGACGGCGGCCTGGACGCGCGCCACCTGTTCGTCGATGAAGGAGCCCATGCTCCAGTCGGCGCGGGCACCGCACACCTCGAACAGGAAGTTGCGCAGCAGCTTCGTGCCCTCTTCTGTGTGCGTGACCTCCGGGTGGAACTGGATGCCGAAGCGGCGATCGTCGTCCCGCCCCATCGCCGCCACGGGGCAGTTGTCGCTCCGGGCGAGCACCCGCCAGCCCGTGGGCGGAGCACTGACGTGGTCGCCGTGGCTCATCCACACCGAGGTCCGCGGCGAGATCCCGGCGAACAGCGGACCAGCTTCCACCACGTCCACATCGGCGTGGCCGTACTCGCGACGAGCCGCACCCTCGACCTGTCCGCCACCGGAGCGGGCCAGGAGCTGCATGCCGTAGCAGATCCCCAGCACCGGCACGTCGAGGTCGAGCCACTCGGGGTGAAAGGGTGGCGCGTCGTCGTCGTACACCGACGAGGGGCCGCCGCTCAGGATCAGGCCGCGCAGGCGGTCCTGCAGCGCGAACGCCGCCCCGTGGGCGTCGGTCGCCTTCGCGACATCGGCCGGACCGTCGGTGCAAGGGCGGATCTCGCAGTAGACCCCCTGCTCGCGAATGCGCCGCGCGATGAGCTGGGTGTACTGCGACCCGAAGTCCAGGATCAGGATGAGGTCGTGGCGCGCCATGGCGGTCTCCAGGGCGGTCAGCCGTTGGGCAGCATCGCCGAGTAGCTGCCACCGGTGAACGCATCGATGGAGGCGGTCAGCTCCTGGAGCTTCAGCTCGGCGTCGATCTGCTCACGCAGGTCCGAGGGGGGGCTGAGCAGCAGATCCACCTGGTGACGGCGGCGATCGAAGTACAGGCGGGTCACTTCCTCGAGGACCTTGTCCCGCAGCTTGGCCACGTCCTGGGCTTCACTGATCACGCGGATCCGCTCGCTGCTCATGACCAGCTTCTGGAGCTGCCAGCGCAGCTTGACCTCGTAGAGGTCGTTGTTGTCGACGTCGCCGGAGGTGACCGTCCGGTTGGGGTCCGCCGTGCCGGCGTCTTCGTAGGTGAAGTCCTCGTTGAGGTCGAGCTCCTTGCGGTACTTGAAGTCGAGCTGGGGCAGCAGGAAGGTGGTCCGCGACGCGTTCAGCCAGCGCTGCACCATGTCGGGGTGGGTGGTCGTATACGACATCGCCATCTGCTGGACCTGGGCGACGGTCGGTTCCCCGGCGAAGGTCGCCATGACCTCGTCGACGGTCTTGTACTGGTGCGGGTTGGCGACCTTGACCACCGGCATGGCGATCTCGGTGCCGTTGCGCAGCGCGTCCAGGGTCACCTCGTCCAGGTCGAGGATCCGCAGCGCTTCGATGCTGGGCAGGCGACCCCGCTCCTGACGCAGCGAGACGATGGCGGAGGCTTCAGCGTCGTCGACGTCGGGCAAGGCGGCGAGGGCGTCGGCGTCGGCCTGGTTCAGGTCCACGCGGGCGAGGTCAGCGCTGGGCCCGTCGTCGGGGCTGGAGGCGAAGCCTGGCAGGGCAAGCACGCTGGCGAGGAGGATGCTGAGCATGAGGGCTCCGGGTCCGGGGCGAAGGCGTCTGGGGGAGAGAGGGGCGCGCCGTGTCGCGCGTCAGTCGTTGGCGGCGAGCGCCTGGGCGTACCAGCCGTCGGTGTAGAGGTCGAGGCGCGCGTCGACTTCGTCGACGTCGAGGCGCCAGGCGAGCTGTTCGGCGAGGGGCAGAGCTTCGACGCCGTCACCCTGCACGGCCAGCTCGCGGCGCCGGAACCAGGCGCGGGTCACGATGTCGGCGATGGCCGTCCGGTAGCTGATGGCTTCCGCGGCGACGTTGGCCGCGGCGACCGGCACGGCGGTGTCACCGGTGAAGTCGTAGACCTTGCCGCCCACGACGCCGAGATCGGCCAGCTCTGTGGCGTCGGTGACCGACGAGAGGTCGTCGTAGTCGATGTAGACGTCGACGGTGTCGTCGCACAGCCCCCAGCAGACCCGTGCTTCCACGATCCAGTAGGGACCAACCTCTTCTCTGGTCACGCTGCCGACATAGTCGCTGTCGCGGTTGAAGCGCGGGTAGTAGCGGCCGAGGATGTCCAGCTTCGGCGCGAAGCGTGCCAGCACCACGCGGCGCGCGAAGCTGAGCTGGTCCATGGACAGGCCGGGACGCTCCATGGCACGGGCGACCACCTCGTCCAGGGTCGGGATCGTCAGCGCGGCGGCTTCCGAGCCCTCTTCCGCTGCGGTGGGCGCCCGCAGCAGGGCGTAGGCGCCCGCCTTGCCCAGCAGGTGGACGGTGCCCGCCCGGGTGCGCAGCAGCGCCCGCACGACGGGTTCGTCCAGTCCCTGTGCCAGCGGCGCCCAGGTGGTGCCCCCGTCGTTGCTCTCCCAGACGCCGTCGTCACCGGCGGCGAGGATGTGGCCGGGCTCGGCCAGCGGCAGGAGGCGACGCACGCCGCGCAGCGGGTTGCGCGACGCCTGGCGGACGGTCCGCCCCCCGTCGTCGCTGCGCAGCAGGCCGGCGGAGGTGGCCAGCCACAGCCCGTCATCCCAGGACGGGTCCGGCAGCACGTCGTACACGTCGAGCCCGTCGCTGCCGGCGGTGCGCTGCCAGTAGCCGTCGCCGTCGCGGTGCCAGAGCCCGTCGGAGGTGGCCGCGAGGATCCCCTCGCCGTCGGGGACGAGCGAGCGGACTTCGCGCATGCCCAGACCCGGCAGCAGCCGGCGGAAGCGTCGTCCGTCCGGCGCCGACCAGAGCCCCTCGGCGGTCCCCAGGAGCAGCCCGCCACCCTCGGGGAGCATCGCCGCGGCGCCGCTGACCTCGGCCAGGCGCGTCCAGCGCAGGCCACCATCGCGACTGACCCACAGCCCGTCGGACCGCCCCACGTACACCGAGCGCGGGTCACCCTCGGGCACCCAGACCAGCCGGCCCGCCGCGGCACGGTGCGCTTCGGTGCGGGAGTCGGCGTCCACGAGCGCGATGTCGGTGGCTTCGCTGGTCAGGTCGACGGCGTCCGGCAGCGGGTCTCCGGCGTCGTCGTACTCCTGCTCTGCCAGGTCGTCGGTGTCCACGAGATCGTCGACCGAGGATTCAGCTTCCAGCAGGAGGTCTTCGTCGTCCTGTTCGACCGCCGCACCCGCCCCCTCGAGCACCTCACGCCAGCCGGCACCACCGTCCCAGCGCCACACGCTGCCGTCGAAGGCCAGCGCGTAGACCCCGCCGAGTCCGTCGACCGCCCCGGCGACGAGGTCCAGCGACAGCCCTGTCCGGTGCCACAGGTGATCCGGCGCCCAGGGCTGCGGTCGAGCCGGCAGCGGCGCCAGGCCCTCTGGACCGGCCGGGTCGTCGCCAGAGGTCGCCGCGTCGGTGGTCTCGGGCGCCACGCTGGCGCCGTCGCCGGCCCCAACGGCGTCATCCCCCCCGCTGCCGTCATCCTGCGCGTGCGCGCTCCCAGGCAGGGCGAGCAGCACTGCAGCGGACAGCACTGCAGCGGACAGCACTGCAGCGGACAGCACTGCAGCGGACAGCACTGCA
>CAZRFD010000030.1:0-44076 GCA_964599085.1 uncultured Enterobacterales bacterium | reverse complement strand
GCAGCGGACAGCACTGCAGCGGACAGCACTGCAGCGGACAGCACTGCAGCGGACAACGCCACAGCGGGCCGCACTGCCGCGCACAGCAGGTCACCCAGGACCACCAGACCACGTCGACCTTGAAGCTGCGCCATGCCGCTCCCGAAGGCGGCGAGGGTATCGGAGCATCGGTGCCTCGGCAAGGGGCGCGCGGCGCTCGCCCGGTCGAGGTAGAGGGGAGGCCGTGGAGCCCCGCTCATGAACGTCCTGTCAGCCGCCGTCGACGCCATGCGCACCGGCCGTGCCGCCGCTCTCGTGACCGTGATCGGCCGCGGGGGATCGGCGCCCCGGTCGAGCGGGGCGCGCATGCTGGTGTACGCAGACGGCTCCAGCTTCGGCACGGTCGGAGGCGGGACCTTCGAACATCGACTCGTCGAGCAGGCGCTCGCGGCGCTCGCCACCGGCCAGCCCCGGCGCTACGCCGTCAACCTGACCCGCGACCTCGGCATGTGTTGCGGCGGAGAGATGGAGGCCTTCGTGGAACCACTGCAGGCCGTCGAAGAGCTGGTCGTTCACGGCGCCGGGCACGTGGGCTCGGCGACCGCCCGCCTCGCCAGCGCCCTGGGCTTCCGCGTCACGGTCGTCGACGACCGGGACGAGCTGCTGGCTGCCGCCGACCTCCCGCCCGACGTGCGCCGCATCGAGGCTGATCCCCGCCGCATCCTCGACACCCTGCCGTCTGGTCCCCTCGCCTTCCACCTGGTGGTCACGCACCTCCACAGCCTCGACCAGGACCTCGTGGAGCGCCTGCTCCCCCGTGACCTCGCCTGGCTCGGCATGATCGGAAGCAAGACCAAGGTCACCCGCTTCCTCATCCGGCTCCGCGCCGCTGGCGTCGACGAAGCGCTCTTCCCGCGCCTCCACGCCCCGGTCGGCGTCGACATCGGCGCCGAGACCCCCGAAGAGATCGCCGTCAGCATCGCCGCCGAGCTCATCGCGGTCCGCCGAAGGCGATCGGCCCCGGGCGCGCTCCTGTCCGCAGCCCCCCTCCCCATCCGGGATGCCCCGCGGGACTGACCCGGACGTCAGGCGTCGATGTAGCTGCGGATCCGCCGCACGTACTCGCTGACATCGGCGGTCTGCTCGATCACCTCGGCGACCACAGCCTCGGCGACCAGCCGATCGATGTCGTGGGTGCGCAGCGTCGTCGACCCGAGCAGGATCGGCCGCGCGTCGTCCGCCCACGGCAGGCGGGCCACCGCGCGCGCGTCGATCTCACCATCCTCGAGCTGCACCACGACGACCCGCACCGATCGATTGGCCAGCAGGAAGCCGGCTTCGAGCGGGTCGCTGGCCACGAGCACCTCGACGCCACCGTCCAGGGCGAGGAACTCTGCGACCAGCTCCGCAAAGTCCCGCTGGCCGTGGAGGATCAGCACCGTCGGCGGGCCCGCGGTGCGTTCGAGGGCGTCCGTGAACTCCGGAGGCAGCGGGTAGTCGTGCTCCCGAGCGAAGCGCAGCAGCTCGGCCATGGCGATGCGGCGATGTCCGCCGGGCGTCCGGCGCGCCTGCAGCCGCCCCTGGCGCGTCCAGTTGACGACCGAGGCAATGCTCACACCCAACAGAGTGGCGACCTGGTGGGTCGTGAAGAAGGTCGGCGTGGCGCTGCGCTTGCCTCGGCGGGCGGCCATCTCAGCTCCAGAAACAAGGAGAGCCGCCGGCGATGCGGCGGCTCCAGGGGGGCGTCTCCGCCCGCGGGGTCGACAGGATCACATGATCCGGAAGCGGAAGAAGGTCTCGCCGATGATCACTTCTTCACCGCCGAACAGGCGGCGTTCGGTGATCAGCTCGCCGTTGACCAGGGTCCCGTTGCTCGACTTGTTGTCTTCGATGTAGAAGTTGCCCGAACGACGGAACAGCCGGCAGTGGAAGCGGCTGACCTTCGAGTCGTTCTTGATCTGGATGTCGTTGTCGCGGCCGCGTCCGATGGTCAGGACTTCGCCGGTGAACGGGTAGATCTGCTCTTCAGCGGTGCCCTCCTGGTAGAGCAGCAGCGCGCGCCGCTGTTCTTCGTCGGCGGCTTCGGCGGCGTCGTCCACCAGGTCGGCGTCGCCGTCGAGATCCACCGCGATCTCTTCGTCGTCGTCCTGCACCGGCGCGTCTTCGACGAGGTCGAGCTGCACCTCGGCGCCGTCGGACTCGTCCAGGAAGTCGTCGCCATCGTCGAAGCCGAAGTCGACGTCAGCGCTGGGCTCGTCGCCTTCGTCTTCGACCGCGTCCGCCACCTCGATGAGGGACTCTTCGGCGTCCGAGACTGCGACGGCTTCGTCGACGGGGCTGTCTTCGAACACCGCCGAGACGTCTTCCCGCATGCCCGACTCGACCTCGCGCTGGCCATTGCGCGGGGCGTCTTCGACGACGGGTTCGTCGGCGACTTCCGGTTCGTCGGCGACTTCCGGTTCGTCCGCGGGGATCCCGTTGTCGACGCCGGCACGCTCGGCCAGCTCGGCCCAGCGGTCCAGCGCGCCCTGGAGCTTGTCGCGGTCGGCGTCGAGCTCGGCGATGCGGTCCGCCGCGCTGTCCAGCGTCCCGCGCAGCTCGGCGGACTGGGTCTCGAACTCGTCTTCTTCCAGCTCGCCGATGGCCTGGCGAAGCAGCAGCTCCTCCATGGTCTCGTCGGCGCCGGCCTTGTCGGCGTTGATCTGTTCCTTTGCGGCGTCGATCTCGGCCACACCCTCCAGCAGGGAGGGAACGTGGGGCAGGACCTGCTCCGCGACCGTGGCCGACTTGACCTCGTGATCGAGGATGACCTTCTCGATCACGGCCTTGGAGAACTTCTCCGCCTGGGCCTGGGCCTTGTCGATGTAGTCGCGATGCTTGGCGTACTGGTCGAGCAGTCCATTGAACTCTGTCAGCAGTTCCTCGTGCGCCATGGCTGGGGCTTCTCCGATCATGGGGGCGGGTCGGTCGGGGACCGGTTCGTGCGTGAAGGTCTTCGCTCGCTATGCCGCGCAGGCGGCCCTGCAGGGGGCCGGCTCGGCTGCGGAGGGTTCCTGATAGTAGACGGCCGCTCGCCCTGTCAAGCCGCAGGCCGCCAGTCTCGACAACGGGGACATCATGGGGCGAGCGGGCCGGCGATGTGACGGCGCCTGCGCCGGGCGATCCGGGCCGCATCTCCGGCGGCCGCCGCCTTGATGATCACGTCCAGCGCGAGCACGGGCAGGGCCCCGGGCACGGACTTCTCGCCGACGAGGTTCCAAGCGGCAGCCCCCAGCACCACTGTGTCGATGGCGGCCCAGCCCGCAGCGGCCTTCCACTCCCCCATCGCGGCGTGGCCAGCGCCGGCGTAGAGCAGGGAGGCGCCGCCGACGACAACGGGGGCGGGGTGCGCGGGAGGGTCGGCGCGCAGGGCATCGAGCTGTCGCTGTGCGGCGTCGAGCTCGGCGTGGAGCTGGGCCAGGGGCAGCGGTTCGCCGTCGCGCTGTGCCGCGACGATCTGTTCGACGGGCACGTCCGTGAAGCGGTTGTCCCCCGACACTCGGAGTGTGCCGCCGTCCACGCCGACGTACCAGCCCTCGACTCGTGCTCCGCCGACCAGTTCGAGCGTCAGCGCGTCGTTGCCGTCGAGCGCCAGCGCAGGACCACAGAGCGCGAGCAGCAGCGCGATCACAGGTACCCGGCTTCGTGCGCGAGGTTGCCGAACAGGGTGAACTGCCCCTGGAAGGACAGCTTGACGGTCCCCGTGGCGCCGTTGCGCTGCTTGGCGACGATGACCTCGGCCACTCCGGGCTCGGTCGTCGTCTCCGGGTTGTAGTACTCGTCGCGGTAGATGAACATGATGACGTCGGCGTCCTGCTCGATGGCCCCCGACTCTCGCAGATCGCTCATCACCGGCCGCTTGTTGGGCCGGGACTCCACGCCGCGGTTGAGCTGCGAGAGCGCCAGCACGCACACGTCCAGCTCCTTGGCGATGGCCTTGAGGCCCCGGCTGGACGCGCTCACCTGCTCCTGACGCGACACCCGTGGGTCGCCCTGCATCAGGCCGATGTAGTCGACCACGACCAGCCCCAGCTCCGGGTGCTGGCTCTTGAGCCTCCGGCACTTGCTGCGGATCTGGGTGATCGTCAGCCCGGGCGTGTCGTCGATGTGCAGCGGCAGGTGGTAGAGCTCTTCGGCGGCGGCCTGCAGGCGCGGCCAGTCCTCATCGCGTGACAGGTCGCCGGTCCGGACCTTGCCCGCATCGACCCGCGCCGCGGACGTCAGCATGCGCGTGGCGAGCTGGCCCTTGGACATCTCCAGCGAGAAGACCCCTACCCCCCGCCCCTGCATGGCCACATTCCGGGCGAGGTTCAGCGCCAGCGCCGTCTTGCCCATGGCCGGGCGTGCGGCCAGCACCACCATGTCCGTGGTGTGCAGCCCCGCCAGCTTGTGGTCGAGGTCGACGAAGCCGGTGCTCACGCCGGAGATGCCGCGCGCGCCATCCTCGGACTCGGCGTAGACCCGAGCCAGCTCTTCGATGCGCACGAACTCCTGGTCGACCACCTCGGACAGGGCGTGCCAGTCGCGGCTGTCCTTCTGCTGGGTGACCTGGAAGACCGTGGACTCGGCGAAGTCGAGCAGCTCCGCCAGCTCGTCCTGGCCGGACAGTGCGCGGTCCGAGATCTCGCGGGCGGCGGTGATCAAGCGGCGGCTGACCGCCCGTTGGCGCACGATGCGTGCGTAGTACTCGACGCTCTCGACGCTGGGGACCTGGTCGCTCAGCGTGCTGACGTAGGCCAGCCCCCCCATCTCGGCCGCCCGATCGGCGGCCGAGATCTTCTCGACCACCGCGAGCATCTCGGTGGGCTCGTCGCGCTCGGCCATCTCCTGGAGCAGCCGGTAGAGCGCCTGGTGCTTCTCGCTGAAGAAGTCGTCGGCGTCCAGGATCTCGGAGACGGAGAGGACCTGGCTGCCATCCAGCATCAACCCCCCGAGAACGACCCGCTCCGCCTCCACGCTCTGCGGGAGGGGACGGCCGGACTCGGGGGGCGGAGGGGTGCTCAAGAGAGACTCTCCGGGGGGAGGAGCCCCTGATCAGCAGGTCACTGCTGGATGACGTACACCTTGACGTTGGCGTCCACGTCGGGGGCGAGGTGGATCGGCACGCTGAACACACCCATCTGCTTGATGGGTTCGGCCAGGTCGATGGCCTTGCGATCGATGTCGACACCCTCGGCCGCGAGAGCTTCGGCGATGTCACGGTTGGTGACCGCACCGAAGAGGCGACCGTCTTCACCGGCCTGGACCTTGATGCTGACGGCGGTCTGGCTGATGCGATCGGCAGCGGCCTGCGCTTCGGCGAGGATCCTGGAAGCCTTGGCGGCGGCCTGCCGCTTCTGGTGCTCGAGGCGTCGGACGTTGCGCTCGTCGGCGATCACCGCCATGCCGCGCGGGACGAGGAAGTTGCGGGCGTAGCCGTCGCGCACCTTGACCACGTCACCGACGCGGCCGAGGTTCGGCACGTCGTGCTGAAGGATGACCATCATGACGGGCTCCTACTCGGTCGCCAGGAAGGGCAGGAAGGCGATGTGCCGGCTGCGCTTGATCGCCAGCGCCAGGCGGCGCTGGTGGCGGGCACAGACGCCGGACACGCGGCGGGGGACGATCTTGCCGCGCTCGGTGATGAACCGGCGGAGCAGCTTGGGATCCTTGTAGTCGATGACGATGGTCTTGTCGGCGCAGAACGGGCAGTTCTTCCGCCGGCGGCGCCGGGCACGCATGACCGCATCGACGTTGGCGTTGTTGGGACGGGCCATGGCTCAGTCCTCCTTCTTGTCGCTGGCGGTGTCGTTCTTGGTGTCGTCGTCGGTGCTGTCGCTGTCGGAGGAGCCGTCGTCACCGTCCTCGTCTTCGACGACGAGGCCGAGCCGACCGACGCGACGTTCCTGTTCGGCCGTGGCGCTCTCGCGTGCGGCTTCGAGGTCCACCTGTTCGTCGAGCTTGACGGTGAGGAAGCGGATCAGCGAGTCCTCGAGCCGCATGTTGCGCTCGAGCTCGCCCGGGAGCTCGGCGGGAGCGACGTAGTGGAGGTACTGGTACGCCCCCTGCTGCTGCCGCCGGATCGGGTAGGCCAGCTTGCGGCGGCCCCAGGTCTCGAAGACCAGCAGATCGCCACTGCCGTTGGAGATGATGCCCTGGAGCTTCTCGTCGATGCGCGACTGGTCGGCTTCGGTGAGATCCGGGCGGGTCACGTAGATCGTCTCGTATTCGTGACGGATCATGAGGAAGGACCTCCACTTGGACGGTCGGGGAGCGCCGTGCGCTCCCGCGGAGGAGAGGACCCGCGATCGCGGGTCCGGGGAAAGCCACGCACGGGCGTGGCCGAGACTGGTCGAGCCGGCGCCAGTCGACGCCAGCACGACCGGAGAGGGATCAGATGTTGAGCAGGCCGTGCAGCGTCAGCAGCGGGGCGATGACCAGGGCCACCACGCTCATCAGCTTGACCAGGATGTTCAGCGAGGGGCCGGCGGTGTCCTTGAAGGGGTCGCCCACGGTGTCGCCGACGACGGCGGCGGCGTGCGCCTCGGTGCCCTTCTGGACCATCGTGCCGTCGGGCATCTTGAAGCCGCCGCCCTCAAAGGACTTCTTGGCGTTGTCCCAGGCGCCACCGGCGTTCGACATGAAGATGGCCATGAGCACGCCCGCGACGGTCACGCCGGCCAGCAGGCCGCCGAGCGCCTCGGCGCCGAACAGGAAGCCCACCGCCACCGGGGAGACGATGGCCATCGCACCCGGCACCACCATCTTCTTGATGGCCGCGGCGGTGGAGATCTCCACGCAGCGAGCGGTGTCGGGGCGGGCCTTGCCCTCCAGCAGACCCTCGATCTCGCGGAACTGACGTCGCACCTCGGTGATCATGTCCATGGCGGCTTCACCGACCGCGGACATCGCCATCGAGGAGAACAGGAAGGGCAGCATGCCACCGACGAACAGGCCGGACATGACCAGCGGGTTGCTCAGGTCGATGGAGCTGAGGCCAGCCTGCTGCATGAAGGCAGCGAACAGCGCCAGGGCGGTCATGGCCGCCGAGCCGATGGCGAAGCCCTTGCCGATGGCGGCCGTCGTGTTGCCGACGGCGTCCAGGGTGTCGGTGCGCTCGCGAACGTAGTGTTCCTGCTCGCTCATCTCGGCGATGCCGCCAGCGTTGTCCGCGATGGGGCCGTAGGCGTCCACCGCGAGCTGGATGCCAGTGGTGGACAGCATGCCGAGGGCGGCGATGCCGACCCCGTACAGGCCCGCCATGGCGTTGGCGCCGACGACGCCAACCGCGATGAGGATGATGGGGATCGCCGTGGACTCCATGCCGACGCCGAGGCCGGCGATGATGTTGGTGGCCGACCCGGTGATCGACTGTTCGGCGATGCTGTTCACGGGCTTCTTGCCCATGGAGCAGTAGTAGGAGGTGACGAGACCGACCGCCACGCCGACCGCGAGGCCGATGACGGTGGCGCCACCGACGTGCATCCACGTGACCGTCTTGGCGCCTTCGAGACCGGCGACGCTGGTGCCGGCGGCGGGCCACATGATCTTCGCGAGCACGAAGGTGACGATGGCCATCACGCCGGCCGCGCCGAACGCGCCGGCATCCAGCGCGTGCTGCGGGTTGCCGCCTTCCTTGGTGCGCACGACGAAGGTGCCCAGGATGGAGCAGATGATGCCCGCAGCGGCGATGACCGGAGGCAGGGCGATGGGGTTGAGGTCGCCACCCTGGGCGGCCTCGAAGCCGAAGCCCAGGACCATCGCGCCGATGATGGCGCCGACGTAGGACTCGAAGAGGTCCGCGCCCATGCCCGCCACGTCGCCGACGTTGTCACCGACGTTGTCTGCGATGACCGCCGGGTTGCGGGGGTCGTCTTCGGGCAGGCCAGCTTCGACCTTGCCGACGAGGTCGGCGCCGACGTCCGCGGCCTTGGTGTAGATGCCGCCGCCGACGCGCGCGAACAGCGCGATCGAGCTGGCACCCATGCTGAAGCCGGTGATGACGTTCAGCACCTTGGCCATGTTGCCGTCGAACATGCCGTTGTAGACCAGGAACAGGCTGCCGAGGCCGAGCAGCGCCAGACCGACGACGCTCATGCCCATGACGGTGCCGCCGGAGAAGGCGACGGCCAGGGCTTCGGGCATGCTCTTGGTGGCGGCCTGGGTGGTCCGGACGTTGGCCTTCGTCGCGATCCGCATGCCGAAGTACCCCGCCAGGGCCGACGCGACGGCGCCGCAGACGAAGGAGACCGCGATCAGCGGGCTCTGGTGCTCACCGCTCATGTTGGCGGCGGCCAGCAGGATGGCCACGAGGACGACGAAGCCGGCGAGCACCGAGTACTCCTTGCGGAGGAAGGCCATGGCGCCCTCCTGGATCCGCGCGGCGATCTCCTTCATGGTCTCGTTGCCGGGATCCTGCTTGCCGACCCAGCTCGCCTTCACGAAGGCGAAGGCCAGGGCGAGCAGGCCAGCGATGGGCACTGCGTAGACGTACTGCATCAGGTTCGAGCTCCTCGGGCTCAGGCGTGGCCCGGGTTGTGCTGTGAGGGGTGAGCGGCGTCCCCAGCCGGGGACTGGTTGAAGCGGGTGATGGCGGCGTCGACCCCGTGGCAGAGGATCTCTTCGACGGCGTCCGCCGCGGTGTCGATCACGCCGTCCAGGTCCGAACGTTCGGCGTCGGTCCAGCGGCCGAGCACGAAGTCAGCGGGATCCCAGCCTTCGGGCGGGCGGCCGAGCCCCACCCGGACACGGGTGAAGTCCGCACCCAGGTGCTTGATGATGTCGCGCAGCCCGTTGTGACCGCGATGGCCGCCACCCTGCTTGACCCGCACGCTGCCAAACGGCAGGTCCAGCTCGTCGTGGACGACGACGAGATCGTCGATGCCCCGCTTGTAGTAGCCGAGGAGGGACGCGACGGGCTGGCCGGAGCGGTTCATGAAGGACTGCGGCAGCACCAGCACGGCGCGTTCGTGTGCGACCGCGCCGTGGCCGACGAGCGAGCCCAGTTCCTTGGTGGTCGTCGCGATGGACCAACGGCGACCGAGGCGCTCCACGACCTGCACACCGGCGTTGTGCCGGGTCCAGGCGTAGCGACGCCCCGGGTTACCGAGTCCGACGACCAGCTTCATGGATCAGGCCTCGGCTTCTGCGGCTTCTTCTTCTTCGTCGTCCTCACCGGCATCGACGTCGAGCCGCTTGCCGACCACGGTGATGACGTTGAAGTCGCTGCCGAACAGCAGCTCGCAGCCCTTGGGCGAGGGGATGTTGGCGGCGGTGACGAACTCGCCGACGCCGAGCGTGTTGACGTCGACGTCGATGCTCGCCGGGATGTCCGCCGGCTTGCAGCGCACGTCCATGGTCCGACGGATGACCCGCAGCGTGCCACCGAGCTTCAGCCCCTTGGCGGTGCCGATGGGCTTGACGTCGACCTTGACGGTGACGAGCTGGTCGGACTCGACCTCGTAGAAGTCGATGTGCTCGAGGCGACGGGACACGGGGTGCCGCTGGGCGGCGCGCACCAGGCAGGTCCGCTTGCGGTCGCCGGCGATGTCGAGCTCGACGAGGGTGTTGCGGTTGCCGGTCTTCTTGAAGGCGAGTTCGACCGCTGCCGGGTCGATCGCGATGGACGTGGCGGGGTCACCCGCGCGGTACACGACCGCCGGAAGCCGGGCAGCGGCGCGCAGCTTGCGCGCTCCACCCTTGCCCGTGTTTTCCCGCAGCGTCGCGTCGAGGCTCACGCTAGCCATGGCTGCTCCAGTTTGCCGACTGGCCCTCGGGCCAGAGAAGACGGAGGGAAGGACGAGGTCGAGGACCTCTTCCGCAGTCCAGCGCCAGTGGTTCGACCCGCCTGCGGACTGTCCGCAGACCGTGCTCCATCCTGGACTGCGGGCCTCACGATGAGACCGACGGAGCGCGCGAGTCGACCGAAGTTGGTCGGAGGGCGGAGCCCTCCGGGGGGGCGGTCCTACTGCGCCACCCCGGACGCGTCAAGTTCCGGAGGGCCGTGGACCGCAGGGTCAGGGGCCGGGACCGCAGCTTCAGTCGAAGAGGCGAGACACCGAGTCGTCGTGGTGGATGGCCCGGATGGCTTCGGCGAAGATGTTGGCGACGCTCACCACGTCGAGCTTCTCGCAGGCCAGTGCTTCCGGGCGCAGCGGGACGGTGTCGGTGACGAAGACACGGTCCAGCACGCTGTCCTTGATGCGCTGCACCGCGGGCCCGGACAGGACGGGGTGGGTGGCGACGGCGTAGACCTTGGTGGCGCCGTGGTCCTTGACCGCCTTGGCTGCACCGCAGAGCGTACCGGCGGTGTCGATCATGTCATCGACGAGGATGGCCGTCCTGCCCTCGACGTCGCCGATGAGGTGCATCACCTCGGCGACGTTGGGGCCGCTGCGCCGCTTGTCGATGATGGCCAGGCCAGCCTTCAGGCGCTTGGCGAAGGCGCGCGCACGCTCGACGCCGCCGGCGTCGGGTGACACGACCACGCAGTTGTCGAGGCGCAGCTCCCGGTCCACGTGGGCCGAGAGCCGGGCCGACGAGTAGAGGTTGTCCACCGGGATGTCGAAGAAGCCCTGGATCTGCCCGGCGTGCAGTTCCATCGTGAGCACGCGGTCCACGCCCGCTCGGCTGAGCAGATCGGCGACCAGCTTGGCGCTGATGGGCGCGCGGGGGGCCACCTTGCGATCCTGCCGGGCATAGCCGTAGTAGGGCATGACGGCCGTGATCCGCCCTGCGCTGGAGCGCTTGCAGGCGTCCCCGAGGATGAGCAGCTCCATCAGGTGATCGTTGGCCGGCGCGCAGGTCGGCTGGATGAGGAAGACATCGCGGCCGCGGACGTTGTCGGCGATCTCGACGTTGATCTCGCCGTCGCTGAACCGCCCGACACTGGCACGGCCGAGCTGGATGTCCAGGTATTCCGCGATGGCGGTGGCAAGCCTTGGGTTGGCGTTGCCCGTGAGCAGCTTGATCTCGGAGCGCATGCTGGCCTCCACCTGGGACCCGGGTTGGTGATCGGTCAGGGCTGGGGCGGGAGGATTCGAACCTCCATAGCCGGTTCCAAAGACCGGTGACTTGCCATTAGTCGACGCCCCAGCAGGAGCGGGTTCTATGAAGACGACCGCCGCTCGGCAAGGCGCGCCCCGGCCCCTTCCGACCTGGAGTCCCGCATGGCCAGCCCCCTCCATCCTACCGACCGGAGCGGCGCCCTCCCCCCCATCCGGATCCGCGGCGCTTGTCGGCACAACCTCGCCGGCGTCGACCTCGATCTCCCGCGTGCAGGTCTCACCGTGCTCATCGGCCCCAGCGGCTCCGGCAAGACCAGCCTGGCGCTGGACACCGTGCACGCCACCGCACGCGCCCGCCTCAGCCAGGCCCTGGGCCTGGCGGCCACCAGCACCGGGGACGAAGACCTCAGCGTCGTCGACGACCTCCCCCTCACCCTCGCCACCAGCGACCGGCAGCGGCCCGCACCCGACCTGCGCGTCGTCGACGTCCTCGCGCTGACGCCCCACCTGGTCCGCCACGGGCGCCTGGCCGGCACGCAACACTGCCCGCGCTGCGATCGGGCGCTCCCGGTGCAGCGCGCCGATGAGATCGTGCAGACCCTGCTCGATGAGCTCGACGGGCAGCGCCTCGTCCTCCTCGCCCCCCTCGCGCGCGGCCGCGTGGGGGGCGTGGCGGCGCTCGTCGAGGAGGTGGGGCGGCAGGGGTTTACGCGCGTACGCCTGGACGGAACGCTGCAGCGGGTCGAGGAGATCGGCGGGGTCGATGGTCGCCAGGCCCACGATCTCGACGTCGTCGTCGACCGCGTCCGGGTCGGTCCGGACCGCATCGAGCGCATCGAGGAAGCCGTCGGCGTGGCGCTGTCGGCCGGCAAGGGGCGCCTGATCGCGGTGAGCGGCGATCGAGAGCTGTCGATGGCGGAGCGCCCATGGTGTCCCGACCACCCCGAGCTTGTCCTGGAAGCCATGCAGGACGACTGGCTCGCGCTCGGTGCGAGGGCCGCCTGTCCGCGCTGCCGTGGGCGCGGCGATCTCGCCGGTGCGCCCTGCGCGCGCTGCGGTGGCGACGGCCTGCGCCCCGAGGTCCGCCACTGGCGGGTGGGACCCATGGCAGCGCCCTGGCCGACCGTGCTCGAGACCGCCATCGATGACCTTCCCGAGCTCCTCGCTGCCGGGAGGGATGGACCTGCGCCGGACGCCGCCGAGCAAGCCGAACCGTCGCTACCCGGCCTCTCCGACGAACCGCGGCTGGTGGCAGCGCAGTGCCGACAGGTCGGGCTCGCGGCGCTCCCCGCCGGCCGCAGGGTCAACACGCTGTCGAGCACGGAGCGGCGTCGCCTGCTGCTGGTCGCCGCCCTTCGCCTCGTGCAGCGAATGCCGGGATCCCTGCTGATCGCCGACGAGCCGCTCGCCGGCCTGGACGAGACCACCGCGGAGCAGGTCGAGACCCTGCTCTGCGAAGCAGACGTGCCGGTGCTCGCGGTGAGCCACCGCCGCAGCCTCGTCGACCGCGCCGACCACAGCGTGGCCTTCGGGCCGGGGGCGGGGCACGAGGGCGGCCGGGTGGTGTGGCAGGGGCCGGGAGCGGCGCTGCCGCAGGCGCTCCTCCCCTCGCCTCCTGCGCCTGCCGTCGACGCATCGACGCCCTCGACCCCTCACACCATCGACTTCATCGTGGCGGACCGCCCTCGCCTCCGCCTGGAGCGCGGCGCCATCACCGCGCTGACCGCGCCCCCTGGCGGCGGCAAGAGCCGCTGGATCCAGGCCCTGGTGGCCGCGTTGAGAGCAGCGGTCGGCGACAAGCCCGACCCGGACACGATCGGCGTCGTCGAGGGCGCTGCTGACATCGCCGCCGTGCTCCGCTTCGATCGCAGCCCGCCAGGCCGCAGCGCGCGCTCATGCGTGGCGACCATCCTCGGCGTCTGGACGCCGCTGCGCACCCTGTTGGCCGCCACCCGGACCGCGCGCATCCAGGGCTTCGACGCGGCACGCTTCCGCTTCGACCAGCCCGGCGGCCGCTGCGAAGCCTGCCAGGGCACAGGGCTGCACCCGGTGAGCACCGACGAGCCCTGCCCGGTGTGCAGTGGCCACCGCTTCCAACGGGACACGCTGCGGGTGCGGCTCAAGGGTCGCACCGTCGCCGAGCTCCTGGACAGCGACGTCACCACCGCCGGCGACCTCTTCGCGGCGCACCGCAAGCTCGGGCCCGCCCTGCAGGCGGCCCGGCTCGTGGGCCTGGGCTACCTGCCGCTGGGTCAGCCTTCGGCGACCCTCTCCGGCGGCGAAGCCCAGCGACTCCGGCTGGCGCGAGAGTTGGCCCGGGCCGGCAGCATCGGCGACGAGCTCCGCCGGCTCGACGACCGCGTGCTCGTGCTGGACGCGCCCACCGTCGGGCTGCACCCACGCGATCTGCGGCCGGTGGTCGATGTGCTGCGGCGCCTCGCCGACCGCGGCGCCACCGTGGTCGTCGGCACGGTCAGCCCCGCGCTGCTCGCCGAGGCCGACCGGGTCGTCCAGCTCAGCCCGCCGCCACCGCTTCGTCGATGAGCTGCTTGAGCTCGCCGGACTGGTGCATCTGCATCAGGATGTCCGAGCCCCCCACGAACTCGCCGCCGACGTAGACCTGCGGCAGCGTCGGCCACTGGGAGAACTCCTTGACGCCCTGCCGCACGTCGGGGTCGGCGAGCACGTCGAAGGAGGTCAGCTCCACGCCGTAGCTGGCCAGGATGCCGGCGGCGTTGGCGCTGAACCCGCACATCGGCATGCTGGGGCTGCCCTTCATGAACAGGACGACCGGGCCGCTCTTCACGAACTCGGCCAGGAATTCGTCCACCGGCTTGTCGCCACGGGGCGAGGCGGGGGGCTGCGGCGCGAAGCCGCCAGCGGTGGGGAGCGGGGCGGAGCGGCGGGGGGCCGGAGCCGGTTCCGTGCCGCCGGCGGGCAGCTTGCGCTTGATCTTGTCGAAGATGCTCATGGGTTCCTCGCGGGGAGGGTGAGAGGGAGTGGAGCCGAGCTAACGCAAGCACCGCGGAGTGGGAGCGCCGAGCACTGCGGCCCCAGCCTTCCAGCCTCCCAGCGACCAGCACCGGCGCGATGCGCGCAGGGCACCACTGCCGCGGAGCCACCCGTCGCGTGACGGCCCGCTGCAGACAACACGCTACGCTACGTCCTCGCCCGCCTCCGGCTCTCCGATGCCCATGCTCTACCCGCTGCTCGTGCTGCTCTCGGTGTTCTGCGCCGTGCTGCCGATGCTGCTCTTCCTCGCCGCGGCCTGGTGGCTCGATCGCTACGACCGCGAGCCGCTGTGGCTGCTCTCCCTCACCTTCCTGTGGGGTGCCTTCGGCGCCACCCTGCTGTCGCTGGTCGGCAACACCACCGCCGAGCTGGGCATTGCCGCCACCCTCGGCGCCGAGCACGCCTCGACCTGGACCCCCATCGTCGTGGCGCCCCTGGTGGAAGAGCCCACCAAGGCGCTCGTCCTCTTCCTCGTCCTGCTGTCCCGACACTTCGACAACACCACCGATGGCTTCGTCTACGGCTGCGCGGCGGGCCTCGGCTTCGCCATGACTGAGAACTTCCTCTACTACTGGCAGGTCGCATCCCTCGCGAGCTGGGACGCCGGCGAGGGCGTGCGCGCCTGGCTGAGCACGGTCGGCATGCGGACCTTCTACAGCGCCCTGCTCCACGCCACCGCCAGCAGCGTCGTCGGCGCGGGCATCGGCTGGGCGCGCTTCCGTTCCTGGCCGGCCCGGCTCGTCGCCGTCCCCTCCGGCCTGGTGCTGGCCATGGGCATCCACGGCCTGTGGAACGCACTGCTGACCTTCGACTCTGACGGCGGGGCGATGGGGGGGGACCTCACCCGGCTGGACATGATCATCTTCCCCGTCGAAGCCGCGGCCATCTTCAGCGTCTTCCAGCTCGTGCTCTGGTCCGAACGCCTCTCGATCCGACGCGAGCTGCACGCCGAAGCAGAGGCCGGCACCCTGCCGCCCAGCCACGTCTCCCACCTCAGCAGCTTCCTGCAGCGTGGCTGGGGTCGCTGGCTCCCCGATGCCGTGCCTCGCGAACCCTATGTGCGGGCCGCCACCATGCTGGCCTTCCGCCGCCGCCAGGCGCGCGCCTGTCCCGACGATCCGTTCTACAGCGACGAGATCGTGCGCCTCCGGCGCGAGCTGCACGGGCTGCTGGCGCCGCTCACCGCCTGATGCAAGACCGCGTCCCCGCCGTCAGCCAGCCGTGGGGTCGACCGCCGCGCGCGCTTCCAGCTTGTCTCCGTCGGGGTGCCAGGTCACGACCGACGCCGTCGCGACCAGCCCGCGATCGTCCCGGGCGAGGACGACGATCCGGTTGCTGCCGGGGTCCAGCGCACCCTCCACCGAGAACGGGATCACCGCTTCTCCGTGGCCACCGCCCCGGTAGAAGACCTTGTCGTCCCCGTGGTAGACCATCACGTCACGCAGGCCCTCATCGTCGCTGACCCGACCGCTGATCACCAGGTTGTCGCCGGTGGCGCGCAGCGGGAGCTGGCGGGTGATCTCGACCAGCGGGGGCTGCCGCACGGTGTCGTCGAGGGGCGCGGCGTCCGACAGCCGCAGCTTCTCTTCGAGCTGGAAGTACTCGTAGAAGCCGCCCTGCTGCACGGCCGCGAAGTCGTAGGCCCGGTTGTCCCCGAGCTGCAGGTCGACCTGCCAGGCCCCGTCGTCGGGCAGCTCGCGCAGATCGAAGGTCATGCGCCCCGTCTGCGACTCCCCGGGGAGCAGGCGGAGTCGGCAGTCGTCGTCGCCGTCAGGCGAGCAGGCGGCACCGTCGTCGGTCCGGCCCTGCCCCAGGTCGATGCTGCCCACCCGCAGGTCGAGCGCCCGGCCGCTGCGGTTCTTGAGGCGGGCGAAGGCTTCCGACGTGGGCCCCTCGCCGACGTTGGTGACCGTCAGCTCGAGGTCGATGGTCTCGCCGGGTTCGGCGATGCCGTCGCCGTCTCCCCGGCTGGCGCCGCTGCCGTCGTCGACGACCCGGACCTGGTACTCGAAGCGGGGTCGAGGGCGCGCCACCGTCTCCACGAGGGCGTCGGCGTGGGACAGGTCATCGACGTCCGGCGTCCGCAGGATCAGGCTCAGCGGATCCAGCTCGGCAGGGAAGCCGTCGGCGAGGCGCACGCGCGTCGTCGCTTCTGCCGTCTGGCCCGGCTCGAGACGGCCGAAGTAGAGCTCACGGTGGTCGAGGAAGGGGTTGTCCGACTGCGTGAGCAGCGAGAGCTGGTAGACCGGATCGGCGCCGCTGTTGGTGACCCGGACGACCACGTCTTCGGGCTGGCCGGCCACGAGCACGCCGTCGTCCCCGAGGTCCAGGGCGACGTCCAGCGCGGGGTCGGTGGGCGTCGCCCCCGCGGACCAGTCGATGCCGACCACGTCGTGCATGGCCGCTTCGATGCGCGTGGCTTCTTCGGCCCGGTGCCGGTCCACCACGGCGCCAGCCGAGGCCAGCACGTCGGGCCGGCGCGAGCCGGCGGCCGACAGCAGGATCTCGCGGGCGAGCTGGGTCTGCCAGTCGCGCTGCGGGTCATCGGCCCGCGCGACCTCCCGGTCGTCGAGGAAGCGCAGGCTCCAGGCCGGCGCGTGCTCGTCGTGGGGCACCTGGTTGAGCACGTTGTCGAGGTCGGCTTCCCGATCGATCCACTCCCGCCAGTACAGCGAGACCATCGGCGAGGGGTCGGCTGCGCCGTCGGCGGCAGGCTCGATGAGGGCGGACTGCAGCGCGATGTCCGGTGGGATGCCGACGCTCTGGATGCTCTGGTCACCCGGCGTCAGGTACTTGGCGACCGTGAGCTTGAGCCGGCTGCCGTCGTCGTGGTTGTAGAGGTTCTGGACCGAGCCCTTGCCGAAGCTGCGCTCGCCGAGGATCACGGCACGGTCGTGGTTGCGGAGCGCACCCGCCACGATCTCGGAGGCGCTGGCGCTGTTGCCGTTGACCAGCACGGCCATCGGGAAGTCGTCGGTCGTGCCCGCCCGGCTGGCGCGCTGCTCGTCCCGGCGACCGGTGCCGCCGTCCACCGTCGAGACGATCACGCCCTCGCGCAGGAAGATGTCGCTGACCTCGACCGCCTCGGTCAGGTACCCGCCGGGGTTGCCGCGCAGATCGAGCACGACGCCACGGAGGGGGCCCCCGACCTCGCGCTTGAAGCGCGCCAGGAGGTCTTCGAGGTCCGAGGAGACGCCGTCGTGGAAGGTCTTGATCCGCAGGTAGCCGACGCCGCCCTCCAGCAGCTCACCCTCCACCGGGTCGACCTTGATGGTGTCGCGCACGATGGTGAAGGGCTGGGGTGCAGAGAAGCTCTTCCGCATCACGGTGATGGTGACCGGCTCGCCCTTGCGACCGCGCAGCTTCTTGACCGCGTCCGAGAGGTCCATGTTGATCGTGGACTCGTCCTCGATGCGGACGATGCGGTCGTCGGCCTGCAGGCCGACCGCCGCCGCCGGGGTGTCGGGGATGGGCTGGGTGATCGTCAGCGCGCCGTCGGAGATCGCGATCTCGATGCCGAGCCCGCCGAACTCTCCCTTGTTGTCGACGTCCATCTCGTCGGCTGCTGCCGGCGGCATCAACACCGTGTGGGGGTCCAGCGTCGAGAGGATGCCATTGACCAGCGCGTACTCGACCTCTGGGCGAACGACCTCCTCGGAGAGGTGTTCATCGAGCACGGTCGCGACGCGGCGGAGCTGCGCGGCCATGGCACCGAAGCCGTCGAGCGGCTCGACCATCATGACGGTGCTGAAGTCGCCCACGGAGATGTGCAGTCGCCGGCCGCCCGGCTCGCGCTGGAACATCACCTCGGCGACATCCCGCTCGACGCGGTCCAGGCCCGCCTGGAACATCGCATCCGCGTCGAGACGCTCACGCTCGACGTACTTGCTCTCGAGCCAGTAGAGGTCCCGCTCGAGGATCGGCAGGGAACCGAGGTGGTAGCCGTTGCCGGAGAACGACAGATCCGCCGCCTCCGCGTCGCCCGCCCCCGACCCCCGGGCGGCCATGGTGGTCGCAGCGAGGTGGTAGCCGCCGATGCCGATGGGCACAGCGAGGCCGAGGATCAGCACGTGCTTCAGCAGGTCGGACATCCACTCTCCAGGCCGTCGGTGGGCGGTGGCCCGCAGCTAAGCGTACAGCCAGGATCCGACAGAGGCCAGTGCTGCGGACAGGTCGCGAAGATCCGAGACCTCGTCGCAGCCACCCACCGGACCCCGCAGGGGCGTGTCTGGTTCCGCAGCCCCTGGCCGGGCGCCCGAAGCCGCGCCCGGAGCGATTTGTCAAGTTATTGTTTTCGAACGGTTTTCACCGCCACCACGCGCCATCCCCCGCTGGTGGCGATGCCCCGATTCCCGCGATAGGCGGCCGCTTCGCATGCCCTGGACCCGTCGATGGCGCTGAAGATCACCTGCCCACACTGCGGCACGATCCGCCGGCTCGCCCAGCCCTACCCGCTGCCCGGGACGGAACTGCAGTGCGCCGGCTGTGGCCGCGGGCTGGCGATCTCCTACCCGACGGGCATGGTCGACCGCATGCGCGACAAGGGCGTGCGCTTCGACGACCCCTACGCCGACAGCGGCCCGGGCTCTCCAGCGGACTTCGCCGACGACGAGGGCCCGACCCGCCTCGCGCGGCCGCCCCAGGCTCCGGCCCCGAAGACGCCTCCAGGGGCGGCTCAGACACCAGCTCCCACGCGCCCGCTGCCCGCCGCTTCGCCGGTGCTCCGCCCCCCGCCGCCGGAACCCTCCGTCACCCCGGGCGCCGACCGAACCGTCGTGGACCGCCCCCACGCCGCTGCCACGGACGCGACCGTGCCGCACGATCCCGGCTCGGATCGGCACGCCGACGCATCCCTTGTCGACGCCACGGCCCCGCACGGGGGGGCGCCCCGGCCACCAGAGGTGCGGGGGATCGCGCCAGCCGCGTCCGGCCCGGGCGCCGGTGACACCGCTCCGCTGCCCGCCGCTTCCCGCCCGGGTGCGCAACAGGCCAGCGCCGCAGCTCCGCGCCCCGCGGCCAGGCCGCGGCGCCACAAGAAGCGGGGGCTGTTGTTCCGCATGGCGCGGGCGGTCGTCGTGCTCTGCCTGCTCGCTGCGGTCGCCGGCGGGGCCGTCGTCGCCTGGGCGATCCAGCACTACGGCGCTGATCTTCCCACGGTCGACACCTTGTCGACCTACCGCCCCCCCACGGTCACCGTGATCGAGGATCGCAACGGAAGGCTGCTCGGCGAGATCTACGAGAAGCGCCGCTACGTCGTCGAGCTCGACGAGATCCCCGACCACCTCGTCGACGCCTTCATCGCCGCAGAGGACGCCAATTTCTGGAAGCACGGCGGCGTCGACTACATGGGCATCGTCCGGGCCGTGGGCCGCAACCTCGTCAAGGGCAGGAAGGCGCAGGGGGCCAGCACCATCACCCAGCAGGTGGCGCGCAACTTCCTGCTGAGCAGCGAGAAGACCTACGAACGCAAGATCCGCGAGATCCTGCTGTCCCAGCGCATCGAGGACACCTTCGACAAGGAGCACATCCTCTACCTGTACCTCAACCAGATCTACCTCGGCAGCGGCGCCTATGGCGTCGAAGCGGCCGCGCGCACCTACTTCGGCAAGCACGTCGGGGATCTGACCCTGGCCGAGTCGGCGATCCTCGCCGGGCTGCCGCAGCGCCCCAGCGACTACTCCCCCCACCGTCACTGGGAGAAGGCCCGGGCGCGACAGGAGTACGTGCTGGGGCAGATGCTGGCCAAGGGCTTCATCGAACAGCCGACCTACGACGCCGCCATGGCCGAAGTCGTGCCCATCGTGACGGGCACGGACGACTTCATGACCAAGGCCCCGTACTTCACGGAGCACATCCGCCGGTACCTGGTCGACACCTACGGCTTCGACAAGATCTACAACGACGGTCTGACCGTGCGCGCGACCTGCGATCTCGACCTGCAGCAGGCCGCCCAGCAGGCGGTCCACGACAACGTCCTGCGCGCCAGCAACAGCATCGGCTGGCGAGGGCCGGCCTCCACCCTGGAAGACGATCAGATCGCCCCGCACCTCGCACAGCAGGAGGACGCGCTGCGGCAGGCGCAGGCCAAGGCGCAGCTCTTCGTCGCCGCCGTCGACAGCGGCAAGGGCGGATACGCCGCCCCCCCCGACCACAGCACGCTGACCGATGGCGACACCTACCAGGGTGTGGTGCTGGCCGCCGAAAAGACCCACGCCGTCGTCGGCGTGGGCGACCACAAGCTCCTGGTGCCGGGGATGTGGTGCCAGTGGATGTACACGCCGAACCCGGAGCGCTCCTTCAAGTCGCGGGTCCAGCGGGACGTCAGCCAGGCGCTGCACCGCGGCGACGTCGTGCAGGTGACGGTCGAAGCGCACGACCTCGCCAGCGTCGACGACATCGGCAAGCTCGCCGACACCCCGGGGGGGCCCTACCTCGCCGGGCGCATCTACCAGGCGCCCGAGATCGAGGGGGCGCTGCTGTCCTACCGCTTCTCGGACGGCGCCGTGCTCGCCATGGTCGGCGGCTATTCCTTCGCCGACTCTGAATTCAACCGCGCCACGCAGGCCAGGCGGCAGGTCGGCTCGACCTTCAAGCCCATCGTCTACAGCGCCGCCATCGGGACGAAGAAGATCACGGCGGGCACCCTCATCCAGGACGCCCCCACCGTCTTCGGCGTGCTCGGCTACGGGCTCTACAAGCCCGGGAACTACAGCGGCAAGTACCTCGGCCACATCACCGTGCGTCGCGCGCTGCAGCTCTCCCGCAACGTCGTCACCGTCCGGATCCTCGATCGCATCGGCCTCGAGCCCGTCTTCGAGCTGGCCGGTCCCACGCTCGGAATCGGCTTCGACGAACCGGTGTGCTCCAGGACCCACGTCAAGCAGGACGCGGAGTGCCAGGGCACCATGACCCCCAGCAACGTGGAGGGGATGGCCTGGTGCGAGTACTGCGAGCCCGATTCGTGCCCGATGATCGAGGTGCAGGAAGGCACCGAGTGCCTCTCAGAGCCCGAACAGCGGGACGGCCGCACCTGGTGCCGGAGCTGCGACATCAGCATGCGGGCCTGCAACTGGGCACCGGAGAGCCAGATCGGGAGCCGGGACCAGTGCCTGGACGCTCGGCTGGACGGCGACACCGGTGACGTGATGTGCCGGGTCTGCGACCTGTCCATGGGCCTGGGCAGCAGCTCGCTGACGATGCTCGAGCTCGGGCGGGCCTACAGCGCGTTCGCGACCTACGGGCACCGGGTCGAACCCCACTGGATCGACCAGGTCATCGATCGCGATGGCACGGTGATCGAGCAGTACGAAGCACCCGCCGACGGCTGGCCCCTGGTCATGAACCCCGCGGTGGCGGGGATCACCCACTGGCTGCTGCACGAGGTCGCCACCGGCGGCACGGGCGCCAAGAGCAACCGGCTCGGCATCCACGTCGCCGGCAAGACCGGCACGACCAACGACTTCAAGGACGCCTGGTTCGTGGGCTACAACACGGAGCTGCTCGCTGCGGCCTGGGTCGGCTACGACAAGCCACGCTCCATGGGGGTGTCCTTCACCGGCGGCGACACGGCCCTGCCCGTCTGGATGGACTACATGCGCGTCGCAGCACCCAAGGATCAAGACAAGGACTTCCCCTCGCTACGCGGCGTGGAGATGGTCCCCATCGACGAGAACACCGGCCGGGTCGCAAACGGCGGTCGGCCCATCCCCATGCTGCCCGGCACGGCCCCCACCAACGTCGTGGGCGAGATCGGCCAGAAGACAGCCGAAGACCTCCTCACCACGGACTTCTGATGCGAGCCCCCCTCCTCCCCCTGCTGGTGCTGGCGGCGGCCTGCTCGACCGACGGCAGCTCCTATGCGCCCCGGTGTGACGTGGCCCTGCAGACCCCGGACCCGTCGCAGGCCCTGCCCGGTGATGAGGTCACGATCGCCGGCAGCCCGCTGACCACGACCTACGACACGGCGCTCTACGTCGGCGCGGACCGCGCCACGGTGCTCGAGGTGACGCGCGACGGCTGCGACGACTGCGACACCTGCCGCGAAGATGCCGGTTGCTCGGTCTGTGGCGACTGCGACGCCTGCGACCTGCAGTGCACGCAAGAGTGCACCGAGACGGTGCGCTTCGAGGTGCCCGTGGATCTGGGCGCGGGCACCTGGCCGGTCACGCTGTACAACTACCACGGCGTCGGTGGGCCGGTGTCCCTCGACGTGGGTGGGTCGGGCGACAGCGGCACGGCCGACGGCGGCGCCACCGACAGCGGCAACACCGACAGCGGCAACACCGACAGCGGCACCGCCGATGGGGGCGCCACCGACAGCGGCACCGCCGATGGGGGCGCCACCGACAGCGGCACCGCCGATGGGGGCGCCACCGACAGCGGCACCACCGGCTGAGCCCTCCTCCCTCCAGACGCAGCGAGGCCCGGCAGGATGCCGGGCCTCGGTCTTCACCAGGTCGGAGCGATCAGCTCTCGACGCGCTCGCGCAGGGTCTTGCCCGGCTTGAAGCGGACGTAGGACTTGGCGGCGATGTTGATCTTGGCGCCGGTGGCGGGGTTGGTGCCGACGCGGGCGGCGCGGCTGCGGGCCGAGAAGGTGCCGAAGCCGGGGATCACGACCTTGTGTCCGGCGTCCAGCTCGACCGCGATGATGCCCTTGCCCGGGTTCGCGTCGAAGAGCGCGTTGACGCACTCCATGGCCTTGACCTGGGACAGGCCCGTCTTCTTCGCCAGCTTGGCAGCGAGTTCCTTCTTGTTCATGGAATTGTCTCCCTTGGTGGGTCCGAGCCGCACCGGGCGGTGCGACCAGTGTCGACTTCCCCCTCCTTCCCTGGGACCCCAAGACGTCTTCGTCGGGGGAGTCGGAGCGAGGAACGCGGCCTCGTCGAGGCCTGCGCAACATTTGTATAGCGAGCGTCTGTCGCCCGCTCAAGGGAAAAATCGCCCGAAAGGCGCTCACGACCGGGCGAGACGACGAATTCGGCGCAAGTGGGGGGTCGCAGCGTCCCGCGCTTGCATTGAGCAGTGCCCGGCTGCTAAGTAAGCCGGCGAGCTGATCTGCCCTGCATTCCCATCCCTGGAAGCATCGATGCCTCGTCCCCTCCTGCTCGTCCTCGCCGGCCTCGCCCTGCCGGGCACCGCCGCCGCTGGCGGCGTCGGCCTCATCACCAACGCCGGCATGCACGCAGCGCGCGCCTACTACTACGACGACGCGGGCGAGCAGGGCATCGACAACCAGCAGCGCTTCAACTACGGCGTCGGCGGCGTCGCCGTGCTGGGTGACAAGGACGACCGCGTCCAGGGCGTGATGCGCATGTACTTCATGCAGGACCAGCCGCTGGCCGACCCGGACACCGGCGACGTCGAGAACGCCGTCTACCCCGACGAGAGCTCCCAGGGCTGGCGCAACTACGGCGTCATGACCGCAGGCATCCAGTGGGGCCTGTTCGGCGATCCCGGCGACAAGCAGCTCACGCTTGAGACCCACGTCGGCAGCGGCTTCGCATCCCCCGACGCGCTCGAGTTCCTGCTGATCGAGGCCGGTCCGGGCGGCACCTGGAACCTTTCGGACGACATGCAGCTCTACGGCAACCTCGCGGCCACCGTGCGCTATCGCAAGCGGGCCTACATCGCCGAGAACCTCTACATCGGCGTGCGCTACCTCTTCGACTGAGCGCCCGTGCTGCACCGCCTCCGCCGCCGACTTGACGCGCAGGCGCATCGTCGGGTGATTGTGCGGCCCACCGCGCTGCTGCCAGCATGCGCGGTGCTGCTGTCGGCTTGCACCCTGCCGCAGGACCAGTCCTGGGCCGAACAGCTCTCGGCAGAGGGTCCGTGTTGGCGGGTCGATCTGCTCGACGGCCTCGATGAGTCGTCGACCGACGAGCTGCACGATCTCTACGACTGCATCTCGCAGCGTGGCGCCTTCGCCCCCCTCCGGCCTGTGGTCGACAGCCTGGACGCGACAGGACGCGCCGGCGTGCCGCTGGGCGTGGACCTCGCCGGCCTCGTCAACCAGCTCCCGACCATCGGTGTGGACGTCTGGAGCCTCGCCGGCGCCGGGCTCGACCTGCTGCGCGCACCGGAGCGCCCCCTCGACATGCTGCTGCAGGTGGGTGTCGAGCTCATCTACGGGCGCCCCTACGACACGGTCGCCACCAGCGTCGACCTCGCAGCCGCCGCAGAGCTGCAGCAGGGCGTGATCGCTCCCATGCTGCCCGTGCTCGCCGGCGGTGCCAGCACCGTGCTCGACACCGGCGACGTCCTGCCCTCGCTGCTCGCCGATGTCGTCGACGACCCGGCGCTGGCCGATCTGACCTGCACCGTCGCGGGCATGGATCAGTCCCTCGACGCCGACGTGGCCGACCTGGCCGACCGCATCATCCCCGACCTCGGGGATGGCCTGTTGCGGGCGACCGACGCCTCCAATGATCGCTGGGCAGGAGCCAGCGGCAACTCCCTGCGCGACCTCCTCGATGTCGCGCTGGTGCAGCGTGGAGGCGACGGCGACACGCTGCTGGTCGCCGGCCGCGACGACCTGCTCGCCATCATCGATGACGCCCTGGTCGTGGCCAACCTGCGGCAGACCCTGCAGGCCGCCCAGGACGCACGGCAGCTCGCGCTGTTGCCCTCCCAGCTCCAGTACCTGGTGACCGTCGATGTCGACGGCGGCAGCCTCACCGCGGGAGAGGACTCGGCCCTCACCGCCCTGCTCCGGCTGCTGGACTCTGCGAACACCGACGTCGACTGCAGCGTCGACCTCGTCGTCATCCAGTTCGACTTCAGCCTGGGAAACCTCTCGGTAGCGCTGCTGTCACTGCTCGCCGACCAGGACCCGGAGGCCGCCGCGTCGGGCATCGACCTGCTCGGTGACCTGCTGGGGCTGGGGCTGACCGAGTCGACCCTGGACCTCGTCGCCGACAGCGGCCTCTGCCCGGTCATCGACCAGCAGCTCGTGAGCGATCTGCAGAGCATCGACCGCCTGAGCGACCCGCCCGTCTACGACCTGCTGGTGAACCTGCTGCGCGTCCTCGACGACCTCCGATCGGGGCAGGAAGACCGGCTCCCCGCCACCGTCGACCTCATCAGCACCCTCGTCCAGCGCGGCGCGGTGCCGCCCCTCGAAGAGCTGGCGCGCGACATCGGCGGCGCCGCGCTCGCCGCCGACCTCGTCGAGGCCCTGGGGCTGCTGCTGGACCCGACAGCGCTGCAGGTGGACGCCTGCCCCACCGACAGCCACCCCCTCGACCTGGAGGGTGCCCTCGGCCTGGTCCGTGCCGCGGTGCAGGACCGGGCCGGCGGCGCTCCCCTCGACACGCTGCAGCCACTCCTCGACCGGGTGCTCGGCGACGACGCCACCTGGACCGCGGTCGCAAACCTCGGCGCCCTCGCCCGCGCGGCCGACAGCCGGCTCCAGGGCCTGCTCCCACTGGTCGTCAGCCTCCTGCAGGTCGACCCGGATCTCGAGCTCACGGCCCAGCTCGCCGCGATCTTCGCGGACCCGACCCTGGCTGGCCCTGCGCTCCGCGTCGTCGAAGATCCCGGGCTCGCCGCAGCCCTCGCCGACACGCCGCCGACCTCCGATGGCCCCCTGCCGTGGGCCGGCCGTGCCGTTGTGGACGGCACCGTCGGCGCCCTGCTCGCGACCCTGGACCTCGTGCTCGACACGCTGCAGGGCGCGCAGGCGGGCCGCCAGGCTCCCCCCTTGTCCCCGCCCTCGTCCACCGACAGCCCCTGACGCGGAGCCCCCATGAAAGACGTCCAGTACGCCCACCTCCCTCGGCCCTCCTGGACGGTGGCGCATCACTACGGTCCACGCGTCCACCTGTTGTCGGCACCGTACCCGATGTCCCTGCTCGCTCGGCTCTGCTCGCCCGACGTCCACCAGCCCGAGATCAACCGCCTGGTCGCGCGCCTGTACGCCTGGATGTTGACCGAGGTCTGCAGCCGCCTGCTGGAGACCGCCAGCGCCACGGTGCCCACCCGCATGAGCGCCAGCGAACCACGTGGCGTCTACCGCGGCCAGACGGTCGCCCGCCGCCAGCAGGTGGTCGTCGTCGACGTCGCCCGCGCCGGCATGCTCCCCGCCCTCACCGTCTACGACGGGCTCCACGATCTCATCGACGCCGACTGCCTCCGCCAGGACCACGTGCTCGCCAGCCGCCGGACCGACGACTCCGGCCAGGTCATCGGCCTGGACATCGCCGACAGCAAGATCGGAGGCCCGGTCGCTGGCGCCATCGTCATGCTGCCCGACCCCATGGCGGCGACCGGCACCAGCATCGACACCGTGCTGCAGACCTACCGCAGGCTCGACGGCGGCCCCCCCGCCCGTATCGTGTGCATGCACCTCATCGTCACCCCCGAGTACCTGCTGCGCGTCAGCGCCAACCACCCCGACGCCGAGATCTTCGCCATCCGCCTGGACCGCGGCCTGTCCGACGCTGCGGTCCTGCAGACGCAGCCGGGCGAACGCTGGACCGAAGAGGTCGGGCTCAACGGCGTGCACTACATCGTGCCGGGGGCCGGAGGCGTGGGCGAGTTGCTCAACAACGCCTGGGTCTGACGCCGCCAGAGACCCGCCCCGAGGCGTCTGCCGCTCTTCACGGGATCGCCTCGCTGGGGCGCCGGTCGGCGGAGACCTGCGCGTTACCCCCGGGTCGTTCACAGGAGTGGCCATGTCCGAGCAGCCGCACCCACAAGACCGCACCCGAGTGCTGATCCCAGCAGAGCGCATCCAGGCGCGGATCGAAGAGCTCGCGGCGGAGATCCGCGCCGATCTCGGCGACGGGCCGCTGACCTGCATCGGCGTGCTCAAGGGCAGCTTCATCTTCATGGCGGATCTCGTCCGCGCCCTCGACGGCCCCGTGCGCTGCGAATTCCTCGGCGTGTCGAGCTACCACGGCGGCACGCGCTCGACGGGCGTGGTGCGCATCACCGAGGACCTCAGCCACCCCATCGAGGGGCACAACTGCCTGCTGGTCGAAGACATCGTCGACACGGGCCTGACCCTCGACTATCTGCGGCACTTCCTCGAGGGCCGCAAGCCCGCTTCGGTGAAGACCGTCTGCCTGCTGGACAAGCCCGGCCACCGCGAGGTCGAGGTGTCCCCCGATTACGTGGGTTTCACCATCCCCGACGAGTTCGTCGTCGGCTACGGCCTGGACCTGGGCGAGTTCTACCGGAACCTGCCCCACATCGCGGTCTACTCGCCCTGATCGGGCGCGCTCTTGCGGCGCCGGCGCCGCCGGCGGCGTGGCTTGTCGGAGGCGCCGTGTGCGGCGTCGCCCTGGACCAGCTCGACGATGGCGTCGCCGTAGGCTTCGATCTGCCAGGAGCGGATCCCCGGCACCGCCTGCAGGGCTTCGAGGTCCGCGGGCGCGATCGAGGCGATGTCCTTGAGGAGCTGGTTGTTCGCCACCACGACCGGGGCAACCCCCTGTCGCTCGACCAGGCCGTTGCGCCAGGACTTGAGCAGGCCGAGCAGCCGGTCGTTTGACGGGCCCTGTGCGCGCTTGCGGCGGGGCGTCGGCTTCGGCGGGGCCGGGATGGGGCGTTCGTCGGCGAGACCGGCCTGGACGGCAGCCACGAGGGCTTCGCCGTGCCTGCGGTAGGCCGAGGAGCGGTTGCGCACGACCTTGGCGAGGGCGTCGAGGTCGACGGGACGGGCGCGGGAGATGTCGATGAGGGTGTGGCCCGGCAGGACCTTGAAGGCGGGGCGGTCCATGCGGCGCGCCTGCTCTTCACGGTAGTCCCACAGCGCGCGGAGGACGCGCTTGCCCTCGTCGTCCAGGGTCGATGACTGCTTGACCCGCAAGAAGTCGCTGTCGTGCGCGGTACGGCCGCTCCACTCCCGCTTCTGCAGCACCGCGCACTCTTCGATGACCGCGTCGAGCCATCCCGCTCGGGCCAGCTTGTGCTGCAGTGCTTCGGCCACGGCGAGCAGCCAGTGCGTGTCACCGCGCGCATACAGCAGGTGTTCGGCTTCCAGTGGCCGCTGCGACCAGTCGTGGCGCTGGTACTTCTTCTCCAGGCGGATCCCGAAGAAGTGGTCGATGAGGTCGGCCAGACCGATCCGCGGGAAGGCAAGGAATTGCGCCGCGATCATCGTGTCGAAGATGTTGTCCAGCGCGATGTCGTAGTCCCGCTTGAGGCACACGATGTCGTAGTCGGCCCCGTGCAGCAGCTTCAGCACGGAGGGGTCTTCGAACAGGGTCTTGAGCGGCGACATGTCCGAGATCAGCAACGGGTCGACGATGTAGTCCTTGTCGAGGTCCGAGAGCTGGATCAGGCAGACCTTCTCCTGGTAGTGGTGGAACGAGTCCGATTCCGTGTCGACGGCGATCGTGTCACAGCGCGACAGCTCTTCGCAGAGCGCGGCCAGGGCGGCGTCGTCCTCGATCATCACCAGGGGGGTGTCACCGAACATGGGCACAGCAGCGGGGCGAGGGGGCACCGCAGCGGCGGGGCCGCAGCGGGAGGATCGGCAGCGGGGGTCGCCGTCGCGTTCCGGGATCCGGCCTGCAGCGACGAGTGGTTAGGGGGCGAGGCGCTCCGGTGCGACGCGGCGTCGACAGGCGGCGAAGGTGAGTCCATCGCTTCCGTCCGCACCCAACCAGCATGCCCGCTAACCCGAAGGGGGGCGCCGATCAATGCAGCCCACGCCTCCCTCAGCGCCACAGCGAGCCGTGCGGGAGGCGGAAGGGCCGGCCCACAGCGGCGGTCCGCTGGTCGTGGCGCTCGGCGGCAACGCGTTGATCCGCCCTGGAGAGGCGGGCACTCCGGTCCAGCAAGCCGAGCGGGTGGCCGAGGTCGCCCCGGCGCTGCTGTCGCTGGCCGGACCGGCCGGACTGGTCATCACGCACGGAAACGGCCCGCAGGTGGGTCGCCACCTGCTCCGCTCGGACCTGCTCAAGCTCCAGATCCCACCCACGACCGTCGAGCTGGCGGTGGCGGCGACGCAGGCCGAGATCGGGCTGATGATCGTCCAGGCCCTGGCCAACGCGCAGCACGACCGGGCAGCGCCCCTCGACGTGCTCGCGCTGCTCACCCGGGTCCTGGTGTCCGCCGACGACCCCGCCTTCCAGTCCCCGACCAAGTTCGTGGGCGGCTTCATGGACGCCGAGACCGCGCAGGTCCAGGCCGCCGAGCTGGGCTGGCAGGTCCGCCGCGACGGCGACCGCGGCTGGCGCCGGGTGGTCCCCTCCCCGCGGCCGCAGCGGGTGCTCGAGGCCGACCAGATCGCCGCCCTGTGCCGGCAGGGCATCATCGTCGTGGCCTGTGGCGGCGGCGGTGTACCCGTGGTGCAGGCACACGGGCAGTTCGCAGGGGTCGAAGCCGTCGTCGACAAGGACCGGGCCTCCGCGGTCCTGGCGCTCGAGCTGGGCGCCCCGCGCATGATCATACTCACCGCGGTGGCCCAGGTTTGGCGCGACTACGGCACGCCCGCTGCGCAGGCCCTGGGACGCATCCACGCCAGCGAGCTGCGCTCGCTGTGGTCCGCAGGGCAGTTCCCGGCCGGGTCCATGGGGCCCAAGATCGAGGCCGCGCTCGCCTTCCTCGACGGCGGCGGCGGCTCGGTGCTCATCACCTCCCCTGAACATCTGCCGCAGGCGCTCCGCGGCGAGGGAGGGACCCTCGTCCTCCCCTGATCTCGCCACGGTGGCGCACCGCCGGTCCCTGCGCGACGCCGGCGCCTGGCTGGTGTTCCTGTTCGTGGCGGCGGCGCTGCTGCGCACCAGCCTGGCGCCCGGCCGCTTCCCCGGTGGGGCGAACAGCGAGGGCTGGGGGCGCCTCTTCGTCAACGCCCAGGTCGCGCGCTGGCTCCATGGGGACGCCCCCGTCGGCGTCGCCGATCTGCTGGCCTGGCCCGGGTCGATGTCGTTGTGGCCGACGGATCCGCTCACCCAGCTCGTCCAGCTCGCGGCGACGGCGATGGTCGGGGACCTCGGCGGGCTCACCCTCACCACGCTGCTGATGCTCACGCTGGCCGGGGTGGGCCCCTACGCGCTGGCGCGCGTGGCCGGGGCCGGTCGGGCCGGGGCGCTGCTGGCCGGGCTGCTCGTCCAGCTCTCCCCCTTCGTGGCCCGGCACGCCGGCGATCTCGTGCTCGAGGTGCTGGCGCTGGGACCGCTGGCGCTGGCCGCGGCCGCCATCCTGCTTCACGTCCGCGGCCCGCGACCTCGACCGGTGCTGGCTGGCCTGGGCGTGGCGGGGGTCGCGCTGACCAGCCCCTACTACGCCGTCTACCTGGCCCTCTGCTGTGCCCTGGCGGCCGCGCTGCGACCGCGCGCCTGGCGGCGCTTCGCCAGCCTCGCGGTGGCCGGTGCCGTGGCCTGTGGCCTGGCGCTCTCCCCCCTGGTGGCGACCGAGTCGGGCGAGCAGGGTCGCCTCGGGCCCAACTTCTCGCAACGCGGCTTCGAGATGGCCCCTACCGCGTTGGTCGCCGGAGACGGCCAGCCCCTGCGGCGCGACCGTCACCCGGCCCGCGTCGACGCCGCCCCCCCGCCGTCAGCGCCCCCCCGCCCGGCCCCTCCCCCAGCCTGGGAGCGCCTCGTGCACCGGCTGCCCGGCGGGGGCGTGCTCCTCGCCTCCCTGCTCCTCGGCCTGGCCAGCCGCCGGGCCCGCCCGTGGTCGCTGGCCGGCCTCGCCTGGTTGCTGGCGGGGCCCGAGCCGTGGGCCTCGGCCGCGGCGCTGGGGCTGCCGGTGCCCCGCTGGCAGGGACCGCTGGCCTGGCTGCTCGGCCGACTCCCCCTCCTCGACAGCCTGGGCAACCCGGGGCGCATCACCGGACTGGCGGTGCTCGCAGGCGGCATCGCCGCGGCCCGGCTCGCGTCCACCTGGCGGTGGCTCACCCTCCTGCTCGTCCCGCTCGCCGCCGTCGAGCTGTCGGTCCACCGCCCCGGCCTCGCGCTGCCCTCGACTGAAGCCCGTACACCGCCCACCGTGCTGGCCGCCCTCCATGGCCCGACGGTGGTGTTCCCCAGCGGGGATCCGCCGGTCTGGAACCCCGACGTCGCCCCCAAGGAGGTCCTTTTCATCGCAGGCCGCGCCGCCGTGCCCGTGGCGTACGACTACGGCCGGCTGCGGACCCCGGC
This sequence comes from uncultured Enterobacterales bacterium, assembly GCA_964599085.1. Taxonomy (GTDB): domain Bacteria; phylum Myxococcota_A; class UBA796; order UBA796; family UBA2385; genus J125. The sequence continues at coordinate 12,966 of CAZRFD010000030.1, read as the reverse complement.
CGATCTGCCGGTCCATGCGCGGCTCGCGGCGATCTCGGGCTGTCCCATCGGCGTGGTCGCGCGCCGCCAGGCCCCACCCCTGCCCGACAGCGCAAGCGCCTGGGCGGCGCTGCCCTTCGACGGCCTGCTGGTGCTCGAGGACCGCCTCGACCACGCCGAGCTGCTGCGGCTGCGGGGCTGGCTCGATGCCCACGCCCGCCTGCGCGTCCAGGGCGGCGGCTGGAGTGCCTGGGACTGGCCGGACCGCTTCACGGAGACGCCGGATCCTCGACCGCCCGCAGCTGCGCCTCCAAGCGAGCAGCCAGCTCCGCTGGGTGGGTGAGCATCGCCCGGTGGCCACCGGGCACGGCGTCGACGGCCACGCCGTGCAGATCGCGTCGCGCCTGGGCAAGACTCCAGGGCGCTTCGCGCTCGTCGACACCGCGCAGCCACAGCGCCGGGACCACCGGGGGACCATCGGGGCGCCAGGAGCAGACGGCGTCGAGCCAGGCTGGCCAGGCCCGATCTGGCGGCAGGCTGTCCAGCAGCGTCGAGACGGCGTCGGGCGCCAGCCCCTCGGTCTGCAGGAGGCTGCCGAGGTGGCGCCGCCACAGGCGCTGCCGGACCGGGGGCGGGGTCGCCGCGAGGCTGGCCGCGACGAGGGGAAGCCAGCCGGGACGGTGACGCACGTCGGGCAGCGTCCCCAGGGTGGTCAAGGACCGGATGCGCCTGGGGACCCGCCCGGCGAGCCGGCGCGCGACGAGGCCCCCGATGCTCGCGCCGAACAGGTGGACGGGGCCGGAACCGAGCTGGTCGAGGACCTCGGCCGCGAGGCCGTCGATGGTGCAGCGCGTCCCGCGGCGAGGCAGCGGCAGCGCCAGGGCAGTGCAGGGGCGCGGCGACAGCGCGGCGCAAAGGGGGTCGAAGACGCGGGGGGTGCCCTCCATGCCGGGCAGGAGGACGAGCCGTTCCGCGCCGGTGGCGCTCACCCCTCGGTCACGAGGGCGATGAGCAGCTCGGCGAGGGGGGCGGTGGCGCCGGCGACGACGCGCGTGACGTCGGCGTGGTTGGCCACCTCGTCGGTCAGGCCGCAGCCGAAGTTGCTCACGACCGAGAAGGCAGCGACCTCGAGGCCCGCGTGGGCGGCGGCGATCACCTCCGGCACTGTGCTCATGCCCACCACGTCGGCGCCCAGGATGCCGAGCATCCGGATCTCGGCCGGGGTCTCATAGGAGGGGCCCCGCATGGACGCGTAGACCCCCTGCCGCAGCGGGATCCCCATCTGCTCGGCCAGGGCGTCGATCCGCGCACCGAGAGCCGGCGTGTAGGCCCGGGTCAGGTCTGGGAAGCGGGGCCCGAGATCGTCCCGGTTCGGCCCGACGAGCGGGTTGCCGCCGCCGCTCATGTCGATGTGGTCCACCATGCGCATGAGGGTGCCCGGCGGCCAGTCCAGGCGCAGGCTGCCGGCGGCGTTGGTGAAGACGACCCGGCGCACACCCCAGCCCGCGAGGGCGCGGACGTACGCGACGACATCGGCCGGGGCGTAGCCCTCGTAGAGGTGGACGCGACCGGAGACGATGGCGAGGGGCACGCCGTCCAGGCTTCCGTTGAGGATCTGACCGGAGTGGCCGGCGACGCCGGGCTGGGGCAGCCCCAGGTCGGCGTGGGTGGCGCTTCGGGTACCTTCCAGGCGGTCGGTGAGGGAGCCGAAGCCGCTGCCGAGGACCATCGCCCACTCCGGGGCGGGCCCGAGGGCGTCGGCGAGGCGCGCGGCCGCGATCTGGTCGCGGTGGCGCGGCGATTCATGAGAGGACAGGGCGATCTCCGGGGGATCGAGAGACAGGAGGCCGCAACCGCCTGCGGTTGTGGCGCGGCGACGGAGCACCATAGCCCCCCGTGACCGCCACGAGTACCTGGCCCGCCTCAGGGGCGCCAGCGCAGGCGTCGCCTGGGCTCCAGCGGCCCCTCCAGCGCGACCTCCCTGCCGCCAGGGACGACCAGGCGGACGCGGTCCACCGAGGTCACGGCGCCCAGGCCGAGGTGGGCGATGGGTGGGGCCGACGCGCCATACCCGGGGTCGTCGGTCACCAGCGCCGCCCAGCGCTGGTCGCCGGACTCTGCCCACACCACGCTGCCCGCGGGGGCTTCGACGTCGAGCCAGGCGTCCGCCGTGCAGCCGTCGGACAGCCACACCCACGGCGGCCGCTCCATGTCGCCGAGCACGATGTCGAGCACGCCGTCGGCGTTGAGGTCCCGGGCGATGAGCCCGCGGCCCGCGAGCTCGTGGGGAAAGCCCAGGTCGGCCCCGCGCTCGACCAGTGCCCCACCCTCCTGCTGCATGAACACCCACAGCGGCCAGTGACCATCACGCATGGCGAAGTCGCCGTTGGCGGACAGCAGGTCCGGCAGGCCGTCGTTGTCGAGGTCCACGATCGCCGCCCCCCAGCCCATCTGGTCGCCGTCGAAGCTGACGTCGAGGGCAGCGGCGGTCACGTCGACGAAGCCAGCGTCGGAGTCCAGCAGGAGGTGGTGCGCGCCGCTCGCCGTCAGGTACAGGTCGAGCAAACCGTCGCGGTCGAGATCGCCGAAGGTCGCCCCCATGCAGAAGGTGGCCAGGTCGGCGCCGCGCGCGTCGCAGACCTCGAAGTCGCGATCGCGGCTGCACAGCACGCGGTCGGGCTCGGAGTGCGGGCCGTCGTTGCAGACGTAGGCGTCCAACCGCCCGTCCTTGTCCCAGTCGATGGCCGAGAGGTCGAAGGCCGCGCCCCAGTCCTGGTCGAGGGTCACGGGGGTCAGCGGCTCGAGCTGTCCGCCGCCCAGGCTCCACGCGATCTCCGGGGGGGCTTCATCGGAGGCCGCGTCCTCGCCCTCGTCTGGCGGGTGAAGGGCCAGCGTGGCGGCGAGCACATCCAGCCAGCCGTCGCCGTCGAAGTCGGCGACGCTGAGGTCGAAGATCTCGCGCTCGCCGGTGGGTTCCTGCAGCGCCGCGACCTCGCCCGTCGAGCCCCACCGCACCGCCAGCCCGTCGCTGTACATCAGCAGGTCATCGATGCCGTCGGCGTCGAGGTCGGCCCACGTGATCCGGCCGGTGGGGAAGGGCGCTTCGAGAGGCTCCGGCGCGCTCCCGTCCAGGCTGCTCCGGCGCGGAGCGCCGCCAGGATAGCTGGCGACCAGCTCCCACTCCCCGTCGACGCGGGACAGCGCCACCTCGCCCTCGTCGGCCCGCTGGCCGCCGTAGCCGTCGGCTGTGTCGACGAGATCGCTGCGATCGGTCCACGCCGCCGCCGCCAGTGGGGCCGCGCAGGGCTCGACCGCACCGATGTCCCAGCCCGGGTCGACGTCGGCCGGGGCGGCTGCGGTGTCGCCCAGCGCCGGCGCGGCGTCCGGCGCGCAGCCCACCAGGGGAGCGGCGACCAGGGCGGCGCCCGGCGCTGCGAAACCGATCCGTCGGAACAGCGACAGCGCCGCTCCGCCACAAGCTCGGGACAAGCTCACCTCCTGCCGCATCGCGAGCGTAGACCAGGCGCCGTGCTCTCGCAAAGTCCGGGAGGTGACACATCCTCGAACAGGAAGCTCAGGTGAGCTGAACGACCACGTCGCAGCTCGCCACATCCTCGGCCGTGTCCGTGTTCGCCAGGGTGCGCACGACCAGCTCGACCCGGTCGCTCCCGACGGCGTCCCCAGGCTCGGCGATGCCGTGCTTTGCGAGCTCGGCCGGCAGATCGATGTCGGAGACCATCCAGGTCTGGGTGGCCTCTGCGTAGGGCTTCAGCTTCTTGGGGAAATCGATGTTGGTGCCGCCGAAGCTGACGCTGAGCGGGTTTGGGTTCAGCTCGGGGTCCTGGTCGTGGGCGACCAGGATCTCCTGGCCGTCGATGCGCAGGATGATCTGGTACTTCGTGGCGGTCAGCACCGTGTCTTCGTGACCGGTGACGACGACCGTGCCCTTCAACACCGAGTCGGTGACCGGGAAGCTGGCGTACTGCGCGTCCTGCCCCTCGATGACCGTGGTCTTGATGGCGAGCGCTTCCTGCGGACCCATCTTCACCTCGACCTCGCCCGAGGGGTCGAAGGGCGAGCCCTTGACGTCGGCGGTGCACTCCACGATGAACTTCACGCTGTCGTCGTGGATGGCGTCGTTGGGTTCGTACTCCTGGTAGCGCAGGTACCTGGCCACCTGGATCTCGTCGATCTGCCAGTCCTGCTCGAAGGTGTCGCCCGCCTTCAAGGTGCGCTCCTCCTTGACATCGCCGCTGGCGATCTCGACGTCGCTCCAGGTGTCCTCTTCCTTGTCGTGGGTGCGCAGCTTGATGGACGCCGACGTGCCCAGCATCACGCAGTCCTCCTGGGCCGTGACCCGCATGCGGCCCCGCAGGGTCGACACGCTCAGCGGGATCACGAGCTGCCCGGCTGGCTGCCCCTCGATGTCGAGGACGCTCACCTCGGCCGTCTTGCCGCCGCTGAAGAACTTCTTGATGGTGTCGAAGAATCCCATGGTGTTTCCTGTGTGCTGGTGAAGCCGGATCCGGCGCGACCTCGTAGCGTGGAGGCGTCGGCGCGGCCGACAGAATCGTGCCTTGCACCGACACCATGTCGCACTCGACGCCCGGACCTGGCGAGGCGCTGGCGGCGTGGCGGCCCACCCCCTCACCCACCAGCGCATTAGGCTGGCGGCGTGCGCCCCGTCGTCGTCACCGCCGGCGCCACCCGCAACCCGGTGGACGCCATCCGCTACCTCTCCGCCCACTCGTCGGGTCGGACCGGCGGGCACGTCGCCGCTGCGCTCGCCGCGCACGGCGCGGACGTGACCATGCTGGCCAGCCCGGAAGCCTGGCTGCGGCTGCAGGCGGAACGTCCCGACGACGCCGCCCGCGTCGCCTGCGTCGAGTATTCCTCGACCGACGACCTCCTCGACAAGCTGCAGACCTGGGTGCGTGCCCACCCGGGCGGACTGGTCGTCCACGCCGCCGCCGTCGGCGACTACGCCGTCGCGGAGCGTTCGACGGGCAAGCTGCCCTCGGGCAAGGCCGAGCTGGTGCTGCGGCTCCGGCCGACGCCGAAGATCCTCGACCTGATCCGCGACTGGGACCCCACGGTGCACCTCGTCAGCTTCAAGGCCGCCGCCCCGGGAACCAGCGCCCCACAGCTCGAAGAGATCGCCCGCGCCCAGCTCACCCGCACCGGCAGCCGGCTCGTCTTCGCCAACGTCATCGGCAACCTCCAGAGCCTCGTGCTGCTGGTCGAACGCGACAGCACCACGACCCACACCGATCGGGGCGCCGCGCTCGAAGACCTGTTCGAGCGCCTGCGGGGGGCCGTCGGCCGCGTGCACTGACGCCTGCGCACCCGCGCTGCAGTCGTCCACACGCGCCATCGTCCAGACGCGCCATCGTCCAGACGCAGAGAGGCCGCCCGTCCGTCTCCGGAGGGGCGGCCCCGAGCCCACGAGGGCGACGCCTGGTTCAGGCGGCGAGGTCTACTTCACGAAGCCCTGGGCTTCGAGGTAGGCGATGACCTCGAGCGCGCACTCGTCGATGGTCTTGCCGGCGGTCTTCAGCACGATCTCGGCGTTCTCCGGCGCTTCGTAGGGGGCGCTGATGCCGGTGAAGTTCGGGATGATGCCGGCGCGCGCCTTCTGGTAGAGGCCCTTGGGGTCGCGGCTCTCGCACACCTCGAGCGGGGTGTCGACGAACACCTCGATGAAGGTGCCCTCGGGCATGATCGAGCGGACCTGGTCGCGGTCCTTGCGGTAGGGGCTGATGAAGGAGGTCAGCGTCACCGCGCAGGAGTCGGCGAACAGCTTGGCCACTTCGCCGATGCGGCGGATGTTCTCGGTGCGGTCTTCGGGGGAGAAGCCGAGATCCTTGTTCAGGCCGTGCCGGATGTTGTCGCCGTCGAGCACGTAGGTGAACTTGCCGCGCTCCAGGAGGAGCTGTTCGACGCGGTAGGCGACGGTCGACTTGCCGGAGCCGGACAGGCCGGTCAGCCAGGCGACGCAGCCGCGGGCGCCGATGCAAGCTTCGCGCTCTTCGCGTTCGACGTTCGTGCCGTGCCAGGTGATGTTCTTGCTCTTGGGTTCGCTCATGCCGACTCCAGTGGTGAGGGCGAAACAGGCGCGGCCCGTATCGGGTCGAGGGGGCCCGCGCCAAGGGCGGGGTCAGATGCTGGCTGCGACCTGCGCACCGACGACGAGGCCCACCGCCATGGTGGTCACCTGGGGGTTCACCCCGAGCGAGGTGGGGAAGACGCTGGCGTCGGCGACGAACAGGTTGCCCCAGCCCCAGACCCGCCCGTTGGGGTCGATGGTGCTGGTGTCCGGGTCGGCGCCCATGCGGCAGGTGCTCATGGGGTGGCTGGCGTAGAGGTAGATGCGCCGGGCTGGCTCGTCCAGCGAGATGACGGCGTCGACATCGGCGTCGCTGCGGATGGGGCGGGCACCGACGATGCCGGCGTAGACCTCGACGGCACCGGCCGCCAGGAAGACACGGGCGCACTGCCGCATCCCGGCCAGCAGGCGGCGCCGGTCGCCGTCGCCCAGGAAGTAGGTCATGCCGGCAAGGGAGACGCCGCCGCGGCTGTCCTCGTCGTGGACCAGCGGGCCGGCCATGGCCATGTGACGCAGGTCAGCGATGGCGGCGAGCAGGCTGTCGCCGAGGCTGTAGGGCATGCCGGCGTAGGTCTGGTCGGGAGATGCCGTGTACGTCTGCAGCAGGTAGCCCTCGCGCCAGTGGTCGACGTAGTAGCCCTGGGTCACGCCGTTCCAGGGGCGGATCTCCTGCTCGAAGCGGGCGAGCATGCCGGTTGCAGGATGCAGGTGCAGCCAGGCGCCGCAGCGGTCGCCGTCGGCGAGGCCGTTGGACAGCAGCAGCTTGGGCGTGCCCACGGGCCCGGCGCTCAGCAGGAAGGCCTTGGCGCGCACCTCGAAGCGGCCCTTCGGCTGCAGGTCGGCCGGGTCGAGGATGCTCCCCGCAACGGCGATGACCTTGTCGCCCTCGGTCCGGAGCTCGGTCACCCGGCAGTCGCCGTGGACCTTGCAGCACCCGGTCTCGCGTGCCTCGTAGATGAAGGTCCGGTCCACACTGGTCTTCCCGCCGATGGGACAGCCCAGGTAGCAGACGCCACAGCCGACACAGGCCGGCGCCGAGCGGGCCAGCCAGCTCCCCTGAAGCCCCAGGCGATCGGCCCCCTTCTTGAAGATGAGGTTGTTGTTGCGCTGGAAGACGACGGGGTTCACCACGACCCGCAGGGTCTCCCACACCCGGTCCAGGGCCGCCGGCAGGCGGTCGGGACCCAGCCGATAGCAGCCGAATTCGTCGGCCCACTGCCGCATCACGGGTTCGGGGGTGCGGAAGCAGATCGCCGAGTTGATGAGGGTGCTGCCGCCGACGCCGCGGCCCCCGGGCACCGGGATGACGGCGTTGCCGACAGCACTCCGCGCTCCCTGCTCGGTGTAGATGTGGCGGTAGGCCCAGGCGGCGTCCTGCTCGAAGTCCTGGGGGTGCCAGTGGCTGCCCTCCTCGACCACGATGACGGAGAGCCCCGCATCGACCAGCGCGCGTGCGGCGGCGCCACCACCGGCCCCGGCGCCGACGACGCAGACATCGGCCTGCCAGGTGTTGTCCGGGCCGTAGTCGGAGAAACCCAGGCGGCCGCCGGGATCGTCGGAGAAGGGGGTGCTCACGGCAGCTCGATGGGGGGAGGCGGAGGGGTCATGGGGGTGAGGCACTCGGCGCGGTAGCCGATGGCGGCCTTGACCTCGGGGCGGCGCAAGAAAGCGGTGCCGAGGATGAGCTTGACCGAGTCGCTGGCGAGGCGACGCGGCAGGGGATCGTCGCCTGCCCAGATGGCGACAACCTCGGCGGCTTCGTCCACCGGCAGCTCGTGGAAGTGCCGCCCGCGGGCGAGCAGGGTGCCGAGCTGGATGGCCCGGAGCACGTAGCGGAAGGGCGGCACGGTGTGGGGGGGGAAGACCTCGGCGAGGAGGTGGTCGACCCCCGGCGCGGTGCCGCCGTCGCCGCCGTGGACCGGGAAGACGCCCGGCGGGAACAGGACCCGGGCGAGCGCCTCGACGACCTTGATCTCGCGTCCGGAGAGGACGCGGTAGCCGGCTGCGGGGCGGCCGAGGTGGACGACACCGACGCCGGTGCCGGCGACAGCGGCGGCCGCGCCCGCGATGAGCAGGGTGCGACGGGTGACCAGGGCGTTGGCGGTGGCGGACACGGGGGACCTGGTGGTGGCGACCGGACGGCGGAGCGCAAGGTAGCAGCCCCAGGCGGCGGCGGCTGCAGGCGTGGGACGCGATGGCTGCGATCTCCTCGACGCTGGTGTACAAAGGTCGCGTCCCGCACCCCGCACTCAACCCGATGAGGAGCAAGCGATGGCCTATGTGCACGGCGGCCGCCTGGTGGCCGACTCCCTCGCCAAGGAAGGCGTCAGCCACCTGTTCACCCTGTGTGGCGGCCACATCCAGCACATCTACGATGGCTGCCTCGACCACGGGATCCGCGTCGTGGACGTCCGCCACGAGCAGTCGGCCGGCCACGCCGCCGAGGGCTGGGCGCGCGCCACCGGGCAGGTCGGCGTGTGCGCCGTCACCGCCGGCCCCGGCGTGACCGACACCGTCACCGCGATCGCCAACGCCTGGCGGGGCGGCACGCCCATGGTGTGCTTCGGCGGGCAGGGACCCAACTTCCTCCGGCAGATGGGCAGCCTCCAGGAGATGGACCACGTCAGCCTGGTGCGCTCGATCACGAAGTGGGCCGCCACCGTGCCGGAGACCGGCCGGATCCCCGACTACGTGGCGACGGCCTTCCGCAAGGCGACGACCGGCGTGCCCGGCCCGGTCTTCCTGGAGCTGCCGCTGGACGTCCTGATGAACATGGTCGACGAGGGCTCGGTGTCGCGGCCCGAGGGCTACCGCACCGCCCGAGTCGCCGGACCGGACCCGGCGGCCATCGACGACGCCGTCGCGCTGCTGTCCAAGGCCGAGCGCCCCGTCGCGGTCGTCGGCACGCAGTGGTTCTTCTCGCCCTACCGCGACGCGCTCCACGACTTCCTGGCGGCCTATGATCTGCCCTGCTTCCTCAACGGTGGCGCGCGCGGGGCGCTGCGGCCCGACGACCCGCGCTTCTTCCGGCTCTGCCGCAGCAAGGCGCTGGCCGCCGCCGACGTCATCGCCATCTTCGGCACCCCCTGGGACTTCCGCCTGCAGTACGGCCAGGGCTGCCCGGGCGCCAAGGTGGTCCAGGTCGATCTCGACCCCGAGGTCATCGGCCACAACCGCGCCGTCGACGTCGGCCTGCCCTCGGACTCCGGCGCCGTGATGGCGGCCCTGGCGGCCGCCGGCAGCCGCCGCGACGGGGGATGGCTCGACCAGGTGCGCGCCATGGAGCAGGCCCGCTACGACAAGATGCTCCCGGAGATGCACGACGACAGCAGCCCGGTCAAGCCGCTGCGCTTCAGCCGGGAGCTGGCCGAGGCCCTGCCCGACGACGTCACCATCGTCTGCGACGGGGGCGACATCGTCGGGACCGCCGCGAAGCTGGTCGACGTCTACAGCCCGGGCCACTGGATGGACCCGGGGCCGCTGGGAACCCTCGGCGTCGGCCCGGGCTTCGCGATGGCGGCGAAGCTGGCCCGCCCCGACAGCCCGGTCTGCATCATCTATGGCGACGGCAGCTTCGGTCTGCACGCCATGGAGTTCGAGGCCATGGTCCGGCAGGGCATCCCTGTGGTCGGCGTGATGGGCAACGACGCCGCGTGGCAGCAGATCCGCCGTGGGCAGGTCGAGATCTTCGCGCCGGAGCGCGCCGTCGCCACGAAGCTCGACTTCACGCGCTACGACCGGGTCGTCGAGGCGCTCGGCGGCCACGGCGAGTACGTCGAGGACCCCGCCGACATGCGGGCGGCCATCGACCGCGCCTTTGCCAGCGGCAAGCCCGCGCTCGTCAACGTCAAGCTCGGCAGCAGCGACTTCCGCAAGGGCGCCATCAGCGTCTGAGCCTCGCCGCCCGCCGCGACGCGATTAGATGGGGGCGTGCGCGAGCCCGCCCGGTCGTCGCTCGTCGTCGTCCCCTCCCCTGCACGGAGCCCCGATGGCCTTCTCCGATGTCGCCCGCCCCCTCGAACACGTCGGCGCGAACGAACGCGTCGAGTACCTCAAGCGTGTGCTGCTGCTGACCGCGGGCGGCCTGGGCGTCAGCGGCGCCACCGGGATGATCACGGCGGCGTTGCTCTACCTCGGCGGCAGCATCGCCCCGCAGCTCGTGTTCAACCGCTTCACGCAGCTCGTGGTGATCCTCGGTTCCTTCGCCATCGCCCAGTACGTCGCCCCGCGGCTGGTGTTCAGCGGTGACAGCAGCCGCAAGTACGTGGGCTTCGGGCTGGCCACGGTCTTCCAGGGCATCGCGATGGGCTACCTGCTGCTGACCGCGGTGCTGATGACGCTGGGGGACGTGCCCTGGCTCATCGGCACGGCCGTCGGCCTCACGGCGGCCACCGGCGTCGGCATGGCCGCCTACGTGTGGAGCACCCCGCGCGAATTCAGCTTCATCCGCGCCGGGCTCGCCGCGATGTCGATCCCCATGCTCATCCTGATGGGGGTGAGCTTCGCCTTCCCGGGCCTCTTTGGCGGCACGCTGGGGCTCGTGCTCAGCGCCGTCTTTGTGGTCGTGAGCGCTGCCGGCCTGCTCTACCAGGTCAACCAGGTGGTCCACCGGCTGCGCACCGACATGCACGTCGAGGGCGCCTACATGATCACCATGGGGCTGCTGGTGCTCTTCTGGAACATCCTGGTCCTGCTGATGCGCCTGTCGCGGCGCTGAGCCCGCCATGTCCCCCTCCCCCTCCTCGACACCCGCCATCCCCGATCCCGACGCGCTCGCCGCCTCCCACCACATCGTCGGGCGGCGCTCAGAGCTGCGGGCGGTGCTCGCCTGCCTCGTCGCCCACCGCAACGTGCTGCTGGAGGGGCCGGTGGGCGTCGGCAAGACGGCGATCGCCCGGGCGGTTGCCGAGGGGCTGGGCCGCGGCTGGGTCCGGGTGGACGGCGACGGCCGCTACACCGAAGCCAAGCTCGTCGGCCACTTCGACCCGCCGGGCGTGTTGGAGCGGGGCTACCAGCCCGATCTGTTCGTGGCCGGGCCGTTGGTCGACGCCATGCAGCAGGGCGCGCTGCTGTTCATCAACGAACTCAACCGCATGCCGGAGGGGGTCCAGAACGTCCTGCTGCCGGCGCTCGACGAGGGCATCGTCACGATCCCCCACCTCGGTCGCGTCGAGGCGCGGCCCGGTTTCTCGGTCGTGGCCACCCAGAACCCCAAGGAATTCGTCGCCACCGGGCACCTCTCGGAAGCCCTCCTCGACCGCTTCGAGCTGGTGGTGCTCGACTACCAGGACGCCGCCGAAGAGCAGGCCATCGTGCTCGCCGAAGCCCGCTGCCAGCCCTCAGCGGCGTTGATCGAGGAAGCGGTCGCCCTGGTGCGCGCGACCCGCGACGATCCCCGGGTCCGCCGCGGCGCCAGCGTCCGGGCCGCGGTCGCCCTCGCCGATCTCGCACAGGTGCTCGGCGGCGACATCGCCGCGGCGGCTCCCATGGCGCTGGCGAACCGGGTCGAGCTGCTCGAAGTCGACGACATCCCCGTCGATCAGGTGGTGGCCGACCTGGTGGCCCAGGCGGAAAAAAAAAAGAGCAGCCCCAGCGGGCTGAGCTGAGCCAGCAGCCACGGATCGACGACGGTGCCGAGGGCAAGCTCGTCCCGGAAGAAGGCCCCGAGGGAGAGCCCGTGCAGTCGCAGCAGCGACAGCTCCCCGAAGCCTGGGACGCGGCCACCCACTACCACCGGCTCAAGCGACAGCTCTCACCGGAGCTGCGCGGGATCGTGCGCCAGCGGGCCATCGACGCGATCCTCGCCCGCGCCCGGGCGATGTTGCGGCACGCCGCTCGGCCCACACGCCGCGAAGAGGACGGCTTCCCGGCCGAGGGCGATCTGGACCTCGAAGCGACGCTGGAGCGCGTGCGCCCCTGGGGGCCCGACGATGTGCGCGTGCAGAGGACCGAGCCGCGACAGGCCGACGTCATCGCCATCCTCGACATGAGCCTGTCCATGACGGGCAGCAAGATCGCGCTGACGGCGGTCGCGGCCGCGATCCTGCACCTGCGCCTGGACAAGCTGGCGGTCGTGCACTTCGACACCCGCGCCCACCGCCTGGTCGGTCTCGGCGAGGTCATCAGCACGCGGGAGCTGATCCGTCGTGTGCTCGAGGTGCCCGCGCAGGGCTACACGAACATCGAGGCCGGCCTCAAGCTGTCCCTGGCCGAGCTGGCGCGATCGAGCCGCCGCGAGCGCGTCGCCATCCTGATGAGCGACGGGGTGGCGAACATGGGCGCCGACCCGGCCGGCGTCGCCGCCCGCTTTCCGGCACTGCACGTCGTCCAGGTGGGCACGGAAGAGAAGCTCGGCACCGAGAGCTGCCGCCGCATGGCCGAAGCCGGCCGCGGCCGCCACTACAAGGCGGGCAGCTACGAGGAGCTGCCGGCCGTCGTGCGGCAGCTCGTGCGGGATGTGTTTCGGGGGTGAGGAAGCTGGCGGTCGCGCGGTCCTGGATCCTCGGTGCAGCGGTGGCCGGTAGAGCCGTGGGCTGTCTCAAGATCGGTCAATCTCAGCCGGAAAAAGGTTAACGGGATTCGCCTGGCACCTGCTGCGCGATAGCTTCCCGGGCATGTCCACCGTCACCCTCGATCCCGACAGCCCCGCTGCTCGGCCAGCGCGCGCGCCGTGCGTCCTGGTGGTCCGCACCGGTCGTGCCGATCCCTCGGTCGCCGACAGCCACGGCGACTACCCCGACATGTTTCGCCGCCTGCTGGCCGACGTCGGCGCCGACATCGACGTGGTCAGCCCATTTTCCGGCGAAGCGCTGCCCTATGGGGGCCGCTACGAGGGGATCATCGTCACCGGCTCGGCGTCGTCGGTGCGGGACGAGGAACCG
>CAZRFD010000029.1:0-63283 GCA_964599085.1 uncultured Enterobacterales bacterium | reverse complement strand
CGAGACGGGGCGGCGCCATGGCAGGCGGGCTGGCGGTCAGGATCGCGGGGGCGAGACGGGGCGGCGCCATGGCAGGCGGGCTGGCGGTCAGGATCGCGGGGGCGAGCTACCAACCTCGCGATCCTGACCGCTCTTCGGTCAGGATTGCCTCCAAGAGGCCTCGTCCCCTCGATCCTGACCGGAATCCGGTCAGGATCGGGGGGACGAGGGGTCGCCCACCGGATCCTGACCGCGAGGCGGCGTCGCCGGGCCATGGTGCCTGAGTTCCAAGGCGGACAGTCGTTGGCGCGGTGGTGGGAGGGCCGGTCGAAAAGCGGCGTCACAAGTCCGGGGGCTGGCGCAGGCCCCCTCAGGAGTGTCGCCGATCTCGGGCTGGGGGAGCCGCGAGTCCCCAAGTCCGCGAGTCTGCGATCGCATTGTGCACCACCGCATCGGCGTCCCCGCCCCCGGCGACGCCGACGAAGTAGCTGTGAAGCCCCTCGACCTCGAGGTTGTAGACCGTGAAGTCGCCCTGGCGCCAGGTCTTGCTGACCAGCAGGGCTTGCCCACCGGCGCGGGTGTGCAGGGTGGTGCCGACCAAAAGCTCGCCCAGCCGCACGAAGTCGACCACGGCGTCCACCCAGAAGGGGTGGTTGGCCGTGACCGTCAGCGTGTCCTGCTGGCCGTCGGGGTAGGCGATGACGGCGTCGATGACCTGCTGCGAGGGGTGCTCGATGGGTTGCACCACCCGCCCCAGCACGTCCCCCGTCGGCTGCGGCTGGCCGTCGACCACCAGGAAGAGCTGGCCGTCGAAGGCGACGTCCGCACCGTCGGCCACCTCCCACAGCCGGGCGTGGTGGGCGGTGGCGTCATCGGTGACGTCGTCAGTGGCGACGACCAGCACCTGGTCGTCGGCAGTTGCCACGCCGTGGCAGGCGACCTCGGTGAAGGCGGCGTCGGCGCGGTGCAGCGCCTCGGCCGAGGGGGCGCCCAGCCAGAACAGGTCCGTGTCGCCCACGGCGTAGAGCTGGCCGTCGGCGATGAACTCGTCGCCAGGCACCAGCTCGCGGACCAGCGCCGGCTCCCATCGCCCAATTGTACCGTTGAAAGCGTCGACCAGCGCGTCCGGCCCCGGTGCCGCCACCGCCGGGCCGTTGCAGGCCGCGACCACCGCCGCAGCGCTGGCCAGGGCGGACAGGCGGTGTCGCAGGGGAGAAGCGCTTGAGGTGCACGCAGCCGCAGGGATGTCGGTTGTGTCGTCAGCATCGAGGCGCGCGGTCACGACCAGGTCTCCGGCGGCGACTTCGGCGATGGGGAGGCTACGATCCGGGGTAGTGAGCGTCGCGGTGGCGGTGAAGCAGCCGCCGCCCGTCGGTGCTTGTTCGGGAGGATGCTCCGACAGACTCTCCACCACCCGCTCGCCATCATCGGCATGCTCCATGGCCTCCCGCTCAACCCGCGCCACGGTGTTCTCCGCCCGGCGCAGCTTGTTGGTCGCCGCCACGCCGTGGACCACCCCGCCACCGCCGGTCGCGAAGGGGATCGCCGTGAAGGCCACATCCACGCCGAGCGCCGCCTGGTTGGCGATGGAGTGCGGGTCCTCGGTCAGCTCGTAGATGTCGTAGGCGATGAAGCCGATGTCGACGAGGGTATCAACGAAGGCCCCGCTGCTGTCCTCAAGGGTCGTCGGGGAGTTGCGCGCGAAGCGGTAGGGCTGCAGGCGATACGGGTCCTGCAACATGATGCCGTCCAGCGACGACAGGATGACCGGATCGGGCTGCAGGAACAGGCCATCGCTCCGCCGCAGGTGCCGGGGGCCCACAGACAGCAAGGTGGCGTCGGGCTCTTCGTACATGCCGTGCAGCCCCCGCGACACCGGCGGGGCGCCCGACAGGCTGCGCGCCTGCCCGTAGGTGCCCAGCGTCCGCTCCCCGGTGATGGCGCCGGTCTCGGCGGACACCGTCGCCGCGACGTACCCGCCCAGCTCGGTGAAGTACAGCTCCAGGGCGCCGTCGATGGTCCGCCCCAGGACCACGCCATCCGCACCGAACTCCTCCTGCACGTGGGTGCCGTCGGAACGCGCGCTCCACTGGCGCAAGCGGTGCTCAGACCACCCCCCGCCACACCTCGATGGCTTCGGCGATCTCGTCGAGCTCCGGCACCAGCGCGAGCCGCACGTAGCCGCGACCGGCGCCCGCCACGCCGAACGTGCGGCCGGGGCTGACGACGATGCCGGCCTGCAGCAGCAGGTCGGCGTAGCTCTCGTCGTCGTGGCCGGCCGGCGCGTGGATCCACATGTAGATGGCGGCCTCGCTGCCGTGCACCTCGATCCCGACGTCGTCGAAGAAGGAGAGCAGCGCGGCCCGCTTGGCCCGGAAGATCGCCCGGCGCTCGGCGACGTGGGCGTCGTCGGACCAGGCGGCGGTCGCGGCGGCGTTCACGAAGCTCTGGGGGGCGAGGCCCGGGTTGGTGCGCAGGCGGGCGAGGCGGGCGATGAGGTCGGGGTCGCCGGCGAGGAAGCCCGACCGGTAGCCGGTCATGCCCGACCGCTTCGACAGCGAGTGCAGGACGAGGACACCCTCCACCCCCGCCTGCAGCAGGGAGGGCGGTGGGGTGTCGTGGTAGAGGTCGGCGTAGGCTTCGTCGCTGACGAGCAGGATGTCGTGCTCTCGGCACAGCGCGGCGGCCCGCTCCAGCTCGGGCAGGCTGGTGACCGCACCCGAGGGGTTGTGGGGCGTGTTCAGCCACATCATCCGGGTGCGGCGCAGGACGTCGTCGGGCAGCTCCCAGGGGCGGAAGACGAAGTCGCCGTCGAGGGGCACAGCGATCGCTTCGCCGCCCGCGAACAGCGCCCCGCGCTGGTAGGCGGGGTAGCCCGGGTCCGGGAACACCACGCCGCGGTCGTCGGCGTGGGGGTCGATGACCAGCAGCGGCGTGTGGAAGACCGCTTCCTTGGCACCCGAGGTCGGCAGGATCTGGGTGGCGGGGTCAAGGCGCACGCCGAAGCGCCGGTCGACGTAGCCGGCGATGGCCTGGCGCAGGGGAAGCCCGCCGCGCACGGTCGGGTAGCCGCAGCGCGGCGGAACCGATCCGCACAGCGCCTGCCGGATGAACTCCGGGGTGGGTTCGTGTGGGTCGCCGACGCTGAAGTCGAAGATCCGCACGCCGCGCTCTGCCACGGCGCGACGACGGCGGGCCAGCTCCACCATGGGGTAGTCGGCGAGCTGGTCGAGGAGGGGGTTGAGGCGCGGCATGCCCGCAGTCATACCGCGGGCGAGGACTCCAGGGAACCACGCAAGCAGCGCCGCAGACCGGCCTCCGGGCGACCGCCTTCCCGCCGCCGACCCGCCGCAGGGCGCGATAGCCTGCCGGCTGTCGGAGAGGGCACCGCGATACCGGACGCGCGCGGGGCCCTCCCCTGCCCTCCCCTCGTCCATCGCCGCTGTGAGCCCGCCTTGCTCCTCCTCCTGATCCTGCCTGCGTGCAGCCTGCTCGCCGACCACTACGGCGCGCCCGCCGACCCCGCCGACAGCACCGAGATCGAGGTCGAGGTCCCCGCCGGCGCCACGATCCGCAGCATGGCCGGCCCCCTGGCGGACGCCGGTGTGGTCGCCGACGCCGACGGCTTCGTGACCTGGGCGCGCGTCACCAAGGAGGGCGCCTGCATCAAGGCCGGACGCCACCGCGTTCGCCCTGACATGGATGCCTGGCAGCTCACGGAAGCGCTCTGCGGCGTGCCCCTGCCCGACGACGTGCCCTTCACGGTCGTCGAGGGCTGGCGCATCCGCGAGATCGACGCCGCCCTGGTGGAAGCCGGCCTCGCCGACGCTGGCGCCTACACTGCCGCGGCCACGGCCCCCGACCAGTACACGGTGGACTTTCCGCTGCCCGACGACTCGCTGGAGGGCTACCTCTTCCCCGACACCTACATGGTCGACCCGACCCGGTTCACGGTCGAGGACTTCGTGCAGCGGCAGCTCGATCTGCTGGGCGAACGCTTCGTCCAGCCCCACGCTGCGGACCTGGAGCCACGCGGCCTCGACGCGATCCTGACCATGGCGTCGATGGTGGAGCGGGAGGAGCCCACCCCCTCACAGCGCCCGCTGGTGGCGGGGATCCTGTGGAAGCGCCTCGACAGCGGCTGGAACCTCGGCGTCGACGCCACCAGCCGCTACACCCTGGAGCAGTGGAACGACCGCCGCGCCTTCCTCAAGCAGCTCCGCGACCCGTCGGACCCCTACAACACCCGCCTGCGGCCGGGGCTGCCCCCCACCCCCATCGGCAACCCCGGTACGACCGCCCTGGAAGCCGCCATCGCGCCGCAGGACAGCGAGTTCTGGTACTACCTGCACGACGGCGGCAAGCAGCTCCATCCCGCGCGCAACGTCAGCGAACACGAAGCCAACCGCCGCCGCTACGGCGTGTACTGAGGGGGCTGCAGCCGTGACCGACCACCCCTTCTTCCTCGTCGATGCCTTCGCCGACGGCCCGCTGACGGGCAACCCGGCGGCCGTGGTGCTGCTCGACGGCCCCGCCGAGCCCGCCTGGATGGCAGCCGTCGCCGCCGAAATGCAGCAGTCCGAGACCGCATTCTGCTGGCGGCGTGCGCCTGCCGAGCCCTCCTCGACAGCAGCAGCAGACGACGACACCCTGTGGACGCTGCGG
The DNA here is from genome assembly GCA_964599085.1 of uncultured Enterobacterales bacterium. Classification (GTDB taxonomy): domain Bacteria; phylum Myxococcota_A; class UBA796; order UBA796; family UBA2385; genus J125. The sequence continues at coordinate 58,639 of CAZRFD010000029.1, read as the reverse complement.
TGGTACTCGCCCACGATGGAGGTGGACCTCTGCGGGCACGCCACGCTGGCCACTGCCCACGCTCTGTGGGCCAGCGGGCGCCTCGCTCCGGACGCCGTCGCCGCCTTCCACACCCGCAGTGGGCTGCTGCAGGCGTGGAAGGTGCGGGAACCCGACGGCACCTCGACCATCGAGCTGGACCTGCCAGCCCTGCCCGACAGCCCGGTGACGCTGACCCAGGACATCGCCCGCGCGCTGCGGCTGCCGCCGCGGTACCTCGGTCGCGGGCGGGACGACTTCGTGGTCGAGCTGGAGAGCGAGTCGGCGGTGCGCAGCGTGCAGCCCGACCTCGACCTGCTGACCGCTGCGGGGGGACGCTGCTTCATCGTCACGGCCCGGGCGGCCGAAGACAAGCCCTGGGACTTCGTCCTGCGGGTCTTCGCGCCGGCGCTGGGTGTTCCCGAGGATCCCGTGACAGGCTCGGCCTTCTGCGTGCTCGGCCCCTACTGGGCGCTGCGCCTGGGCCGCGACGAGCTGGTCGGGCGCCAGGTCAGCAACCGCGGCGGGACGGTGCGCGTGCGGACCACCGGCCAGCGCGTGCGCATCGGGGGGCGAGCCCGGATCGTGGTGGAGGGCGTGCTGCGGGCGTGACCGGGCGCTCCCTCAGCCCTACTCTGCGACGACCGCGCCGGCCGACCTCGACAGCGACAGCCCGGCGCGCCTGCAGCGCCTTGTCAAGCCGTTCGCCATTCGTTCACGACGACATGCCAACCGTGGACATCACGTCACAAGTGAGCACTCCGCACATCCAAGCGGCGCGAGTACCACTCCGCCCGCTTGACGATGTCACGTACCGCCATGCGCGGCCACGGTTTCCTCATGGGCCCCTCCCGACAGGCCTGACGCAATCGCGGGAGGCCACGAGCGAGCCGGAGGGCGTGGTGGGGCGGCGGGGCGGCGGCGCGGCGGGGCGGTGGGGCGGTGGGGCGGCGGGGCGGTGGGGCGGCGGGGCGGGAGGTCGAGAGGGGACCGGGCGAAACTTATGACGAGGATGTTGATGGATGCTTGGCACAAAGTTCGCGAAACGAATGATATCATTGCTATAGCGACACATGATGAAGCTCTGACACGATGTACGAAACTCATTCCGGTGATGAAGCACCATCCTCGGAGTTTCGTTCGCGTTCACGGAACTCGGCCGGGCCGTCCCCACCCCGCCGCCGGATGGGCAGCGAGCGCCTGCTGCGCCAGGCATGGGTCGGGCACGCCACGAGAGCGTCCGAGAGATGGTGCGACTCTGATCGTTGCTGTTTCTGCCGCGTCTTCCCAAGGAGGAGCCCTACTGCGACCAGGACACCGCCCGGCGGGCCATGCGCCTGGGCTCCACGTCCAACGTCATCGACGGGTCCACCGTCTGGGAGTCGGAATTCATCGTGCAGAAGAACGATCGTCATGCCCAGGAGGCCGTCCAGAGGACGGGGCGTCGGCACCGTTGGGGACGCTGCACGGAAGGTGGAGAGTTCGGAGGCCGCCGTCAGCTCAAGCGCCTGCGAGCACAGGCACGCTCACCGCGTCAGTACCCCTCCCAGCTCGACAGCCGCTCGTCGCCCTGTGGCGGCAGCCACGCCGCCATCGTCTCATCGCCAGCCGCCGACAGCATCCAGGCCAGCGCCAGCGTCCGCGACAGCTCGTGGACGTCGTCCGGGTCCCGGTAGGGCGGCTCGCAGTCGGGCACGGTGGGCAGGAAGCTGCAGATGTCGCTGAAGCTGTAGTGGCCGGCGCCGTCGAGGTGCGCCACGGCCCGAGGGCTCACAGCCAAGGCGTCCCAGATCGGGCGGACCGTGCCCTCCCACGGCGTCGTCGTGTCGAGGTCGCCGGCCTGGATCATGGTCGGGACGGCGATGTCGGCGAGGCCGCCGCTCAGCGTCTCGTAGGCCGCGGGGGCAAAGGCCACCGCTGCCCAGGCCCGCGGGTCGGACTGGTCGAAGACCGTCTGGTCGGGGTGGTCGGCGGCCCAGGCGGCGACGTCATCGCAGAGCCACCCCCCCTCGGCCGCGCAGGTCGCCGCCACGGCGTCGACGTCGATCACCGCCCCGGCGACGGCCAGGGTGGTGTAGCCCCCGAAGCTGTGGCCCATGACCGCGTAGCCCGCAGCCGCGTCGACACAGCCGTACAGAGGATCGGCCGGATCTTCGCTGCGGCCGACCACGAAGTCGAAGGCATCGGCAACGTCCACCGGGCGGCGGAAGACCAGCTCCGGCATGCGGGCGCCGTCGTAGTCGAAGAAGGTGTTGCCGGTGTGGTCCGGGGCCACCACGACGACGCCGTTGCTGGCCAGGTGATCGGTCAGGAAGTAGCTCTGCCAGCGAACACCCTGGTTGCCGTGGCTGAACACGACGACGGGACGGGGTGTGGCGCAGCCCGCCGACCCGCCGGACAGGGCGCCGGTGTCGGTGACCATGTCGTCGTAGACCGCGGCGCTGCCCTGGTCGTCGACGCGGGGGAACCAGGTCTGGACCGACAGGTCGACGCCCCACGAGCCTGTGATGCTCGCTTCGTCGGTGCCCACCGGCCAGGGGCCGGGGAGCGAGGGGTCGACGACGGTGTCGGCGACACCGGAGTCGACGCCCACGGTGTCGGAACCGCTGTCGAGACCACTGTCGGGGCTGCAGGCCAGCAGGACGAGCAGCAGCCCCATCAGCCCGCCTTCAGGCGACGGGCCACGTCGACGGCCGCGTAGGTCAGCACGCCATCGGCGCCCGCCCGCTTGAAGGCCAGCAGGCTTTCGATCATCACCTTGTCACCGTCGAGCCAGCCGCGCTCGATGGCGCCCTTGAGCATCGCGTACTCGCCGGACACCTGGTAGACGAAGGTCGGCGCCGAGAACGCGTCGCTCACCCGCCGGACGATGTCGAGGTAGGGCATCCCCGGCTTGACCATGACCATGTCGGCGCCCTCTTCCAGGTCGAGCGCGACCTCGCGCAGGGCTTCGTCGGTGTTGCCCGGGTCCATCTGGTAGGTCCGCTTGTCGCCCTGGCCCAGCGCTCCCTTGCTGCCCACGGCGTCGCGGAAGGGCCCGTAGAAGGCGCTGGCGTACTTGGCTGCGTAGCTCATGATCTGGACGTGGCTGAAGCCGTCGGCGTCCAGCGCGTCCCGGATGGCGCCGATGCGGCCGTCCATCATGTCGCTGGGGGCGATGACGTCACAGCCGGCGCGCGCCTGGTTCACGGACTGGGCGCAGAGCGCCTCGACCGAGAGATCGTTGACGATCTCTCCGTCGATGACGAGCCCGTCCTGGCCGTGGGTGGTGAAGGGGTCGAGCGCGACGTCGCAGATGATGCCGATGTCCGGCACGGCGGCCTTCAGCGCCCGCACGGAGCGGCAGACCAGGTTGTCGGGGTCCGCAGCGTGGGCACCATCGGCGGTCTTGAAGCTCGGGTCGATGACCGGGAAGAGGGCGATGGCGGGCACTCCGAGCTCGGCCGCAGCGGCCGCGTCTTCGACCATGGCGTCGATGGACAGGCGCTGCACACCCGGCATGCTGGGCACGGGGGTGCGCGGCGTGTCCCCGTCGATGACGAACACGGGCCAGATGAGGTCGTCCACGGTGAGGACCGACTCGCGCACGAGGCGGCGAGCCCAGTCGGTCCGACGGTTTCGGCGGGGGCGGGTGCGGGGGAACTGCATGACGACGTCCGGGTCGGTGGGGACCTCTCCGCTAGCCCGCAGCCGCCGTCGCGGCGACCCCGCGCGGCGGCTGGACGCGCTGACATTCCGGGGCAGCCGTCAAGGTCTGTCGAGACCGTGAACCAGGTGACGATCTCGTGTCAGGGAGGGAGTACCTTGACTGTGCGGTCGCCCCCAAAGCCAGAGGCCGAGCCCATGCGCCCCGTTGCCACCACCCGCCACACCCTGCTCCTGGCCGCCGCGCTGCTCCCCTCGTCGGCCCTGGCCGCCGACGCCGTCCAGCAGGTCGCCATGGGACGCACCCTGTCCGGCGAGGGCGTGCGCATCGCCGTGTGGACCTCGACCGGCCCGGCGACCCCGGAAGGCGTGCACCTCGAGCTGACTCCGTACCCCGACGCCCCAGCGCTCAGCGGCGGCTCCACCGACATGACCGAGTCCCGCATGACGCGGCAGCTCTGGACCGTCCCGGACCTGCAGTTCGCGGGCGACGCCGACGGCGGGCTCTACCTCGCCCACGTCACGCTGCTCGACGACGAAGCCCAGGTGCTCGACACCGTGGACGTCGAGCTGACCGCCGGCGCGCTGACCTGCTCCCGGACATGGACCTGGGGCGGATTTGGCAGCGCCCACGCCCACCTCGACCTGAACTCCGAGGGCACGGCGGGCCGCCTCGGCGTCGTGGTCGCCGGACCCGACGCTCCGCGCGTCGCCTCGGTCGCCGTCGACGTCGCCGGAACCGCCGGCGCCGCCAGCCTGGCCGACACCCACTTCGCGGCGCGACTCGACACCGTCCAGCAGCTCTGGACCCGCACGGTCGCCAGCGACGCGCTGCCCGGTGACCGCTATCAGGTGGACGGCATCGTGCTGGACGGCGACAGCAGCCCCTACGGGACCGCCTTCGTCGCCCGCCTCCCGGTCGCCGAGCGCGCCCCGGCCATGCACACCGACTGCCCCTGGCCATCCAGCAGCGACAGCCGCATCGCCGCGCGCTGAGGTCGCGAACCGACCTCGCGACCCGCGGACCGACCCGACCACGCGGTCAGGCGCCGGAGGGTCGCCGCATGCCGAGCACGAAGAAGAACCGGCTGACCTGCTCCACCACGATGTCAGACGCGCCCTCGGGCAGGGTCAGGGAGTCGAGCGGGACGTCGGGTTCATGCAGGGTCAGCAGCCGGTAGGCGGCGTCGAACATGGGCGCCTGGGCTTCGTGGGGATCGACGCGCTTGCCGACCACCACCACCCGTCCGCCGGGGACGACCACACGGTACATCTCGGCCAGGACGCGGCGGGGATCGTCGAAGCGCCCAAGTCCACCGACGTGGAAGACCCGGTCGAACACCCCGTCGGCGAAGGGCAGGCGGTGCGGATCGGCCAGCAGCAGCTTCGCCTGTTCCGCCATGGGGTTGTGCTGCCAGCGACCGGCGCAGCGGTGCAGCAGCGTCTCGCTCAGGTCCGTGCCCCACAGCTCGGCCCGCAGCCCGCCCGGCAGCGCGGCGCGCAGCAGCGGCACGTTGACCCCGGTCCCGACGCCCACTTCGAGCAGGCGAGCGGGGCGTTCGGCGCCCGCCGCCAGTTCGCCCAGCCTGAGCTGCTCCAGCAGCGCTTCCCGCAGGACGCGTTCGGAGCCCCCCCCCTGCAGCAGGGGTAGCGCCGCCCGCAGCAGCGGGCGGTGGGCCCGCGGCAGGTGGTCGTGGATGTGCCGCATCAGCCGGTCGGTTCCCTTGAGCAGGGCTTCGTCATAGAGCCGGGGAAGACCATCGACGACCGGCCAGGCCGTGGCCGCGTCCGCAGTGCGCAGGTGGCCGTCGGCCAGGCACAGCTCGAGGTTCGTGCCGTCCCAGGTCAGCGGCGAGCCCGTCCGCGGGCACACCAGCAGGCTGGCGTCAGCGATGCGCACGGGCGCACTCCAAGCTGCGTGGGGCGCTAGTCACCCTCACCCGCGGCTTCGCTGAGGTACTGCCGCTTGTCTTCACGGCCCTTCCAGTCTTCGGCGTCGGGCATCGGGTCCTTCTGTTCGGACAGGACCGGCCAGCCCTCGGCGAGGCGGGCGTTCAGCTCGATGTACTCCTTCCACTTCTCGGGGACGTCTTCGTCGAGGAAGATCGCTTCCGCGGGGCACTCCGGCACGCAGGCACCACAGTCGATGCACTCGACCGGGTCGATCACGAGCATGTTCTCGCCCTCGTGAAAGCACTCGACCGGGCAGACGGCCACACAGTCGGTGAACTTGCACTTCACACAGGGTTCGGCGACCACGAAGGGCATGATGGACTCCAGGAGGAGGTGGGGTTGGGGGGGGCAGGGTCCGGGCGACGCCCGTCCCTGCGACGGAGCTAGACGGTACTCGCGCAGCATATCGAGCGCGCGGCCCAAGGGCTCAGTCGTCGCCGTCGCCGCCGGGGTTGGTGGCGCTCCAGCCCTCGTTGTCGCCGCGCAGATACCAGGCGTCATCGCCGGCCACGCCGTCGTCCGCAGGGCGCGCGTAGGGGTCGACCGCGGTGTCTCCGCCGGGACGGTATGCGGCGCTCTGCGCGGTGTCCGCGGCTGAGGTGTCCGCGGCTGAGGTGTCCGCGGCTGAGGTGTCCGCGGCTGAAGCATCCGCAGCGCGATCATCGGCGTCCCGCCACACCGGGTTGCGCGCCACGCGGTGGGGCTGCGGACGGCCGGGGTGGCTCGCCTCTTCCCGCACCACGGCGATACCGTCTTCGGCTCGTTGCAGGACCTTGCCCACCCGCCGCGCCACGCGGTTGAGCAGGGAACCTCGATCCGATCGCTTGGGCATGCCCGTCCTCCGACAAGCTGCCGCACCGTACGACGGCGACAACCCGCCGACACCGTCCTATCCTCTGGCCGTCAGGGTGCGTGGAGGCAAGGCGATGGACACCATGAAGATGGCACGGCTGCTCGTGTGCGCCTTGGCGTTGGCGAGCTGCGGCGACACCGCGGACGACAGCGGTGGCCTGCTGTGCGGATCCACCCAGGGCTTCGTCTACGGCGTGGTGCGCTTGTCCGACGGCACGGCCGCCACCGACGCGACGGTGACCGCCGTCGACATCGACCCCGGCGAGCTCGGCAGCGTCGACGGAGAGATGGCGGGCGACGGCAGCTACGAGCTGAACGTCGAGGGGCACCACACCTGGGAGATCACGGCGCAGGCCGGTGGGTGCACCAGCGACGCCACCAGCCTGTCGGTCGTCGAGTGCAACGAGTACGAGCTGGATCTCGACATCGCCCCCTGCGAATAGGGCCGTCCGTCAACGGCCCGCCACCCACACGACCATCGCGGGCGCCAACGTCGCCTCCACCAGGGCGCCGACCGCCACAAGCGCAACCGCCAGGGCGAACAGCCACCCGACCGCCCGCGCTACACCGAACATCACGTCGGAGTCCAGCGCGTGCTTCTCGGCGGCCTTGCTGACGAACACGCCTGCGAGCCCGGCCAGCACGTAGGCGGTGGCCTCCATGAACAGGTGCGGCGACACGACGGTCATCACCTGGCCCCAGGCCGACAGCAGCCCGCGATCTGCGCCGGCCCAGCCGCGCGCCAGCGTGGCAGAGATCAGCCCCCAGGCCGAGGAATTCCAGGCGATGGCGAGCATGACGCCACCGCGCCGGAAGGGGAGCGCGATGAGGAAGAAGAAGACCAGCACGTAGAGGTTGTGGAGGAGCAGCTCGGAGAAGGGCGCGAACACCAGGTCGGGCAGCGAGCCGCCCGCCGTTCCGCGGAGCTGGTGGGAGAACATCGCGCCGACCCGGTCCTCGGGGAGCCCCATGCCGAGCGCGCCGAAGCCAATGAAGCTCCCGGCGAAGAGGAAGACCAGGCGCAGCGCGAGGCGGCCGTTGGCGCGCCGCGGCAGGACCTGGCGCTTCTGGATCGACCAGCGATTCCACTCCAGCAGGCGCTCGACGGAGTCCGAACCCAGCAAGGCCGCCAGGAAGATCGCCACCAGGCTGGTCTCGTCCGGGAACATCCATGCCGCGAAGGCCGTCCCCAGCACCGCGCCGATGCCCCCCTCGATCAACAGGTGACCGGGGCCCGGCACGCCGTCGACGTAGAAGCGGCGCAGCGCGATCACGCGCGCCCCGGCACTGTAGAGCGGTCGCGCACGGCGCTGTCCTCCCCTCCCCCGCCTTCCCGCGAGTCGTCGACATCGTCGACCGACCCCACCTGCAGCAGATCGTCCATGGTGTTGGCCAGCGTCAGCTCCGCGGTAGCAGGCAGCGGCTGGGGCGGCGGACCGGGATCGTCCCCGGAGAGCGCCGCGGCGTGCCACGCCAACGCGGCACGCACACGCGCGGCGAGGTCGGCATCCGCCCGCAGCAGCGCCTGCAGGTCCGACCGGAGGATCTCGAGCACCTCCACGTACTCCAGCGCCCGGCAGGTCGCCTGCTGCGGCCCGCCCCCCAACACGCTGAGCTCCCCGACGATGCAGCCGGGTTCGAGCACGGCCACGTGCAGCTCACCAGCGGGTGTGGTCACCGAGACCCCCACGCGCCCCCGGGCGAGCACGAACAGGGAGTCGCCCACCTGCCCCTGCCGGGCGAGCAGGCTGCCCTGCCGGTACGAGCTGTGCCGCCCTTCGTCGACCAGCCCGGTGAGCTGGCTGCGGCTGAACAAGCCGAAGATGGCGTGCTGGTCCAGCCACCCCACGAAGTCGAAGCCATCATCGAAGACCCCTTCCTCGCTGCCGGCCGCTCCCGGCGCACCGAAGAAGAAGGCCCGCAGACGCTGGAGCGGCGACCCGGCCACGCCGAAGCCCAGCGCTACGCCCGCGCGGCCGAGCGCTTCCTCGGGAACCCGCCGCCGCAGCTCGACCAAGAAGTGATCCCAGAGTGACCTGGCCGAGGGTGCCCGCGTCTGAATGGAAGTGATGGCGAAGCCACCGCCGAGCGGACGGACCGGGTCTGCCCAGGACGGCACATCGGACGGCAGGGTCGCCCAGCGCAGGTCGCGCAGGCAGAGGTAGAGCACCCACGCCGCAAGCGGCACCACCGCCTCGAATTCATCCCCCGCCACGCGCCCCGACCAGCCGACGCGCAGCTCGCCGCCCTTCACGGCGACCGCCAGCCGGCTAGACTCGTGCGAGGGCAGGAGCGGGACGATGAGCGGTGCGGCCACGCGACAGGCCCGCTGCAGCTCGTCGTGGCTGGGCGGCACACCCGGCAGCGACAGCCGGAGCCCCCAGACCCGCTCGCGAACCTGGTGAGGCAGGAAGCACTGCTCGACCTTGTCGACGACTGCACGGAGATCGACACAGGCCCCCCGCAGCGCGTCTGCGCTGGCGGAGCCCACGCGGAGCTTGCAGCGCAGGCCCTCCGGCAGGGGTCGGAGGTCCCAGACGGATCCCACCGACAGCGTCCCCGGTGCAGGCAGCCCCGACGGCGGCGACACGCACGACCACCCGACGAACAGCGAGGGCGTTCCCACCGGGCCCGGCCCCATCACTCACCTCCACACGCTGCGGCCGCCCCGAGAGCCTCGGGACGGCCGTTTCGCCGCGCCGTCATCCTACACGCCGCTCAGCTCGAACAGGGGGCCGCCTGGATCCACGCGCCATCCACGTCCGCCGCGATGGTGTCCAGGCGCGACGACAGGTCGTCGAGGATGGTCGGTTCCTCAGCGGCGATGTCCGTCTCTTCGAAGCGGTCGGCGTCGAGGTCGTACAGCTCGACCGACGAGCGGCAGGGCGTGCCGTCGGTGCCGGGCTGGATGTCCACGATGAGCTTGTAGTTCGTGTACCGCAGCGCCGCCTGGCCCACGCCGGCGGGATCGAAGCCCTCGGTGTAGTTGACGCTGCGTACCGCCCCATCGGAGCCGTCGAGCAGCGGCTGCAGGCTGATGCTGTCCACACCGCTGCTGGCGTCGCCACCGCCGAAGCCGGCCACGGTCGCGAAGAGATCGACGAGGTGCACCGGATCTTCGATGGCGCTGCCCGGGTCGGCGACGTGGACCGGACTGGACGTCCAGTCCTGCGACCACGACCAGGTGTCCCGCTGCTGGGCGAGGACCTTGCCGTCGGCGACCACGAGGGGCACCCGGACCCCGGACTCGTAGATGGTCCCCTTGCCGCGATCGTCGTCGAACACGCCCTCCGCCACGCCCCGCGCCGTGCCGTTGTCGCCCACGAAGATGACGGTGGTGTCGTCGAGGTCCGCGATGCCATCGAGCAGGTCGCCGACACCACGATCGAGGCACTCGACCATCTCTTCGTAGATGCCACGAGAGCTGGTCGGCGCCGCGGCATCCGGCGAGCGGTAGCTGCAACCCTCTGGCGGCAGCTCCAGCGGCGTGTGCGCGGCGTTGAGCGAGACGACCGCGAACCACGGCCCCGACTGCTCGTCGATCCACGCCAGGGCGTCGCGCACCGTGGAGTCGGTGGCGTACTCGGTGCGTTCCTCGGCCACGACCGTGTCGGCCTGCCCCTCGGTGCCCTTGCGGGCATCGAGCGCCACCCAGTCGTTGTAGCTGCCGCCGGACATGCACTCGTCCAGGCTGCCGGTCAGCGTTCCGGAGAAGGAGTCGAAGCCCGCCGAGATCGGGTGCACACAGAAGGCCGTCGACTCGCCCAGGTGATCTTCCCACTCGTCGCCGTCCGCCCAACCGTCCGGAGCGCCGTTTGTGCCGAGGTGCCACTTTCCGAACAGTCCCGTGGCGTAGCCCTGCGCACCCATGACCTGGGCGAGCGTCGTCGTCGTCGACAGATCGAGCTGGTGGCCGCCCGGCTTGCCGATGGGTTCACCGACCCCATGCCGCAGCGCATGGGTGCCGGTCATGATGGCCGCGCGCGTTGGCGAGCAGGTCGGGTTCGACCAGGCGTCGGCGAAGCGCGCACCGTTCTGGGCGAGGCTGTCCAGCGTCGGTGTCGACGGCAGGTGCGCCGCTTCGCTGCGGTAGCTGGCGTCGGCATCGGCCGACCAGGCTCCCACCTTGTCCACACCGATGTCGTCGGCGATGACCAGGAGCACGTTGTTCACGGTCGCGCCGCTGCCACCGCCGCCACCGTCCGCCCCGCCAAAGCGCCCCCCGCCCCCGCCGCTACCGCTGCCGTAGCGCGGTCCGAAGGCGTGGCCGAGCAGACCCTTCAGCCCCCCGGGCAAGCCGACCACGACGACCAGCGCGACGACCAGCACCGCCCCGATGATGGCGATGGACGTACGCTTCCTCTTGTTGTTGTCAGGCATCTGGCTCCTCGGCCTCCCCGTCCACCCATGGGATCACGGTGGAGGGGTGTGACCAGATGCCGCGAAGCCTACACCATGGCTTGCTACTGGCTGATCATCTTGCGCAGGGATCCGTACTGCCGCAGCTTCATCCAGGTCAGCTCCCCGTTGCGCCAGTAGCGCCAGCCGACGAAGCCCATCTTCACGTAGTTCGTCGCCCACGCCAGGTAGAAGACCCGGTCGACGTTCTCGGGACGCTTCCAGTAGTCGCGGTTGTCCAGCAGGCGGCGCAGGAAGCGCTTGGGGACGAAGTCCTTGGACGCCATGGAGTAGATCGCCAGGTAGAAGCGATCTTCATCGGAGCGGGGCCAGTCCATGCTGACCCGGAACTGGTGCCAGGCCTTGGTGTTGCGGCCCTCGACCTGTTCCGGGTCCAGCGTGCCATCTTCCAGCGACTTGCGCGTCAGCGCCGTGCCCGGGAAGTAGTTGAGGCTGTAGAAGTAGATGTCGTAGGGGCGCGGCAGGTCGAGCAGGAACTCCGCCGTCTCCAGCTTCATGGCCTCGGTCGCGTGCGGGTTGTCGATGATCACGTCGTAGACGACGTTCAGCTTCATCTCCTTGTTGGCTTCCGCGAAGTTGAGGATGGCCTGGTTGCCCGGGCTGCGGTTGTGCAGCTCCTTGCTCTCCTTGGCCGACCCCGACTCGATGCCCGTCTGCACCCGCACCAGCCCGGCCCTCATCAGCTTCTTGAGCATCTGCGGGCGCATCATCGGCGGGATGAGCAGGCACTCGAAGGGCAGCCCCACCCGCGCGGGGTACTTGTCGAGGAACTCCGCCATCCAGTCGTCGCCGAAGGCGAAGCTGGTGTCGTCATCGATCTTCACCCGGGCGATCTTGGGGAAGGTCTGCTGCACCATCTCCAGCTCGCCGAGGATGTGCTCGACGCTGCGCGCCCGGTAGAACTTCTTGCCCTTCTCGTCGTAGACGTCGCGCAGGATCGACACGTAGCAGTAGCTGCAATTGTAGGGGCACCCGCGGCTGAAGTAGATGCGGTACTCCGCCGTGCGCTTCCAGGGTTCCTCGATCCGGACCTTGCCCTTCTCGATGTAGTACTTGTTGTCGTCGCGCGTGTCGGGGTACGGCAGCCAGTCCAGGTTCTGGATGAGCGGACGGGGACTGTTGCGGAAGATCTCCCCGTCCTTGTTGGCCCAGATGTTGGGGATCGAGGTCGTGTCCCCGCCGTCGCGCAGCGCCTTGCAGAGGTCGATGGCGGCGAGTTCCCCCTCGCCCACACAGACGTAGTCGCAGTGGGGGATCGAGGTCTCGGGTTCGCTGGTCGGGTGGATGCCACCCCACACGAGTGGCGTGTCCGGGAAGCGCGCCTTGATGCGTTCGGTGACGTGCGTGGCCATGGGCAGCAGGCTGCTCATGAAGCCCAGGCCCACCAGATCCGCCCCCTTGTCGGCGATGACCTTCAGCGCCAGCTCGATCTCTTCGTCGGTGGGCATCTCCAGGCGGTTGTGCACCCAGTCCCGCAGGAACACGATGTGGGTGTCGATGCCCTCGCGCTGCAGAGCCGCGGACACGTAGCGGATGCCCGCGTTCTCGATGCTGTATATCGTCATCAGGACGACGGTGAACGGCCGGTGTCCTGCAGAACCCTGTCGTTGAGGACGGGGGTCGGGAGCGGCTGCATGGTCGCGGGTCGCGTCTTCGATCATGGCGGGTGTCTTGCGGAGGGGTGGCGTCGAGGAGCGGCGGACCGTCGGATGCTCAGGCGAGCAGGCGGAGGCCGGCCGTGGCCTTGCGCTTCAGGTCAGAGAGGTTGCGGATCTGGAAGAGGTTCTTCACGACGAATTCCGGGCGCCAGTAGAAGCGCTTCCAGGCCATGTCGAGCAGCTCGCGCAGCTCTTCCCGGCTGAAGTGCTCGTCCCAGACCTGCGCCTTGAAGTGTTCGTCGGGCGCCCGCATGAAGTCCAGCCACGGCTGGTCGTCCAGCACGCCGTCCCGCAGCCCCTCGTCGAACAAGGTCGTGCCCGGGAATGGCGTCAGCAGGTTGTACATGACGAAGTCCGGGTTGAGCCGGATGCTGTACTGGATCGTGTCGACCACGTCCTGGCGGGTCCGTTCGGTGGGCGTGCCGATCATGAAGTAGGCGACCGTGCGGATGCCGACGTCCCTGCACAGGGCGAAGGCGTGCTCGATCTCGCGGCTGGTGACGTCCTTCTTCAGGCGCAGCAGCCCTTCTTCGGTGCCCTGCTCGACGCCAAACTGGATGCGGGTGCAGCCAGCCGCCTTCATCTTCTCGAGCAAGGGTCGGTCGACCCCCTTGACGCGGAAGCGCACCGTCCAGGAGATGTCGAGTCCGCGGGCGAGGATCTCGTCGCAGAGTTCGTGGACACGCCGGTTGGTGATGTTGAAGGTGTCGTCGACGAAGTAGATCTCGCGAATGCCGAGGTCGATGCAGGCTTGCAGTTCATCGCAGACCCGGCCCGGCGACATCACCCGGTAGCGGTGCCGCGGCGTGTTGCAGAAGGTGCAGCGGTACGGGCAGCCGCGGCTGGTGATGACCGTGGTGAAGATCCCGCCCTCGCCCATGACGTCGTAGTAGCGGGTGTAGTCGACCAGGGTGCGGTCGATGATAGGGTAGGCGTCGAGGTCGTTGCTGAAGTAGACGTCGTCGACCGGCACCGGGTCGTCGGGGTGGGCCATGACGCCGGCGATGCCCCGGGCGACGTCCCCCCGCGCCCAGGCGTTGACCAGGTCGAGCATGGGCTGCTGGCCCTCTCCCTTGACCACCGCGTCCACCCCGGCCAGGTCGCGGCACTCCCGGGGGAAGTCGTTGACGTGGGGACCACCGACGACGACGTAGCGGACACCGGCATCCTTGCAGGTCTGCACCGTCCGGTGGACGTCGACGAGCTGCACCGTGAACGCGGTGATGCCCACGACATCGGGGGCGAAGGCGCGCACGGCGGCGAGTACCTGGTCGTAGTCCAGGTCGTCGAGCTGGGCGTCGAGGATGTCGACGTCGTGAGCCGACTTGTCGCGCAGGAAGGCGGCGATGCTCAGCAGCGACAGCGGCGGGTAGCTGAGGTTCTCGGCTTCAACGGCTTCCGGGACCTCGCTCTCGACCGTGTGACGAGCGGGGGGACGGATCAGCAGGACACGCATGCAGGAAGCCTCGGGACGGCACCGTGCCGACCCCATGGAGTGCGGGGCGGGGAGGGGCGGCAGGGCCGTGGTCAGGGGGCAGGCTCGCACGCTGCGGCCGTGCTGTCCACTGCCCTACCCCGCCGCTGTGCCGGGTCAATCCGGAGGACCGGCGGACTCCGTGGGTCGGCGCCGCTGCATCCAGCCGTCGGCCAGGTCGATGCACGCCACCTCCTCCACCGGACCGCGCAGCGTGAGCTGCCAGTTCGCAGCCACGTCCACGGACAGGGCCCCTCCCTCCATCACGACCTCCACCGGCCCCTGCACCCGGCCGAGCGCCACCGCCGCCGCCGCCACAGCACAGGCCGAGCTGCCGCTGGCCAGCGTCTCCCCCGCGCCGCGCTCCCAGATGCGGGCCGTGACCCGCGCCGGCTCACCCTCCGACGCCGGCATCACCGCCGCGAACTGCACGTTGGTGCGGTTGGGGAACAGGGCGTGGGTCTCCAGCGCGGCCCCGAGGCTGCGCCACGGGAGCCGCTCCAGCTCGTCGGGATGGTCGACGAAGACGACACAGTGCGGGTTGCCGACCCCGACCGCCGTCAGCGACAGGCTGTGCCCCAGCACCGCCACGCGGGCGTCGCGCAGCGGGGCCGCACAGGGGACCTCGGCCGGATCGAAGCGGGCGCTCCCCATCTGCACCGTCACGCTCCCCGCTCCACGCGGCCCCTCGACCGCGCAGCGGACCTGCTCTCCCGGCGCATCCGACAGCCGCACCTCGACCGTGAAGCTGTCGGCCGCGGCGCGCTGATCGCGCAGCCAGCGGGCGAAGATCCGAAGGCCATTGCCTGACTTCTCGGCGAGGCTGCCGTCGGGGTTCCAGATCCGCAGCGCGTAGTGGCTGACCGGTCGGCCGCTCTCCGGGTCACGCCGGATGGGGAGCGGCTCCAGGATGCCGTCGCTGCCCACTCCGGTGTGCCGGTCGCAGATGGCCCGCGCCAGGGTCGGGTCCAGGGCGGCCGGCGTCTCGAGCACCAGGTAGTCGTTGCCGAGGCCGTGGTAGCGCCGTAGCTTCATGGCGGTTCCTGCGGGTCGAGGATGACGGAGCGCTCTATCGACGCGTCGCCGTCGCTGCCGGGGCACCGCTCCGACCGAACGCCAGCAAGGCAGCTCCCACGGCGGCAGCAGCGGCCGGTCCGAACCCCTCGTCGAGGGAGCGCGCCGCCTCCACACAGCGCTGGTGGTCGAGGAACCGGGCCCGCTCCAGATCGAGCGCCAGCTCGACGCCGAACAGGCGCTCGTCGGATCGGATCCGCTGGCTGCGTCGCACCCGCCTCCAACCCCGAAGCCCACGCACCAGCGGGCCGGGCAGCGCCCACGCCAGGTTCCGGCGGGCGGGCACGGGGCCCGCCACTGCGACGGCGTCGACGTCGCAGCCCTCCACACCGGCCCGGTCGAGCACCTGCCGGACCGCGCCGCGGGGGAAGCCGCCCGGACCAAGCTCGCCGCGGGCGACGGACACCGCCACCAGCCGACCATCGTCGACCAGCGCCGCCGCCGGGGAGGGACCGTCCTGGACGCCGAGCACGCGCATGGCGACTGCGTAGCATGCCGGGCGGGGGGCGTGGGCCGGGCCGCGGCGGATCAGCCCTGCCCGAAGTCCTCGGGGCCGTGGCGTTCGCGGAGCTGGCTGTTCTCCGCTCCCCAGACCCGGTTGACGCGGCGGCCGCGCTGCACCGCCGGCCGCTGGGCGATCTCGTCGGTCCAGCGGATGACATGGGTGTACTCGTGGACCGACAGGAAGCGCCCCGCGTCGTAGAGCAGCCCCTTGACCATGCCGCCGTACCACGGCCAGATCGCCATGTCGGCGATGGTGTAGACGTCGCCGGCCATGTAGCGATGCTCGGCGAGGTGGCGGTCCAGCACATCGAGCTGCCGCTTCGTCTCGAGGGCGAAGCGGTCGATCGGGTACTGGAGCTTGTCCGGGGCGTAGGCATAGAAGTGCCCGAAGCCGCCGCCGAGGAAGGGTGCGGCGCCGACCTGCCAGAACAGCCAGCTCAGCGTCTCGGTGCGTGCGGGCCCCGCCGCCGGCAGGAACTCCCCGAAGCGCTCCGCCAGGTAGATCAGGATGGCACCGGACTCGAACACCCGGGTCGGCGTCTCCGTGCTGTGGTCGACGAGGGCGGGGATCTTGGAGTTGGGGTTGACCGCGACGAAGCCCGACGAGAACTGGTCGCCCTCCAGGATGTTGATGAGCCAGGCGTCGTACTCGGCATCCGTGTGTCCCGCCTCCAAGAGCTCCTCGAGCATGACCGTGACCTTGACGCCATTGGGAGTCGCCAGCGAGTAGAGCTGCAGCGGGTGTTCGCCGACCGGCAGGTCTGCGTCGTGGGTCGGCCCGGCCACGGGGCGGTTGATGTTCGAGAAGCGCCCGGCGCCCTCCTGGCTCCAGGTCCAGACATCGGGTGGGGTGTAGTCGGACACGCTGACTCCTGGTTGGTGGCGCCTGCCTATCCGCGCCCGATCCCGCGTCAGCGGTACAGTGCAGCCATGCTCCTCCTCCTTGTCATCGCCTGCACCGAAACCACAGCGCAGGACAGCGGCATCCGCGACAGCGGCATCCGCGACAGCGGCATCCGCGACAGCGGCATCTGCGACAGCGGCCTGCCTGGCGGCGGCGCCCTGGACTTCGACTACCCCCTCGACGACATCCTGCGGTACAACCACGCCCAGGCGCTGGGCACCCACAACAGCTACCACGTGGCCCACGACCCGCCGCTGGTGGTCGAGTGGGGCTACACCCACGCGCCCCTCGACGTGCAGCTCGGCGAGCTGGGGGTACGCCAGTTCGAGCTGGACGCCCGCTACGAACCGGAGACCGGCCGCTTCGAGGTCTACCACGTGCCCATCGTCGACGAGGAGACCACCTGCCTGGCCTTCGTCGACTGCCTGCAGACCATCGCCGACTGGTCGGCCGCGCACCCCGCACACCTGCCGGTCTTCGTGCTCGTCGAGCCCAAGGACGAGGGTGCGCCGGAACCCTTCGTCGACCACATCGACGACTTCGAGGCCGAGCTGCGCAGCGTCTTCCCCGACGACGCCCACCTCACCCCCGACGCGCTCCAGGGCGACGCCGACACCCTCCGCGACGCCGTGCTGGACGCCGGCGGCTGGCCGGTGCTCGGCCAGCTCCGCGGCACCGTGATCTTCGGCCTGCTCGACGGGGGAGAGGCCCGCACCGCCTACACCCGCGACGGCACCAGCCTGGCCGGGCGGACGATGTTCGCCGACATGGACGATCCCGGCCACCCCCTCGCCAGCTTCTTCCTGTACGACGACCCGGTCTCCGGCGCCGACCAGATCGCAACCGCCGTCGACCAGGGCTTCCTCGTGCGCACCCGCGCCGACGCCGGCAGCGAAGAGCCCCTGGCCGGCGACGACAGCCGCCTGCAGGCTGCGCTCTCGTCCGGGGCCCACTTCCTGAGCACCGACTACCCGGCGCCGGTCGAGGGCGTCGACTACGTCGCCGCGATCCCCGACGGCAGCCCGGCGCGCTGCAACCCGCGGACCGCGCCCGCCGAGTGCACTTCGGCGGACCTCGAAGAGCCGGCCTTCATGCGGTGAGCGGGCGGCCCCCCCAGGCAGACCCCCGGTCGTCACACGCTCGTGCCCTGTCCGCGGTTGACGCGGCGCCCGGGCACCGGGTACCTGCCAGCCAACGTCGGCCCGTCGCCGGCCGGAGGTCAGCCATGCGCTACAAGCGAATCCTGTTCAAGGTCAGCGGCGGTGCGCTGGCGGGCGAAAACGGCATGGGCTTCGACCCGGCGGCGCTCGACCACATCTGCAAGCAGATCCTCGCCCCCCGCGAGCTGGGCATCGAGGTCGCCGTCGTCGTCGGCGGCGGCAACATCTTCCGCGGCAAGGTCGCCGACGACTGGGATATCGAGCGGGCCGAAGCCGACAGCATCGGCATGCTCGGCACGGTGGTCAACGCCATCCTGCTGCGCACAGCACTCAACGCCCGCGGCCCCTACGAAGCCCGCTGCATGACCGCCATCCGCATGGAAGCCGTCGCCGAGCCCTTCATCCGGCTCCGCGCCATCAAGCACCTCGAGAAGGGCTTCATCGTCATCTTCGGCGGCGGCATCGGGCAGCCCTACGTCACCACCGACTACACCGGCGTGCAGCGCGCCATCGAGACCCGCTGCGACGCGGTCCTCATCGCCAAGCAGGGCGTCGACGGCGTCTACACCGCCGACCCCAACACCGACCCCCACGCCCGCCGCTTCAAGACCCTGCGCCTGGACGAAGCCATCGAGCAGGACATCCGGGTGATGGACCAGTCGGCCATGCTGCTGGCCCGGGACCACGGCCTGCCGCTGCACGTCTTCGACTTCGACAAGCCCGGCTGCGTCCAGCGCATCTGCCAGGGCGAAGATGTCGGCACCCTGCTCAACGCCCACACCGACACCACGCTGGTCAACTGAACCGGAACCGCGGTCCGGCGCCCCTGCATGCAGCCCCTGCCCGTCGACGCGGTCCTCGGATCGCTCCAGGACGCGGTGCGGAGCGGCTGCGCCGCGGTGCTGGTGGCGCCGACCGGCAGCGGCAAGAGCACCCGGGCCGCCCCCGCGCTCCTCGATGTCGTGGCGGCGGAGCACAGCGTGCTGCTGCTCCAGCCACGCCGGGTGGCCGCACGCCTGCTCGCCGGCCACATCGCCGCCGAGCGGGGCTCCCCACTGGGTGAGGAGGTCGGCTACCGCGTCCGCTTCGACCACCGGGTGTCGGCCCGGACGCGGCTGGAGTTGCTCACCGAGGGCCTGCTGACGCGGCGGCTGCTCGACGACCCGCTGCTCGACGGCAGCGGCGGCTGGGGGCGGCCCGTTGGCGCCGTCGTCCTGGACGAGCTGCACGAGCGCAGCCTGCACACCGACCTGTGCCTCAGCTTGCTGCGCGAGGTGCGGCAGGTGCGTGAGGACCTCATCGTGGTGGCGATGTCGGCGACCATGGACCCGGGCCCGGTGGCCGCCTTCCTGGAGGCGCAGACCCTGGTGGCCGAGGGGCGCAGCTTCCCCGTCGACGTCGAGCACCACGGCCCCGACCTGCATCCCGGCGACCGAGGGCTGCCGGCGCGGGTCGCCGCCGAGGTGCGCGATGCCCTGGGCCGCTTCCCCGAGGGCGACGTCCTGGTGTTCCTGCCCGGCGCCCCCGAGATCCGGCGCTGCGCCGAGCTCCTCGCCAACGGTGTATCGCCCGGAACCGGAGTCCTGCAGCTCCACGGGCGGCTGCCGCTGCGCGAGCAGGACCGGGCGCTGCGACCCGCTGCACAGCTCGGCCTGCGGCGCAAGATCGTACTCAGCACCAACATCGCCGAGACCTCGCTGACCCTGCCCGGCGTCACGGTGGTCATCGACAGCGGGCTGGTACGCCAGCCGGTGCTGGACGCCGCCACCGGGCTGGAGCGGCTACGCACGACCCTGGTGAGCCGGGCCAGCGCCGACCAGCGGGCCGGCCGCGCCGGACGGGTCGCCCCCGGACACTGCGTCCGCCTGTGGACGGCGACGCAGCACGGCCGCCGCGCCGCCGCCGACACCCCCGAGATCGAGCGCCTGCACCTGGCAAACACGGTGCTGGCGGCGCACGCCTGGACCGGTGACCCCACCAGCCTGGCGTGGCTGCAGCCGCCGCCCGTGGCTGCCTGGAAGCAGGCCACCACCGAACTTACATCGCTAGGCGCCCTCGACGACCGTGGGATCACCGCCCGCGGCCGGGCCATGCTGGCGCTCCCCACCGACCCGCACCTCGCCGCGGTGCTCCTGGCGGCTGCTGACGACGGCCAGCTCCCCCTCGCCTGCGCCCTCGTCGCGCTGATCGCCGAGCCCGACGCCTGGTCCACCGGCTCTGCCCTGTCCGCCGAAGACCGAGTCGCCGCCGTGCTCGGTGGGCCAGCGCGGGGAGCGAGCCCCCCGCGCCTCGACCGCCTGCGGCGCGCCGCCGTGCAGTTCCACCGGGCGGTCGCCGGCGCTCCCCTCCCCCGGCACCGGGGCGTGGTGGACCTCGACGCCTGCCTGCCTGCGCTCCTCTCCGGCCTGCCGGGGAGGCTCGGGCAGATGCGTGGGGGCCGTCGTGCGCTGAAGCTGGCCAGCGGACGCGGGGCCGTCCTCGCGCGGCACCTCCCCCCACCGCCGGGCCGCTTCATCGTCGCCTTGCAGCTCCGGGCGGTGAGCGGCGGGGCCGACCAGGTCGAGCTGGCCGCCGCGATCTCCGACGAGGCGGTCGAGGCGCTGCCACGCCACACCACCCGGCGCACCGAGTGGGTCGAGGAGCGTGGCGCGGCCGTCGGTGTCGTCGCGGAGCGCGTCGGTGCGCTCGTGCTCCGCCGGACGGAGGGCGCCCCCGACCCGGCTGAGGCGGCCGTGCTGCTGGAGGCCGCCGCCGCTGTCGACCCCACGCGGGCGCTCTCCCCGGACCGCGACGCCCTGGCGCTCATCCATCGCGTGCTCTTCCTCGCCGAGCGGGGTCTCGATGCCGGGCTGCCAGCCTGGTCGGACACCGACGACGCGCTCCGCGCCGTGCTGCCGGCGCTGTGTGTGGGACGCCGCTCGCTCTCGGAGCTGGACCGCGCAGACCTGGCCGGTGCGCTCGCCGGCAGCCTGCCATGGTCCGCCCGCCAGGCCCTCGACCGCCTCGCCCCCGCCGAGCTGCGCCTGCCGACGGGTACGCGCGGCCGCCTCGACTACGATCCGGCCACGCGCCAGGGGGGCGGGCCGGTGCTGCGCGCCCGCGTGCAGCAGCTCTTCGGCCTGTCACGGACGCCGACCGTCCTGTCCGGCCGGGTGCCCGTGACCCTGCACCTGCTCGCCCCCAACCAGCGGCCGGTCCAGGTCACCACCGATCTGCCCGGCTTCTGGACCCGCACCTGGCCGGACGTCCGCAAGCAGCTCCGCGGCCGCTACCCCAAGCACGCCTGGCCCGAGGATCCCCTGGCCGCGAAGCCCGAGGATCGTCCACGCCGCCGACGCTGAGCGGGCGGAATGGGGTGCCGAGGCTGCCCCGGGGTGCGTCAAGAAACCACGCTACTATCTATCTTTCTCGTCTCGTTGCCGCGCCGGAGTGCCGATACCCTGCGGCCTCCACCCCGGAGGAGACCCATGTCCACCCTGACCCCTACTCTTCTCTCCCTCGCCCTGCTCGGTGCCTGCGGCGACAACACCGGCACCGGTGACACCGGCGACGGCCACGTCCCCGGCAGCACCTACGATCTCACCACCGACCAGGGTCTGTACCTGCTGCACATCCAGATGAACCCCGACCCACCGACGGCCGGCGACGCCGAGCTGGTGCTCATGGTCCATGACGCATCCGACGACAGCATGCTCATGGGTCCGACGGTGACCGTCACCCCCTGGATGCCGGAGATGGACCACGGCCTGTCCGAAGATCCGCTGGTCGTCGAAGACGGCGGCTACTACACGGTGACCTTCGCCTACACCATGGCGGGCACCTGGGATCTGACCTTCGACGTCGACGGTGAGCTCGGTCAGGACAGCGGCGTGTTGACGGTCGAGGTCCAGTAGCCATGCGCGGCCCTGCTCTCACCGCGGGGGCGGCGGCCTCCCTCTGTGTCACATGGAGCGGGCCCGCGCGGGCCGGCGCCTGCTGCACGGGCTCGACCTCGACCACGCCCACCCGGCTCGGCGAGTGTGAGCACGTGATGGCGGCGCTGGGCTTCGGCATACGCAGCACGCCGGCGCGCTGGGACGGCGAGGGCCGGGTCCAGGGCAGCTCGATGGTCGACGACAGCGTCTCGACCACCGTGGCCGCCGCCTGGCGCTTGGATCGCAAGGGCCAGATCGCCGCCACCCTGCCGGTGATGCTCAACCACAAGGCCGCCGGCAGCCTCGATACCTGGGGCGGCGGCGCCGGCGACCTGTCGGTCAGCACCCTGTGGGATCCGCTCACCGAATGGGTCGCGGGCTCGGGCCACGCTCCCCTGCCGGTCCCCATCCTGACCGCCGGGCTCCGCCTGCCCACCGGCCGGTCGTGGACAGAAGCCGACGGCACGCTGGCCGAAGACGTCACCGGGCGGCCGGGCGTCGGCGCGCTGCTCAGCCTGTCCGTGGAACGCACGCTGGATCGCACACCGTGGAGCCTCGGCGTGAGCACGGAGCTGGCCGCCAGCGACAGCGACATCCGACCCAGCGTCACCGCGTCGGGGTCGGTCGGCCGCTACCTCGGCCGCAAGTGGAGCGCGTCGCTGCACGCCCGTCACCAGCGGGATCTGTCGACGGCCACCGCCGACCTCGCGACGCGCACCAGCGCCGGGCTGGTGCTCACCACCGCCCGGCCCCTGAAGTGGCGGGCCTGGGCCGGCGTCGACGGTGACCTGCCGCTGCCCGGGCTCGGCCAGGGCAGCAACATCGAGGTCAGCGGCAGCGTGGGCTATGCGCTGATCCGCTGAGGCGGGGCACTTCGCGGACGCAGACCCGAGAGACGGCGGCACGCTCCCGTCTACCCGAACACCGCTAGTCCGACCGGAACAGCGCCCGCAGCGCCACCCGCCGCGGCTGCGCGGCGTCGCCCTGCCACTGCTCCTGCAGGTCGAGCAGGCGCGGTTCGTAGATGCCGATGGACCAGCACTCGTGCAGGTCGAGCCCCTCGATGGGGGGGCCATCGTCGTTGAGGGGGCAGATGTCGCGGTACTCGACCCACTCGCCGGGGGCGGCTTCGTCGATCCACCGCAGCGGCAGGCCCTGGGTGCGGCAGACGTAGGGGCGGGCGTCATAGATGCGGCAGCGGCGCTGACTGTCGAGGAAGGCGCAGGCACCGGTCGGGCCGGGCTCGCCATCGGCGAGCAGATCGGGGTGGGCCCGGCGGATCCGCTCGGCTTCGATGTCGAGGACGGTCAGCTCGTCGACACAGCAGTCGGCGCAGCCAGCGCCGCAGCGCAGGCGCCCGCGGTGCAGCGCCGCCACGTCGGCGACCAGGGCATCGACGTCGGAGTGCAGCGCGAGCAGGGCGTCGAAGGCCGCGGCGCGGTCGGAGGCTGGGGGCGTGGGATCGGCCATGCCGGCCTGTAACCGGAGGTAGGCTGCCGTCGTGTCGCCTGTCCCCGAGCCCCTCACCCGCCGCGCAGGCGGCAGCGACCCGAGCACCTGCCGGCTTCCGCTGGCCGCTGAGCGTCCGCAGCGAGCGCCGTCCGGGTAGACTGCCGCCGTCCTCCGACGGAGCCGCCATGCGCCCCGCAGCCTCCTTCCCTCGCCCACTCCTCGTCCTCCTGCTCGCCGGCATCGCCGTGGCCTGCAACGACCCGGCCGACCGCTACCAGGCCCCGACACAGGACGCCGGACCGGGCGCAGCGGGCGCCCCAGCCCCCGGAGATCCGGCCACCGGCAGCCCCCCCCCGCAGGGCGACCAGCAAGGCGTCGCCGGGCCCGCCTGCAGTGTCACGCCCGTCTCCAGGCAACAACACCCCTTCGACGACGCCGCGGCGGTCCCGCTCAGCGGCCGCATCACCGGCACCGGCAACGGCCCGGCCCTCATCGAGCTGGTCCGAGTCGAGGGGGACCAGCGCTTGACCACAACCAGCTTCGTCTGCTCCGGGCTCGGCGCGTTTTCGCTGCGCGCCCCGCCCGACGTCGGTGCCGTCTACCTCGCCGTGTTCATGGACCCAACGGGCGACGGCCCGACCACGGACGACGCAGCGGGCTTCACGGGCCCGGTGCAGGTGGACGGCGAACCACTCGACGAGCTCGAGGTAGCGGTGCAGCAAGGCGCCGACATGGGCCCGGTGCCGCTGCCCTACAGCTCGGCCTGGGGGCCACTGCCCCGCCCCGAAGGCGCAGAGCCCGCGCCGGAACCCGGCATCGTCGGACCGCCGGACGCCACCGACCCACCCGCGACCCCCTGAAGCGCTCCTGTCGACGCGTCGCCGGATCTGGAGCCTTCGCCTCGCGGCTGTGCTGCTGGGGCTCGGCCTGCTGTGCCTCGCGGAGGTCGCCCTCCGCCTGAGCGGCCGCTTCGCAGATCCACCGGAGGTCCACGTGCCCGAGGGCTGGGACGCCGGCGTGCGCCTGGTCGGCGACCACCTCGGCCCGCCCCTGGAGGCTGCGACCGTGGAGGGCCAGCCGGGCCGGCGCACCGCGCGGCGCATGGTCGAGGATCGCTTCATGCACGACCTGCAGTGGGCGGTCGACGCTCCCGCGGACAAGCTGCGCATCTTCACCTTCGGCGGCTCGACCACCTACGGTGTGCCCGTCGAGGCGCACCCTGAACAGACCTTTCCCGGCCGGATGCGCGCCTGGCTGGAGCGGCTGGGCATGCCCGCCCAGGTGCTGAACCTCGGCGGCGCCAGCTTCGGCAGCGACGAGGTCGTGTCGCTGATGTCCGCGGTCCAGGGCGACGGCGCCGCCGCCTTCGTCGTCTACGCCGCCAACAACGAGTTCTTCCAGTACCAGATGCGGCTGTTCCAGGACAACGCCGGCTACCCGACGGCCCGGCCCCACCTGCAGCGGCTGCACCTCTTCCGGGCGCTGGAGGCGCTGCTGACCCCCGACCCCGACCCCGCCGCCATCGGCCAGCAGGACGCTGTCGACCACCAGGAGCAAGTCGTCGCCCGGATCATCGAGGCGTCGCTGTCCGACCCCGACGCCCGCCCCGCACCGGACGCACAAGGCCGCTGGCACCGGCGGGACCCGCACCACGCCGCGGTCGTGGCCCGCTACCGCAGCAACCTCGAACAGATGGAGCGGGTGGCCGCCGACGCCGACGCGCGGCTGTTCATCGCCGACGTCCGACCGAACCTCCAGCAAGCGCCGTGGCTGTCGCTGCACGACCCGGCGCTATCGGCAGGCGACCGCGGTGACGTGACCGAGCTGCTGGCCCAGGGTGCCCGCGCGCGCGAGGCCGGCGACGCCACCACAGCCGAAGACGCCGCCCGGCAGGCGCTGCGCCTCGATCCCATGTACGCCGCCGCCTGGCACCTGCTGGGCATGGCGCTCCTCGACCAGGACCGCGTCGACGACGCCGAGGGGCCCCTGCGCAACGCCCTGGAGCTGGACATGAACCCCGGCCGCCCGGTGCAGGGGCTGTCCGACGCCATCGCCGCCGTCACCGCCGATGGCGGCAGCACCCTGGTCACCGTCGACCGGATCTGGCAGGCACCCGACGCCGGCTCCTTCGGAGGCCGGCTCTTCCACGACTCCTGCCACCTGACGCCCGAAGCCTACGACAAGCTCGGCCGTCACCTGGCGATGACGCTGCGGCTGGAGCTTGCCGAACAGCGCTAGTGCGCCCCCTCGGCGAAGAAGCGCTCTCCCCTCGCCGCCATGTCGCGCAGGGTCTGCGCCGGCGCGTAGCGCTCACCGAATTGAGCGGCCATGGCGTCCAGCTCGGCGACCAGCTCGGGCAGGCCGATGCGGTCCATGAGCGCCAGGGGGCCACCGGTGTTCGGCGCGAAGCCGATGCCGAAGATGGCGCCGACCTCGGCGTCGCGCCTGCGCTGCAGGATGCCCCCGTCGAGGCGCCGGCCGACCTCGGCGCACTGCGCCAGCATCAGGCGGCGACCGATGAAGCGCGCTTCTTCCACCGGGTCCGCCGCCCGCGCAAGCTGCGGACCGTCGACACCGGCCACCACGTCGGCCAGCCCCTTCCAGAAGCCCCGCCGCTTGCCTGCCTCGTAGTCGTAGAAGCCGGCCCCGTGGGCGCGTCCGAGGCGACCCGCCTCGACCATCGCCGCGACCAGGCGGGTACCCGCGATGTCCACGGAATCGCCGATGTAGCGCCGGGCGTCTTCGAGCACGTGGCTGCCCAGCGACAGCGACACCTCGTCGAAGACCTGCAGCGGCCCCACGACCATGCCCGCCTGCCGAGCCCCCCAGTCGACGAGCACCGGGTCGCGCCCCTCGGCCACGAGCTGGGCCCCCTCCAGGATGTAAGCCGAGAACACCCGCGTCGTGAAGAAGCCGTAGCCGTCGTTGACGACGATGGGCGTCTTGCGCGTCCGCCGCGCGAAGGCCAGGCAGCGCGCCACCGTTCGCTCGTCGGTGGCCGCCCCCTGGATCACCTCGATGAGCGGCATCTGCTCGACCGGCGAGAAGTAGTGCAGGCCGATGAAGCGTTCCGGTGCCTGGCTGGCTTCGGCCAGCGAGCTGATGGGCAGGGCCGAGGTGTTGCTGGCGAAGATGGCGTCGGCAGACAGCAGGGGCTCCACCTCGGCGATGACCTTGCGCTTGATGTCGAGCTTCTCGACCACGGCTTCGATCACGAGATCACAGCCCGCGAGATCCTGGACGTCGAGGGTCGGCCGGATCCGGGCGAGGACCGCCTGGCGGTCCGCGTCGGAGAGGTGCCGCAGGCGCTTGCCCGCCTGCTGCCGCGCCCGGTCCATGGCCGCGTCCAGCGCGTCCGGGCGGATGTCCCGGAGCACCACGTCGTAGCCGGCGCTGGCGGCCACGAAGGCCAGCCCGCCGCCCATCATGCCCGCACCCAGCACCGCCACCTTGCGGATCCCCGCCGACTCCCCGGCCGGAAGGGCCGGCAGGTCGAGGTGCTTCTCGGCCGCCTGCCGGTGGTACCAGAAGGTCCGGATCATGTCCTTGGCCTGGTCGCTGGTGGCGATCCGGGCGAAGGCGCGCGCTTCGACCTCGAGTCCGCGGTCGAAGCTCAGCCGGCAGCCCTCCTGGACGACGGCGAGCACGGTCTTGGGCGCGTCGAACGCCCCCGCTGTGCGGTCGTAGATCATGGCGGCGCCGGCCATGAAGACGTTGCGCCCCAAGTCGCTATCCGGCGCGCCCCCCGGGAAGCGGAAGCGGTCGCGATCCCAGGGCTGCCGCGCGCCAGGGTTGGCGCGGATCCAGGCGACGGCGGCGTCGCGCAGTGCATCCGGGCTGTCCACGGCTTCGTCGGCGAGGCCCCGGGCGACGGCCTTGTTGGCCCGTACCAGCTTGCCCTGGGCGATCAGCTCCAGCGCCGCCTGGATGCCGATGAGGCGGGGCAGCCGCTGTGTGCCGCCCGCGCCCGGGATCACGCCGAGGCTGACCTCGGGGAGGCCGAGCTGGAACTTCGGCGAGTCCACGACGACGCGGTGGTGGCAGGCCAGGGCCAGCTCGTAGCCACCGCCGAGCGCCGAGCCACCGATGGCGGCGACGACCGGCACGCCCGCCAGCTCCAGTCTGCGAAACAGGGCATCGAGCTGGCGCACCAAGGAGAACAGGTCTGCGGGCTCGCGGGCCTGGTAGACGAAGTCGAGGTCGGCGCCGACGCAGAAGTCCTTGTGGCCGCTCTGCAGGATGATCCCCTGCAGACCGTCCAGGCGACCGACGCCACCGGCGCCGCCGAGGACAGCGGTGAGCGCCGCGTCCAGGCCAACACCGAAGGCGGCGTCGACCTTGTTGGCCCGGCCCGGCATCTGCAGGGTGATGGTGGCGATGCCGTCGCCGAAGTGCACGCGGCAGATGTCGTTGTCGAGGATCGCGCTGCCGAGGTCGGGGGCTGCGCTGCCCTGCGCCGTGGAGTCGTTGGCCGTGGAGACAGGAGCCATGGTCACACCCGCTCGATGATGGTGGCGATGCCCATGCCCCCGCCGATGCAGAGGGTCACGAGGCCGGTGGAGAGATCACGGGCTTCGAGCTCGTCGAGCACGGTGCCCAGCAGCATGGCGCCGGTGGCGCCCAGCGGGTGGCCCATGGCGATGGCGCCACCGTTGACGTTGACCTTGTCGTGGGGCACGCCCAGCTCGTCCATGTACGCCATGGGGACGACCGCGAAGGCTTCGTTGACCTCGAACAGGTCGATGTCGCCGATCTCCATGCCGGCCTTGGCCAGGGCCCGTCGGGTGGCCGGCACCGGGCCGGTCAGCATGATGATTGGTTCCTCACCGCAGACCGCCATGGCGCGCATGCGGGCCCGCGGCTTCAGGCCGAGGGCGTCGCCCTTGTCCTTGCTGGCGAGCAGCAGCGCCGCCGCGCCGTCGACGATGCCCGAGCTGTTGCCGGCGTGGTGCACGTGTTCGATGCGGTCCACATCGGGGTAGCGCATGCGGACGAGGGCATCGAGCTTGAACTGCCGGCCCATGACCTCGAAGCTGGCCGGCAGCTTGCCGAGCGTGTCCACCGTGGTCCCGCGCCGGGGCAGCTCGTCGTGATCGAGCACCACGAGCCCGGCTTCGTCGTGGATGGTGACGAGGCTCTTGTCGAAGGCGCCGCGGTCCTGGGCGGCCGCGCAGCGCTGCTGGCTCTCTACAGCGAAGCTGTCGAGGTCGCGACGGGTGATGCCCCGCTGCGTAGCGATGAGGTCCGCTGAGATCCCCTGCGGCACGGAACCCACGCTGAACTGGGTGCGCATGTCCCAGATCGCACCCCCGTCGCTGCCCATGGGGACGCGGCTCATGCTCTCGACGCCGCCCGCGACGACGAGGTCCTGCATGCCGGACATGATCCAGGCTGCCGCCGAGTTGACCGCCTGCAGCCCCGAACCGCAGAAACGGTTCAGCGTCACCCCCGGCGCGTCGAAGTGCCACCCGGCCTGCAGTGCGGCGAAGCGGGCGATGCAGGCGCCCTGCTCGCCGGTCTCGGTGACGCAGCCCATGACGACATCGTCGACTTCACGTGTGGGGAAGTCGTTGCGCGCCTGCAGCGCGGACAGCGTCTGGGCCAGCAGATCGATGGGGCGCACGGTGTGCAGCGCGCCGCTCTTCTTGCCGCGGCCGCGCGGGGTGCGCACGGCGTCGTAGATGTAGGCGTCGGGCATGAGAGCCTCCCTGGGGTCACCGATCGCCTAGCACGTCCATCATCATGTCGAGCGCTCCACCCCACCACCCGGTGCACAATGCGGCGCATCGCCCCGGAGGCTCCATGAAGACCCGCACCCTGCCCGGCACCGACCTGCGACTGAGCGTCGTCGGCATGGGCTGCTGGACCATCGCCGGCGAGCACTGGGGGCCGACCGACGACGCCGAGAGCGTCGCGACGATCCGCGCCGCCGTGGAAGCCGGCATCACCTGGTTCGACACCGCCCCCCTCTACGGCCGTGGCCACGCCGACGACCTGCTGCGCCGCGCGCTCGGCACCCACATCCAAGACGTGACCATCGCCACAAAGGTCGGCGTGCGCTGGGAGGGCGAGGCCCCCGAGGGCCGCGAGGGGCACGTCTGGAGCGATCTGCGCCCCGACCACGTGGTCGCCGACTGCGAGGCCAGCGTGCGCCGCCTCAAGGAGCCCCTGGACCTGCTCCAGGTCCACTGGCCTTGCGAGCTGGGCACGCCGCTGCACGACACTCTCGACGCCCTCGACCGCCTGCGAGACCGGGGGCTGATCCGCCACTGGGGGCTGTGCAACTACGACGCCGCCGACGTCATCCTCGCCCGAAGGCACGGCGGCATCGCCAGCCTGCAGACGCCCTACTCGCTGCTTCGCCGGGAGCTGGAGGGCCCCCTGCGCGACGCCTGCACCACCCCCGACGCCAGCGGTGGCACCCTCGGCATCCTCGCCTACGAGGTCCTCTGCCGCGGACTGCTGACCGGCCGCCACACAGCCCCTCCCCGCTTCCACGACGACGACATGCGGAGCTGGGACGAGCGCTTCACCGGCCCGCGCTTCGCCTACGGCGCCGGCATCGGCCGCGACCTGGCCGCCATCGGCGGCAAGCTCGGCGTCAGCGGCGCCGCTGTCGCCCTGGGCTGGGCGCTGAGCCAGCCCGGCATCACCGCCGCCATCGCCGGCGCTCGCCGCCCCGAACAGATCCGCCAGAGCGCACGCGCCAGCGCCCTGCTGGGTCACGACAAGGTCTGGCGCATCGTGGACGAGGCGGTGCGCCGCCGGGGCCCGCCCCCCTGATCGTGGTCCCGAACAGCGCTAGCTGCCGGCCCTGCCGGACACGTCAGCCGCAGGCCACGCGGTGAACGTTGCTAGACCGTGCCCTTGTCGAACACCTCGGCCGCCGCCGCGAGCGCATCGCCCGGCGCCCGCCACCCCTGCTCTGCCAAGCAGGAGGTGAGCGCGCCCAGGCACAGCGTCACGTGCCGCCGGGTGCAGGAGTCACCCATCAGGCCGATCCGCCAGGCCCTCCCCGCGAAGTCGCCCAGACCGCCACCGATCTCCAGCCCGTAGCGGGACAGGAGCTGCCGCCGCACCTGCGCTTCGTCGATGCCCTCGGGCACCTGGACGAGCGTGAGCTGCGGCAGGCGTTCGCTGTCGGGGACCGGGAGCGACAGGCCCATGGCCACGAGACCCGCGCGCAGGGCCGCGCCGTGGAGCTGGTGCCGGGCGATGCGAGCGTCGAGACCCTCGGCCACAACCCGCCGCAGCCCCGCGTACAGCGCGAAGTTCATGTTGACGGGCGCCGTGTGGTGGTAGGCGCGCTTCGCCCCCGCCCAGTACGACGCCAGCAGGGTGAGGTCGAGGTACCAGGTCTGGATGGGCGCTTCCCGCACCTGGATGGCGGCCATGGCCCGGTCCGAGAGGCTGACGGGCGCCAGACCCGGCGGCACGGACAGGCACTTCTGCGTGCCGCTGTAGGCGGCGTCGACGCCGTGGGCGTCCAGATCCACCGCCGAGCCCCCCAGCGAGGTCACACAGTCGGTCACGAGCAACGCGCCCAGCTCGTCGGCCACCGCGCGGAAGCCCGAGAGATCCTGCAGGACGCCGGTGCTGGTCTCGGCGTGCACCAGGGCGATGAGCTTGAAGCGCCGTCCCGCTGCCCGGGCGCGGAAGTCGTCGGGGTCGAGCGCTCGTCCCCAGGGCGCCTCCACGCGCACGACCTCGGCGCCCTGGCGGCGGGCCACCTCGCACATGCGCCCGCCGAACACGCCGTTGACACCGATGAGCACGCTGTCACCGGGCTCGATGAGGTTGGCCAGCAGCGTCTCCATGCCGGCCGACCCGGTGCCCGACATCGGCAAGGTCATCTGGTTCTGCGTGCCGAAGACCGCGCGGAGCATGGCCTTGTTGGCGTCCATGATCTCGATGAAGGCCGGGTCGAGGTGGCCGATGCAGGGGCGCGCCATGGCGGCGAGCACGTCGGCGCACACGTCAGAGGGGCCGGGGCCCATCAGCACGCGAGTCGGAGGATCGAGGGCGGGGGGCAGCAGGTCGGCCATGGGGCCTCCAGGAGTGACTGGGCGGGCCGGCTGGCGACCGACCGCGGCGACCGGACCCGACGCCCGCCCACGAAGCACCCCCGACGTATGGGATCCGCGTCGGGCTGTCACCCGCCACGTCGCCCCACGATCAGATCGGCGGCGGCGCGTGCTCCCCACCCTGGCCCGCCGGTGGCGGCGGTGGAGGCGAGGCCGGCGGGATGGCCAGCGGCTGCGGCGGATCCTTCTTGCGGAACAGCGGAACCCGGAGGGACAGCGAGGCGCCCACCGGCGTCGACTCCGCCACGCTCAGCTCGTCGCCGCTGTCGTCGGGGGGCATGTTCACCCACAGCTCGCCGAGCAGCCAGGTGCGGCCCAGGCGCAGGCCGAGCCCGGTGCTGAGCGCGGCGACCAGCTCGCGTTGGAGCGACGCCGGCATCGGCGGCCCCGGGCAGATGGCGTCGGGGTCCTGCATGGCCTCCCACTCGTCCCAGGTGCACTGCCAGACGGCCCGGTCGTAGCCGTCGACCCGGATCGCCTGCTGCACCACCCCCTCCACCTGCATGTGCACATGGCTGCCGATGTTGAAGGCCGCACCAGTCGCGAAGCGAGGCAGCACCGGCATCTTGGTCACCGTCTCAGTGGCGAGGTCGCCGGACTCGGAGAACTCCCAGCCCTCCCAGCCGGCCTGCTGCTCGGTGATGGAGACCGCCGCCACGCGGCTGATGCGGACGGGGCTGACCCGCAGGTCGAAGTCGCCCGTGAACGCGAAGACATCACCGAGGGGGAACTGCATCCGGAGCTGCGGACCACCCCGCACCAGCGCCCCCACGTCGACGTCATCCTGGCTGAGATCTGCGGCCGCTGGAAAGGCGAGCGCACCGGGCAGGACCTGCCCCCCGACACCCAGCTCGACGAAGCGACCGGCGCGGCCGACGACGCGGAGGTCCCCGGAGACCGGCACGGTCAGGTGGCCGAGCGCCCCCTCTTGTCGCGTCCGGTCCGCCGCAAGCATGGCCGAGCCCGAGGTTCCCACCTCGACCGAGATCCCGCCCTTCTCTGCGAGCGGACCCGTGGCGACCGCCCCGTCGGGGGCCCCAACGACCGCGGACTGCCACACCTGGCGGTCCACCGTCACAATCCTGGATGCCGGGACACACCCGACCATCGTCGCCAGCAGCGGCGAGAGCCTGCGCATCTGGGACCTCCAGTCCGTGCTCGACGAAGATACCCCAGCACTTCCCCACTTGCCCAGGGCCTCCCGTGACCACGCTGTCCTCCCTCGGCCTGCGCTACGACGGAGAGCGCGGCGTGCTGCAGATCCTCGACCAGACCCGCCTGCCGCACGAAGAGCGGTGGCTCGACGGCAGCGATCCGGCGGACATGGTCGGCCACATCGTGCGGCTCTCCGTCCGAGGGGCACCGATGATCGGGGTGTGCGCCGCACTGTCGCTGGCCTGCGCGTCGAAGCGATGCGCCCGTCCCCAGCTCCTCGCCCACGCCGCCGCCCTACGGGCGGCACGCCCCACCGCCGTCAACCTCATGTGGGCGGTCGATCGGCTCGTACCCGTCATCGAAGCGGACGGGAACGTGGCGGCCGAGGCCGAAGCGATCTTCGCCGAGGACGTCGCGCTGTGCGATGCCATGGCGCGACATGGGGCTCCGCTGCTATCTAACAGCGCTAGTGTGCTCACCCACTGCAACACCGGGGGCGTCGCCACCGCCGGCGACGGCACCGCGCTGGCGGTCATCCGCCGCGCCCACCGCGAGGGTCGCCTGGGCCACGTGTGGGTCGACGAGACCCGCCCCCTGCTTCAAGGCGCGCGCCTGACCACCTGGGAGCTGGCGCGGGCCGGCATCCCCCACACGCTCATCACCGACAGCACCGCCGCCATGCTCATGGCCGCCGGTCGGGTCGACGCGGTGATGGTCGGGGCCGATCGCATCGCCGCCAACGGCGACTTCGCCAACAAGATCGGCACCTACGGGCTCGCCGTGCTGGCGCGACACCATGGCCTGCCCTTCTACGTGGTCGCGCCGCGCTCCACCGTCGACCCCGCCTGCCCCGGCGGCCACGCCATTCCCATCGAGGAGCGCGACGCCGCCGAGGTCCGCGGTGGCCCGGCCGCGCCCCCCTGGGCCCCGGTCGACGTTCCCGTCTACAACCCGGCCTTCGACGTGACACCGGCGGCCCTGGTCACGGCCTGGGTGCTCGACACGGGGGTCCTGCACCCGGCCGGCGTCGCCGCAGGCGCGCTGCAGAGCTGACCCGGCAGCCGCTCCCGGTCCTGCGATAGGATCGCCGCCGCCTCCGGAGTCCCTCGCCATGTCGGTCCTGCCTGCGATCCTGCTGTCCCTGACCATGTCCTGCACCGACAAGAGCGGTGGCGCCGACTCCGGCACACCGGGCAGCGATGGCGGTGCAGACGGCGGCAGCGCCGACGCCGGGCCTGACCTGTACTGCCCCGGCAGCCCCGGCTGCGCCGACGCCGACGGCGCGCTGTCCGTGGGAGCCGCCAAGGTCTCGATCACCCCCACCTGCTTCGAGCGCTGGCAGGACGACAACGGCAACGCCGAGTGGGACGACGACGAAGCCTTCCTCGACTGCGGCTGCGACCAGCTCTGCCCAGGCGACGACGGCTACGTCGCCGCCGACGAAGGCGAGGGCGACGGTGTCTTCCAGGCCGTCTGGATGGCCGGCTTCCAGAACCGGCGGCCGGCCCAGGCCGTCCACGACGACCTGTGGGCCCGCGCCATCGTCTTCGACCAGGGCAGCACCCGGGTCGCCCTGGTCGAGGTGGACCTGGTCGGCTTCTTCCGCCCCGACGTGCTGGCCGCCCGCGCCAAGGTCGACGCCCTCGGGCTCGATGTCGACCACGTCATCGTCGCAAGCACCCACGTCCACGAGGGCCCCGACACCATGGGGCTGTGGGGACCGTCCGAGGTCCAGAGCGGCGTCGATCCCGACTACATCGACACCGTCACCGACGCTGTGGCAGCCGCCGTCCAGGCAGCCGTGGCCGACCTGCGCACCGTCGACCACATGGTCGCCGGCCAGGTGGACGTCTCCACCTACAGCGACAAGGGCGTCTACAACGTCATCACCGACCTGCGCGACCCGATGGTCATCGACGAGCAGATGGGCGGGGCCGCCTTCTACGACGGCGGCGGCGATGTCATCGCCAGCCTCGCCCACTTCGGCGAGCACCCCGAGTCCATGGCCGACGAGAACCTCGACATCACCAGCGACTTCGCCAACACGCTGCGCCAGACCCTGGAGTCCGGCAGCACCTGGGACACAACCAGCCGCCCGGGCCTCGGTGGCACAGCGATCTTCGTCAACGGCGCCGTCGGCGGCATGATGACCGGCCTGCGCGTCGACGTGGAAGACCCCGACGGCAACATCTGGGACGCCTACACCCACGAACGCACCGCCGCCATGGGCACCCTGCTCGGCGAGATGGCGCTCGACGCCATCGAGGGTGGCGCCAGCACCGCGGACCCCACACTGTCGCTCTCGGCGCAGACGATCCGCCTGCCGGTCGAGAACTACGGCTTCCAGGCCCTGTTCCTCACTGGCATCATCGAACGCGAGCTGTTCGACTACGACAGCAGCCAGGCCATCGGTCCCGACAACACGCCGTATGTAGAGACCGAGCTGGACCTGTTCGCCGTCGGGCCCATCCGCTTCGCCACCGTCCCCGGCGAGCTCTTCCCCGAGCTGAACATCGGCGGCTACGACGGCAGCCACACTGGCAGCCCCGACGTCCCCGTCATCGACGCCGGCAACGAGTACCCGCCGGACCTGTCGGCCGCCCCGTCCGGCCCCTACATCAAGGAGCGCATCGGCGGGGATCTGGCCTGGGTCATCGGGCTGGGAAACGACGAGCTGGGCTATATCATCCCGGCCTACGACTTCGTGCTGGACGACACCAGCCCCTGGTTCGACGAGGCCCCTGGCGACCACTACGAAGAGACGAATTCCCTGGGCAGCGAGGTGGCCGGGACCATCGACACCGAGCTGGACGCGCTGCTGTCGTGGACCCGCGACAACCTGTGGGGGGAGTGATCGGGGCGTAGCTGGCTCGGCACCACGCCAGGTCAGAGCGCCGCCAGCCCCAGCACCAGGACGCCGAGGATGACGTAGCCGGGGTACTTGCCGTTGGTGCCCATGCCGATGCTGGCCCGCAGCGGGGTGATGTTCGAGCCGCCGACCATCGCCTCGAGGTGGAATTCCCGGTGGAGGTAGAGCTTGGCGCCGACGTCGCCGCCGAAGCTGGGCTTCCAGCCATAGTCGGTCAGCGCCGCTCCTCCTGTCGCCCGCACCACCGGCGCCCAGTGCTCGAAGAAGTAGTGCTGGTAGCCGACGACCATCACGAGGTCCATCGCCGCGCGACCGAGCTCGGGATCGTCGTCGAAGAAGGTCAAGCCGATCTCGGTGCCGAGATTGACGCGCCGGCGGGAGAATGCGGACGGCTGGAAGTCGACGTTGAAGCGCAAGCCCTGGCCGGGGGTTCCCCCCGCACCGAGGGCGGGTTGGTACCAGGCGGTCGCCTCCACCGGTGGCCATCGCTCACCGGTGATCCGCGCGTCGGGTTGCGTGCCACCCTCGGTGTAGCTGACCAGACGCTGGGCGCCCTCCCGGCTCCCCCCACCGGCGCGCAGCGCATCGAGTGCCGCATGCAGCTCCTTCTCGGCTGCTTCGGCCTGGCCGACCAGGCGGTCCTGGTTGACCACCTCGTTCTCGGCGAGCGGGAGCTGACGCTCCAAGCCGATGATCTGGTCCTGCAGCTTCGGGAGCTGCAGGACCAGCGCCTTGCAGTGGCGCTCGAGGCGCTCGGGGGCCGCGATCACGTCCGCCTTGTCCTGTTCCCACTCCCTCCACCGCTGGCGGCAGGCCCTGCGTTCGTCCTGGAGGCAGCCTCGAAATTCGGCCAACTCCACGAGGTAGCCGACGCCCTTGACCGCGTAGCCAAAGCCCCGCACGAGCGCATCATCACTCTGGATCGCGCTGTCCGCTGCTTCGCTGGCCAGCCCCTTGGCGCCATCCCACGCCGCATCCCTGAGGGTGTAGTCCTCTCCCAGGGTCGCCGCGACGAAGGCGCCGCAGGCCGGCCCGCTGAGGGCGTCGTGGATCTCTACGTCGAACTCGTCGCCGACGGTCTCAGCCAGCTCGCCACAGGCGAAGGATCCGCCCTGGCGCGCGGCGCAGATGAGCGTCGCCACCTTCGAGGCGTCGGCCTTGGCGCAGGCATCCGGCGGGCACTCCGGGAGCGCTTCCTGCGGAGGCTTGACGCACTCGCCGCCCTGGTAGGCGGTTGAGCTGGCCAACCAGGCGTCGCCCTGCCGGAAGTCGCTCCTGGCCCTGGCCAGCTCTCGGACGAGGCGACGGTGTTCCGCGCGGGCCCGTCCGAGCTCGTCGCGCGCTCGCTCGAGAGCGTCGACGGCCCGCCAGTGGTCGGAGAGGGCGGCGAGGCTCTCTGCATACTCCGAGCGACCCTCGCAGACCCCCAGCACCTGGTCAAAGGCTGCGCGAGACGGGTTCGAAGAGTACCGCCCGATCGCCTCGCGACACCGCAGGTGTGCAGGCCATGCCGGGTTGTCGAAGTACCAGGTCGTCCCCCAGGGCTGTCCTCGTTCGGGGACGTGCTGCTGGCGGGCGCTGTCCACGATGAAGAGCGTGTCGAGGTCGGTCTGTGCGGGGTCGATGTCCTGGGGTAGCGAGAAGTGCACGCTGCGCCCCCCGCCGGCGGCGGTGCTTCCGAGGCGACCGATGCCCTTGGACCACAGCTCGTAGCGGTGCTTCGACGCATGGCTGAGCGAGACGTCCACCTGGTCGTGGGTCGCGCGGAGCGACTGGACCTTTGGCGCGCAGCCAGCGCCCAGGAGGACCGCGAGGAGCACCCAAGCGAAAGACCCAGGGCGAGGGCGCGGCCCGCGGTGTCGGCCAGAGATGAGTTTGACCCTCAGCATCGGAGACCTCAATCGCCGAGACCCCGCGAGCCTACCATGGACCCCAGCCAAGCCCGCAGGCGCTACACTGTCGACGGTCCTCCCGGTGTTGCCATGCCCGACTCTCTTGAAGCCCTCCTGCGCCAGGCGCTGGAGGAAGACCTCGATCACCGCGCCGACCGCCTCGCCGACCTCCTCGACGAAGCCGAGCTGCTGCACCGACACGGCAGCTTGTCCTTGCCGGCGGACCTGCGGCGCCACCTCGACGCCCGGGCCATCGCGGTCGCTCGCGAGCTGACCACGCTGCTGGTGGAGTGGCGCCAGGCCGGGGGAGAGCTGGCGCTCGACCTGCCCGAGCTGTTCGCGCAGCCGGTGGCGGGCGATGCGGACGGGACCGAGATGCCCCCGGCTGAGCCCGTCGCCGAGGACCCCGGCACGTCAGACCTCCACGACAAGGACGACGACGAGGACGAGTCCTGTCCCACCGAAGAAGTGGACAAGGACCCCCTCGCCGACACCATCGCCGATGTCGGCCCCGCCCCGACGCCCGAGGCCCCACCGTTGGTCGAGCCGGCCCCGGCGCCGCCCCCGGTCCCTCCGGCCAGCCTCTCCGATCTGCACGCCCTCAGCACCCACTTCGACTCGGGCCTCGCCCACATCCCGGACACGCCCCCGGAACCGTGGGACGACGCGCTGGAAGCGCTGCTCACCCACCTCGCTCCGCGCGACGACGACGACGCCGAGCTGCACGCGATCGAGGCCGCGGTGCAGCACGCCGACGACTGGCTGCGCTACCCCCGCCCGGTGCAGCAGGCCCTGGTGGGCCTGATCGCCACACGGCTGCGCTCGCTACAGGACGAGCGCCACGTCACGGGCTTCCGCGTCAACGCCTGCTTCTCGATGTTGACCCGGTTCAGCAAGACCCACGAGCCCGGCTTCGTCTTCGGCCTGGCACGCGATCATCGCCCCGCCCACGGGAGCTGGTCCGAAGACGCCGACCGCTGGTCGGAGACATTGGCCGGCTTCCTGCCGGTCGAGGAGTCCCACGCCCCCAGCCGCGGCAAGCTCCTCGCCGAGCTGGAGCGCGTCGTGGACGAGCTTCAGATCGCACCGGACTTCGCCCGCTCGGCCGTCCGCCAGCAGGCGGTCCGCAAGGTGCGCGACGTGCTGGAAGGCGGTGTCCGGTCCAACGATCCGGGCCTGGTGCGCCTCGCCGCGCCGCTGCACGACCACCTCGAAGGGCGAGAGTTCCGCACGCTGCGGCGCGCCATCCGGGACGCCGTCTACGCCGACGGCGGCACCAACCAGGACGACATGGGCGACGACGACGCCGCCGGCCTCGGGCCGTCCTGGCCCTGGTGGTCGCTCACCGCCGGCCGACAGGCCGTGATGGTGGGCGGAGACCCGCGTGAACCCAACCGCCGGCGCATCGAGGCAGCCTTCGGCTTCTCGGAGCTGACCTGGCTGGACACGCTGGACAAGCCACGAGCACTCGAAGCACTGCGCGACCGCATCCTGCGGCACGGCGTCGACTTCGTCATCGTGCTCGGCGGCTTCGTCGGCCACAACTACGACGACGTGCTGCTGCCCGCCTGCCGGGACGCCGGCGTTCCCTTCGCCCACGTCGACCACGGCTACGGCGTCACGCGGATCCGCCTGGCGATCGAGCGCTTCACCGAAGCCCGCGGCTCCGATGCTGCAGGCCCTGGCCCCGACGCTGCGCAGACGGCAGAAGCCGCGAGCTGAGCGGCTCGCGGCTCCCCAGGTGGTCCTCTCCGGCGCCGCCTCAGGCGGGGCGCCGGCGACGACTCAGAACTGCTCTGCTTCGGTGCTGTCCGCCAGCGCGCCGGTGCTGGTCTGGCCACCGGTGATCACGTTGCGGACCTCGTCGAAGTAGCCCGTGCCAACCTCGCGCTGGTGCCGCACGGCGGTGTAGCCCAGCTCGGCACCGGCGAATTCCTTGTCCTGCATGTCGGCATAGGCCGACATGCCACGGTCCCTGTAGCCGGACGCCAGCTCGTACATCGACCAGTTGAGGCTGTGGAAGCCCGCCAGCGTGACGAACTGGAACTTGTAGCCCATGGCCCCCAGCTCCCGCTGGAACTTGGAGATGGTGGCGTCGTCGAGGTTGCCGCGCCAGTTGAAGCTGGGCGAGCAGTTGTAGGCCATCATCTTGCCCGGGAAGCGCTTCTGGATGGCCTCGGCGAAGACCCTGGCCTGCTCCAGATCGGGGTGGCTGGTCTCCATCCAGATGAGGTCGGCGTAAGGCGCGTAGGACAGGCCGCGCGCGATGCAGGAGTCCATGCCCGGCTTGACGTAGAAGAAGCCCTCGGGGCTGCGCTCGCCGGTGACGAAGGCGTGGTCGACCGGGTCGATGTCGCTGGTGAGCAGCTTGGCCGAGTCGGCGTCGGTCCGGGCGATGAGCACCGTGGGCACGTCCATGACGTCGGCGGCGAGACGTGCGGCGACCAGGGTGCGGATGAACTGGCTGGTCGGGACGAGGACCTTGCCGCCGAGGTGGCCGCACTTCTTCTCGCTGGCGAGCTGGTCTTCGAAGTGCACGCCGGCCGCGCCCGCCGCGATCATGCTCTTCATCAGCTCGTAGGCGTTGAGCGGGCCGCCGAAGCCTGCTTCGGCGTCGGCGACGATGGGGGCCAGCCAGTAGCGCGACGCGCCGCCCTCGCTGTGCTCGACCTGGTCGGCCCGCAGCAGCGCCTGGTTGATCCGCTCGACGAGCTTGGGCACCGAGTTGACCGGGTAGAGGCTCTGGTCGGGGTAGACGTTGCCCGAGATGTTGGCGTCGGCTGCCGTCTGCCAGCCGCTGACGTAGATGGCAGGCAGGCCCGCGCGGACCTGCTGCATGGCCTGGTTGCCGGTCATCGCGCCGAGGCTGTTGACGTAAGGCAGCTCGCGCACGAGCTTCCACAGCCGCCGGGCGCCCATGTCGGCGAGGGTGTGCTGGATGCGGAAGCTGCCGCGCAGGCGGTCGACGTCGGCGTCGGTGTAGGGCCGGACGATCCCATCCCAGCGATCATCGGGCAGGTCCGTGTGGATCATCGGGCGGGCGGCGGTGTCGAGGTGGTCCTGGGAGACGGACATGGTGATCTCCGGGGTGGTGCTCTGCAAGGCAGGAGCGAGGGAGGGGGAGGAGATGGGAGCGGAGCCGAACAGTGCTAGTCGAGGAGCTCGTACGCCGGCAGGGTCAGGAAGTCGGGACAGCGGTCGGCCGAGACGAGGTCGACGAAGATGCTGGCCGCGTCGTCGTAGTGGTGACCCTGGCCGGCGGCCTGACCCAGCGTACGGGCCTCGTCCTCGATCACGCCGACGACGAGGTCGCGGGTGACGACGGTGCCGTCGTCGAGGCGGGCGCCGTGTCGGACCTGCTGCCAGAGCTGCGCGCGGCTGATCTCGGCCGTCGCGGCGTCCTCCATCAGGTCGTAGAGCGGCACGCAGCCGTTCCCGCCGAGCCAGGCTTCCAGGTACTGCAGGCCGACGCGGGCGTTCCAGGTGACGCCGTCCATGGTGCGGGTGCCCTCGGGCACGGCGAGGAGGTCG
The DNA here is from genome assembly GCA_964599085.1 of uncultured Enterobacterales bacterium. Lineage (GTDB taxonomy): Bacteria > Myxococcota_A > UBA796 > UBA796 > UBA2385 > J125. Next base: position 18,081 of record CAZRFD010000029.1, on the reverse strand, counting down.
TCGCGACCCACGTGGACGTCCATGCGCTTGCGCTCGATCTGGTTGGGCCCGGGCATGTGGGCGTCGAAGATCTCCTTGGCGACGGCGACCAGCCCGGGGTGGGCCACCCAGGTGCCGTCGTGGCCGTCGGTCACCTCGCGCAGCTTGTCGCGCCGCACCTTGTCGAGGGCCTGCTCGTTGAGCACCGGGTCGCGCTTGATGGGGATCTGGGCGGCCATGCCCCCCATGGCGTGGACCTCGCGCCGGTGGCAGGTCTGGATGACCAGCGAGGTGTAGGCGGCCATGAAGGGCTGGGTCATGCCGACCTGGGAGCGGTCGGGGATCACCCGATCGGCGTGCCCGCCGAGCGTCTTGATGTAGGAGAAGATGTAGTCCCAGCGACCACAGTTCAGGCCGCTGCTGTGGTCACGCAGCTCCCAGAGCAGCTCGTGCATCTGGAAAGCCGCCGGAAGGGTCTCGAGCAGGACCGTGGCCTTGATGGTGCCGCGGGGAATGTCGAGGGCCTGCTGGGCGGCCACGAAGACGTCGTTCCACCAGCGGGCTTCGAGGTAGTGCTGCAGCTTGGGCAGGTAGAACCACGGCCCCGCCCCCTTGGCGAGCAGCGCCCGGGCGTTGTGGAAGAAGTACAGGCCGAAGTCGACGAGGCTGGCAGGCGCGGGGCTGCCGTCCACGATGACGTGCCGTTCAGGCAGGTGCAGGCCGCGCGGCCGCACCAGCAGCACCGCGGTCTGCGGGGCCAGCTCGTAGACCTTGCCCTTGGTGGGGTGGACGTAGCGGATCGTGCCGGCGACGGCGTCGCGCAGGTTCACCTGGCCCTCGATGACGTTGTCCCAGGTGGGGCTGTTGCTGTCCTCGAAGTCCGCCATGAAGCAGCTCGCGCCGCTGTTCAAGGCGTTGATGATCATCTTGCGATCCACCGGGCCGGTGATCTCCACCCGGCGGTCGAGCAGGCCCTGCGGCAGCGGCGCCACCGTCCAGTCCGCCGACCGGATCTCGGCGGTCTCTGCGGCGAAGTCCGGCAGGGCCCCCGCGTCGTAGGCCGCCTGCTGCTCGACGCGAGCCGCGAGCAGCTCGTCGCGGCGGGCACGGAAGCGCCGCACCAGGTCGGCGACGAAGGCCAGCGCGCCCTCGCTCAGGATCTCGCTGCGGCGCGCGTCGAGCGCACCGGTGATCTCAACACCCTTCACACACACCTCTCCCGCCGCAGTGGAGCTGGACCCGATGCGGCCGTGTTCGTGTCGTCAGGTCAGAGTGTGACCCCCGAGAGCCGTGGCGGCTACCCCCTGCGACCGCCTGACCCGTGCGCGATGTCAACGCACGCACACATTCCGTGCTAGGCTGTAAATCGTGTAAACACCGGAGGAGACATGGGCTCGCCTGAGCGACTCGGGACGAAGGTCCGCAGCATCCGCCGCCAACACCAGCTCACCCAGAAGCAGATGGCACATCGGCTCGGGATCTCGCCGAGCTACCTCAACCTCATCGAGCACGGCAAGCGGCCGCTTTCGGCGCAGGTGCTCATCAAGCTCGCACAGGGCTTCGCCATCGATCTCGGCAGCTTCGCGTCCGACGGTGCCCAGGCCGAAGCCGAGCTGATGGAGGTGTTCAGCGACCCGGTCTTCGACGACCTGGGCCTGACCAACTCCGACGTCAAGGAGCTGGTGACGAGCTGCCCCGGCATCGGCGACGCCGTCCTGACGCTGTACCGGGCCTTTCGCGACGCCCGCGAGTCGGCGAGCACCCTGGCCAGCCGCGTCTCAGGCGAGGTCGGTGGCGGCGAGGTCGCCAACCTGCCCACCGAAGAGGTCCACGACTTCATCCAGAGCCAGGGCAACTTCTTCCCTCGCCTGGAAGACGCCGCCGAGCGGCTCCGGCGGAGGGCCCGGATCCAGGACGACAACCGCTACCAGCGCATGGCCGACTACATCGAGGGCATGCTGGGCGTCCAGATCACCTGGGTCCCCGCCGAGACGACGACGACCATCGTGCGTCGCTTCGACGCCGACCACCGCGTGCTGTACCTCTCCCAGCTCCTGCCGCCGCGCAGCCGTCACTTCCAGCTCGCCCACCAGCTCGGCCTGCTGGAGTGCCACGAGCTGCTCGACGAGCTGGCCGAGCACCGCTCGCTGACCAGCGACGAGGCCCGCCGCCTCGCCCGCGTCACCCTCGCCAACTACTTCGCCGCCGCGGTCCTGATGCCCTACGACACCATGGTCGAGGAAGCCGAGCGCCGCCGCTACGACATCGAGCTGCTCGGCCACCGCTTCCGCACCAGCTTCGAACAGATCTGCCACCGACTGTGCACCCTGCGCCGCCCCGGGGCCGAGGGGGTCCCCTTCCACATGATCCGGGTGGACATCGCCGGCAACATCTCGAAGCGCTTCAGCGGCTCGGGGATCCACTTCGCCCGCTACTCCGGCGCCTGCCCGCGCTGGAACGTCCACGCCGCCTTCCTGACGCCGGGGCAGATCCGCACCCAGATGTCGGTCATGGAGGACGGCACCAGCTACTTCTGCGTGGCCCGTACGGTGTCGAAGTCCGGTGGCGGCTGGACGGCCCCCCACGCCATGCACGCCATCGGCCTGGGCTGCGCGCTGTCGTGCGCCCCCAAGCTGGTCTACGCCGACGGCTACGACGTCTCCACCGCCGACCACGCCGTCCCCGTGGGCGTGACCTGCCGGCTCTGTGAGCGCATGCAGTGTCCGCAGCGAGCCTTCCCGCCGCTGTCACAGCGCCTGCAGGTCGATGAGCACGTCCGCGGCATCAACCTGTACGCGCCGGTGCGCAGCGGGAGCTGAGGGCGCCGCCGAGGGCGGTCAGGCATCCAGCGGGGGTCCCTCTGGCACGGGGTCTGGTCGCAGCCGACCGGCGAGGTCTTCGTCCCGCCAGGTGACGGGGGCCCGGCAGCCCATGCCGAGCGCGGCCTTCATGGCCGGCAGCTTGCCGGCGGCGTCGATGGCCGAGATCACACGGTCGCGCTCGGCCGCTTCGTCCGCGGCGCGGGTGCCCCCGTCCACCAGCGCCCGGCACAGCACCGGCCGGAGGTTGGCGAGGCGGCTCATCTGGCCGGCGACGGGCCCCAGCAGGCGGTGCTGCCCGAGGAGCTGGTCGCTGCCGGCGATGATGCGCTTGGGGAAGCACTGGGCGAGGAAGCGCACGCGCCGGACGTCGCCGGAGCTGTCCTTCATGCCCTGGACCCCCAGGTCGAAGAGCCGCTCCAGCAGCGGGTAGTCGATGGGGTTGTGGGTGCGGGGGTGGTGGTAGGCGTAGACGGGGATGCGGACCGCGTCGACGATGCGGGCGTACCAGGCGCAGATGTCGTCAGCGTGCACGGGCTGGTAGATGGGCGGCGGCAGGAAGACACCGTAGGCGCCCCGGTCTTCCGCCCGTCGAGCGAGGTCGCAGGCGATGCCGGGGTCGGGGTCGAAGACGCAGGGCATGACCAGCGCACCGTCTGCGGCTTCGATGGTCGCCCGGTGGATCTCAGCCTTCTCGTGGGGGCGCAGGTAGAGGAATTCGCCAGTCGTCCCGGTGGGACCGAAGGCATCGACACCACAGGCGCGCAGGTACTGCACGTGCGCCGCGACCTTGGCGAGATCGGGGCGGCCCTCGGAGAAGGGGGTCAGGGTCGCGCACCAGAGGGTGGGTGGCGTCGACTTCATGGGCGCTCCGGAGGCGGGGGCGGGGGCGGGGGCGGGGGCGGGGGCGGGATCCGTAACGCCGGGCAGCGCAGCGTCCCGCCCGCCTTGCCCGCCCGAGCCCCCGGCCTCGCCTCCGGAAAGGCCCGGTCAAGCCTGCGCGACGAAGGCTTCCACCGCCTGCCACTGCTTGGTCAACCACTCGGTGCAGGCGTCGTCAGCGGCTGGCAGCTCGGCGCGCGGCACCCGCCAGAGCTTCATGCGGATCGGCGCCCCGACCAGCGTCCCGCGCCACAGGTCCGGCAAGCGGGTCACGGACTCGAAGCCCGTGTGGGCGCAGAACACGAGGTCAGCGGACGGAGCTTCCTGGAGCACCCGCAGCAACCCGGCTGGATGGGGCGGGAACACGCGCGTGAAGCGCTCGACCCGAGCGACCTCTGCGTCGTCGCCGGCCTGCCGGGCCCGGTCGAGCCGGCGCTGCCGGCGTCCGGGCGAAAACCGGGTGCCCTCCGGATAGATGACGACGCCGCTGCCAGCGTCCAGGCCCTGTGCGAGGCGGCCGATGGCGTCGAGCTGGGCGCGGCGCTCCCGGTCGGTCCGGGGGTGACGGTCGACGAAGTGGTTGGGGAGCCGCTGGCCGACCATGTCGATGCAGGGGTCCCAGAGCAGCTCGCGCTTGAGCAGGTAGCGCAGGCGGAGACGGTTCGGGTTGGCGATCATCACCGCGGGGACCAGGGTGTCGGCCGTGCTGGCGTGACGCACGAGCAGGACGATCGGGCCGGGCAGCACGCAGTCGAGGCCCTCGACCTGGATGTCGAGGCCGTAGAGACGCACCAGGCCGGTCCACAGCGCGGTCGACCACCAGCGCTGCAGGACGTAGTCGACGTCCAGCAGGCGCTGTCCCCGGAGCACCAGCCCGCAGGTGGCCGCGGCCCACCAGGCGAGCAGCTCGACGACGCACCACCAGCCGATGAACAGGCAGAAGCGCGCGCGGGACAGTCGGGACCGGAGGACGAGGTCCACCAGCACGACGGCGAGGATCACGGCCGGCAGCACTGCCAGCCAGCTCGCTGCGGAGAGGTGCAGGGCGCCCACGCTGAGCAGGCGGCGCCGCAGGCGCGGCGGCGCCGGCTTCGCGACAGCAGCAGGATCGTGGGCGAGGGACCAACTCATCCACTCCGGATGGTAGCAGGCGCGGCCGGAGGGAGATGGCGGCGCGCTACCCGGACGACCCGGGTTCGGACCCGCCAGAGTAACCGCACCGAGATCGGCGACCGGGCGGTCCGTGGATATCAGGTCACGTCGGGCGCATGTGCCGACCTGAGGGTTCCATGGAAGAAAGACACCTGTTCCTCGACTTCCTCGCGAAGCTCCTCGGCACCGACCAGGGCTGGGCCTGGCTGAGCGCCCAGCCCGCATTCCACCAGGGGATCATGCTCGGCTCCCTCGTCGTGGGCGCCGTCGCGGTGGTCATTGCCCTGGTGCTGCTCCGGGTCGGCATCTTCATGGGCTTCCGGCAGTTCAAGACCGCCATCGCCACAGCACTTCGGGCCTTCCGCGACGAGACCGTCGAGCGGGAGCGCACCTACCAGGCGCTGCTGTCGCTCAAGGACGCCGCCAGCAACGAGCAGCTCGACAAGCTCAACGCCGAGCTGGCAGAGGCGACGGAGGCCCGCCGGACCTACGAAGACCTCTCCGCCCGCACCACGACGATCCTGACGCGCAAGCGCTGGCTGGTGGTTGCGCCGCGGCAGGACGACCTGCTCCTGGACGAGGTCCGCCTCGAACGCGACCGGTACCTGCAGGCGACCAGCAAGCTGTCCCACTCGCTGCGCAAGGTGGTGGCGCGCATGGCCGGCATGCCCGAGGCGCTCCGCGACGAAGCCCAGGAGGTCCTCGCCGACCTGCCTGCGGCACCCGATGCTCAGGGTCGCTCGGCGTAGACTCCGGCCGCGGCGCCCACGCTCCGAGCGGGTGACCGAGGAGGCGTCGATGTCCGCACTGCCCGCTCCTGTCGATGGCGTCGTGCACCTGCCCGCGGGCGACACCGTGCTCGGAGGGACCCTCCGGGTGACCGAGGACCTCGTGATCGACGGCGCGGGCGCGGCGCGCCTCGTCATGGCCGGGGCCGGCCCCCTCATCGAGCACCTGCGGGGGCGGCTCACCCTGCGGCGGCTCGGCCTCGCCCGGACCGGCGGCTTTGAGGGGCTGCTGTGGTCGCAGTCGCGCCTCGTCTGCGAGGAGGTGCGGCTGGAGGGCGCCCGGAGCTGGTGGAAGCTGCCGGAGCCCCGACCGGAGCATCCGCTCGGCATGCGGAGCTGCACCGCGGTGGTCGAGCTGCACGGACGGGCGCACGCCACCCTGTCGCGCTGCTCCTGGGCCGACAACGAGCGCGACGCCGTGATGGTGACGGAGGGCGCCCGAGCGACCGTCCAGGGCGGGAGCATCACGGGGGCCGATGCGTCGGGCCTGAGGGTGAGCGGGGGAACGCTCTCCGTCCGGGATCTGCACGTGCCCCTGCTCGCCGGGCCGGTCAGCGTGAGCGGCGCGGACGGCAAGCTACGCCTGAGTCGCTGTACCTTCGGCACGCCGAGCGGTCCCGTGGTCCACATCTGGGACGGCGACGCCACCATCAAGGACTGCACGCTGGGACCCGGCGGCGACGCCGTCGTGGTCTACGCGGGCCGGGCCGACATCACAGGAGGGAGCCTCCGCGCCTGCAGCCGCAACGGGGTGTTCGCCAGGGGGACGGCGGCGGTCGAGCTTGCCGGCGTGGAGCTGCTCGGCCACGGCTGGGTCGGCATCGCGGTCAGTGGCGTGGCCTCTGTCAGTGCGACCGGTGGCAGCATCCGGGCCTGCAATTACGGCGTCCTGGCCGACGCCGCCGGCCGGGCCCGGCTGCGCGACCTCGAGATTCGAGACAACCGCCTCAAGGGGATCGAGGCCTGCGACGACGCCGCCATCGACGAAGAAGGGGTGCAGGTCGGCGTCCACCCCGACCGGGAGCGCTGCCGCTGGCACCGCGCGGACTGGATCGGCGCCGAGGTCACCGCCGAGCCGTTCTCTGCCGAGGAGCGGCTGGCGTGGGTCAAGCGGCGGCTGTCGAGCAGCTCGGAGTGCCCGGACAGCCGCGCACGCCTGCTCGCAGCGCTCCCAGAGGTCCTCGCCGACGCCGACGACGGGCCCTGGCTGGCCGAGAGGCTGGCGGCGGCCTCCTCCCTGACGAAGCGCAGGGGCTGGCCGGCCGCAGTCGAGGCGGTCCAGGCCGCCGGCGACGACGAAGCCGCCCGCCGCGTCGCGACCGCGCTGGAGATCCCGGCCGCACCAGAGACGGCCTTGCTGTGCACACGGAGCTTCCAAGTGGACGGTGCGGGGGGCCCGCTGTTCGCCGGGGAGACCGCGGATGGCGAGGCCCTCGGGTGGCTGGCGCTCCCCTCGGGGCCGCTGGTCGCGCTGACCCCCGACGGCGAGATCGGCGACCGCCTCTCGCTGGCCGAGCAAGCCCACGCCGTCCACCAGCGTGGCCGCCGCCTGGCCGCCGCCGGGCGAAGCCGGGCCTGGCTCTTCGACCTCGACACCGGGGCCACGATCAGCTCCTGGCACACCACCTCCGAGCAGCTTGGCACCATCCGCGTCATCGCGGACGACGCTGCTGTCGAGCTGTGGTCGCTGGAGACGACCGGCCACCCCACCGACCGCTCCGGCCTGCGGCGCCGCCTGCGGGTCGGACAGGGGATCTACCAGGGCGAGATCTTGGAGCGGCGACAGGGGCTCCTCCCCGACGTCCCGTTGCTCGCGCCCCTCCCGCTCTCTCCCGATCACCTCGACCTCCACCTCGGCTTCGACCGTGAGACGGTGCAGCTCCGCCGCCGCGGCGCCGCCGAGCCGCTGGCCACCTGGCAGGCGCCCGATCTGGTCACCGGCGTGCTCCCCTTCGGCCCACAGCTCCTCGTCGCCACGATGTCCGAGCTGTACGTGCTGCGCTGGCGCTTCACTCCCGGCTGATAGCCTTGCCCGGCATGCCCGCGACGCCCCCCACAGCAGCCGACGAGCTGGAGCGCCAGGCCGAGTTCCTCGGCAGCCTGGACGTTCGCCTGGACCTGCCGCTGGCCAACGTCGGATCCCGCGCCATGGCGCAGTGGATCGACATCTGGATCGTGTGGGGGGCGATGCTGGTGCTGGTGGCCGCGACGTGGACGGTGGCCATCCTCGTCGCGCCGGACCTCGGCGACGACGCGGCCGCGATCTCAATGGCCGTGAGCGTCCTGCTGCTGTTCCTGGTGCAGTGGGGCTACTTCTTCCTGTTCGAGCTGCTCTGGCAGGGGCAGACCCCGGGCAAGCGGATCTTCGGTCTGCGGGTCGTCACGCTGGACGGCAGCCCGCCCGGAGTCCTGCCGGCGATGGTCCGCAACATGCTGCGCCTCCTCGATGTGCTCCCCGGCAGCTACGGCGTCGGCGCCCTGGCCGTGATGCTGAGCCCGCGCGCCCAGCGGCTCGGCGACCGGGTGGCCGGCACGGTCGTGATCCGCGAGCAGGCACCGCCGGTCGAGGCGCCCCGGACCTGGCCCGCCGGGTTGGGCGCCGCGGAGATCGCGCTCGTCGAGCGCTGGATCCGCCGCCGGGGCACCCTGACTGCGGACCACCGCCGCGCCATCGCCGACGCCCTCGCGGCCCACCTGCGCTCCGCAGCCCCGGGGCTGCTGGCCGAGGGCGACGCCGAGGATGCGCTCGACGCGCTGGTCGCCGGGGAGGGCTGAGGGTGGACCACCGCGGCTTCGTCGAGCGTTCAGAGCAGACCTGGCGGCAGACCGCCGCCCTGCTGGAGCAGGCCCGCACCCAGGGCATCGCGTCGCTAAGCCTCGAGGAGCTGGAGCGTCTCGCCGCCGGCCACCGCCGCGTCGTCAGCGACTACGCCTTCGCCCGCGCCCGCTTCCCCGCCACCGCGACGGAGGCCCGCCTGCGTAGCCTCGCCTTCTCGGGCCACCGCCTCCTCGCCGACCGGCGCCCTCCTGCCCTCCCACGGCTGTGGTCCTTCCTGCGCAGCGGCTACCCCGCCCTGTTCCGGGACGCGCTGCCCGCCGTCGGCCTGAGCCTGTCCATCTTCTGCGGCGCCACCCTCGCGGGCTTCGTCATCACCACCCTGCGCACCGAGTTCTCGACCCTGTGGCTGGGCGCTGACGCCCTCGACCAGCTCCGGCGCGGCGAGATCTGGACGGACTCCATCGGCAAGCTCGCGCCCCCGGCGCTGCTGTCGACCCGCATCTTCACGAACAACATCTCGGTGGCGCTCATCACCTGGCTGTCCGGCGCCACGCTGGGCCTGGGAACGCTGTACATGCTCCTGATGAACGGCATGATGTTCGGGTCCATCCTCGCACTTGGATGGCGCTACGAGCTGCTCGGACGCACCTTTGCCTTCATCAGCGCCCACGGTCCGCTGGAGCTGTTCCTCATCGTCGTCGCCGGGGCCGCCGGACTGCTGCTGGCCGAGGGACAGCTCCGCTGGCGCAACCAGCCCCGTGCCCGCACGCTGCCCGCTGCGGCCCGAAGGAGCGCCATGCTGGTGGGGGGCACCCTGCCCTGGTTCGTGCTGCTCGGGGTGGTCGAGGGCAACATCTCGCCGGTCATGACCCTGCAGACCGGCGTCAAGATGCTGCTGGGCGTCGCGCTCGTCGCCGCCTTCCTCACCTGGGTGCTCGCCACCCCGCCGGCCCCGGAGCCGCGATGAAGCCGGTGCCGCGGAAGACACTGCCCCGCGCCGTCGCCGACCTGGACATCCTCGCCTTCCTCGACGCGCCGGCCTGGCTGACGCGCACGCACCTGCGGCAGCTCGGCGCCATCGTCCTGCCAGTGCAGCTCTTTGCAGTGCTTCCGGCGTCCGCCGGCCAGCTCCTGACCCTGCGAGGCACCGTGGCCAAGGACTACGTCGCGCTGGGGCTCGGCTACGTCCTGCTCTACGGGGGCAGCATGGTCAGCATGGCGCTCACGGCCCTGGCGGTGACCGCCGCGGTGTGGGGCGTTGAGCAGACCCTGCACGGGCGGGCGTTCACGGCGAGACAGGCCCTGCGCTGGGCTGCTCGGCCCGGCCGGCTGTTGACCAGCCTGATGGTGCAGTTCGTGGTCGTCATGGGCGCAGCCTTCTGCGTCGTCCCCGGCCTGCTGGCCGGCATGTACCTCGCGCTCACCCTGCCGGTGATGGCGGCCGAGGATCTGACAGGCGGCAAGGCCATCGACCGGTCCATCGCCCTGGCGCGCCACGGCAAGCGCGGCCCCTGGTTCACAACGACCGGGGCCTGGACCCTGGCGCTCGGCTGCGTGTTCACGCTGCTCAACTACTCGATCGGGTCACTGGCGACCCTGCCGGCGGGCATCATCGGCGGGTGGCTGGGGATCAAGGCCGCGGCCGAGGGCGGCAGCGCCATGGGGGCGATGACCGCGGTGCCGGTCTGGATGCTGGTGATCCTGAGTGTGACCGCCGCCTTCGTCTACGTGCTGTCCTACGCCTACCTCGCGGCCGGCAGCGTCCTGCTGTACCGCCGCGCCCGGGAGATCACCGAGGGCCTGGACCTGGCCGCGGCGCTCGAGCTGGAGCCAGACGCCAGTGACGGCGGAGCGACGGTCGCCACTCCCGAAGGGACACCTGCGTGAGCAGCCCCGAGGCCCAGGTCCTGCTGGAGCGGATCCAGGACGAGGAGGGGGTCCAGACGCAGGTCGACGCTTCCGTCGGCGCCTACCTGCGGGACATCGGCCACGCCTTGATCCGCTGGCTCGACGGGCTGGCCCGCGACGCCTTCGGCCAGGAGGTCAGCGAGACGACCCTGTGGCTGGCGGTCGCAGGGCTCACCGTCCTGCTGCTGGCGGCGGTGATCACCGCAACGATGCGGCTACGCAGCGCACGGCGGAGGACTCGATTGCGCCGCCGGCGGGACCGCGGCCGGGCCGTGCAGCCGGACGCCGAGGAGCCGGGCCCGAACCCCCGGTTGCAGGTCGCCGGCCTGCTGTCCGCGGGGCGGACCCGGGACGCGCTCGGGGCCTTGTGGTCCTGGCTCGCGCGGGGCCTCGCCGACCAGGGGCACGGGAGCTGGGCGCCCGACCGCACCGAGCGGGAGTTCGTGGCGACGCTGGCCCGCGACTGGCCGGGCCGCCCCGCCGTGCAGCGGGTCGCCAGGGTCGTCGTCCGCGGGGTCTACGGCACCGCCGCACCCGACGCCGCCGACGTCGAACGGCTGGTGCCGGTGGTCGAGGCGCTGCTCGCGCCGCCCGGAGCACCAGCGTGAGCGAGCCCCGCCGGATCCCCCTCACCGCCTGGCTGCTCGGCCTTGCGACGCTGGTCCTGGTCCTGGGCAGCCTGCTGGTCGGCGGGAGCGAGCCCGGCCCCACCTCCTACGGCACCCGGGCCGAGGGGCTGCTGACCCTGTACCGCGCCCTGGAGGACAGCGGTCGGCCGGTCCGCCGCTTCGAGCGCCCGCTGTCGGAGCTGCCCGCCGCCGACGGGACGCTGGTGGTGGCGGCCCCGCTGGCCACCGGCTGGTCCGACGACGACACCCGGGCCCTGCGGCACTGGATGGGCCAGGGAGGCCGGGTGCTGCTCGTCACCAGCGGGCAGGAGGCCGCGCCGGCAGAGCGCGCCCTGCTGGACGCCTTCGACCTCGAGCTGGTCGATCGCGACGCCGACCCGCCGCTGTGGTGGCCGGACTGGCGGGCCTGGCGGCTGCAGACCGTCCCCGTCGCTGCGCGCGAAGACGCCCAGGAGGCGGGCTGGCCGGCGACGGCAGAGGTGCGCCTGCCGGCACAGGCGCCGCGCCTCAAGCTCGGCGCCGAGCCGCTCTACGCCGACGGCGACGGCGGCGCCCTCATCTCGAAGCAACGCTGGCGGCCGGGCCAGCTCGTGGTGGTGGCCGGCAGTAGCGCGCTGGACAACGCCGGGATCGGCCACGGCGACAACCTCGACCTCGCCCTGGCGCTCGTCGATCACGGGCGCGCCGTCACCTTCGACGAGGTGCACCACGGCCACCTCGCCGACCCGGAGCTGGCGGCCAGCACGCTGGTCGGCCCGCTGGAGCTGCTCGCCGCCCACCTTGCGCTGGTCTACCTGCTCGCCGTCTTCGCGCTCTCGCGGCGCATGGGGCCCGCGCTGCCGCCCATCCGCGACCGCCAGGGCAGCGTGGCCCGCGACCTCGAGGTCCTCGCCCGCCTGCACCGGCACAGCGGCCACGCAGCCGAGGCCGGCCAGCGGCTGCTGCGGCTCGCGGCGGAGCGCGCCCGCCAGCGCGGAAGCCACGTCGACCTTCCCGACGACTTCAACGGTGGCGAAGCCGAGCTGCTCGCCCTCGCCCGCCGAATCGGGCGGCTGCAGGAGGAGGGGCGCGTGTGACGCCCCTGCGCGCCTGTCAGTCTTCGGCGCTGCCCCGGTCCCGCCCGCTGGCGACCGCCGCCGCCACCATCCTGGCCAGCGCGGGCGCCGAGAAGGGCTTGCGGATGAGCTGCACCCCAGCGGCGAGGCCGTGCCGGACGGATGTGTCGTCGGTGTAGCCGGTCATGAACAGCACCTTCATCTCGGGCCGGAGCGGCCGGGCCCGCTCGACCAGTTCCACCCCGCTCATCATGGGCATCACGATGTCGGTCAGCAGCAGGTGGATGGCTGCCTCGTGCCGCTCGCAGATCAGCAGGGCTTCGCCGGCGTTGGACGCTTGGAGCACGTCGTAGCCCTGGGCCATCAGCATGCGGCGGGTGCTCTCCCGCACCTGGCGGTCGTCTTCCACCACCAGCACCGTCTCCTGGCCGTGCAGGGTCTCCGGTTCGTCGAAGGCGTCGATGTCGTCGAGGCTGGTGGTCTGGCTGAGCGCCGGCAGCAGGATCGAGAAGCGGGTCCCCTCGCCGGGCGCGCTGTCCAGCATGATGTACCCGTCGGCCTGCTTGACGATGCCGTAGACGGTGGCCAGCCCGAGCCCCGTGCCCCGCCCGACCTCCTTGGTGGTGAAGAAGGGTTCAAACGCCCGCCGCTGTGTCAGCTCGTCCATGCCCTGGCCGGTGTCGGCGATCTCGACGACGACGTAGACGCCGGCGTCCAGGCCCGGGTGACGGGCGGCGACGTCGTCGTCGACCTCTCGAAGCGCCGTCGACACGAGCAGCTCGCCGCCGGTGGGCATCGCGTCCCGGGCGTTGACGGCGAGGTTCATCAGCACCTGCTCGAGCTGGCCGGGGTCGGTCATCACCGCGCGCAGGTCGTCGGCGAGGTGGGTGCGGAGCTGGATGTCTTCTCCGATCATGCGGCGGAGCATGCGGGTGATGCCGTGCACCACGTCGTTGACGTCCACGCGCAGGGGCTGGACCACCTGCTGGCGGGAGAAGGCCAGGAGCTGGCTGACCAGGCGGGCGGAGCGCTGGCCGCCGTCGATGACGCGGTCGATGTCTTCGACGGCCTGGCTGCCGGGTTCCAGCTCGTCCTTGACGAAGCCGGCGTAGGCGAGGATGGCCGTCAGGTAGTTGTTGAAGTCATGGGCGACGCCGCCGGCCAGGGTGCCGAGCGCTTCCATCTTCTGGGCCTGGACGAGCTGGGTCTGGAGCTCTTCCCGCGCCTGGCGTTCCTCCCGTTCCGCGGTGATGTCGCGCCAGGCGCCGACGTAGCGACGCGGTGACACGCCGGGCTCGACCAGGCCGATCTCGTCCTGGATGTAGCGGTAGCGGCCATCCTTGTGCCGGAAGCGGTAGACGTGGGAGAGGTTTCCGGTGTCCCTGAGTCGTTGACTGGCCTCCTGCGCGGCCGTCCGATCGTCGGGGTGCAGGTTGTCCCTCCACCAACCGGGAGCGAGGCACTCCTGCACCGACCAGCCGAACAGGCGGGTGACGTTGTCGCTGACCCACGTGGCCAACAGCGCGTCGCCGTCCTCCACCAGCGAGTAGACGAAGGTGGGGCTGGCGGAGAGCAGCCGCTGCAGCCGGGCGTTGCTGGCCGACAGATCCGCTTCGGCGCGCACCCGCTCGGTGACGTCGCGGGCGACGCCCTCCACCGCGACCGCTTCTCCTCGGGTGTTGCGCAGGACCCGGCTGCGCAGCTCCAGCCAGGCCTGGCGGCCGTCGGGCCGCACGAAGCGCAGGGTCATGGGGCCCGCCGCGTCCGGACCGCCGGACAGCAGCCCCTCCACGAGTGGCAGGTCGTCGGGGTGGACGAGCTGATGCCAGAGCCGCGGGTTGGCGTAGTGGGCTTCGGCGTCGACGCCCAGGATCTCCGCGGCTGCCGAGCTGACGTAGTCGAAGCCGACATCCCAGCCGAGCCGGTACCGGTAGATGATGTCCGGCATGTGTTCCGCGAGGCGCTGGTAGCGGCTCTCGGCGGCGCGGGCTTCCCGCTCGGCCAGGCGCACCGGCGTCAGGTCCCGGCAGATCACCGACCAGCCCAGCCCGCCAGCGAGGCGGGTCACGGTCAGCGCGACCTCCAGCTCGAAGCCGTCCCTGCGGCGGGCGCGCTCCTCGAAGACGACCTGTTCCCCCTCGGACAGCACCGTGATGCGTGCCCGCTCCTGGTCGTGGATCTCCGGCGGGACGAGCAGGGTGAAGGGCTGGCCGATGGCTTCTTCGGCGGTGTAGCCGAAGGTCGCGGTGCACGCCGGGTTCCAGCTCGCCAGTCGCCCCTCGGGATCGATGCCCATGAGCGCGTCCATGGAGCTGTCGACGATGGCCGAACAGCGACAGGAGGTCTCTTCGAGCTGGCGGTAGGCGTCCTGGAGCTGCTCCATGCGCCGCTCGAGCTGCTCGACGAGGTAGCGGTTGTACAGGCGCAGCTCTGCCGTCGGCGTGTCGTCCACGTCTTCCAGAGGGGGAAGGCCCGAGGTCGTGGCGTCCGCGCCCGATGCCTGCGCGGACAGCACGTCTTCCACCGCCGCGAGCAGATCGGCGGGTTCGGCGGGCTTGCGCACGAACAGGGCGGCGCCCAGCGCGAGGGCACGGTCTTCGTCGTCGGCGTCCGAGTAGGTCGCCGAGTAGATGATGAACGGGATGCCCGCCAGCTCTTCGTCGGCCATCCACGCACGGCACAGCGCATACCCGTCCATGCGGGGCATCAGCACGTCGCTGATGACCAGGTCGGGCAGGCGCTCTGCGGCGCGGGCGAGGGCTTGTTCGCCGTCGTGGGCTTCCACGACATCGTGGCCGTGGCCCTGCAGCAGGGTGCGCAACAGGTAGCGGCTGGGCTCCCGGTCATCGACGATCAGCACTACCGCCATGCCTGGCTCCCGGAGAGGCGACGCGCCCACAGATGACGCGGGCGCATCATGCCCGATACCCCATCGCGTCGGCGTCGGCGTCGGCGGGAAGCCGGAGGGTGAATTCGCTACCCCCGCCGACGGTGCTCGACACGGAGAGGTCCCCACCCATGGCCCGTGCGAGGCCGCGGCTGATGGCCAGCCCCAGGCCGGCGCCGTCCTGCCGGGCGTCGTCGGTGTAGATCTGGTGGAAGGCTTCGAAGATCGTGTCGAGCTGGTCGGCCGGGATCCCGGGGCCGGTGTCGGCGACCGAGACGCAGACCGCGTCGCCGTCGCGACAGAGAGCGACGTGGACGCCACCCTCGGCCGTGAACTTCAAGGCGTTGCCCACGAGGTTGAGCAGGATCTGCTCCACCCGGTGCGCGTCGGCCCGTGCGAGGATGGCCGGCGCCGTGGTGGCCATCGTCAGGCGCAGTCCCTGGCTGGCTGCGCGGGGCAGCGTCATCTCCACGACCCGGGCGGCCAGCCGGCCGAGGTCCACGTCGTCGCGGCGCGGCCGCAGCGCGCCCCCCTCCAGCCGCACGTAGTCCAGGATGTCGTCGACGAGCTGGCGCAGGAGCCGGGCGCTGGACTGCATCAGCCCCACCTGCTTGCGCTGGTCCTTGGTGAGGGGCCCGGAGATCTCCCGCAGCAGGATCCCGGAGAAGCCGAGGATGTGGCTGAGGGGGGTACGCAGCTCGTGGGACATCATGGCCAGGAAGGCCGACTTTGCGCGGTCGGCGGCACGGGCGCGCCCGGCCTCTTCCCAGGCGCGCACCTGGGCGCTGATGTCCACGGCGGTGCCCCGCACCCCCCGCAGCGCGCCGTCGGGGCCGTGGATGGGCCGCGCGCTGAGCAGGACGTGGACGGGGTGGCCGTCCTTGTGCAGGCGGACGCTGCGGTGGCCCCGGATGACGCTTCCCGCCGTCGCCGCCCGGAGCACCTCCCAGTCCCGCTCCACCGAGTCCGGCGGCTGGAAGTCGCACATGGGATGCCCGAGGAGGTCGTCCGGGGCGTAGCCGAGCACCGTCGTCCAGGCGTCGTTGACGTAGGTGAAGCGCAGCGCGTCGTCCGTCTGGAACACGAGGTCCGGCGAGCGCTGGACGAAGTCGGTGAACAGCTCGCGGAGGCGGAGCACTTCGTGCGCGACAAGGCCGGGCGCCGTCGAGCCCGCGCCGACGCCGGAGAGGTCGGCGGGCAGGTCGATGGCCGTCTGCGCCAGCTCCCGCGCACAGCGGTAGCAGAGCCCGCGGTTCGCGTCGGAGTTCATGGTGTACGCCTTTCGAAGTATCGGACCAATATCCGATTCCCTCCGCCAATCACCACGCGGCAGCGGGGAATGGCCGATCGGGGCGAGCAATGAGGTAGCCCTGCGCGAGGTCGCATCCGAGGTTGACCAGCGTGTTTCTCTGGGGGAGCGTCTCGACGCCCTCTGCGACGATCTGTGCGCCCATCTCCCGGCACAGCCGGATCATGGCGCTGACGATGCGCTGCCGGGTCGGACAGGTGTGGATGTCCCGGGTCAGCTCCATGTCCAGCTTGACGACGTCGGGTTCGAGCTGGGCGAAGCTGTTGAGCCCGGCGTAGCCGGCGCCGAGGTCGTCGATGGCGACGCGGTAGCCCATGCCCCGCAGCGCCGCGATCCGCCGCGCCACGTCGTCGCTCCGGCCCATGGTGGCCCGCTCCGTCACCTCCAGCACGACGCGCTGGGCGTGGCGGGCCAGGGGGTCGTCGGAGAGGTAGAGTGTGTCGTCGTGCAGGTCCTGGGGGTGGAGGTTGACGAAGAAGAGCACGCTTGGGGGCGCGCGATCGATGACCGCCGCTGAGCGGGTGCGGACGACCCGCCCCAGGTCGGAGAGCCGGTCGAGTCGTTCGGCGGCCTGCAGCACGGCGCCAGGGTGAGGCAGCGCCGGTTCTTCGCTGCGCATGAGCAGCTCGTAGCCGTGGACCCGCCCGTCGAAGGTGCGGACGATGGGCTGGGCCGCCATCCACAGCGACGACAGCGCCCGGTCGAAGCGCACCTGGTCGCCGGCGAGGTCGCCGGGGGCGAGGGAGCGGGCGCTGCTGGCCAGGGCCAGGGCGTCCCGCTTCAGCCGGGCGACGGCGTGCGCCGCCACCGCCCGCTGGACCGCAGCCTGCAGCTCTGCCTTGTCGACAGGCTTGGTGAGGTAGCGGAAGGCGCCGAGGCCGACGGCGTCCTGGGCGGTCGACAGCGTCGGCGTCCCGGTCAGCAGGATGATCGGGATGTCGAGGTCGACTTCGCGCACGGCGGCCATCAGGTCCAGGCCGGTCATGCCGGGCATGGAGATGTCGCTGATGATGACGTCGTGGCAGCGCAGGCCGATGAGCTGAAGGGCGTCGGTCGGGTTGGTGGTGGACTCCACCCGCAGACCGACGGCGCCGAGGTAGCGGGTCACGATCTCGCAGATGGCGTCGTCGTCGTCGACGAAGAGGACGCGGCCGGCGACATCGCTGTCCGGGTCTGCGCCGGGCACGCGATGCTGATCCACGGCAAGGGGAAAGGGACTCAAGACACACCCCACGCGGGGCAGAGCGACGCTCGACCCCGGCGAAAACGGCAAACATACGCCTGGGTTCTGGACTCAGCATACACCATCGACGCCGACCCGCAAGCCAGCAAGCGACCGCGACGAGTCGTGACCCCAAGAGACAGCCGCCTGCGCCGGCGGCGGCCCGGCACCGCGGCGGGGGCCAGCGGATTAGGCTGACCGGCGCAGCGCAGCGTCGGGCCGACCCTCGTCCAGAACGCCCGTCAGGCCGCGCCCTCCCCTCCCCCGCCGACGGACCGCCGATGTCCTCCTCCGCCGACCCCTCCCCGGCCGCGAACGTGCCCGCAGCGAGAGACCGGGCAGCGACAGACACAGCGCCGACCCAGGCAGCGGGCGCCCCCGCGCTCGTGCGCCTCGTCGTCGATGGCCAGCCCGTCGCCCTTGCCTGCACGGCGGACCGGACCCTCCTCGAAGCGCTGCGCTACGACCTGGGGCTCACCGGCACCAAGCAGGGCTGCGACAAGGGGGACTGCGGCGCCTGCACGGTGCTGCTGGACGGGCGCCCCGTGCTGGCCTGCCTCACGCTGGTCGCCCTGTGCGAGGGCGCCCATGTCCGCACGGTGGAGGGGCTCGCCGGCCCCGACGGCCTGCACCCGCTGCAGGACGCCTTCGTCCGCCGCAACGCCGCCCAGT
>CAZRFD010000028.1:61947-63854 GCA_964599085.1 uncultured Enterobacterales bacterium | reverse complement strand
CTGCGGCTGGCCCGCTACGCGCACGGACGAATCCACCACCGCTGCAGCGGGCGCTACGCCGGCGTGCTGGGCTCGGCCGAGCAGGAGGAGCTGGTCGCCGAGGTGCTCTACCAGCTCATGTCCGGGGCCCTGGCCCGCTTCGAGGGGGACTCCCTGCCGTCACTGCTGGCCTTCGTCCGCACCATCTGCGATCGCACCGTGGGCCACGCCGCCCGGGCGCGGATCCGCGAGCGCGACACCATCGACAGCGAGCTGGCCGAGGAGATCGAGGCCTGGAACAACGTGCCGCCCCACCCCGAGCGCGCGGTCCACATGGTCCCGGAGAGCCCGTTCACCGACGCCGACCGCCAGTACCTCATCGACCTCTTCGCCGCTGGAACCAAGGCCGAGCTGGCACGCATGCACGGCGTGAGCCGCGCCGCCGTCACCCAGCGAGTCCAGCGGATCCGCACCCGCATCGACCGCATGACCCCGCGCGAGCAGAACCGGGCGGAAGCCTGGGTCGAGCACATCGCCCGGACGGCCGAGCGGGGGGAGCTGTCGGGGTAGGGGCGGCCTGACGCCGCCCCCGCGCGCTCCTACCCATCGCTCCGCCAATACGCGCTGCCGTCCCGCTCTCGGCCGAGGAAGCGGTAGTCGACCAGCCAGCGCCGAAGCACGGCGTAGTCGTCGAAGGCCTGCTGCAGCAGAGCGTTGACCTCCTTCTCGGCGTAACGGCGTCCCGGCTCGAAGCGCTGCACGAGGTGCCGCAGCACGACGAGCTTGTGCTTCTCCTTGCGAGGGAAGCGGTCCAGGCACGTGTGGTCGTCGTCGACGAAGTACTTGTCCAGCAGCTTCCCGGCTTCGCTGCGCGTCACGACAGCCCTGTCGTCCTGCACCGGCAGGGCGGCGTGGTAGTCGACGAAGGCCTGGTCCGCCTGTTCGTCGAGGAGGTCCATGACGGCGAGAAATGCGCGCGCCTGGGCGGTCCGGCGCCGGAGCTGGAAGCGGTGGTTGCGCACGGTGGAGGGCGAGCGGCCGCCCAGTGCCTCGGCGATCTCGGCGTCGGACGCACCGCCCGCACTCAAGGCGACCACGGTGCGCTGCACATCCGACAGACCGGTCGCCGTCTTGCCCTGGTCGAGCAGGGCAGCGAGGGGACCGCCATGTTCCCGGGCCACGTGCTGGCGCGCGGCGTAGTCGGCGTCGGCGAGGTGTTCACCGAGATCGTAGACGCGCCCGGGCACGAAGCTGGCCTTGCAGTACAGGCAGCAGAGCTGGCGCCCGGCCGAGTATCCACGGCGCAGTTCGTCGAGGGAGGGGGACATGAGGGACTCCGTGGCGGGGAAGCCACCGTATCCCGGAACGCACAAATATGCAAACACGTGAACATGATGTCTATGCATTTTCAAACGCTACAACATGGCCCACCCCTTGCGACGGCGCCTCCCTTGACCTCAGCGCCGCGCTGTTCTCAACTGGAGGTCCGCCGCTGAGGAGCCATCCATGCGCATCGCCTGCATCGCCGTCACCCTCGCTCTCGCTGCCTGCCAGCCCGCCAAGTCCGACGACACCGGCACCAGCGTCGACGGCGGCTCGGTGAGCGACGGCGGAACCACCAGCGACGGCGGAACCACCAGCGACGGCGGCTCGACCGGAGACGGCGGCAGCGACGGCGGAACCAGCGACGGCGGCAGCGACGGCGGAACCAGCGACGGCGGCAGCGACGGCGGAACCGGCGACGGCGGCAGCGACGGCGGGACCACCGGAGACGGCGGCAGCGACGGCGGGACCACCGGAGACGGCGGCAGCGACGGCGGAACCACCGGAGACGGCGGCAGCGACGGCGGAACCACCGGAGACGGCGGCAGCGACGGCGGGACCACCGGAGACGGCGGCAGCGACGGCGGAACCACCGGAGACGGCGG
>CAZRFD010000028.1:45963-61847 GCA_964599085.1 uncultured Enterobacterales bacterium | reverse complement strand
ACGGCGGGACCACCGGAGACGGCGGCAGCGACGGCGGAACCACCGGAGACGGCGGAACCAGCGACGGCGGAACCAGCGACGGCGGAACCACCGGAGACGGCGGAACCAGCGACGGCGGCAGCGTCGAGACCGACCTCGACGGCGACGGCTACACCGTCGACGAGGGCGACTGCGACGACGACGACGCCACCGTCTTCCCCGGCGCGACCGAGGATCGCGACCTCCTCGACGACGACTGCGACGGGCTGGTGGACGAGGACTTCGTCTCGGCCGGCGACGTCCTCATCGTCGAGCTGATGATCGACCCCGCAGCCGTGGGCGACAGCGACGGCGAGTGGATCGAGCTGCTCAACACCTCGACCGCGGACCTGGACCTCCTCGGCTGGCAGCTCACGGCGTCCGGCGGCGGCGGCATCACGATCGGGTCCTCCCTGGTGTTGCCGGCCGGTGGGGTTGTGGTCCTCGGTCCGGAGGGCGACACCAGCCTCAACGGTGGCTACGACGCCGACTACGTCTACGACGCGGCCGACCTCTCGCTGTCGTCGGGCGGCGACAGCCTCGCCCTCAGCGTCGCCGACCTCGCCGTGGCCTCCCTGGAGTACACGACCGCCTGGCCCATCGCGGCGGGTGCCAGCCTCAGCCTCGACCCGACCCTGGCCGACGCCAGCTCGGCGGCGCTGTCGGACTCCTGGTGCCTCGGCCAGAGCAGCTACGGCGACGGTGACCTGGGCACCCCCGGGGCGATCAATGACTGGTGCCCGGAGATCGACCACGACGCCGACGGCTACACCGTCGACGAGGGGGACTGCGACGACGCCGACGCACGCGCCAACCCCGACATGACCGAGGTCTGGGACTGGATCGACGACGACTGCGACGGCAGCGCCGACAACGTCGACGTCAACCGGGCCGACGGCCTGCTCGACGGCGACGCCACCGACTACCTCGGCTGGCAGAACTCACTGTCCACCGGCGACTACGACGGCGACGGGCAGCTCGACTTCGCCGTGGGCGGCACCTACGTCGGCAGCGACGGCGTCGGCGGCGTCTACGTCATCGACGGCGCCGACCACACCCGGCGCTACAACGACGCCTCCGACAGGGCCGTGGCCCTGGTCAGCGGGGCCGGCGCGCAAGGCTACCTGGCGACCATGGACCAGGACGCCAGCGACATCGACGGTGACGGCTTCGACGACCTCGTCATCGTCGGCACCGACGTCGAGTCCGCGACCTACGGCACCGTGGCCGCCACCGTGTTCCGCGGCGGCACCGACGGCATCACCGGCACGCTGTCCGCCGACGAGGGCGACATCGTCTTCACCGGGGCGGCGTCGACCTATGTCTACACCAAGGTCGAGAGCAGCACGGACTACGACGGCGACGGCGCCGCTGACCTCGTCTTCGGCGACTACTACCCGGACGACGGCCACCACGCCGGCGACATCTACATGTTCTCCGGGGCCGATCTCGGCGACGGCAACTTCGACTGGGGCGGCGACGCCGACGTCTGGCTGTACGGCGACAACGACGAGGACTACCTGGGCAACGCGCTCGGCGGCGGCGACACCAACGGCGACGGCTACGCCGACATCGCGATCGGCGCGTCGGGCTACGACGGGGGCGCCACCGACGGCGGCGCCATCTACCTCGTGCGCGGCCGCGCCAGCTTCAGCGGCAGCGGCAGCATCGGCTTCGTCGCCCGCGCTGCCATCGTCGGCGACACCGAGGGCGGCCGCCTGGGTCGGCAGGGCGAACCCCGCATCGGCGACTTCGACGGAGACGGCGACGCCGACCTCGCTGTCAGCGCCCCCAACGCCGGCGAGGTCTACCTGTTCTGGGACGCCGGCAGCCTGGCCGGGGAAGTCCACAGCTCCGACGCCGACCTCACCATCGCGGGCGCCGAAGCGCAGTACCTCGGCCTGGCCTTGTCCAGCGGCGACGTGGACGACGACGGCATCGCCGACCTGCTCGCCGGCGCGCCCGACGGTCACGCCTACGACACCAGCGCCGACGTGCCCGGCGTCGTCTACCTGTTCCGGGGCAGCAGCCTGGCGGACGGGCCGACCTCGGTGGGCGCCGCCGACGCCCGCTTCGAAGCCAACAACCCGCTGCTCAACGGCATGACCATCGCCACCGGCGACCTGTCGGGCGACGGGCGGGACGACCTGCTGACGACCTCGCCACAGGTGGGCGGCAGCGACGGCCGCCTCTTCATCTTCGTGGCCCCGTGAGCGGGCAGGACGCGCGCCCGGCCCGCCTCCACCTCGTCGACGGCACCTACGAGCTGTACCGGGCCCACTTCTCCAAGCGGCCCGGCCACACCGACCCCGCGGGGCGCGATCGCAAGGCCACCGTCGGCATCGTCGGCTCGCTCCTCGCCCTCCTCGACGACCCCGACGAAGCTGTCACCCACATCGCCGTGGCCTTCGACAACCCCATCGTCAGCTTCCGCAACGACCTGTTCCCCTGGTACAAGTCCGACGCCGGGGTCCCGCCAGAGCTGCGCGAGCAGTTTGACGCCGCCGAAGCCGCCGTCGCCGCCGCCGGCATCACGGTCTGGTCCATGGACCGCCACGAAGCCGACGACGCCCTGGCCACCGCCGCCGTCCGCTTCGCTGACGACGTCGACCAGGTCCGGATCATGACCCCGGACAAGGACCTCGGCCAGGTGGTGCGCGGGCAGCACATCATCCAGGTCGACCGTGCGCGGGGCAAGCTGCTCGACGAGCCCGCCGTGCGCGACAAGCACGGCGTCGCCCCGGCCAGCATCCCAGACCTGCTCGGCATCATGGGGGACAGCGCCGACGGCATCCCCGGCCTGCCCGGCTGGGGGGCCAAGAGCACCGCCCGGGTGCTCGACCGCTGGGGCCACCTCGACGACATCCCCGCCGACCCGGCCGACTGGCACGTCAAGGTCCGCGGCGCCGCCCGGCTCAGCGCCACCCTGGAAGCCCACCGCGACGACGCCGCGCTCTACGTGCTCCTCGCCACCCTGGTCACCGACGTCCCGCTGACCCAGGAGCTCGAAGACCTCCGCTGGCGCGGCGCACCCCGGGCGGCCTGGCAGGCCTGGTGCGACGAGGTCGGCGCCCCTGGCTGGCTGCGGCGGCGGCCGTCGCGCTGGGAGGGGTGAGGGGGCCCCCAGACGTACACGCCCCGGGGGCGGTCAGCCTCTCCGGCGTCGCTTCATCGCCAGCAGCAGCCCGGCCGGCAGCAGCAGCCCGGCCAGCTCGCGACTCTTCTCGATGGACCGACTGCAGCCGCAGGCGGCGGTGACATCGCTGCCTGGCGTCACGCCCGTGTCGGCTGCACCGTCCGCGACGCCACCGTCCCCGGCGCCGCCATCAGCCGCACCTCCGTCCGCGACGCCACCGTCGCCGACGGTCCCGGTGTCCCCGACCTCCCCGGTGCGAAGCCGCACGAAGGCGACCCGCTCCGTCCCGAAGTGCGAGTCGTCGGGCTCGACGCCGTAGGGGCCGAACTGGAAGCTCAGGCGGATCCTCTCCAGGGGGCGATCGCTCGTGGCGCTGACGCTCACCAGGTCGCCCACCTCGGCGGTGACCTCGTCGCCGTCACGCCAGATGTGGACCCGCTCGCCACCCGCCAGCGGCACCAGCGGGTACTCCTCGGGCTCGGCGAGGGCCGCCTCGACGAAGGCCTTGCCCTGGCTGGAGAACCAGGCATCCCAGAGCCCGGCCTGGGCGAGGCGCTGGCCGTCCGCGTCGTACAGGATGACGAAGAGATCCTGGATGGCCGTCACCTCGTCGACGCCGCTCCGGTCGTCGACGGAGTCCCAGGACATCTCCATCACGAGGTCGAAGTCGTCGAGGGCCTCGTCGAGGTCATGGGTGAGCATGACCCCCGTCCAGCCCTCCGTGGTGCCCGGCGCGACGTGGATGTCCGTCACCACCAGCTCACCGTCGAGCTCCGCGGCGTCCCAGTGGGGAGCGGTCGTGCCGTCGGTGTCGAAGGCCCACACCTGGGGATCGCCATCGCCCGGCAGCACGCCGTCGTCGAAGGCGTCCTCGAAGACCACGTCCGCGAGGGCAACGAGCGGGACCAGGGCCAGGAGCAGCATGAGAACCTCCTGTCGTGTCCTGATCCACCCATAGGCGCGAGCGCGTGCTCCGAGCAGACCGCCCGGTCACCACGCCGCAGTCGTTGGGCGCGTGAAGGGTTGAGGGTCGCCTCGGCCGCCTGTACCTTGCGCCGGTCGGGTCGACCCTCCCATGCGACCGGCTCCTCACCCCCACTCCCCTCTACCGGCGGCCGTCGATGCTCACGTCCTGCGCACCGGCGGCTGTCCTCCTGGTGCTGCTCGGTGGCTGCGGGAGCACGCCCGCCGACTCCGGCCCGCCGCCGGGCCCGCGCGGTGGCAGCGGCGACGCCGGCAGCACCGATGGCGGCGGGGCCGACGGCGGCGGGGCCCACGGCGGCACCACAGATGGCGGCACCTCCGACGGGGGCGCCACCGCGAACTTCGAGGTCTCGGTCACGCTGGCCAGCGACGTGGACCCCGACGCGCCGACGACCATCGGCATCGTGACCTGGCAGCTCGCCGGCACGGACCTGGAAGACGCAACGCTGGATTCGGCCGAGATCCGCTTCGGGCTGGACGACAGCTACGGGATGGTCGCTCCGATCGACGTCAGCGACCCCGACCACCGCACGCTGCTGCTGGGCATGAAGCCAGAGTCCACCTACCACTTCCAGATCCAGGCGACACTGGACGGGCAGACCGTGGCCGGCGACGACCTGACGCTGCAGACCGGCGCCGCACCGCCGCTCCACCACGTGGATCTGACCCGCTCCCAGGGCTCGGAGCCCGGCTTCATCGTGATGACCGAGTTCGCCCTGCCCCAGGCGGCGCGACAGGGCTGGGTCTACATCGTCGACCCCGACGGCGACGTCGTCTGGTGGTACCGCTCGCACTTCCTCACCCGGGACGGCAACCAGGACTCGGCCAACGCCGCCCGGATGTCGTGGGACGGCCAGAGCATGTGGATGCTCAGCTACGCAGAGGGAGAGCACACGATCGAGCGCGTGTCCATGGACACGCTGGACCACGAGCTCTTCGCCGAGCCCCACGCCAGCCACGACCTCGTCGCGCTCAGCGGCGGCGACTGCATCGCCTACATCGCCTACACGAAGCGGGCGGGCAAGATCCGGAAGGTCTGCGCCGGCGACGAGGAGGTCCGCACCCTCTCCGACATCAGCGCCCAGGGCGGCACCGCCGACCACCTCAACGCCCTGCGCTACAAGGCCGACGAAGACCTGCTGCTGGTCTCCGATCACCTCTACGACGTCTACGCGGTGGACCGCACGTCGGGCGACGTTCAGTGGAAGCTCAGCGAGCTGACCGCCGACGACTGGGGCGGGCGCCAGCACGGCGCGGAGCTGACCGACGACACCGTGCTGATCTTCGCCAACCAGGGCGGCGGGGAGGAGGACTCGATCGCCGTGGAGTACTCCCGCAGCACCGGCGACGAGCTGTTCCGCTACGACGCCGGCCTGTTCAGCCACCAGCTCGGCGACGTCCAGCGGCTGCCCGGCGGCAACACCCTGGTCAGCTACTCCGCCATCGGCATCAAGCACGAGGTGACGCCGGAGGGCGAGGTGGTCATGGTGCTGGATGGCCCCAACACCGGCTACGGCTGGTGGCGTGCCAGCCTGTACGGCCCGCCGCCGCAGTAGCTGGCGGCACCCGCGGCGGCCGAACCCGCGGAGGCCGAATCCGCGCCGGCATCAGCCGGCCGCCAGCCATGCGTCCCGGATGGCTTCCATGCGCTTGCGGTTCACGCCGAGGTCGCTGTGGCCCACCCGCGAAGCCGAGCGGAAGTGCAGGACACCGGCGTCTTCGTCGACGACCAGCTCGACGTCGTCGACCCACCGGAAGATGGCCGAGGTGAAGGTGGCGTGCAGGTAGCGGTCCTGCTGGCTGATGATCTCGGTGCGCGGCATGGCGGTGATGATGCCGGCCACCCGCTCGATTGCGTCGCTGGCAGCACCGTGCAGGGGCAGCGGCGGCATGAAGTGCTCCTCGTCCCCAGGATCGCCCTGCGAGCACACGCAGTTGGGGGAGGAGGGGCAGGGCGCCAGCGCGCCATCGGTCACGCCGACGGCGTGCTTGGGCGCGCTGCCGCAGGCGGACAGGAACAGGGCCATGAGCACGTCACCTCCAGGAACCGCCGCCTATCCTGGCCGAACGCTCAGCCACTCCCCGGCGGTCCCCACCAAACCGCGAGCCCCACCTCCAGCAGGCGCCGCGCCAGCGCCGGGTCCAGCGCATGGCCGGCGCCGAGGCTGTCGAGCCCCTCGGCGAGGGCGTCATCGAGCAGGACGATGTGCGGCTCTCCGCCGAGCCAGGCCACGGCGATCTCGACGCGCCCATCGGTGTCCTCACGGATCGCCGCGATGTCGTCGCCCAGCACGGAGGGGTGGATCCAGGCACGCCGCAGGGTCTGGTTGGCGCGCAGCGCGGGCGGCTGCAGCGCCACGTCTTCGGGCGGCAGCACCGCGAACAGCTCGGCCTCCGGGTCGCGGCGGGGGAGGTCCCGCAGGGTCGCCTCGAAGCGCAGGGCGTCGAGGTCCGGCCCGCCCTCGGCCTCCCACCAGGCCAGGAAGCGGGCCGCCAGGCTGCCGGTGCCATCGAAGGCGTCGCTGTCGGCGAAGCGCCAGGCGACCTCCTCGCGGTCGGGCATGCCACCGAAGCTGTCCGGCAGGGCGTCGTCGAGGCCGTCGACGAGCTGGTCCAGCCCGCCGTCGACGGCCGCCTCGCGCAGGCACCAGCGATAGCCGAGCGCCCCCGCGGCGGCGGCGAGGCCCTCCGGCAGGTGCATGGCCACGGTATCGACCGCCGCCAGCGCGTCCTCGACCACCGAGTCGACAGACACCGTATCCAGCGCCGCCTCCTCGCCCGCGATCAGGTCGGCGGCCGCGCCCGCCAGCGCGTCTACCTGCGGCAGCAGGGTCCGCTCCACCGGTCCTCCCTCCCCCGTGTGCTCGACCAGCAGCAGCAGGCGGTAGCCGAGATCCTGCAGCAGCTTGCGCCGGGCAAGCCGGTCTGCGCGCGCCAGGTCCACGGAGAGCGGCCCGCTGGTCAGCGCGTGGCAGGTGGAGGCGAGCCGCCGGGCCATCGCGTCGACCGTGTCGGCGTAGTCGACACCCGGCACGAGGAAGCGCTCGACCCAGGCCCCGAAGCTCCAGGCGGTCAGGCGGTTCCAGTGCCCGAGCAGGTAGCCCTCGGCGTCGCGGCTGCCGTCGACCTGGGTGTCGCTGTCGCCCGGCAGCGGCCGCGTGCGGTGGCGCTGGCCGGTGTGCAGCTCGGCGAGGATGGCGTCCCATTCCAGCGCGAGGTGGTCGCGGGCCCGCTCCGCCCAGGCCCGGGCCTGCGGTCGCAGCGGCGCGCGGTCCCGATCCCAGAAGGGCGCCGCCGCGGCGAGGCGTTCGCAGGCCGGACAGCTCTCGCGGGGAGGCAGCCGGCCCGCGTGGGCGTGACAGCGCGGCCGGTACAGCTCGTCGAGGGCGTACCAGTGGACCACCGGCAGGATCTCGGCGATGCGGGCACCCAGGTACAGCTCGAAGCGGGTGATCGCCGGGTGCCAGCAGAAGCCGACGACGCCGTGCAGCAGCTCGTGCCCCCGCCACTTTCCGCGGTGGTTGGGGTTCATCGCCGAGTGCGGATCGTCCTGGCAGAACGAGAAGTACTTGGGTTCCGCCAGCACGCCGTCCTGCCAGGAGGGCACGGTGCTGCCCCCCCAGACGGCGGCTTCGGGCGCCAGCTCTTCGGGCATGGGCAGGCGCACGCGCAGCTCGTGGTGGTAGAAGCCCCGGCCCATGGCGACCGCAAGCAGGCCGGCCCTGGCAGAGGCGGGCGTCGCCAGCAGGTCGGCGGGGGAGGCGCCGAAGCGGCCGAGCACCGGGCCGAGGCCGGCATCGCCCCGCAGATCGGCCCATTCGGCGACCAGCGTCGCCGGGTCCGGCAGGAAGGCGTCCACCGCCAGCGGCAGATCGGCGGGGTCGAGCGGGGAGAGGAGGGCGGTCTGGTCGAGCATCGCAGCTTCTACCCCGGAAGACCCCGCGGGTCCCTCCTTCGGTGCTACGCTGTCGAGGTGGCCGAGGAGGGTGCGTGACGAGAGCTGCGGTAGCACTGGCACTCCTCGCCGCGTGCAGCGACCACGCCGTCACCCAGCAGGCACCCGTCGAAGCCGGGACGCCGTCCATCTCGGTGGAACCCGGCGCCGTCTCCATCGGCCCCCTGGACGGCGGCCAGCAGGACACCGCCGTGGTCCGCGTCCGCAGCGTCGGCGACGCCGCGCTCAAGGTCGACGCCATCTCCCTGGCGGAACGCGTCGACGGGCTCAGCCTGACCGTGGGGGAGCTGCCCGCCGTGCTCCCCCCGGGGGGCGAACTGCAGGCCATCGTCACCTTCGACGCCCACGTCCCCGAAGCCGTCGGGACCGTGGTCGTGACCAGCGACGACGCCGTCCATCCCACGGTGGATGTCCCCGTCGTCGCCAACGCCGACCTCGCCTGGCTGAGCATCGACCCCGACCCCCTCGACCTCGGCGTGGTGATCCCCGATCAGACCGTCAGCGACGGCGTCAGCCTGCGCAACGAGGGCAACATCCCCCTGGTCGTCGACACCCTGGTCCTGCTGGCCGACCGGGTGCAGCTCGTCGACCCGCCCGACCTGCCGCTGACCATCGACCCGGGCGGCAGCGCCTGGCTGGACCTCAGCTACACACCGCAGGACCGCTCCGAAGAGCAGGCGCAGCTCTGGGTGTCCAGCAACTCCTGGCTCGGCGACACCATGGGCTCGGTGCTCGGCCGCGGCGGCTGGCCCGGGATCTCCGGTCGCGTCTGCGACCCCAGCGGGGACGGCTGGGTGATCGACGCCCGGGTCTTCGCCAGCATCGACCTCGACCTCGACGGCATCACCGACTGGACGACCGAGACGCGCACCGACTCCACCGGGCACTACACGCTCGAAGACGTCCCGCCGGGCACCTGGCTCGTGCAGATCGAGAAGGGCTCGTACACGGCGACGACCACGGTGACCGTGCCCGAGAGCGGCGGCGTCTACGAGCTGCCCGAAGACACCTGCCTGGACCCGGACAGCGTGCGCCTCGCCGTGGTGACCGGCGAATATGACCACGTCGAGCACATCATCGAGGGCCTGGGCCTGGACTACGACCTCTGGGACGGCACCACGGGGCTGCGCCAGCTCATCGGCAACGAGACGACGCTGAACGCCTACGACGTGATCTTCCTCAACTGCGGCGACTACAGCGGCGTCGCCAACGACATGGACGAGCTGGGCCCCAAGCTGCAGCGCTTCGTAGAAGCCGGCGGCTCGGTCTACAGCTCGGACTGGGCCAGCCTCGTGGTCGAAGCGACCTGGCCGGAGCTGATCGACTTCCACGGCACCGACACCGACTTCGAGCAGACCGCCGTGGGGGCGATGACCCAGATCCTGGCAGATGTCGACGACACGGTCATGGCCTACGCCATCGGCGCCGACACCGCCGAGCTGACCTACGACCTCGACGCCTGGGTCGTGCCGGTGGACACAACTGACGGCGTCGACATCCTCATGAGCGGCACGGCACCGACCTTCGGCGAACCCATCGTCAACGCCCCCCTGGTCATCCGCGTGGAACCGGCGGGCCGCATCATCTACACGACCTTCCACAACGAACAGCAGATCACCGAAGACATGCACGCCGCGCTCAGCGAGATGATCCTGTCGCTGTGAGGGGTCAGCGGGCGACCTGGAAGTCCCCGACCAGCTCGAGCTCGGCGATGTAGCCGTAGATGTCGACTTCGCCGCCGGCCTCGAACTCACCCACCATGTTGTCGCTGCCGAAGCTTCCACCCCACTCGCCCGGAACCGGCGAGTCGGCCAGGACGATCTCGAAGCTCCCGGCGGCGGTGTCTCCGGTGGCTTCGCCGACGAGGGTGAAGGGCTGGTCGCCGAGCCAGGAGTAGACCCCGCTGACGACACAGGAGCCCTCTGCCGAGACGACCCCGCCGGTCACCACCAGCTCGAGGTCCCCGGTGCAGGTCTCGGCGTAGTCCTGGTAGCCGGTGAGGAAGACGTCGGCGACGAGCTGGCCGGTGTAGGTGCCGTCGTGGCTGTTGCCGGACCCGCCGCCGTCGCCGCCCCCGCCGTCGCCGGACCCGCCGTCGCCCCCACCGCCATCGCTGCCGCCACCGTCGCCCGCGCCGCCACCGTCACCAGCGCCACCGTCACCGGCACCGCCGCCGTCGCCCACGCCGCCGGCATCGACGACGCCGCCGTCGGTGGTCAGCCCGGTGTCCCCGGCGGCGCCGTCGCCGTCGGGGAAGTCGATGCTGCCTCTGGCGCAGGCGGTGCCGAGCAGCAGGAGGGGGAGGAGACGGGGGCCCATGGTTCTCTCCGGTCCGTGTCTCCAGTCGTAGCGCAGATCCGACCCCGATGGCTACCCGGCGCAGGTGGACCGCTGTCGGTCTCCGCTCAGCGGAGCCGCGGCGGTGACGTTACGCTGCGCCCCTCGTCCAAGGCTCTCCCGCTGACGGGCGACCGGATCCTCCCCCTCCGCTGAAGGCCTCGTCCTTCGCGACGCGGTGGGGGTCTGGACCAGGCCACAGCCCGGAGTCCTCGATGTCCCGCGACCTCGTCCTGACCACCACGGTCAACGGGGAACCCGTCAAGAAGCTCATCCCTGCCAACCGCAGCCTGCTGGACTTCCTCCGCGAAGAACTCGGGCTGACCGGCAGCAAGCACGGCTGCGACGTGGGCGACTGCGGCGCCTGCACCGTGCACCTCGACGGCCAGCCCCGGCTGGCCTGCATCACGCTGGCGGCCGAAGCCATGGATCGCGAGGTCCGCACGATCGAGGGCGTCGCCGATGGGCCCCTGCTCCACCCGGTCCAGGACGCCCTGCACCGCCACGTCGGCGCCCAGTGCGGCTACTGCACGCCGGGCATCGTGATGACGCTGACGGCGCTCATCGACGACGCCGGCGACACGCCCATCGACGACGACATGCTCCGGGAAGCCCTCGGGGCCAACATCTGCCGGTGCACCGGCTACACCAAGATCCTCGCCGCCGCCCACGACGCGCTGCGCAGCGGGGACTCCCAGTCCGGCAAGGCTGCAGGAGACATCGGGTGAAGGACGACAAGACCAAGGGTCGGCGCGCCGATCGCGAGCTGGACCCCCGCATCGCCGCGCGACTCGCCGCGCGCGCCGCGCGCGCCGCGAAAGAACAGGAAAAGGGCCTGGAGCGGACGGCCGGCGACGTCACGGACCCCAGCACCTATATGGGGCCCGACGACACCCTCTGCCGGGCGCCGGCCGAGGGCCGCGTGCTGGGAGAGAGCGGCACGGGCAAGGTCGATGGCCTCGCCAAGATCACCGGCCGCGCCATCTTCGCCGACGACATCCGCCTGCCGCGCATGGCCTACGTCAAGCTGCTGCGCAGCCCCCACCCCCACGCCCGCATCGCGTCCCTGGACGCCACCGACGCCCTGGCGATGCACGGCGTGCTCGACGTGGCGGTCGGCCCCGACCTGCCGGTCCGGCACGGCGCCATCCCCGTCGCCCAGGACGAGACCGCCCTGGCCGTCGACAAGGTGCGCTACGTCGGCGAACCGGTCGCCGCCGTGTGCGCGGTCAGCGAAGAGATCGCCTGGGAAGCCTGCCGTCGCATCAAGGTCGTCTACGAGCTGCTCGACCCCGTGCTGAGCATCGAAGACGCGCTGTCCGACGACAAGCCCATCATCCACGACTGGAAGCGCAAGAAGTCCAACGTGCTGCGGCGCGTCTACCAGACCTACGGCGACGTAGACAAGGCCTTCGACGACAGCGACCTGGTGCTCGAAGACGAGTACGAGTACCCCGGCAGCACCCACGTGCCGCTGGAAGCCCACTGCGCCGTCGCCCAGCCGCTGGAGGGCGGGCGGCTGCAGGTGTGGAGCAGCACGCAGAACCCGCACTACATGCACCGCACGCTGGCCCGCGTCCTCGACATGGAGCAGGCCGACATCCGCCTCGTCAAGCCCGACGTGGGCGCCGGCTACGGCGGCAAGTGCGACACCTTCTGCTCCGACATCCTTGCGTCACACTTCGCCCGCAGGCTCGGCCGCCCGGTCAAGCTGGCCATGGAACGGGAAGAGGTCTTCTACGCCCACCGGGGCCGCCACCGGACGCGCATGTGGCTGAAGATGGGCATGAAGAAGGACGGCACGATCACGGCCATCGACTTCAAGGCCTGGGCGGACGGCGGCGCCTACAGCTCGTTCGGGGTGGTCACGTCCTACTACCTGGGCGTGTTCATGCCGCTGCCCTACAAGCTGGAGAACTACCGCTTCACAACCTGGCGACTGTACACGAACAAGCCGCCCGCCGGCCCCAAGCGCGGCCACGGGGCCATCCAGCCCCGCTTCGCCCTCGAGGTGCACCTCGATCGCATGGCCCGCCAGCTCGGCCTCGAACCCGCCGACGTGCGGGTGGCCAACATGTTCGGGCCCGACTCCATCACCGTCAACGGCCTGCGCATCACCAGCATGGGCCTGGGCGACTGCATGGAGCAGGTCCGGGCGCGCAGCGGCTACGACCACAAGGCAGGCACACTGGGCAGGGGGCGCGGCGTCGGCCTGGCGGCCAGCGCCTACATGTGTGGCGCGCTGCACCCGGTCTACCAGACGAACACTCCCCACAGCGGTGTGCAGGTCAAGATCGACCGCTCCGGCCGGGTGACCATCTTCACCGGCACCGCCGACTGCGGGCAGGGCAGCAACCACATGGTCGCCGCCATCGTCTCCGAACGCCTCGGCATCCGCCCCGAACAGTGCACGGTCATCGAATCCGACAGCGACCTCTGCCCGGTCGACCTGGGGTCCTACTCGTCGCGGGTGACCTTCATGGCCGGCAACGCTGCGCTGCACGCGGCAGAGAAGCTGCGCAAGCTGCTGGTGGCCGCCGCAGCCGACAAGCTGGGCGTCGACACCGACGCGATCCGCTGCCACGACGGAATCTACGAAGCCGGCGATCGCAGCCTGTCGTGGACGGACGTCATCGAGCTGGCGGAGAGCACCTATGGGACGCTGGGCGCCACCGGTTCCTACCGCCCGCCCAAGATCGGCAGCCGCTTCCGGCGGCAGAGCGTGGGCCCCTCGCCGGCCTACTCCTTCACCGCCCAGGTGGCCGAGGTCACCGTCGACGAAGAGACCGGCATCGTCACGGTGGACCGCATGTGGGCCGCCCACGACCTCGGGCGCACCCTGCACCGCGAGATCGCCGAGGGCCAGATCGAGGGCTGCGTCTACATGGGCGTCGGCGAAGCCATGCTCGAAGACCAGGTCTACAAGGACGGCGTGATGCGCACGCCGAGCATGCTGGAGTACCGGGTCCCCACGATCTACGACACCCCCGAGATCCACGCCATCCTCGTCGAGAGCCACGACCCGGAGGGCCCCTACGGCGCCAAGGAGTGCGGCGAGGGCCCCCAGCTCTCGACCGTGCCGGCCATCGCCAACGCCATCTACGACGCCAGCGGCATCTGGCTGACCCACCCACCGTTCACCCCGGAGCGGGTGCTCAAGGCCCTGCGCAAGCGGGACCGCGAGCGCGCCCGGGCCGCCGCCGCGCAGGCGCAGGAGTAGCACGTGCTTCCCCTTCCTTCGTTTGCACTCGAGCAGCCCGATCGGCTCGACGACGTGCTCAGCATGGCCGGCCAGCTCGGCGTCAAGCTGGTGGCCGGCGGCACCGACCTGCTGCCGAGCATGAAGCACCGGCTGTTCCGCCCCAGCACCCTGGTGTCGCTGAGCCGGGTGGAAGAGCTCGCCGGCATCCACGAGACCGAAGACGGTGGCCTGCGCATCGGCGCCACCGCCACCCTCCGCCAGGTCCGGCGCAGCGTCGCCGTGCGCACGCGCTACCCGGCCCTCGCCCAGGCCTGCGCCACCATCGCCACCAGCACCATCCAGGCCATGGGCACGCTCGGCGGCAATGTCATGCTCGACACCCGCTGCATCTACTACAACCAGCCCGCCGGGTGGCGGCGCAGCATCGGCGGCTGCCTCAAGTCCGAGGGCAAGATCTGCCACGTCGCCCCCAAGGGCAAGGGCTGCTACGCCACCCAGTCCAGCGACACGGTGCCCTGCCTCATCCTGTACGGCGCAGAGCTGGAGCTGGCCAGCGTCCACGGCACCCGGACGGTCCCCATGGCGGACCTGTGGGGTGACGACGGGCGCAACTGGCTGGTCATCGACGAAGACGAGGTGCTGACCGCCATCACCCTGCCGCCGCCAGGCGCCCACGTCGTCCACCGCAAGGTGCGTGCCCGCGGGGCCATCGACTACGGCCTGCTCCTGGTGGCGGTCCAGCGCCACGGAGCCGGTGGCCGCGCCGTCATCGGGGCGCTGGGGCCGGCACCGGTGCAGGTCGAGAGCGACGTCCTCGACGAGCTGCCGCAGCGCGCCTGGAAGGCCAGCATGCCACTGTCCACGCACGCCTGGTCCAGCACCTGGCGCAAGCACATGATCCGGGTCGAGGTCCGCCGGGCCATCGCCGAGCTGGACCGCCCCCACCTCGCAGGCATCTGATCATGCCCAAGCATCCTGCGGACGCCACCGCCGGCGCCGCCGACCCCATCCAGGCCCCCGTCAGCCCCGCCGACCTCGCTCGCTGGGCCTTCTGGGGACCGTTCCGCAACGCCCTGGACCCGCAGCGCCCCGAACAGATCCGGGCACTGCACCGCGGCTGGAAGCTGCAGCACCTCGCCGCACGCGGCGGCCGCAAGCTGATGGAGGACGAGTTCCGCCGCTGCTTCGGCAACCGCTACGACGACCTCGGCTACAAGCTGCTGGTCAAGGAAGCCTACCGCTGCGCCTGGCGGGTCCACCTCGAAGAGCTGCTGCTCGGCAAGGTCGGCCCCGACACGGTCGAGAACTTCATCGTCTTCGAGGGCCGCGAGAACCTCGACAAGGCGCTGGAGCGCGGCAAGGGGGTGGTCTGGACCTACCCGCACGCCGGCGCTGTCATGCTGATGCTCGCCTGGCTGGCCCACCACGGCTACCCCTACGTGCAGTACGCCGCCCGCGGCCTGCCGCCGCCCGAGATCGCCGCCGCCAACCCGCAGCTCATGGCCACCAACAAGCTGCGGGAACAGGTCCGCAGGGTCCGCGAGGACAACGAAGACAAGGTGCCCTGCACCTTCCTCACCATGGACCACCCCACCCGGGAACTGTACCGGCGCCTCGCCGCCAACGAGCTGGTGGGCATCGCGTTTGACGGCCGTGCCGCCGCCAAGTTCTTCACCCACCCGATCCTCGGTCGTGAAGCGGTCCTGTCGACGGGGCCCTACCGCCTGGCGACATCGCGCAAGGCCGCCGTCGTGCCGGCCTTCTGTCACACACCCGCCGACGGCCCCGCCGTCTGCGTCGTGGGCGAACCCATCA
Source organism: uncultured Enterobacterales bacterium (assembly GCA_964599085.1). Lineage (GTDB taxonomy): Bacteria > Myxococcota_A > UBA796 > UBA796 > UBA2385 > J125. The sequence goes on along the minus strand of CAZRFD010000028.1, from coordinate 46,400 downwards.
TCCCCGGCAAGGACTGGCGAGAGGTGGCCGAGGAAGTGCTGCGGGTCCAGCAGGGTTGGCTCAACCGCTGGCCGGCCGAGTACGGGATCTGGATGTTACACTGCCGCCGCCGGGCCCAGCTCGACGACCACCCACTGTTTGGCGACACCGCCGACAACCGGGACTGGGAGCGGTGGCGGGGGTGAGAGGGGGGCAGTGGTGAGAGGGGGCGTGGTGGTGAGGCGAATGGTGGCGAGCCCGCGCGGGTGGCGACCCACGCCCTCACGGCCCCACCCACGCCAGCACCGCGTCGTCGTAGCTGCTCCACCAATAGCCCCAGTCACCGAAGCAGGTCACCTTGCCGTCTACGCTGAGGGCGCAGCCACGAAACTCGGTGTCGTACGGTTCGAGCGTGTCCGTGTACGAATAGATCTCGACCTGCCGCCAGCCCGTCGTCG
>CAZRFD010000028.1:0-45863 GCA_964599085.1 uncultured Enterobacterales bacterium | reverse complement strand
AGGGTTGGGAGAACCCCACCTGCTGGACGACAAGCCCGGACACCGCATCGACGAAACCCTCTGTCCACGACCTGTCTTTCGGCCAACACGAGACCCGGCCCGCGTCGTCGATGCCACAACCCCGAAACCCGCTATGCCACTCATCCATCCACCAATCCGCGTAGGGCAGCTCGTTCGGGTCGGGTAGCCAGTCTGGATCGCTCTCATCGCTACCATCGCGCATGGCGTAGCAGTCGATCGATCCACTACGGCTCTCCATGCAGACATCTACGCCGTCGCACTGCATCCGAACCGCGTCGCCTGCGTGGACGAAGGCTCCGTCTTCTCCCCAGCACAGCACCGTGCCGTCGTCCATGCGGGCACACGCGTTGTCTCCCTCGACACAGATCTCTTCGGCGACGATGTCCACCGGCACCCGGGAGGGGCCACAGCCCACCATCGTGGCGGCCATCAGCGTCACGGCGAGGGCGCCAGGTGCGCGGGTGCAGGAGAGGTGCGAGATCATCCGACCACCATCACGCTGTCCGCGTCGCAGAGCAGGGCCACCGGGGCCGGCGCATGGTCTGGATCGGCTTGGGCGAGGTCGAGGCCGATGAACCTCGTGTCGTCGCCGGCCAGCTCTCCGAGCCAGTTGACGGCGCCATCCCACCCCGTCCAGTACCAGTCCCGAGGCGTCACCTGGCGGTAGCCGTTGTCGTCGACTTCTCCAGAGACATCGCCAGGTCCCACATCGGGGACCAGGGAGACCTGTTCGTAGCCGTGTCCCTGGCTGTCGTAGAACAAAACAGAGACGCGGGTCGGACCGACCGCGTCCGTCGCGTCATCGCCCGGGGCATGCGCGCCGTGCAGGCAGTCGTCGTCGGCGTACTGGTCGAGCCACGCCACCCACAGGTAACGGTAGCGCCAGCGAGCACCCGGCATCATGCTGAGACGGTCCCGCAGGCGGTACCGGATCACGGTGGTGCCGGCGGCGTTGAACATGATGGTGCCGGCGTCTTCCGCCAGGGACAGCAGCCAGGCGACCCGCCGGTAGGTGAACCAGGCGGGGCGACGCCAGGCGGCCAGGCGCGCGAAGTCGTCGACCTGGTCCGGCAGGGCGACATCGTTGTGCAGCCCGCTGCCCGCCACGGGGCTGGTCCAGGCCGCGATGGACCCGTCGGAGAGCGCACGGGAGGGCTTGAGGTAGGGGCAGAACCAGGACATGCGGGCCACACCCAGGGTACGGAACAGCAACAAGTAGCGGGCCACCATGCCCGCGTGCAGCAGCGGGTTCGTGCCCTCATACAAGGGCGCGGTGATCGTGTCTCGCGGTACGGGGGCGGGGCTGATCGCAGGGAACACGGCCGGAAAGCCGACCTCGCCCACCGTACACGCCAGCTCGAAGCCCGCGGGACGGAGCCCGTCGATCACCACCGTCCGAAAGCGATCCGCGTCGGCCGCCAGGCGGACCGCGTCCTGGTAGCCATGGATCCAGCGGTAGGGATTCCCGTCAGCATCCACCTTGCAGTTGTAGCCGTGGTACCAGTGAAAGCCGGCTTCGTGGACCAGGTCCGTGGCCCGCAGTGTCAGCACGTCGGCCGGGTCGGTCGCCCGCGGCGGCCACCAGTAGCCGGCGTGTGCGCAGGTCAGCGCCCAGTCGAAGGCCCCGTCGGGCATGGTCGTGGTGCCACCCGACGTGATGAACAGCGCATAGGCGTACTGCATCAGCAGGTCGCTGTCGCGCGCGTGGACCAGGCCCACGCCGATGGTGTCGCGCAGCCAGGACAGCCGCTGGTCGAAGGAGTCGGTCACGCAGCAGCCCTGTTCGGGGCAGCAGGGCCCGGCGACCGCGGCGGGGTTCCACGACGACAGTTCTGCGGCCCGGAAGCGCATGGAGGGCAGCAGGTGGCGCATCGGCATGGCCAGCAGCGCCATGGTGCGGCCGGTTTCCCGTTCACTGGCGGCGAGGACGCTCTCGGAGACGTCATCGGCGGAGAACGCGAACAGCCCGTTGAGTTCGTTGCCCAGCTCGACCGTGTCCACCACGTCGTAGATCCCCGTCCCTTGAAACAGCGGCCCCCACACCCCGTGCAGCTCGGCGAGGAATTCGGCCACCCCCTGGCAGAATGCGGCGATGGCCAGGGACTTCCGCCGTGCGCACTCCCGGGTGTACGGGTCGCTGTCCACCGGATCGGAGGGCCGCGTCGGCCAGACCTGCATGGCGTAGCGTTGAAAGAACACCTGGTCGTCGGTGGGGCTGACGCCGGACATGGTCGTCGGGTCCCAGTAGAAGGCGTCAAAGCCCCGGGTCGACAGCACTCGAACCCCGAGCTGCCACGCCGGCCGCAGGGACCACAGGTCCCACCACCCGTCTTCGATGGCCCCGCCGTCGTCGCGCAGCGGGCTCTTCTTGTCCATGCTCCGGGCTGCCCCCTCGGTCGCCACGTTCATGACGCTGCCGCCCCCGGGGTTCCACGGGGTGATGGCCATCTGGATGCCCCCGAGCCTGCACATCAGCAGCAGCTCGTGGAACGCCGCGAGGCGCGCCCAGCCGTCGGCCCGCAGCGCTTCCAGGATGTCGGCGGGAGGCAGGACCTGCGCCCCATGGAGGGCGTCTTCTCCCAGCGGGAAGAGCGATCCCCAGTACACGTCGCGCCACTTGCAGCGCCGGATCGCACCCGCACCCATCTGGCGAAGATCGTTGATGATCTGATCGGTCCGACCCCACACGGCTTCGTCCGCAGGATCGGTGGGGCAGGCCGGCTCGGCGACACCGAACCAGGCGCTGGGCGCGGTGTCCGCTTCCGGCTCGACGATGGGGTCGGGGGGCTGACCGCGATCCGGGTCGGGCTGGTAGTTGTGGGACCAGGGCGTCCCCGGCAGCTTGCCGATGTCCGAGGCGAGCGCAACGGACAGCCCCTCTGGCAGCACCGCGGCGCTGCGACGTACACCGCCGACCACGCTGAGCAGGCGGGCAGCGAACGCGCCATCCCGCGCGTCGTCGGGCTGGGTGCCAACCGGGAGTAAGCGCAGCCCCGCCGCCCGCGTTGCATCGAGAAGCTCGCGGACGGTGGTGTCGCGCGCTGCACCGGGGGCCCGAAGCGCCTGGTCGAGCGCTGCCGCCATGTCCGCCGGTGACGGCGGAGGGACCCCGACACCGGTGTCGAGGGACCGCCAGCGGCCGGTGCGGCGGCAGTACACCGCGCCGTCGGCGGTGTCTGGAGGCAGCGCAGCCATCGCGCAGCCCTCAGCAGCAGAAGGGACGGCAGGCCACCGCGACGCTGAGCTGGGCCTGGTCGCCCGCGACACCGTTGTTCGACCGGTACTGCAGCGCCAGGCGGATCCGCCGCCGCCCGAGCCGCGTCCGGTCGGTGAAGGGCGCCGACGGATCGGCGTAGCCGACACTGGACACCGGCGGCAGGACCAGGTCGGCGGCGAGCGGCGTGCTCCAGGGGCCGATGTCATAGGCGTACTGCAGCGAGACCTGGCACTCGAAGGCCCCCGTCCGGCTCTGCATGTCCAGGTGCACGACGATGTCCTGGAGCGCTGGCCCCAGCCGTTCGAGGCGCGGACACTCCAGGGGCAGCAGGTCCCAGGCCGTCTGGCTGACGGTCTTGGCGCTGACGATCTCGCGTTGAAGAAGAGGGAACCACAGCACGCCCCCAGGCAGGTTCAGGCCGTTACCCCCCCCCAGTGTAGCGCCCGCGGTCGATGTTGCTGGCCATCGGAACCTCCGGCCCCGCCAATGAGCGCGGCGGGGATGTCCTGAGCATAGACCTCGGGCCAGGCGGGAGCAAGCGAGGAGGCCGTCCGAGCAGCCGGGGCAGCGGCGAGCCCGCGGCGCTGGGCAGGAGGGTATCACACACCCGCCGACCGCGGCGACGACGCTGCGGGTGGCGAGCCCGGGCGGGGCCGCAGCGAGGGCGGCCCGAACAGAGGGGGCAACCGGGAGCCCCGGGCGCTGGTGCCAGCGTCACGCCCGGATGCCCTCGGCACTGCGTCATCCGGCCGCATGTGAACATCGGCGGGTCGGGCCCCACCAAGTGGTAGGCTCTCCGAAGCGGCGCCGTCGGGCACCGCCAGACCCTTGGAGACACCATGCGCTGCCCCCCCCCCCCAACCTCCCATCGACTGACCTGGCGTGATCGTGGTGCGCTGCGCTCCGGGCTGCTGGTGGCGCTCGTGATGGGCGCGTCGGCGCGGCTCGCCCAGGCCCAGGACACCGGGGCTTCCCCGACCACCGGCGGCACGGGCGGCGGCACCTCAGCGGATGCGATCGTGCACCCGCTTCTGGACAGCGTCAGCGTCGACGCTGTGTGGACCGACCGATCGATGTCGGCGGAAACGCTCACCCACGAACTCCGGGTGTTCGAGGGTGCGCACGCCGACACGGCCGGCTCCGTCAGTCGTGCCAGCGGCGTGGCCTTGCGCGTCGCGACCGCCGACACCAGCCGCGCCACGACCGCTGGTGGCGCGGACACGGGCGGCGGCGACACAGGCGCCCCCGACACGGGGGCCGCCGGGCTCGCCGCCTCTTCGCCGGCGCTCCTCCTCGACAGCACCGTGGAGGCCTGGCTCGACTCCCCGCCGGCCGCCAGTGAGTTGCTCGACATCTGGATCGGGTTGGACCGCCTGTCCTTCGACCCGGTGGTCAGCGTCGAACACGAGCTCGACGTCGCCATGTTGGAGGGGCGCGTCGCCACCACCGCCGATGTCGCGACCATCAAGCAGGACGTCCACACCCGCAGGGAAGCCGCCGGCATGGCCGCCCTCGACCCGCTGTTGACCTGGGCCGAGCGTCTGGGGATCGAGGTCGAAGAGATCGCGCCGGAAGCCGGCGCGCTGCGCGTGCTGCTGCCCGCCGCCTACCTCGACGACGTCGTGGCCTTCGATGGGGTGCTCCGCGTGGAGCACGTCACGTCGGACACCGACGACAACGCCGGCTACTCGACCTTCGTCCAGGGCTACGACGTCGACCACTTCGAGGTCATGGACCTCAACCAGACGTGGCAGTTCTACATGAGCGGGGCGCTCGGCAGCGGGGGCTACCAGGGCGACGAGCTGATCGGCTTCACCGAACCCACCGCCGACGATGTGTTTCGCTCCCACCCGGGCTTTGACGACAGTCTCGGAGTCGACCGGTTCACCAACTGCCCGGTCCCTCCGTTCGGCGATGCGTGCGACGGAACCAACCCCAACCCGTCGGACGCCAGCGACCACGCCACGGCCACCGCGTCCATCCTCATCGGGGACATCACCCGCGATCAGGACAGCGCGTACTACTCCTGCACCCCCACCGTGCCACCAGACCTGCAGCCGCGGGACTGCCACCAGCGCAGCGGGGTCGCCCGGCGGGCCACGGCCATGGGGGTCCGCACCGACCCCCCAGCCGCGTGGCCCGCGCCTTCACCAACCCCGTCTACGACATCCACATCGTGACCCGGTCGAGCAGCGACGACAACGACCCCTACTGCAAGGGTACGAAGACCGAGTCCGCGATCTGGAACTCGATGTACGAAGATGGCCTGGCCTTGTTCAACTCCGCCGGCAACCTGCACCACGACGACCCGGACGACTGCACCACCAGGACCCCGGCCACCGCCATCGGCGTGTTCACCGTCGGCGCGTACTCGGTGCTGCCAACGGACCCGGGCATGCTTCCGCCGTACACGGAACCCGCTCCGTACACCTCGCGAGGAGGAACCAGCACCGAGGGCGGTGGCCGCAGCATCATCGACATGATGGGCCCCACAGAGCTGTGGTTGGTCTACCCACCGCGGTTCTTAAAGGGGCTTCGCTACGGATGGGACGACGATCGAGACGGTCTGGCAGAAGAGGGGTTCGACGGCACGAGCGCCGCCACCCCCACCGTCTCCGGCTCGGCGGCCGTGTTCCGCCAGTTCTACCTGGATGAATACAGCAGCCTGATCGACAGCCCGGGGATCCTGTATGCCAACCTGCTGCTGATGGGGGACCGCCGCGCCGAGGGCGGCGGCTACCTGACGACCGGCTACGACGGCCTGTGGGGTGCGGGGCACCTGCACCTGCGCAAGTGGAAGGACGACGCCATGGACGCGCCCTGGGCCTGGGAGACCGGCCATGTCTGCGTGGACAATGGCAGCATGGTGACCATCCCGATGGCCGACTACCCGGTCCCCCAGGGCGTCGACATCGTCAAGGCCGTCGCGTGGTGGTACGACCACCGCCACGACAGCGGAACGCCCCACGACCTGGTCCGCCTGACGATCCAGAAGGACAACGGCAGCACCACCCAGCGCATCCAGGACACCGTGGGCGACAACAAGCAACGGGTCGTCGACTTCGACCCGGCGGGCTGGACCCTGACCCTTGAACTGAACGGCGCCAACGTCACCAGCGACGTCGAAGGATGCGGCACCGACAGCACCCGCGTCTACTACGCGTGGTACTGGGAAGACCAGTCCCGCGATGACGCGGGCAAGCCCCTCCTCGACTATGTGAGGCCTGAGTAACATGGCGAAGCTTGCTCGGCCGTGCATCATGATTACTCTGAGCATCGTCCAAGGATGTTGCACGACCCCCGAAGACACCTGCGAGTGGGCAACAGCCCAGGGCCGGAACGACGCATTCGAGGACCTGTATGTGTGCGCGGACTACGGGACCTCCCTGGAGCAACCCCTCGACACCCCCAACTGGTGGGATGATGACTACGCCACGATCTGCTACACTGACGAGTACGAGCAGACGTGGGATCTCTTCTACGGGGACTACTGTGACTGACGCTCGATCGGGAATGCTCCCCCCTCTTCTGGCTGTGACGGTCTTCCTGAGCGGCTGCTGCAATTCCACTCACATCGACTACTGCGCCCGAGCCCGCGAAGCGGCTAACCGCGACGCCATCGAGACAATCAATGGCGGGCATGGCTGCGACAACGCTCCGTACTCCGTCAACGACGCCTGGGCAGAGGGCCGCGACCCCCTGCGCCCGAACAAGTGGCAGGAGTGCTACGACGAGGTCTACCTGGCCTACTACGACTACTACTACGACTACTGGTGCACGGACACCGGTGGGCCGGACACGGGGTTCCTCAACGAGGATGCGTGACGAGCACAGACCCCGCCCCGCGGCGCTCTGCCGGGTGGCGCTCCGCGAGCTGGCGTCAGGAGCCAGGAGCAGCGCTGTGAGAGTCCGGAGTAGCGCTCCCCGCTGTCGGCGTGCTACAAGGGCATGGTCCGCGGAGCACGCCTCTCGCGCCTATGCTCACATCAAGAGCCCCGACATGTGGAGGACGCCCATGCAACGGCACAGCTTGCGCACCCTCGTCACCCTCGTCGCCCCTGCCCTGGCCGGTTGCCTCCCGACGCCCGGACGTCCCGTGGACATCGACATCGTCGCTGTCGCCGATCTCCCGGACTTCGGACCGGACACGCAGATCCAGGTCGCCAGCTACTCGTGGACGAAGTCGGCGGCAGCCACCACGTCGATCGACCCCGACTGCCTCGTCGACCCCGGCACCTGCGATGTGACCTTCTTTGTCGGCGGGCTGGGGCATGCCGGCGCCGACACCTATGTGTGGCTGGACATCGACGGCGACGACGCCGGCGACCTGCACAAGGCCTTGCTCGACGATGACCTTCTGGGCTACCTGTCGGTGAACATCTCGTCCCTGCCCTACGACACCAGACCCCTCGTCGAGCTGGACTTCCCTGAGGTGCTCATCGACGGCGAGTAGTGCCGCGTCGGGTTGCGGCCCGACCGCCCCCGCGCCTCCCTCCGCTACTCCCCCACACACACCGCCAGCGAGTCCCCCACCGGACGGAAGCTCAGCCCGCTCTCGCCACCGCGCTGGGCCACCCGCAGCTCCAGCCGGCGCTGGCCGGCGCTCAGGTCCAGATCCACCGTCTCCAGGTCGAAGCGGGTGTCGCCACCGACCTGGGCGACGACCTCACCGTCGATGAGGAGCCAGGCGTCGGTGGCCGCGCCAAGGACGAAGCTCTGGGTTCCACTGTCCATGATGCGCAGCCAGGCCAGCCACCGCCCCGACCAGCCCTGCGGATCGCCGGCGATGCCATCGTCGACCGGCCACCAGTCACCGCCATTGTCCAGGCTGGCGTCCAGCCGGTCGAAGGATGCGTACTGGCTGTCCCACCAGTCCACTGTCGTCGGATCGGCCGGCGCCGCCGGCAGCTCCGACACCCCCGCCGTCCCGGTGTCGCCACTACTCCCCAGCATGTCGGGGTGGCTGGCCGGCAGGTTGAAGTACCGGCCATCGTATTGCTGCGTGCAGGCGCTCCAGTCCGGCGGATCACCCCACTCGTCGCTGTCGCTGCCCGGTGGGTCGGCCACCGGCGGATCATCGGGCGGCGTGAGGGTGAACTCCTGGCAGGCGGCCCACAGCAACACGGCGATCACGGCTGCTCCAGGGTGTCGTGGTCGGGCCAGACGCTGCACTGCAGCCACTCGGCCAGCAGGGTGCGTTCTTCGTCCGAGGGGCCGCCACCCGGCGGCATGTCGGCGCCCTCACCGACGGTGCGGGCTTCCACCCGATCGACCCACTGCACGACGCCGGCGTAGGTGTCCAGGTCCACGCCGAGGGGCGCGCCGTTGCGCAGCGTTTCGGGCAGCAGCGTGCTGTGACATCCCGAACAGTGGGTGTCCATGAACTGCTGGCCGAAGTTGTCGTAGGACAGCGGTGGCTGCCGCGCGCAGTCACCGGGTGCCGCGGTGTCGCCACCTTCGCCACAGGCAAGCACGAACAGCAGGCACAGGCCCACGCTCACCCCACCAGCGCGTCGAAGGGCTGCACGCCCGGCAGGAACTGTTCGGGGTCCAGCCCCGCCAGCTTCAGCATGGCAGTGCCGACGTTCTCGCTGCCCAGCAGCTCGCCTGTGTCCTTGGCTTCTCCGGTGCCGAAGCTGATCTTGCGTCCCACCAGCTCGTCATCGGTCGCCCCCAACACCCGACCGCCGTTGACCCCAGGACCGACCACCATGCACGAACCATAGGGCCAGTGGTCCTTGCCGCCGGAACCGTTGAGCAGCGGCGTGCGCCCGAACTCCGACCAGGCCACGACCACGACCTCGTCCACCAGCCAGGGCATGGACTGGCCCGGCGTGGTCGCGAGGTGTTCCATGAGCTGGTCGAGGGCGTCGAAGAAGTCGTCGTACTGGGCGGCGTTCACGGCGACGTCGCCGTGGCAGTCCCAGCCACCGGGGATGTCGATCATGGCACAGCGGGACAGTCCCAGCCGCATCAGCTCGCTGGCCTTGATCGACTGTTCGAGCAGGGTCCGCCCCAGGTCGTCCAGGCCGGCTTCGAAGCGGCGCCCCTCCAGCTCCATGCCCCGCTCGAGGTTGGACAGCAGCGCCCCGGTCCGTTCAGCCGTGCGGGCGCTGCCCCCGGCCCGCTCCAGGTTAAAGGCCGTTGCACGACCGTGCACGAAGGCGTCGACCATGCGGTCGGCGGGGGTGGCGAGCTGCGGCGCCGGCTGGTCGGCGTAGCCGACGATGCTGCCGTCGATGAGGTCGAGCAGGGTGCCGCCGCCGGCGCGCACCAGGGTGCCGCCCAGGGTGCCGGCGTAGGCCGGCCCGCTGAACACGACATGCGGCAGCGGGTAGTCCCCGTTGCCATTGGCGGCGATGATGGTCGGCCAGTCGGCGAAGCTGCTGGAGCTGGTCCCGGTCATCGTCATCTGGCGGCCGTTGTCGTGGCCGACGGTGTGGTGGTCGATGCCGTTGATGATGGCGGCCCGGTCTCCCCAGCGTTCGAAGAAGCGGCTGACCGAGGGCCGGTCGTCGCCGGCGGTGTAGGACAGTCCCCCCACCGTCTCGGTCCAGGTGTCGGGGTCCATGTCGACCCCGTCGCTGCCGTGGTGGGGGTCGAGCGCCGCCGTCGTGTCCCAGGCGCCGCTGGCGAAGAAGAAGATGAACTTGCGGTCACCGGCCGCGGCCCGAGCCATGCGCGGCCGCCAGCCGATGGCGGCCAGGGCCGAGGCGAAGGCGGCGTTCTGGAGCAGCTCACGTCGAGATGGCGTCATGGTGGCTCCTCAGTATGTCAGGACGCGGGGATCGCGCAGCACGGCCGAGACGACGGCGGCCCAGGCCTTGACCGGGTCGGCTTCCACCGACAGCACCTGCCGCCACAGGGTGATCAGCTCGGTGGGTTCCGTGGCGTCGGCATCGAGCGGCAGCCCCGTGGCGTCGAGGTACAGCGCCCGGATCTGGGCATCGAATGCGTCGGGCGCGCTGTCCGGCGTGTCGTTGACGGTGACGTAGCGCAGCAGACGGGCGTCGTCCGTTCGGTCGACGTCCAGATCGTGCGTCGCCACCGTCCAGGCCGCGTTCCACGACAGGCGTTCCAGCCCCAGCAGCGCGCCGACCCCCGGATCGTAGGTCCGGTCGACGACGTCCTGGGCGTCGATGCCGCCGAACAGCACCGGCAGGCCCAGCGTGTTGGTCGTCAGGCCGTCCTGTCCGTCGAAGCGCCACCGATAGCCGGTGATGCCCTCGACGATCCCCGCGAGCTGGGCGGGGCTGGCGGTGTGGACGCCCACCAGCCGCTCCCCGTCCAGCGCATCGGTCGTGCCGGCGGCGAGGTACTCCGGCGACAGCGCGATGCTCCGCGCCAGCTCGCGCAGCGACTCGTCATGCGACACGAAGGCGTCGCGGTGCGCCTGCAGGCTGGTCCAGTCGTCGTCACTGACCGGCCGCTGCATCAGCCCCTCGAACGCCGTCTGCACCGCGCAGTCCACAAAGCGCCCGTCATCGGCGATGGCCTGCGCCAGCTCGCGAAGGTTGGCCGTCGGCCGCCCGTAGTAGGCCGGCGCCTTGCCCGACCAGTCCCGCCAGCCCTCCTCGTTCTCGGGCCGGTAGATGATGCCGAGCTGGTCGTCGGATGCCTCGAAGAAACCGAACAGGTGGGCGGCCAGCGGGTCCAGCGTGCTGTGGCAGGACTGGCAGGTGTCGTTTTCGGAGATCGCGTCTTCCGGATCCACCGTGAGCTGGTCGACGGCCGCCCGGTTCAGCACGATGGGACGCGTCAGGTAGTCGTCGCACAGCAGCATCTTGCTGACGGCGTTGGCCCGGTGGCGGTTGGCGTTGCCCCCCATGGACGGGTAGCGCATCCAGACGGTGTTCATCGTCAGGATGCCGGCGTGGGGGCGATCGTCCAGGTAGCGGGCCACCGTCCAGCCCTCGCCCTCCTGCCGGTCCAGCGCGTAGACATCAGCCAGCAGGGGATCGGCCATGGTGTAGTCGGCGAGCACGATCTCGCTGTAGGGCAGGTCCTGGTCGAGGATGTGTCGCAGCAGCGCCAGCGGCTCGGCCCCCACCGACGCGGCGAGGTCGGCGTCGCTCACGCCCTCGAGGTCTTCGTCGAGGTAGAAGCTGCTGCCGGTCTGCGTCAGGAAGCGGCCGTTCCAGATCTCCAGCATGCGGTCGACGAAGGCCGGATCCTCCAGCCAGCGGTCGACGTAGCGCGCGTACAGATCGGGGCTTTCGTCGATGGCCTGCAGGTCGACTTCGCTGGGGTGGCGGCCGCGCAGATCCACGGACAGGCGGATCAACCGTTGTCGCGGGGACAGCAGGACGAGGCCGCTGTCGTCGACGACCGGTGGAGCGTCGGCGCAGCCCGCCCAGAGAAGAGCACCCGCCAGCAGGGTCCAGGACAGCGGCAGGGACGGTCTCACGAGCCCTCCAGGGCGAGCACCTCACGCAGGGTGAGCACGAAGCTGGACAGGTCCGGCAGGTCATCGGTCGTGCGCTGCCAGCCCTCGCCGAAGTCGGGGCAGACCTCCCCGTACTCGACGGTCTCGACCCCGCGGACGTAGAGGGTGCCGCAGCCGTCGCACTTGCCGTACGCGCCGCCATCGTCGCCGGTCAGCGGCAGGAAGACGAGGTCGTACCAGAAGGCGTCGGTGTCCCGCAGGCTGATCCAGCCGTGGGGTTCGAGGGTGCAGGCGGGGTCGGTGCCGAAGGCCAGGTCGGCGTCGATGCTGTCGAAGCGGTCGGCGATGCGGGCGTCGAAGAACCAGGCGTTGCCGCGCAGCTCGAGCGTCGGCGCGTCCCCGCCGGCGGCGGCCTGGTACATGTCGGCCCGCCAGCCCGCGGCGTCGGCGTCTCCGAAGACGTCGGCGCCGGTGACCGTGGCGTCGACGAGGCTCGACCAGGTGAAGCGCTGGTAGTCGGTGGCTTCGACCAGGTAGACGCTCTCGCTGGCGTCGCCGCGCAGCTCGAAGGCGGCGCCGGCGTCGGTCGACACGAGGCCGTCGCCGGACAGGCTGCGGCTGGCGTCGATGGTGCGCCCCTCGGCCGTGTCGACGTCGCCGTCCGACTGCAGGCTGCCGTCCCAGGACACCCAGCCGCCAAAGGCCGTCACCCCCTGGTTGCAGTAGTCCTGCCAGGTCACGGCGGTGGTGTCGGGGTCCAGATCCGCGGCGTCCACCGCGCCGACGTAGATGTCCGGGCAGCCGCTGCTGGCGCGCGACAGGCTGGCGACGTGGCCCTGCCAGGCCGTCGACAGGGTCAGCGACTGCGCCAGGGACAGGGCATCGACGTAGGCAGCCGCAATGTCCACCCCAGAGAGATCCGGCAGGTCGAGGGTGGGCGCGTCGTCGCCGAGGTCGACGCCGGTGTCGCCGCCCCCGCCTTCGGAGGGAGCGCAGGCCAGCGCCAGCAGCAGCGTGAGCGTCATCGCGCCCCCTCGTCGGGCAGCTCGATGGCGACCGTGCCGGTCCAGGCGTAGGTGACTTCGTCGAGGCGGCGGCTGCTGTCGAACCAGGGCACCCAGCCGCCCAAGCCGGTGCGCCGGTAGATGATCGCGTCGTCGGCGGACAGCCCCAGCGTCCACTCGGCGTCGGGTGCCGGCAGATCGGGGGCCATGCAGGCCGACAGCCCGGGGATCTCCTCGCCTTCGTCCGTGATCCCGCCGTCTTCGGACAGGTAGTGGGTCACCGAAAACGCCACCTGGCAGTCCGCGCAGGGGTCGGGGTCGACGTAGCCGGTGAGCGAGAAGACCGCGGAGCAGTGCGGCAGGGCGTCCAGCCCGTCGAGCAGCTCGGTCACGACCAGCTCTCCGGACATCGACTCGTAGGGTCCGGGGTAGGGCGACAGGGTCCAGGATCCCTCCTGGATGAGGGTCAGGGTGTGCCCCGGGACCTCGTCGTCGCCGGCTTCCGGGCCGCCTCCGCCCTGCCCACCCTGGTAGCTGCCCCCGTCTGCGCTGCCCCCATCGCTGGCGGCGCCGCCGTCGCCCTGGTCGGGCGGCAGGCCGCTGGTGGTGTCCGGGGGAGTGTCGGAGCCGCCACAGCCGGTCGCGAAGACCGCGCTGAGTCCGACCACCCACGACAAGGCGAGCATGCGGAGACCTCGGTGCCGTGCAGAGCCTACCCCGGGGATCGGGGGCCCTGAGAAGCCCCCACAGCATGGCACAGCCCGGCCTTGACAGGCCGGGACGAGGTGTCGTTCTCGTGACGCCTCCCGGTCGCCGGCCGCGTCCGGCCGCCGGCCTGCGCTACCCTCCGCGGCACCCCCACCCTCGGGCAGAAGCCCGACGACGGAGCAACACCGGTGAACCTGCGCGGGAACGCGGCCCTCCTGTCGCTCACACTCCTCGGCATCGCCACCCTCGGTGCGGCCTGTGGCGACAAGACCGATGTCGGCGAGGTGCTGACGCTGTCGCCCACAGCGCTCGACTTCGGCACCGTGCCGGTCGACGGCCGCGAAGACCTCGTCCTGACGGTCGCCAACGACGGGTCCACGACCATCGACGTGCTCAGCGCCAGCCTGGAGACGGGCGACGCCGGGACCTGGGCCATCGACTGGCCGGGCTCGACCAGCCTGTCGCCAGGCGACCGCATCGACATCACGGTGGGCTTCGCCCCCGAGGCCGAGGGCGAAGCCACCGGAAGCCTGCTGGTGCGTACCAGCATGGCCGATCCCAGCCGCACGGTGCCGCTGACCGGCACGGGCGGTCCCAGCGAAGCCGACGCCGACGCCGACGGCTACAGCGCAGCCGACGGCGACTGCGACGACAGCCGCGCGGACGTGCACCCCGGCGCTGAAGAGCTGTGCGACGGGGTCGACAACGACTGCAGCGGCAGCCCCGAAGCCGACGAGACCGACGCCGACGGAGACGGGTGGATGGTCTGCGAGGGCGACTGCGACGACGGCGATCGCGAGCGACGCCCCGGCCTGACCGAGGTCTGCGACGGCAAGGACAACGACTGCGACGGCGTCATCCAGGACGACATGGACGACGACGGCGACGGCTTCAGCCTGTGCGACGGCGACTGCGACGACGGCGACGACCGGGCCTGGCCGGGCAACACCGAGGTCTGCGACTACGTCGACAACGACTGCAGCGGCGGCGTTGACGATCTCGACGGCGACGGTGACGGCTTCTCGGCCTGCCCCTCGGGTGGCGACTGCGACGACGACGACCCCGACGCCCACCCGGTGCTGGTGGACATCAGCGCCAGCCCCGGCGGCGACGGCACGGTGGACGCGCCCTTCATCGCCATCGGCGACGCCTTCGACGCCATGGACGGCACCTGCAACACCATCATGGTGCGGCAGGGCACCTACGACGCAGAGCTGTCGGTCAGCGGCGGCAGCCTCACCCTGGTGGGCGCTGAAGAGGACCCGACCACCGTGCTGATCGGTGCGCCCGACGGTGCCCGCATGGTCGACGCCAGCGACGGCGCGGTCGTGACCGTGCAGAACCTCGTGCTCAGCGGCGGCTCTGCGACCGCCGACGGGGGCGCCCTCCGCGCCACCGCCGCCAGCCTCTCGCTGTCCGACGTGCAGCTCCTGGGCAACAGCTCCGGCGGGGACGGGGGCGCCATCGCCGTGGCCTCCGGCAGCCTCAGCCTGTCGGGCTGTACCTTCCTCGACAACGTCGCGGCGGACGACGGCGGGGCCGTCGCTGCCCTGTCCAGCAGCGTCGACGACCAGGGCTCCACCTACCAGGGCAACAGCGGGGCCCGCGGGGGCGCGGTCGTCTGGGAGTCCTGCACAGGCGCGCTGGCCAGCGGACGCTTTGTGGACAACGAAGCAGCCTACGACGGCGGGGCGATCTCCATCGTCGGCGGCAGCGACCTGCTCATCGAGGATCTCGAGCTGTGGACCAACGCCGCCGCGGGTGCCGGCGGCGCCGTCGCCATCAGCGATCTGAGCGATGAAGCCAGCGTGCTGCGCAACAGCCAGCTCGTCGACAACCTCGCCGGTGATCAGGGCGGCGGCATCGCCGTGCTGGGCAGCCGCTCGGCGCTGGTGATCCACAACAACGACCTGCTCGGCAACGACGCCGGCGACGCGGGTGGCGGGCTCTACCTCGGCGCCGACGACGCCAGCGGCACCTGGGCCTGGAGCAACCTCGCCTGCTACAACGTCACGGACGGCATCGCAGCGGTGGAGGGCAGCGGCGCCAGCGTCGCCTGGAACATGGCCTACAACAACACCTCGGGCACCGACTACGTGCTGGGGGCTGGCGAAGATGGCGGCAACAACGAGTCCACCGATCCCCGCCTTCAGGACTACGACCCGGCCGACGACCCCGCCGTGCACGACCTCTCCTTGCGGTCGGACTCGCCGGCCATCGACTCGGGCCCCTCACTCGGCGGCCCCTCGACCATCTCGAGCTGGCGAGATCCCGACGGCAGCCGCAACGACCGCGGCCTGACCGGTGGCCCCGGAGCGCGCCCATGATCCTGCTGTCCCTGCTGCTGTCGCCGGTGGCCCACGCCCTGACGGTCACCGTGTCCCCGGGCGATGACCTCGCCACCATCACCTCGTCGCTGTCCGCCGGAGACGAGATCGTGTTCGGTGACGGCGTCTACGAGCTGGAGTCCTACCTGTCGTGGACCGGCCAGGGCACGGCGGACGCGCCCATCCGCCTGGTGGCCGCCGACGGCGCCAGCCCGGTGCTGGAGCTGGTGAAGAACGCCGACGGGGAGTGGGGCAGCAGCACGATCGCCTACCTGCAGGACGCGGCCTACTTCGAGATCGTGGGGCTGCACTTCCGCGGTGGCGACGGCTGGGACGCCGACGACGCCGGCTTCTCGGGCCTCGGCCTGTCCGAGACCACCGACGTGCTCCTCCAGGACATCGAGATCTCGCGGGTCGGCCGCAACGCGCTGAACCTCGACGACAACAACACGCGCCTGACGGTGCAGCGGGCGCATCTGCACGACACCCGTGACGGCGACGGCATCGACGCCGGCTGCAGCGACGCGAGCTGCTTCCTGGTCGACAGCCTCATCGACCGCGCGTGGATCCACGCCATCGGTGGCGACCGCCACGCCATCTACCTGCGCCACGGCAGCCAGGGAAACACCGTCCGCGACAGCGTGATCTACGATCTGGACTACCGCGGGATCTACCTGGGCAGCACCGAGTTCGGTGACCCCAATGAACTGCTCGCCAACGCCATCTGGGACACGGGGAGCTGGGCGGTCACCGTCTACGGTGCCGCGCGGGTGCGCAACAACGTGATCTTCGGCGCAGGCGACGGCGGCATCTACACGGCCGACCCCGACCGCGGCGCCTACGAAGACGTGGTGATCTCCTACAACACGGTCGTAGACACCGCGGACTGGGCGGTGGAAGCCCGGGACTGGACGACGGCACCTTCGGTGGTCCTGAGCAGCAACGCCCTGTGCAACCCGCTGGGCCTGGCGGCCTCGGTCGACCGGGACGAACAGGACACCGGCGTCACCCCGCTGGCCGACGCGCTGATCAGCAACAACGTGATGTGCGGCCTCGTCGAGGGGCTGAGCGAGGACGGAGGCGAGGTCCAGCCGGGGGCGGGCTGGTCCGACTTCGTCGACCCCGCCGGCTGGGACCTGTACCCCTCCAGCGACTCCACGCTGATCGATGCCGGCGACCCCAGCAGCGGCGCCTGGGTGCCCGCGACCGACTTCAACGGGGCCAGCCGCCCGGGCGACGCACCCGACGTCGGCGCCTACGAGTGGAGCCAGGAGGGCAACCCGGGCTGGGTGCTCCAGGAGGGCTTCAAGAGCCTCGATCTGCAGGCCACCGCCCCTCCGGAGGTGCTCGGCGGCTGCTGCAAGAAGGGTGGAGACAAGGGCGCGGCCGACACAGGGGCGGCCCTGTTGCTGCCGCTGACCCTGCTCGTCGGGCTCCGACGCCTGCGAGAGGACGCCGAACAGCAGCGATGATCTCGCTGGCAACGGCGCCATCGGCCCAGACGTGACGGGTCGGAGGCGAAAACCCGAGCCCCGTTGACCACTTCGCATTGCGCGGGTACGGTGCAGTGCCCACGGCACAACGGGTCTCAATTCGGCCATGAGGCCTTGGCTCGCACGACCGTGCACCCGTCCGCGCGCCCCACGGAGAAGACATGAAGGTCACGCTGATCAGCCCCTACCCGGATGTCACCAACTACGGCCTCCGCACCCTGTCCGCGGTCCTCAAGGACAACGGCCACGCCTGCCAGATGATCTTCATGCCGGACTTCGCCGGCGACGGCGAGTACGCCCACGTCGAGAAGGACGAGAACCGGTACAGCCAGCAGGTCATCGACAAGATGCTCGACCTGGCCAAGGACTCGGACATGGTCGGCATCACCCTGATGACCCACTACTTCGACAGCGCCCGTCAGATCACCAAGGCGGTGAAGGACAAGCTGGGCGTGCCGGTGATCTGGGGCGGCTTCCACCCCTCGGTCCGCCCCGACGAGTCCATCCGCTGGGCCGACTATGTGGCGGTGGGCGACTCCGAAGACCTGATCCTCCAGCTCATCGACAAGCTGGAGAAGGGCGAGGGCGACAAGCTGCACGACATCAAGTCGCTCATCTGGCGCAAGGACGACAAGGTCGTGCGGAACATGGTCGGCAGCCTCGAACAGGACCTGGACCTGTACCCGGCCCCCGACTTCGACCTCGAAGACCACTGGTACCTGTTCGAGGGAGAGCTGCTGCCGGCCAGCGCCGACCTGCTCCGCCGCTACCTGCACAACGGCACCATCAGCCGCATGTTCGGCCTCACCGGCTACCAGACCATGACCGGCCGCGGCTGCCCGCACGCCTGCACCTACTGCGGCAACAGCTTCTACCGGGACCTCTACAAGCGCCAGCGCTACGTCCGCTACCGCAGCGTCGACCACACCATCGCCGAGCTGGTCGACGTCAAGCAGCGCTTCCCCTTCATCAACTTCTTCTGGTTCTCCGACGACAGCTTCTTCGGGCGTCCCCTGCCGGACATGCTGTACTTCTGCGAGGAATACAAGAAGAAGATCGGCGACCCCTTCTACCTGCTGGGCAGCCCCGGCACGATCACCGACGAGAAGTACGGCGCGCTGGTGGACGCCGGCCTGCTGTGCATCCAGATGGGCGTCGAGCACGGCTCGCCGCGCATCCAGAAGATGTTCAAGCGCTCGACCATGGGCAACGACAAGATCATCAAGTCGGCCGAGATCATCACCAAGTATGCCGACCGGACCGCCCCGCCCCAGTACGACCTGGTCTACGACCTGGCGTACGAGACCCTCGACGACAAGCTGGCGACGCTCGAGCTGATCAGCAACCTGCCCAAGCCCTACCGGCTGCAGGTCTTCTCGATCATCTACTACCCGGGCACCTCGCTGCACACGATCGCGGAACGCGACGGCCTGGTCAACGACGAGAAGGCCGAGATCTACGACCGGATGTACTCGGAACGGCACGACAGCTACACCAACACGCTGCTCTTCCTGACCCGCTCCGGGAAGTTCCCGCACCCGCTGCTCAAGGTGCTCATCGACCGCCGGGTCGTCGAGATCATGACCAGCGACTACATGGAACCGGCCGGCAAGGCCTTCCAGGGTGCGCTGGACCTGTTCCGCAAGGTCTTCCGCAACGAAGCGGTCGCCCGGGCCAAGGCCCTCGGCACCATCACCAACCGGGCCAAGGAATTCGACGCACGGCTGACCGGCATGACCGGCGCCGACGCCGGTGCCGCGGCGCCGTCGGCCGCCGAAGCCTTCTGAGGGGCCGGTGCAGTCGCAGCAGCGGCTGACGATCCGCGCGGCCTCGGCGGGTGACGCCGGGGCCGTCGCGCGTCTGCGTGCGGCGGTGCTGGCCGAGGGGCGGTGGTTCCTCGCCGACCCCGACGAGGTGCGTCTCGACGACGACGCTGTGGCGGCGGAGCTGCGCCGCCTCGACCAGGAACGCAACAGCCGGGTGTTGCTGGGGTGGCGGGGGGCGACGCTGGTCGGCGCCTGCTGGCTGCGCGGCGGCTGGCTGCGGCGGACGGCCCACGAAGCCGCGCTGGAGCTGATGGTCTCCGAGTCGGACCGTGGGCGCGGCACCGGTCGCCGGCTGCTGGCAGAGGCGCTGGCGTGGGCGGAGGGCGCCCCCGAGCTTCAGCGCGTCGCCCTGTCGGTGCTCGCCGACAACGACCGCGCCCGGCACCTCTACGAAGCCGCGGGCTTCGCGCTGGAGGGCCGCCGACGGGGCGCCATCCGGGAACCCGACGGCCGGCTGCGCGACGACCTGCTCATGGCGCGGGACGTGCCGACGCCGCAGCCCGCACTCGCCGAGGGGCTCCTCGACTTCGGGTAGGGAGCCGCGGACTGCCCACCGCTTGACCTCGGCATGATGACGTCATACGATAACGTCATGCGAACCATCATCGAGCTTCCCGACGAGCAGCTTCGCGCGCTGGATTCATGGCGCTTGCCCCGGGGCATCAGCCGCGCAGAAGCGGTGCGTCGGGCAGTCGCACACCTGCTCCAGGACGAAGCCCAGGCGCGTGCGGCGGTGGACGCCGCCTTCGGGCTGTGGAGCGACCGGCAGCTCGACGGCCTGGCCGAGCAGGAGCGCCTCCGCGCTGAGTGGGACGACCGGTGAGCGTGCTGCTGGACTCCTGCATCCTCATCGACTTCCTGTCGGGACGCGAGGCAGCGCGGGCCTGGCTCTCGCCGATCGAGGGCGCCGCCATCAGCCTGATCTCCTGGATGGAGGTCATCGTCGGGGCGAAGTCCGCCCACGAGGAAGCGGTGGTGCGCGGCTTCCTGTCCGCCTTCGAGGTGCTCCCGGTCGACACACGGGTGGCCGAGGAAGCTGTGTGCCTGCGCCGGTCACGGCGCTTGAAGCTCCCCGACGCCATCATCCTCGCGACCGCCCGGGTGCACGGCCGCGTGCTCGCGACCCGGAACACCCGGGACTTCGACGCCAACGCAGAAGACGTCGTCGTCCCCTACCGGATCTGAAGGTTGCTCAGTCGCGCGGGATGGCCCGGTGGGCGTTGTCGCAGATGGCGCGGAGCGCCTTGTCGATGTCGGCGCGCAGGGTCGCGGAGTCCAAGAGCGCGCCGATGACCCGGCCGGGGTCGTAGTCGAAGTGCACCGTCAGCAGCGTGTTCGTCGACGGCTTCATGGTGCGCAGGCTGTAGTGCAGCGAGCCACCCACCCGCTTGCCCTCTGTGCGGCAGATGACCCGTCGTCCGCCGTGGCTGTCGTCGGGTCGTTCGACCACGTAGCGGAGCGGACGCGGCGCGGGCTTCGTGCGCAGCTTCATGTCGTAGGCGTTGCCGTCCGCCTTGCGGACGTCGTCGAAGGCGCCCTGGAGCAGCGCTTCGTGGTGCGCCGGATCGCTCAGCCACTCGAAGACGGCGTCGCGACGGATGCCCTCGATGAGGATGTCGGTGGTCAGGACCGCCATGGGGACCCCTGGCTCTGGATGGGGAGCGTGGGCAAGCTACCACGCCACCTCGGCGGCGTCCCGGCCCGGTTAGCCGCATAGCCATGCTGGCCGCCATCCCGTACTTCCCGCCCGTCGTGTTCCACCTCGGGAGCTGGTCCATTGGCCTCTGGGAGATCCTGGTCGCCCTGTCCTTCATCGTGGGGCTGGAGGTCGCGCGGGCGCGCGCCATCGCCAAGGGGCTGGACGTCCGCGACATCGTCGACGGCGTCGTCGTCACCGTGGGCCTGGGCTTCGTCGGCGGGCACTGGATGCACGTGCTGGCCTACCACCCCGAGCTGATCGAGGAACGCGGGTGGGTCACGCTGCTCGCGGTCTGGGGCGGGCTGTCCAGCACCGGGGGCTTCCTCGGCGCCATCACCGGCTCGGTGCTGTTCTACAAGCTGTTCCGCAAGCGCAGCTACTGGCAGCACGCCGACTGCATCGCCTTTGGCTTCCCCTTCGCCTGGGTGATCGCCCGACTCGGCTGCTTCAGCGCCCACGACCACGTCGGCCGCCCCACGGACTTCTTCCTGGCGGTGGACTTCCCCGGTGGCGCCCGTCACGACCTGGGGCTGTACGAAGCGCTGTGGACAGCCGCCATCGCCCTGGTCTTCGTGGCCCTGCGCAGGCGCTCCCACAAGCCGGGCTTCTTCGTCGCGCTGCTGACAGCGCTCTATGTTCCGGTCCGCTTCTTCCTCGACTTCCTGCGCAGCACCGACCTCGACAACAGCGACCTGCGCTACGGCGGCCTCACGCCGGCACAGTGGATCATGCTGGCGCTCTTCGTCGTGGGGATCTGGCTGGTCTGGCGGCTGCGCAGCGGCCAGCCCGGGTCAACGCAGGCTCAGCCCGACGCCATGGACGCGTAGCGGGTCTCCAGCTCACCCACCTCTTCCATGGTCAGCTCGCCGTCGCCGATAGCGGCTTCGACCTCCCCCACGAAGACGCTGGCGTCGACGAGGTCGAGCTTGCCGGCTTCGGCGTCGGCCTGCCCGCGCTCGATCAGCTCGAGCATGCGCTTGCGCGGTGGGGAGTGTGGCAGCTTCAGCAGCTCGTCGTGGACGTCCGAGAAGCTCTTCGCGAGGGCTTCGTTCTTGCCTTGCTCGAAGCCCTGCTGGAAGTCTTCGCTGAACCCGCCGCAGGCCAGGCCGAGGGTGAGGATGAGGCCGCTGACGGCCAGCAGTCGCGCGCGCATGGGACCTCCGCGTCGTGCGGCGATCGCGTAAAGCGCGCCCTGCAGCCCGGCAAGCGCCGCCGCCGGGAGGTCGCAGGGGGAGAGGTCGCAGGCGAGGTCCCGAGGCTGCCAGCAGCGCCGCGGGTCAGGCGCCGCTGTCGCCCTCGTCCCGCCACTCCGCCTCGCGGCGGTAGATGGTCCTCGCCGTGATGCCCAGCAGCCGCGCCGCCAGCGCCTTGTCGCCGTCGCACTGGCCGAGGGTCGCCTCGATCATCGCCCGCTCCACGACCTTGAGCGGCGTGCCCGGCGCAAAGCTGAGCACGGGTGTCCCGGGATCGTGCGTCCGGATCGCCGGCGGCAGATCGCCGACGCCGATGACGTCCCCCCGGCACAGCACGACCGCACGCTCCAGCGCGTTCTCCAGCTCGCGGACGTTGCCGGGCCAGTGCCAGGCCTGCAGCGCCGCCAGGGCGTCGTCGCTGAGGCCCGCGACCGGTCGGCTGTTCCGCTCCGCGTGGCGGGCGATGAAGTGCCGCGCGAGCAGCGGGATGTCGTCGCGACGGGCCCGCAGGGCCGGCAGGTGGATGGCGATGACGTTGAGCCGGTAGAAGAGGTCCTGGCGGAGCTGGCCCTCGGCGACGGCCTGCTCCGGGTCCCGGTTGGTGGCGGCGATGATGCGAACATCGGCGCGCAGGGTCCGGGTGCCGCCGACGCGCTCGTACTCGCCGTCCTGGAGCACGCGCAGCAGCTTGACCTGCACGGCGGGGCTCATCTCGGTCACCTCGTCGAGGAAGAGCGTGCCGCCCGCGGCGAGATCGAAGCGCCCCTCCTTGCGGCCGCGGGCACCGGTGAAGGCCCCGGCTTCGTGACCGAACAGCTCGCTCTCCAGCAGGTTCTCCGGCAGCGCCCCGCAGTTGACGGTCACCAGCGGGCGGTCGCGACGGTCGCTGTGCTGGTGGATCCAGCGGGCCAGCAGCCCCTTGCCGGTCCCGCTGTCACCGGTGAGCAGCACGCTGGCCTGGGCCGAGGCGACCTGGCGAGCCTCCTCCAGCACCTGGCGCATGGCCGCGGAGCGGCCGATCATCTCGCCCGGCAGCGCCCGGGCCAGCTCGTCGCGCAGCGCGCGGTTCTCGGAGACCAGCGCCCGCTTCTCCAGCGCCTTGCGGACCGTGCGGACGATCTCGGCCCGCTTCAGCGGCTTGGTCAGGAAGTCGAAGGCGCCGTCCTTCATGGCGCCGACCGCGGTCTCCACCGTGCCGTAGGCCGTCAGCAGGACGACCTGTAGCTCGGGGTCGATGGCGCGCGCCGCCTTCATCAGCTCGAGGCCGTCCATGCCGGGCATCTTCAGGTCGGTGAGCAGCAGGTCCGGGGGCTCCTCACGCAGCCGCTCCAGGCCCTGGCGGCCGTCTTCGGCGTGGCGGACGTCGAGGCCCTCGCGGACGAGGATGCGTTCGAGGGCGAGGCGGTTGGCGTCTTCGTCGTCGACGACGAGCACGAGCGGTGGCGTGTTCATGCAGCCACGGTATGCCTTGACAATCTGTCCGTCAATGACACCCTGTCACACCACATCCCACCGCCCGGGCAGCTCCAGCACGAAGCAGCTCCCACCCGCCTGGCCGCTGGACGCCGCGAGGCTGCCGCCGGCTTCCTCCAGCTCCTGGCGGCTGATGGCGAGGCCGAGCCCCGTGCCCTTGACCTTGGTCGTGAAGAAGGGGTCGAAGACCCGCCGGAGGTCGTCGCTGCCGATCCCCGGCCCATCGTCATCCACCGCCACCCGCAGCCGCTCACCGTGGCGCGACAGCCGCACGACGATGTGGTGCGCCCCGGCCTCCACGGCGTTCCGCACGATGTTGTGCAGCGCCCTGCGCAGCGTGTCGGCGGCCAGCTCCACCACCCCGGGCACCGCTCCCTCCAGCCGCAGCTCGGCGCCCGCACGCCGCCACAGTTCCTCGTCGGTCCGCAGCACGCCCTCCACCAGGGCGGTGGGATTCGTCGGGGTCAGCTCGGGCTCGCGGCGCCGGCTGAGGTCGAGGTAGCGCGCCGTGACACGCTCGAGGCGGGCAAGCTCCTCGCTGATGGTCTGCAGCATGGCGCGAGCCTCGGACCCCGAGTCCGCGCCGTGCTCCACGGTGGCCAGCTCCTCGTCGAGCAGCTCGGCGTGGAGGCTCATGGCGTTCAGCGGGTTGCGGACCTCGTGGGTGATCTGGGCGAGCATCTGCCCGACCAGGGCGAGCCGCTCGCTGCGAGCCAGCCGTTCCCGATCCTGGACCCGGCGGGTGACGTCCTCGCCGACGACGAGGCGACCGCTGTCTCCGAAGGGCACGACGTCGATGTCGAACAAGCCCTCGGGCTGCTGGGGCAGGGAGATCTGCTCGTGGCGTCCTGGGTCGAGGTCGGCCAGCGCCGGCGGCAGCGGGTCCCCCTCCTCCAACCCCCAGACCGCCTGCGCGGCCGGGTTGACCGTCGTCACCCGCCCGTCCTCGGCCACGACGAGGCCGGCGTGGATGGTGTCGACGATGCGCCGCAGCCGGAAGGAGAGGCGGTCGAGGGCGGCGGCACGATCCGAGAGGCGGCGGTCCCGCTCGCTGACGGCGTCGGCCATGGCGTTGAATTCGCGGGCCAACAGCCCGACCTCGTCGACGCTGGTGATCTCCAGCCGTCCCGCCTCCTGGCCAGCGGCGAGGCGCTGGACCTGCTCGGTGAGCTGGGCGATGGGGCGCAGGGTGACGAGGGCGGCGCCGGCCATGAGCCCGGCCAAGGCGATGGCGAGGAGGCCGGCAGCACCGCCCACGGCCACGGCGCGGCGCTGGGCGGCGGCGGTGCGCTCGCTGACGCGCTGGATGCGCCCCTCGACCAGCGCGGCCAGGTCACCGGTGCTGCCCAGGAGCTGGGTGCGGATGCGGGCGAGGTCGGAGAGCGCGCGGCCCTCCTGGCCCTCTCCCCCCTGGGCGGCGGCAACCCAGGCGGCGACTGCGTCTTCGTAGGCTTCGGCCTGGGCCTGCACCGTGTGCAGGGCGTCGACAGCGGCGCTGAAGGCGGCAGCGTCGGCCGGGTCGCGGGCCTGGAGGCGGGCGGCCTCGGCCACGGCGAGCCCGTGGTCGGTAGCGTCGGCGAGGGCAGCGTGGACCAGGGCCGCGCTGGTCTTGGCGCCGGCCAGCGGGCGGGGTGACTCGCGCGACTGCCGCTCCTGTTCCTGGTCGAGCTGGCGAACTGCAGCCCCCAGGCGAGCGGCGGTGTCCGCCAGCGGCAGGTAGCCGGCGTCGAGCACGGCGATGCCCTGGCCGACCTGCTGGAGCTGCACCAGCGTGTAGCCGAGCGCGCCGACCCAGGCGGCGAGGGAGAGGACGAAGGCTCCGAGGATGCGCGCCCGGATCGACCGCCGGGCGACCGTCCCCCGACGGCGCGGCCCGACGACATCGGGCGGCGGTGCGGTCACTTGTCGGCGGACCCGTCAGGCGTCGCGTTGGCTGCGTCACCCGCTGCCGGGGTGCCGCTGGTCTTGACCGGCGGCGTCGCCGTCGCCCCCACCAGCGTCAGGGCGTCCGGGCGACCGGTGACCATCGGCGCGTAGCCCTCCTGGCCGGTCACCACGAGCAGGTCGTCCTCGACGAGGTCGAGGTCGGCCCGGGCCCACACGACCGTCAGGTCTCGCGTCCGCAGCTCCAGGTGATGCGGCCCCACCGCGACGCCCTCGACGCGCAGGGGGTAGCGCGACCCCACCACCGCGAAGCGCTGGTGGTCCAGGACGACACCGAAGTGCTGACCCGCGTCCGCCCGCAGCTCGAGCAGCGGCCCCGCCGGCGCCGGCCCGTCCAGCGGCTCGGTGCTGATGCCTGCGTCGCTGATGGCCAGCGCGGCGGCGCCCTCGTCCGGGACGACGACGTCGATGAGGTCGGTGCGCTCCCCGCGCACCACCCGAAGCCCGGCGAGGCCGGGGTCCAGCCCCGTGATCCGGACCGGGTGCCCGCCCCAGGTCTCGGTGAGCAGGGCCGTGCCGAGGTACAGCTCCACAGGCTGATCGGACTGCAGGACGATGTCCCCTGCAAGTGCCGAGGAGATCAGAAGCAGAATGCCGAGCATGGGCGCTCCGGGACGAGGCACATGCGCTAACCCGGCGGCAGGCCGAACCGTCCGCGTGACGGTGGTGTCTCGACGTGCTAGCTGCGCCCGGTCGCATGCATCGCGGTCGCCGACCGCGATGCAGGCCCCGGGGCGCGCCCGGCCAACCCCTCGAGGACGTGCCCCCACCCACAGTTCGAACCGGCTCACCGCCACACTCGCGGACGCCGGCACCTGGAGGACAGATGCGGTTCCACACCCCCCTGCTCGGCGCGCTCGCCCTGGGCGCCCTCCTCGTCGCCTGTGACGGCGGCAGCTCGGCCAGCAGCACCGAGGGCAGCGCCCCCGCCGCGAAGGCCGACGCCAGCAGCGAAGCCGCCGCACCCGCGGGAGAGGTCCTCGCCACGGTCAACGGCGTGCAGATCACCGTCGACGAGTTCAAGGAGGCCGCCGCCCGCAAGACCCCCGAGAACGGCACCAGCCTCTCCGACGCCGAGAAGCAGGAGGTCCTCGACCGCCTCGTCGCCGAGAAGCTGCTGTACAAGGCCGCGCTGGAGAAGGGCCTCGACAAGGACCCCAAGGTCCAGAAAGTGATGGTCAACACCCTGCTCCGCGAGATCGTCTACTCGCAGGTGCGCAACTCCGACTTCACCGACGAAGAGCTGCAGGCCTACTACGAAGCCCACAAGGAGGACTTCGTGGTGCCCGAGAAGGTGCAGGTCCGGCGGATCCTCATCAAGGTCAAGGACGACCGCCCCGACGCCGACGCCAAGGCCGAAGCCGAGCGGCTCCACGACCAGGTCGTGGCCAAGCCCGACAGCTTCAAGGACCTGGCCACGCAGTACTCCGAAGACCCCTACCGCCGCCGCGGTGGCGACGTCGGCTTCGTGTCGGCCGCGGGCAAGCCCGGTCTGGACGAGGGCGTGGTGACCAAGGCCTTCGAGCTGCAGGTCGGCGCCATCTCCGACGTCTTCAAGACGGAAGATGGCTACAACATCATCACCGTCGTCAACAAGCGCGAGCGCGTCGAGCGCACCTTCCAGCAGATGAAGGGCTCGGTGCTCCGCAAGGTCAAGAACGACAAGCTCAAGGAACTCTACGAGCAGTACGTCGCCGACCTGAAGACCACCGCCAAGGTCGATGTCGACAGCGCAAAGCTCGCCGAGGTCGAGGTCGCAAAGGCCCGCCGGCCCATGGGCCCCAGCATGAGCCTGGGTGAGGGTGGGGCTCCCAAGGCCCCGGATGTCCAGCTCAAGGCGGGCGCGAAGAAGGCGGGCGCGAAGAAGGCGGACGCTGAAGAGGGCGGCACGGCTGAAGGCGGCCAGTGAAGACGCTGCTGCTGGCCCTCGTCCTGGCGACCGCCGGGTCGCCAGCGGCGGCGGCCACCGTCGATCGCGTGGCAGCCGTCGTCAACGACGAGGTGATCACGCTGAGCGAGGTCTATGACTTCGCCGGTGACTTCATCGAGCAGCGCGCCGCCGCCGGCCCCGAGAGCCGGCGCACCGCCGAGCTGGAGGTCCTCGACAGCCTGATCCAGCGAGAGCTGATCAAGCAGGAGATCGTCGAGCTGGGCATCGACGTCGGCGATGTAGACGTCGACCGGGCCATCGACGACATCGCCCGCCGCAACGGCATGGAGCGGGACCAGCTCCGCGACGCCGTGCAGGGGCAGGGCATGTCCTGGACCCAGTACCGCGACGAGATCAAGGAAGGGCTCCGCCAGCAGCAGTTCACCGGGTACATCATGCAGACCCGGATCACCGTCGACGAAGACGAACTGCGCGACCTGTACAACCGCTGGCTGGCCGACAACCCGCCGGCCAACGTGCTGGATCTCGGCGCCTACATGGTGGCGCTCGCCCCGGACGCCGACGACGCAGCGGTCGACGCCGCCATCGCCCAGGCCGAGGCGGGGCGGCAGCGGGTGGCCGCGGGCGAAGACTTCGTCGCCGTCGCCAAGGAGCTCGACAGCGGCACGTTCTCGGCCCACGACGCCCGCATCGGCGTGCTCAAGGAGGGCGAGCTGCGCCCCGAGCTGGCGGAACCGGTGCTGGCGACCGCGACGGGTGCCACCACCGCCCCCATCGTCACGCAGTCGGGCGTGATGGTGGTCTACGTCTTCGACCGCCGGCAGGAAGCTCCGCCCTCCTTTGAAGACAAGCGTGCCGAGCTGGAACAGCAGCTCTACCAGGGCCTCATCGACGACGAGACGCAGCAGTGGGTCCAGCAGGCCCGGCGACAGGCGGCGGTCGAGGTCAAGCTGGCACCACCGCAGTGACCCAGGCACCCGGCCGCATGCTCGTCGTCACGCCGGGCATGGGCATCGGCCCCGAGGTCACGCTGCAGGCGCTGGCAGAGCGCCGCGACCTGTGGCCCCGGGTCGTACTGGCAGGCCGGGCCTCAGCGGTCCAGGCGGCCCGGGTCGCCGGGGTGCCGCTCTCAGCCGTGACCGGACTCCAGCCCGCACCAGAGGGGGTGGCGATCTGGGACGCCCCGGACGACGCCGAGCCGGCCGAGGTCGCCGCTATCCGTGCCGGCGCTGACGCCTGCCTTCGTGGCGACGCCGCCGCGCTGGTCACCGGGCCCATCCACAAGGCCCGCCTCGTCGGTCGGGGCTTCGCCTTCACCGGCCACACCGACTTCCTCGGCCACCTCTGCGGCGACATCCCCCCGGTCATGGCCTTCCATGGCAGCCGCTTCGGCGTGGCGCTGGTGACGACTCACGTCCCCCTCGCCCGGGTGCCCGCGCTGATCCGCCCCCAGCGCGTCCGCTTCGTGGTGCGCACGGCAGCCACCGCGTGGCGGGATCAGCTCGGCCTGCCGCATCCCCGCGTCGCCGTCTGCGGCCTGAACCCCCACGCCGGAGAGGCCGGCGTGCTGGGGACCGAGGACCGCGACCACATCGAGCCAGCCTGCGCCGACCTACGCGCCGAGGGCTGGCGGATCCAGGGCCCGGTGTCCGCCGAGACGGCCTTCCACGAAGCCATGGCCGGCCGCGTCGACCTCGTGGTGGCGATGTACCACGACCAGGGCCTCGCCCCCTTGAAGGCCGTCGACTTCGGACGCTCCGTGAACTGGACGCTGGGCCTGCCCATTGTCCGGACCAGCGTCGACCACGGCACCGCCGATCACCTCGTCGGCACGGGGAGCGCCGACCCGGCGAGCATGGAGGCGGCGCTGGATCTCGCCGCCCGGATCACCGCGCATCGCGGCTGAGCACCCAGCACTGCTGCCGCCCGCACCCGCCGCCCTCACCCGCCGGTGTCGCCGGTGTCGCCCGATTCGAGGCGGGTGCCGCAGGCGGGGAGCGCCCCATCGTCGGCACCGACCAGGCCCTCCACCCCCCACCACCGGCAGTCGGCCACGGCCGTGCCGTCCGCGGTGAACACCTGGACGAGGAAGGCGAGCGCGTCGGCGTCGCTGCACAGGAAGCGGGTCGACGAGCCGACGACCACGTCCCGCGGGTCCGGCTCGATGTCGAGGGAGAGGGCGATGCGGTCCGCGCTGCCGTCTCGCGCGGCTTCCACGCTGTAGGCCGGGTGCCGTTCCCAGGTGTCGCCGTCCGTAGCCATCCACACATAGGCGTTGCCGGTCCACCGCGCGGTCGACACCTCGTAGCTCCAGGTCGCCGCGTCCACATCACAGCCCCAGGTCAGCGAGGTGATCTCCGGGGGGCTGCTGTCGATCTCCGGCGGCTGGTCGGTTGCGGCGTGCCCGCCGCGCCGGCAGGCGCCGGCCAGCGACAGCCCGGCCACGAGCAGGACCTGCGGCAGGGTCGCCCTCATCGACTCGCCGCCTGCGACGCCTGGCGCGCGCGCTGCTGGAAGATCCGGTGTTCGAGCTCGGCGATCAAGCGGTCCAGCCCCTGGCCCGTGGTCGCGCTCACCGGCAGGCCAGCGTAGCGCCGGGCCAGCGCATCGCCGTCATCGGGGTCCACGCGATCGATCTTGTTGAGCACGGTGATCCGCGGGGTGTCGCTGCAGTCCAGCGCCGCCAGCGTCCGCATCACTTCCGCGTCGTGGGTCTCGATGCGCGGGTCACTGGCGTCGAGGACATGTAGGATCAGGTCCGCCTGCCGGGTCTCTTCGAGGGTCGACCGGAAGGCCTCCAGCAGCTCGTCGGGGAGGTTGCGGATGAAGCCGACCGTGTCGGTCAGGATGATCTCCCGCTCCGCCGGGAAGCGCATGCGACGGCTGGTCGGGTCGAGGGTCGCGAACAGCTTGTCCTCCGCGTCGACCTTGGAGCGGGTCATCGTGTTGAGCAGCGTGCTCTTGCCGGCATTGGTGTAGCCGACGATGGCCACCTGCGGCAGCCCGACCCGGCTGCGACGACGGCGCCGCAGCGCCCGATCCCGCGACAGCTTGCGGAGCTGACGGGCCAGCCGCGTCTCGCGTTCGTCCGCGCGGCGGCGGTTGATCTCCAGGCGCGTCTCGCCGGGGCCGCGCCCGCCGATGCCACCGGTGAGGCGGCTCATGGCCGTAGGCATGATGGCCAGGCGCGGCTTGCGGTAGCGAAGCTGGGCCAGCTCGACCTGCAGCTTGCCCTCGCGGGAGCGGGCGCGCAGGGCGAAGATGTCGAGGATGAGCTGCGTGCGGTCGACGACCTTGAGGTCGGTGGCTGTCGCGATGTTGCGGAGCTGGCTGGGGGAGAGCTCCTGGTCGAAGACGAGCACGTCGACACCGCGCTGCATGGCCACCACCAGGACCTCGGCGAGCTTGCCCTTGCCCAGCACATAGCGCCGGTCGAGGCGGCTGCGCCGCTGAAGGACCCGGTCCAGGACCTGCAGGCCGGCGGTGTCGGCGAGGCGCTCCAGCTCGTCGAGGGACTCGGCGGCTGCCTCGGCGTCGCCGGTGGTCACCCCGATGACCATGCAGGCTTCCGCACCCGGCACGCGCACCGCGGCGTCGCGCGCGCGGAAGCGACGCTCCAGGTCCGTGATGAAGGCCTGCCAGTCGAGCCCCCACCCGTAGATGCTGCCCACCCGGTCGACGGCCCAGGGTTCGTCGGCACCCTCGACGGCGTCGGGGTCCAGCGCCCCCAGCTCGGCCTTGCCGGGGAGGCCGTCGGGCCGCGCCTGGATCAGCACCACGGCGTCCAAGCGCAGCAGCGCGAGATCGGTGAGGTCGTCGCGCGACAACGCTTCGCCGCGCAGGTGGGTGTGGACCAGGCGCAGGCCGCGGAAGCGCCCGGCGCCGGCGCGGGCCCGGGTCAGGTCGGGGATGAAGAGCTGGTGTGCATCGCCGACGATCACGTGGGTCACGCGTCCCAGGCGATCGATGAGCACGCCGAGCTGCCGGCCCGTCAGGCGCGACAGCTCGCACAGGCGCCGCCCCAGCTCGGGGCTGACGACGGCGTCGACCGCCACCCGGCGGTCGTAGAGCTTCTTGATGCCCCGCAGCTCGCTCTGCTTGAGGCCCTCGGTGTGTCCGTGGACGGTCGTCGAGATCGCGGGCTCCTGGGCGGGCCGCCCATCGTAGACGCTGGCCCCCGAAGGAGCCAGCGTCCGTCGGGCGTCGACCGCTTCAGTCGATCTGCTGGATGCCGCCGCCCCGTCCCTGGGCGGCCGTCTCGATGAGCCGCGGGATGTCCACACCGAGCGCGCCCTTCATCTCCTCGACCAGGCGGACGGCCTTGGTCGCAGCGCTGCCATCGGCGCTGCCGCCGGATGGCAGGATCGTCATCTTGTCGACGTCGATCTGGTCGATGGTGGCGACCATGCTGTCCATCAGGGCCTGCAGCTTCTGCATCAGGAAGATGTCGCGGGCGCTGTCACCACCGGCCTGCCAGGTCGCGATCATCTCGCGGAGGACCGCCACCGTGGCCTTGCCGTCTTCGACGACGCGGGCGGCGTCACCCTTGGCCTGGGCGCGGGAGGCTTCCATGCCGGCATTCGCCGGCGCAACCACGTCGGCGAGGAGCTGCCGCCGGATCTGCTCGACCCGGGCTTCCTGGACCGGGACGTCGGCTTCGGCGGCGGCGATCAGCGCCTTCACCTGACCGCGTTCTTCGGCCACCATGGCGACCAGCTTGGTCTCGGCGTCCTTGATGCGCTTGGTGGTCTCGGCCTTGACCACGTTCATCTCGGACTGGATCGCCGCCCGACGGGCCTTCAGGGTGTTGGACGCGTCGCGCTCCACGCTCAGCGCGTGGGCGTCGGCTTCGGCGATGCGGGCCCGCTTGACGACCTCGGCCGACTGCCGCCGCCCGATGCTGTCGAGGTACTTCACGTCGTCGGCGACGTTCTGGACCTTGAGCGTGTCCAGGGTCAGCCCCAGCCGCGCCAGGTCGTGCTCGGCTTCTTCGAGGAGCTTCTCGGCGAAGGCGATCTTGTCTTCGTTCACTTCTTCGGGCGTGAGCTGCGAGAGCACGCCACGGAGGTTCCCCTCCAGCGTGTCCTTGGCGACCTTGACGATCTCGCGGCGCTCCTTGCCCATGAAGCGCTCGATGGCGTTGGACAGGGCCGGTTCATGCCCGGCGACCTTGACGTTGGCCACGCCCTGGACGGTCAGCGGGATGCCGCCCTTGCTGTAGGCGTTGCTCACCGTCACGTCGATGACCATGTTGGTCAGGTCGACCCGGTCGACGGTCTCGATCAGGGGCACGCGGAAGCCGCGCCCGCCCTTGATGACGCGGTAGCCGCGCGGCTGCCCGTCGGGGCTACGGCCCTTGGAGCCGCTGAACACCAGCACCTCGTTGGGGCCGCAGATGTAGATGAGGTTGCGGGCGACGAGCATCGCGGCGATGGCCGCCATGCCGAGGACGACGACGAGGACCAGGGCAAAGCTAAGGATCTCGGTCACTTGGACACCTCCTTGGTCTGCGTGGCGGGCCGGACGGACGCCGTCCCGGCCAGGGTGCCGGCGACGTCGACGCCGGTGGTGGCCTTCATCTCTTCGAGGACCTGGCGCACGACCGCCGGGAAGCCGGCCACGTGGCGCGCCAGGGCGTGGCCGTCACCGCCGTCGAGGATGTTCACCTCGTCCAACGATATGTCGTTGACCCGCTTGACCACGGTCTCGAGCACGGTCTCGAGCTGCTGGATGAGGAAGATGTCCTTGGCGTCGGGCCCCGCTTCGAGCCAGGCGTCGGTCATCATCTGCAGGACCTGGGCGAGGGCGCGACCGTTCTCTTCGATGCTGGCCGCTGCCCCCCGAGCGGACAGCGCCTGGGCCTGACGCTTCGCTTCGGCGGGAAGCACGACGTCGGCCTGCAGCCGGAGCTGCTCGAGCTTCTCGCGGATCTCTTGGAGCTTGCGCTCGGACTCGGCGCGAGCCTGCCGCGCCGCGGCCGTGGCCCGCTCCTCCGACGCCCGCGCTTCGGCGTCGAGGTCGGCCTTGAGCTGGCGCAGCGCGTTCTCGAGCTGGACGATCTCGGTCTGGGCCGTCTGCACGGCGACTTCGCCGCGCTGGCGAGCGCCGGCCTCGACCTCCTTGGCTTCCGCCATGGCGTTGCTCTCGGCGATCTCGGCGTCGCGGACGACCTCGGCGATGCGCTTGCGGCCGATGCTGTCGAGGTACTTCACGTCGTCCATGACGTTCTGGATCTTCAGCACGTCGAGCTGCAGACCGAGCTTGTGGAAGTCTTCCTCTGCTTCGTCGACCAGGGCGCCGGCGAACTTGAGGCGGTCTTCATTGACCTCTTCGGGGGTCAGGGTGGCGAGGACGCCGCGGAGGTGGCCCTCCAGCGTCTCCTTGGCCACGCGCCGGATCTCGGCGGGGTCACGACCGAGGAAGCGCTCGATGGCGTTCTTGACCCGCCGCGGATCGCTGCTGACCTTGACGTTGGCCACGGCGTGCACGGTCAGCGGGATCCCGCCCTTGCTGTAGGCATTCTGGATGGCGATGTCGATCGGGATGGCCGTCAGATCCATCCGCTCGACCTTCTCGAGGACCGGCACCCGGAACGCCCACCCGCCGCCGAGCACCTCGCGGTAGCCGATCGCCGAGCCGTCGGCGAGCTGCCGGCGACGGCCCGAGAAGATCAGCACTTCGTTGGGGCGCCCGATGAACAGGAACTGGCGCGCGATGGCGACGAGCAACAGCACGCCGACGCCCAGCCCCAGGCCCGCGCAGACGGCGGTGGTGAGGGTGACGATGGTGTCTTCCATCCAATGCTCCCGTGGGAAGTGCCCCAGCTGTGGGGCAGGGACCCGGGTCGAGCCCGGGAGGCCGGACCTGCGCGGTCCGGCAGGTTGTGATCAGTTCGGGGTCTTCTTGCGCCTGGCGGCCACCGCGGTCACTTCGGCGACGCCGTCGGACACGCCGACGACCAGGACCTCTTCACGCACGCCCAGCAACGCGCCGTCGCCGGTGCGGGCGGGGAGGTCGACGTCCTGCCCGTCGATGACGACGCGGACCTTTCCGAGCTTGTCGGGGCCCACGGGCAGCATCAGCCGGCCCTCGCGCCCGCGGATCCCCTTCAGGCCGACGTCGCCGGTGACGCGTTCGGCCTTGAGCTTGTGGAAGATCCAGGCGACGGCCCAGCCGACGGCGACGCCGAGGACGGTCGCCGTGGGGGCGGCCACGACATCGGAGAAGCCGAACAGCTCGAACAGCGTGCCCGCACCGCCAAAGGTCGCCAGGGCGAAGGTCCAGAAGCGCAGCGACAGGAAGGGCAGCCAGGTCCCGCCGGCGTCGTGGCCGGCTTCAACGGCCTTGTCGAAGTCGTGTTCGGCGTGCAGGTCGGCGTCGCCGTCCAGATCGGCGTCGGCGTCGGCGTCCAGATCCATGTCCAGGTCGGCGTCGGCGTCGACATCGACATCCAGGTCGAGATCGGCGTCGGCATCGACGTCCAGATCGACGTCGGCGTCCGCGTCGACATCCAGGTCTCCGTCGGTGTCGTGGTCGTGATCGCCCAGGAAGATGCTGGCGACGATGATCAGGCCGCCCAGCGCGAGCGAGCCGAGGTAGACGGGAAGCACGAGGGGGGTCCGGGTGTCGAGGCCAGGGGCAGGTTTCAGGGGGCCCGCCCGCCGGGACGCGGGACTGGACTACGGGCCCGAGGTGCTTGATCTTGCAGCCTGGGCGGTCGAAAGGAAACCTCGACGCGCGCGAACGCCGCGCCCTGCCGTACCTGCGGTCCCGGTCTGCCGAGACCTGGAGGGGGCGGCATGCGGCGCATGGGCCGCCGCGCGAGCCGCCGACCCCACGCTCTCCCCACGAGCAGGCCAGATTCATGATCTGACATCAACATGGAACTTGACGTGTCCACTGTGGTCTCGCTACATCGAGATCACCCTCTGCCAAGGCAACCGCCATGCGCCGCTCCCTCCGCTTCCTGCCGCTGCTCGCCCCCATGCTGATGGCCAGCAAGTGCAAGGACAAGAAGGTCACGGACGACGATGACATCGTCGGCACCGACGTCCCGGCCTCGCCCGAGGTCCACCTGCAGCTCCTGAGCGTCGACCCCGACGAGGTCCCGCCGGCGCGTGGCTTCTCGGCGACGGTCTACGGCAGCGGCATCGAGCCGGGCGCCAGCCTGACCCTCGGAGGCGCGCTGATGAGCGGCGTCGAAGTCCTCGGCGACAACGCCCTGCGCGTGCAGGTCCCGCCGCTGACGGCGGGCGAGTACGACGTCACGGTGGACAACCCCGACGGCGAGAGCGCCACGTTGCACGGCGCGCTCTGGGTCAACCCCGACTACGTGGACCCCGACGCGCTGGCCGCCGCCTGCCGCGAGATCACCATCCACTTCGACTTCGACGCCTCGACCCTGCCGACCGAGGCCCGCCACATCCTCGACGCCCAGGCTTCCTGCATCCAGAACCTTGGCGTGCCGGTCCACATCGAGGGGCACTGCGACGAGCGCGGCACCACCGAGTACAACCTCGCCCTCGGACAGCGGCGCGCCGACGCCGTCCGCAGCTACCTGGTCGCTCGCGGCGTGTCGCCGAGCCGGCTGCGCACCATCTCCTACGGAGAGGAGAAGCCCATCGCCTTCGGCCACGACGAGCAGGCCTACGCTGCCAACCGACGCAGCGAGATCGTCGCCGACATGTGATGATCCCGCCCGGCCCCACCCTGGAGGTGGGCGCCGCCCCCTCCTGGAGCCCCCGTGCGCACCGCCTCCCTGCTGCTCGCCCTCCCCCTCCTCGGCGCTGTCCTGCCCGGTGTCGCCTGCGTGCTCGACCGCACGGGCCAGTCGGCCAGCGAGAGCTGGCACCGCGAGATGCTGCTGCAGCGCACGCGGACCGACAACCTCGAGGTCCAGTTCGCGGATGTCGAGGCCCGCATCGATCAGCTCGAGGAGCTGACGCGGGCGCGCGGCCAGGAGGAGATCATGCGGATGGAGACCCTCGACCAGGTCCGAACGGAGGTGGCCAACATCCGCGGAGAGGTCGAGGTGCTCAGCCACAACGTGAACCAGGAGCTCGACCAGGGGCAGGCTCGTGGCGACGACGCCGCCTTCCGGCTGGCCTGGCTGGAAGCCCGCGCCGACCAGCTCGAGGCCAGCCTGGGGCTGGAGCCGCCGCCCGCGCCGGAGATCGTCACCGACGAGGGCGGCGACACGGGCAGCGCTGGCGGCGACGACACCGGGACGACTGGCGACACCGAGCAGGCCACGGACGAAGGCGGTGAGGGCTCCGGCGATGGCACCGCCACGCCGGCCGTCGACGACCCCGACGCCGCGATGAAGCTGGCGGAAGAGCACCTCCAGGCCGGCCGGGCCAAGGCCGCCGACGCCGTCCTCGCCCGCTTCATCGAGACCTGGCCCGACAACGCCCGCATCGCCGAGGCCCGCTACCGCTACGCCGAAGCGGCCTTCAACGCCGGCCAGTACCAGGCGGCGGTGCTGCGCTTCCAGGAAGTCATCGACCGCCACAAGGACTCACCCTGGGCGCCCTGGGCGATGCTGCGTCAGGGGGAGTGCTTCGACAAGCAGGGCCAGGGCGACAACGCCCGCCTGTTCTATGAAGACGTGGTGCGCATCTGGCCGAAGAGCAAGGCGGCGAAGGAAGCACGCGGCCGGCTGTGAGGGCCGGGCGGGGCGGCATCACGCCGGCGCGCTGACCAGCCCACAGACCGAGACACAAGGGGACACCTCCGGCACCGGCTGGCGGGGCACAATCCCTGGGCGGCACCCCCAGGGAGATCCATGACGAGCAAGCCCCGCGTGGTCCTGGTCGACGTCGACGACACGCGTCGCGAGAGCTTCAAGCGCTACCTGTCGGCGCGCTACGAGGTCCACAGCTTTCCGCTGGCCGGCCAGGCGCTCAAGGCACTGCCCGAGCTCCGGCCCGACGCCCTGCTGACCCACGCCTACCAACCCGGTGGCAGCGGCCCGCGACTCTGCGCCAGCGCGCGCGCGCTGCCCTCGGCGAGCCGCTGCCTCACCCTGGTCTACGGCCGGTCGCGGCGCCCCTACGGCGCGCCACGCGGCGGGCCGGTGGCCGCCGACCTCGGCCAGGTCGACGTCCGGCTGGACCGGCGGGTCGACGTCGTCGATGTCGACAAGGCCCTCGCCCATGCGCTGGCCCAGCGGCGTCCTGCGCGTGCGCGCCCGACACCATCGCGACATGCCCACCAGCCCGTTGAGGTGGTCAGCGCCTCCCGGCACGAGGGCGGCGTCTGGGAGCGCTACCGCGGCCCGGACGCGCTCATCGACCGCCTGCCCACCCGACCCGACGTGGGCTGGGACCAGATCCTGCGGGCACGCCTCACCCTGCACAACCTGCGGGTCGCCCTCGGCAAGCACGTGACCCCGCTGGTCGACCGTCTGCCCAGCGACCGGCGCCCGACCTTCGGCGAGCTGTTCCGCGCCCGCGCGTCCCTCTACAACGTGTCGGTCATCCTGGGTGTCGGCCCGGGCCGATCGGGCCCCCACCAGGCCGCGGGCTGACCTGTGCGGGGCTAGCCCCGATCCGCCAGGATCCGCCGCGCGGCCTTGCGCCCGCTGGACAGCGCACCGACGATGCCATGCCCGGCACGCGTGTTGGCCCCGGCCAGGTAGAGCTGGTCGACCGGGCCGCGGTAGCCAGGGCGGCGCTTCATCATCTGGTCGGGGGTGGCGGCCAGGCCGTAGCCGGTGCCGTCGGTGGCACGCGTGAACCGCGTGTGGGTCACCGGGGTGGCGCTCTCCTGGAAGACCAGCCGCTCCGCCGCTCCCGGGAAGCGCCGGTCGAGGTGCTCGACGAGGCGCTCCTCGACCCGTCGCTTGTGGCCGAGGTAGGTCGGATCCTTGCGATAGCGGCCCGACAGCACGTCGTCCGGTGAGACCCCCCAGGCTTCGGGGCGGCCGGGCATCAGCGCCATCACCTCGACCCCCATCGTCCCGGGCGGCGTGTGGCCGGCCGAGGCGGGATCCTTCAGCGACGCGCTGGTGATGTAGACACAGCTCGGGTCGAGGCTGCCGCGCGCGACGTCGGCGTACATGGAGTCGACGTCGAGCGAGTCGAAGCACCAGTAGTTGCGGGCCTGCATGCCCAGCTCGCGCAGGTCGCCCTCCACGCCGAAGAAGCCCAGGAAGATGGCCCCGCCCATCTGCAGCTTCCGGCCGCGCTGGGACCACTCCGGGGGCAGCGCGTCCTGTGGGAGCAGGTCGCGCAGGGTGTGCTTGAGATCGGCGTTGCTGACGACCACACCAGCGCGCACCTCCCGCGGATCCTGGCGGGCTGCCGCCACGCGCACGCCGACCGCCCGGCCCCCCTCCACCAGGATGCGGTCGATGGGCTTGCGCAGGCAGACGCGGCCACCGTGGGACTCGATGACCTCGCAGAGCGCGTCGGCGATGACCTGGCCGCCACCGACCGGGTACCAGGCACCGCGGAAGTAGTGGTTCTGCAGGCCGAGGTGCATCAGGGCACTCGCCCGGCGCGGTGCGACCCCGTAATCCCCGCTCTGGCCGAGCAGGACCGCGCGCAGCGCCGGATCCGTAGTGCAGTCGTCGAGGACGTCGGCGATCGTGGCGTTCTGGTACCGGGCCAGCAGCCGCCCGTGGGCGGCCACCTGCCAGAGCATGTTCAGCGAGGTGGTCACGCCGCCGCGGTGGTCCTGCTCCATCCAGGTGGCCATGTGGTCCACCTCTTCGAGGAGGCGCACGTAGCGATCGATGCCCCGCTTCTCGCTGGGGAAGAACTCGGCGAGGCGGTCGCGGTAGCGGTCGCGGTCGGCGGGGATGGGGAAGCGCAGGTCGGGCAGGACGATGGTGTCGAAGCCGTCGTCGTCCATCCGGGCGAACTCCAGGTCGACCCCGACCTCCTGCAGCAGGGTCGGGATCCGGCCGCCGGGCCCACAGTCGCCGATGTAGTGCAGCCCGATGTCGAACTGCCAGGTCCCCCGGCGGGTCGTGCGGTGGAACATCGTCGCGCAGCCCCCTGCGACATAGTGCCCGTCGAACACCGTCACGGAGAGCCCGGCGCGGGCCAGCCGCGCCGCCGTCATCAGCCCCCCCAGCCCGGCGCCGATGACGGCCACGTCGGTGCGATCGGGGATCTCGGTGTGGACGCGATCCCGGGTTCGCGCCGTCGGCAGGGTCACGTTGTGCATCGCCGCCACCATGGTGGGGTAGGAATCGAGGTGTGGGCACCCTTGGGTGCCGGTCCCCTAGCGCGGCCGTTGCAGGGCCGGACACGAGTCCATGGGAAACTTCTTCTCGTCTGATGGCTTCCTGCGCGCGTCCGCGTCGATCCTGATGGCGGGCCGCGGCTGTCAGCCCGCCACGGTCCAGGTCCAAGGAAGCTGCTTCCGAGTCCTGCGGGCTGCCGACGGGCGCGTCGTGCTCCCCCCGCTGGCCGACTTCTACGAGCCGGTGGACCACCCCGCGGGCACGGTGGAGACCGCCGACTACATCGAGCGCGTCGGGCTGGGCTCGCGGCCGGCGTCTCCCGGCACCTCTCCCCCGGCCGGCGCGACCCCCGCCCCCTACATCGACTGGTCCTGCCACGAGAGCTGGCAGCACTTCGTCGACACCTGCACCGCCCGCAACTCGCGCGCCTTCCGGCGCTCGCCGCGCCGGATCCGACGCCTGTCCCGAGAGTTCGGCGAGGTGCGCTTCTCCATCGACGGAACCGACCACGACCTGCTGGAGCGGGCGCTGTTGTGGAAGTCACGCCAGCTCCGCCACACCGGCGGGCTCGACCACTTCTGCTCGGTGCGCAACCGGCAGCTCCTCCACCACCTCGTCGCCGCCGAAGAGCTGCAGCTCGCCGCGTTCTCCGCCGGCGACCACACCCTGGCGGCCATCCTGATCCACGTCGGGCCCGACCGCCTGTGCTGCTGGATCAGCACCTACGACCCGCGCTTCGCGCGCCACTCACCCGGCACCCTGCTGTTCGAGCACCTGATGAAGCACAGCTTCGATCAGCAACACCGCCGCTTCGACTTCCTGATCGGCGACGAGGCCTACAAGTACTACTACGCCACCCACGAGCTGCTGGTTCACCCCCTGGGTCGGCCCCGCCCGCTGCAAGCCGCCACCGGTCAGCTCCGGCACGTGCTGGACGACCGCGCCCCACCAGCGCTGGAGAAAGCCCGAAAGCGGATCCGGCGGGCCGCCGTCGCCAGCCTGCAGCAGCGGATCTGCCGCAACGGGCTCGCCGGTGGGGACGCCGACCCGCACCTCGACGACTACAAGGCTGCGATCCGCCAGCACCAGCCGGGCTGGCCGCGGGCGCGGGTCCAACAGCCCGCGGACTGCCAGCTCCAGGTGCTCATCCAGCGAGCGGAAGCCGACGCGGGCCCGCTCCGAACCCGCTTGTACCAGCTCCAGCACAGCGGGCGCCGCGTACGCGCGTGGGTCGATCGACGCACCGGTGCGCCGCCACCCCCGCCAGCTCCCTCGCCGCCGGGGCTCCCCAGGCCGCTGAAGCTCGCCGCCGGCGACCGGGTGCGGATCCGCCCGGTGGCCAAGATCCGCGCCACCCTGACCGACCGCCGCTGCGAGGGGCTGTACTACATCCCCGAGGTGATGGACCGACACGCCGGCCAGGTCTTCGAGGTGGACCGCCCGGTCGGGCAGTTCTACGACGAGCGCGGCCGGCAGATCCGCCGTTCGCGGCACTCGGTCCTGCTCCGCGACGTGCTCTGCGACGGCTCCCAGCTCCACGACGCCCGAGGCTGCGACCGGGCCTGTCCCGTGTTCTGGCACGAAGCCTGGCTGGAGCGCGTCGACGCCGAAGAACGCGACACCCCGCCGGACCGCACTGCTCCCCGTCCCCGGCCCGTTCGCGCCCGCCCCACCCACGGCATCGCCGTCGGCCAGCGCGTCCGGGTGCGCCCGCCCGAACAGATCGTCGCCCCGGACGCCGGCATCGCCTTCGTGCCCCAGGTCATGGCCCCCCTCGCGGGGCAGGTGTTCACCGTCCGCAACCACCTCGCCCTGGCCTACGACGAACGCCTCGGGCGCGTCTTCGACGTCGGCGACGCCGTCGTCCTCGAGGGCGTGCACTGCCCTGGGGTCGCGCTCACCGACGGCGGCCGCTGCGACCGCCGCTGCGCGTTGTTCTGGCTGCCCGAGTGGCTGGAGCCGGCCGACAGTCCGGCCCCGGCCACGCGCCGCTGATCGCGGCGCCGCCTACTCGGCGCTGGCCACCGCTTCAGGGCGGGCTTCCAGTTCCGCCAGACGCGCTTCGAGGGCCGTCAGCCGACGCGCCTGTTCATCGGCCAGGGCAGCCTGGCTGTCGATGAGCTGGTCCTGGGCCAGGCGGGTCTGGTCCATGTTGACCACGATGGAGTGGTAGTTGCGCTGCGTGAGCCACATGTTGGCGCCCAGCATGCCCACGATGACCGCGAGCAGGGCCACGCGCGCATAGAGCGTGTGGCGGGCGTGGAGCTGGCGGTAGTACTCGAGCCGCTCCAGGTCGAAGCTGAGGGCGGGTTCGGGGCCCGCGCTGGCGACAGGCCCGGCGTCGTGGGGGGAAGGCAGGGAGACTGCGTCTTCGACCGTGTGCTTGATGTCGT
Source organism: uncultured Enterobacterales bacterium (assembly GCA_964599085.1). GTDB lineage: Bacteria > Myxococcota_A > UBA796 > UBA796 > UBA2385 > J125. The sequence goes on along the minus strand of CAZRFD010000028.1, from coordinate 4,095 downwards.
TCATCCGGTGCCTCCGGGCTGATGACAGCCTAAAACAGTTGTCAAGAAGAAGTCAAGACAAGTTGACGCGGGGGAGGAACAGGCCGAATCGCTCCGGCGAGGAGGCCAGCGAGGGTGCGCCCCCCGCCGCCCCACGGCGTCGCTGGGGCGCCAGGCGGCCCCGGACAGCCCCGCGTTACTTCGGAGCGGTGCCCACCTCGACGCCGTCCTCGGCCCTGCCTGCTCCCCGGCCCCTGCTGCTGCCGGACACGGTGCCCGCGGACGGGCTCGCCGCCACGCTCGGCGTCAGCACGGAAGCCGTCGAGCTGGCGCGGGACGCAGACCTGGTCGATCTGCACATCGACACCTTCATCCCGCCGCGCCTGTGGGGCTATGACCCCCTGGCAAGGCACCGCCGCGCGCTCCTGGGACGCGCCTTCTTCGGTCACCTCGACCTCCCCCGCATGGCCGACGGGGGGCTGTCGGGCGCGATGTGGTCGGTCACCACCAACCCCTTCCGCTCAGCGGAGGGTCGCTGGCGCACGCTGCTCGCCAACCTCGCCCGCTTCCACACGATGGTGGCCCGCAGCGACGGCCGGCTGGAGATCTGCGGCGACCACGCCGCCTACCGTGCAGCCCGCGCCCGCGGCGCCCACGCAGTGCTGCTCAGCATCCAGGGCGCCAACGCCCTCGACGCCGCCCCCGACGGCTGGCAGAGCCTCCCCGACGACCGCGTGCTCCGCGCCACGCTGGTCCACCTGACCAGCTCCCGCCTGGGCACTACCAACAGCCCGGCGTCCGCCCTCCGCCGCGACAAGCACCTGACGGCCGCCGGCCGCCGCATCGTCGAGCAGATGAACGCAGCGCGCGCCTTCGTGGACCTCGCCCACATCCACCCGGTGAGCTTCGGCGACGTCCTCGACGTCCACGACCGCAGCCAGCCGCTGATCGCCACCCACACCGGGGTCGACGGCGTGCGACCCCACTGGCGCAACCTCTCCGACGCGCACCTGCGCGCCATCGCCGACACCGGCGGCGTCGTCGGCGTCATCTTCTCGACCGCCTTCCTCACCCGCTCCGGAGGGCCGACGGACGGCGCCATGGTGGTCGAGCACATGGAGCACGTCGAGCGGGTCGCCGGTGCCGCCGCCGTCGCCATCGGCAGCGACCTGGACGGCGCGATCATCCCCCCGGCCGACCTGTGGGGAGGCGAGTGCTACCCCCGCCTCGTGCAGCACATGCTGGACCGTGGTTGGAGAGAGGAGCGCATCCGCGGAGCGCTCGGCGACAACTTCCTGCGCAGCTTCGCCGAGCTGCGCCCGGGCACCCCGGCGCGGGGTGAACCAGGGCCCCCGGGCGAGCCCGTAGCCCGAGGCGCGGGTTAGTCGGCGCTCCAACCCGGAGTCACCATGTCCAAGGATCTCTCCCCGCGCGAGGAAGACGAGCTGTTCGCCTCGGTCCTCGAAGGCCTGCGGGACCTGCACCCCGACATGCGCCGCAAGGCCTTCGCCACCCTGCGCAAGGAGCGCCTGGACAAGGAAGCCAAGGAAGAGGAGGACATGCGTCTGCTGCCGAACTCCCACTGGAGCAAGGCGCACATCCTGCAGCGCATCCCCAATCCCACCGCCGACGCCTACGAGCAGAAGATCCTGATCCCGGAATTCACCTTCGTCGGCGTGAAGTCGCAGCCGGACTTCGGCGAGATGCTGCTGACCTTCTACCCGAGCAAGTGGACCATCGAGCTGAAGTCGCTCAAGGTCTACAAGGACGCCTTCCGCGACAGCGTCGTGTCCTACGAACGGCTCTGCAACGTCGTCTATGAAGACCTCATGGCCGTCTACGAGCCGATCCGCCTGCGCTGCATGATGATCATGCGCCCGCGCGGTGGCATCAGCTCCTGCCTGACCATCGACAGCGACTGGAAGATCCGCGGCGGCAACGAGATGTTCAATGACTGGGCCGGCAACACGGATCGCTTCGGCTTCGACGTCCGCGGCACGGTCCGGATCTGAAGGACGACCGGCGGCGCGTCAGGACGCGCGCCGCCGCGCCTGGCGTCGGGCGTCCCAGTCGATGCCGGCGAGCCACGAAAACCACGCCTGCCAGGCTGCCTCGCCCGGCTCTGCCAGCAGGAATGCCTCGATGGCGTCGATGTCGGCACGGCCGAGGGGCTGGCGCTTCATGGCCGCGAGCTGCAGCAGCACCTCGACCCGGGCGGCGCGGGGGTCGTGCACGTCCACCGAGGGCAGCAGGAGCTGATCGCACAGCCGGCAGGCCCAGCGCTCGACCTCTCGCGCGGTCCGCAGCTCCATGCGCCAGGCCGCCAGGACGGCGAGCAGCTCGGCCACCGTCGGCAGCTCGACGCCCGGATCGTCGTCAAGCACGGGGGCCTCGTCCGCACCCAGGCCGGCCGCCGCCCGGAAGCAGGCGTGCACGTGCAGGCGGCGCACCCCGGTGACCTGCACGAGTCGCCGCGCTACACGGTCTCTCGCCTCTGCGGCTGCAAGGCGCTCGCCCTCGGTCGTGGCACCGTCGTGCAGTGCCTCGATGGCGCGGAGCTTGCGGCGGAGGGTGGGTTCGTCCATCACTCGCAGCCTACCGGCAAGAAGCGCGACTCGTCAGCCTCCGATGCATCAGACCCCCATGCTCCTCGCCCTGATCCTCGCCTGCACCCCCTCGGCCGACACCGGCGGCGGGACCGGCTCGGGCCCCTCGCAGTCCGACGGCGGCGCCGACGGGGGCGGGACGGACGATGGCGGGGGCACCGGGGATGGCGGCGCCGAGACGACCTACGAAGACCCCGTGATCCCCGGTGTCACCTTTGATCTCGGCGATGCCGCGGCAGAGCTCACCGACGGCGCGCGGGTCGGCACCTATGTGCTGCTGACGGGCCAGGAGCAGACCAGCAATGGCGGCGCCTGGGGCTTTGACGTCAGCGGGGACGAACCGCGGCTGCTGGGCAGCACCGACGTCTGGAACATCCAGTGGGTCTGCGGCACGCCGGACGGGATCGCCTGGGGAACGAACCGCGACGGCACGCTCTACGAGCTGGCGGTGAGTGACGCGGGCGTGGACATCACCGCGCAGCACACGGTCGACACCATGACGACTGGCGTGGACTGCGACGGCAGCCGGGTCGCCTGGGGGCTGTCCAGCGACGGCGCGGCCGTGGGCGATCCCTCCGACCCCGCCTTTCCCGGAAACGCCGCCCGCATCGACGCCGGGGCCGGTGTCCAGGACGTGCTGCTCGACGGGGACACGCTGTGGCTCGTCACATACGACGACGTCCAGGCCTGGGACCTGTCCGGCGGCACCCCTACCCGGACGGGTCGCCTGGAGCTGGCCGGGACCTGCCGGGATCTCGCCCTGCACGACGACTGGCTGGCTGTGGCCTGCGGCAGCGGCGGCGTCAGCCTGGTCACCCGCGATCCGGCCTCGCCCACGCTGCTGTCCAGCTACGCCGACGGCCGCTCCGCCCGAGCGGTCGACGTGCTCGGCGACGTCGTGCTGGTCGGCGCGTGGACCGACATGCTGGTGCTGGACGCCCGGGACCCGACGGCCCTGCGCTTCTTCGCCAGCGAGGGCGCACCCGCGTCGGCGATGGCCGTCGTCGCCGATCAGGACAGCCTGCCAGCCGAAGGACTCACCGGCACGCGCGCCTGGGTGGTCGACTGGAGCATGCCCTTCGCCATCGAGCTGGCAGAGCACGAAGCGCCGGAGATCCGGATGCCGACCGAAGCGCTGCAGGGCGCAGAGCTCACCGTGCGCAATGACGGCCCGGCGGTCCTCGTCCTCGAACCGACGTTTGGCGAGATGGGGGACTACACGCTGGAGACAGGCCAGAGCACGGTCTGGGATCTGCCCGACGACGTCAAGGACGTCGCCCTCGTCACCAACGACCCCGATGAAGAGGTCATCCTGGTCGGCACCCCCGACCCCGTCGGGCTCCAGCCCGGCGACCCGGCGCCGGACTTCGTCGAGCAGGACATCGACGGCAAGGTCTGGTCGCTGTCGGATCTCTCGGGCAAGGTCGCCTTCATGGGCCTGCTGGAGTCGGGCTGCCCCACCTGTGAGAGCGAGGTCGCCGACACCGACGCCATGCTCCGCGAGAGCTTC
>CAZRFD010000027.1:0-65832 GCA_964599085.1 uncultured Enterobacterales bacterium | reverse complement strand
TTCACTCCACCGCGGTTCACTCCACCGCGGTTCACTCCACCGCGGTTCACTCCACCGCGGTTCACTCCACAGTGACGGACTTCGCGAGGTTGCGGGGGCGATCGATGTCGCGGCCCAGCGCCAGGCCCGCCCTGTAGGCCAGGAGCTGCAGCGGCAGCACCGTCAGCAGGGGCGAGAAGAAGGGGTTGGTGTCGGGCACCGGGATCGACAGGTCGGCGTGCTCTGCGATGGGATCGCCCGCTGTGTGGATGAGCGCGACACGGGCGCCGCGGGCACGGCACTCCTGGAGGTTGCTCAGCGTCTTGTCCTGCAGGGCGTCGTGCGGCGCCACCACGATCACCGGCGAGCCCTCTTCGAGCAGGGCGATGGGCCCGTGCTTCATCTCGCCGGCCGGGTAGGCGATGCAGGGCACGTAGGCGACCTCCATCAGCTTGAGCGCCCCCTCTGCGGCGACCGGGGCCGACAGCCCGCGGCCCAGGAAGAGCACCATGCGGGTCTGCGCCTCGATCACCCAGGAGACCAACTCGTCGATGGGTCCGGGCTCCGCGAGGTACGAAGCGACCAGCTCGGGCACTTCGAGGAGCTGGCGGACGTAGGCGCGCCCCTCGTGGACGCTCAGTCCCCGCTGCCGGGCCAGCATCAGGGTGAACACCGACAGCGCCGCCACCATGTTGCTGAAGGCCTTGGTGCTGGCCACCGACATCTCGGGGCCGGAGTGGATGTAGACGCCACGCCCGCAGGACCGTGCGATGGACGACCCAACGACGTTGACCACGCCCATCACCTCGCCGCCCTTGATCTGGATCTCCTTGACGGCACCGAGCGTGTCGGCGGTCTCTCCGGACTGGCTGACGGCGAAGAAGAGGGCGTCGGGATCGACCACCGGGTTGCGGTGGCGGAACTCGCTGGCGATCTCGGCCTTGGCCGGCACCCGGGTCAGCGCTTCGATGAGCTGGGCGCCCACCCGGCAGGCGTGGAAGGCCGTGCCGCATCCGATCAGGCCCACCCGGCTGATCCGCGCGAGGTCCCGGGGGGTGAGATCGAGGCCCCCCAGCTTGGCTGTGCCCGAGTCCGAGACCACCCGTCCCGAGAGGCAGCGGCTCAGCGCTTCGGGCTGCTCGTGGATCTCCTTGAGCATCAGGTGCGGGTAGCTGCCCTTCTCGCCATCACCCCAGACCTCTTCCAGGGTCTGCACGGCGCTGGCCACCTGCACGCCATCGCTGTGCCAGGTCTGGACGCCGAAGGCGTCGATGCGGGCGACTTCACCGTCGTCGAGGAAGACCACGCGGCGGGTGTAGGGCACCAGCGCGTGGCTGTCGCTGGCCAGGTAGGACTGACCATCCCCCAGCCCCACGACCAGGGGCGAGCCGTTGCGGGCGGCGACGATGACTTCGGGGTGGTCGGCGAAGAGGACGGCGATCCCCCAGGTCCCGCGCACGGCGCGCAGGGCCGCCCGCACCGAGGCGACAGGCAGGCCCGCCGTCTCGGCTTCTTCCTGGGCGTAGTAGTAGCGCCCCACCAGGTGGGCGAGGATCTCGGAGTCGGTCTCGGAGCGGAACTGCACCCCCTCGTCCTCGAGGCGGCGCCGCAGGGCCGACATGTTCTCGATGATGCCGTTGTGGACCACCGCGATCCGGCCGGTGGCGTCGAGGTGCGGGTGGGCGTTGGCTTCGGTGACGCCACCATGCGTCGCCCAGCGCGTGTGGGCGATGCCGACGGTGGCTGGCAGGTCCGGAGGGACGTCGGCTTCGAGCTCGCGCACGCGGCCGACCTTGCGGTGGAGGGTGAGCTGGCCCTCGTCCACCACGGCGATGCCCGCCGAGTCGTAGCCGCGGTACTCCAGGCGGTGCAGCCCCTCCAGCAGCACCGGGATGGCCGCACCTTGCCCGACAGTCGCGATGATCCCGCACATGGCTTCCTCCAGGTCCCGCTCAGACCGCTGCGATCGCGCAGGGGTTCGCGCGGCTCGCCGAGGGCGACGTCCCGGGGAGTAACCCCGCCCGCGCCGTCCTGGGTGGGACTCGCCCGATGCCGTCAGCTCGACGGTGCCTCGCAGGTTATTGCTGCCTCTCGGGAGGGCTGATGCCGGCCTACGAGATCCGCTGGATGGGTGCGAAGTCCGCCGATGGCGGCGCCTACGAGCTCGGCTCGCCGCAGCGCGTGCACGCCGAAGACTGGATGGACGCGCTCGGGGCTGCCCTGTCCCGCTACGGCGTGGATCAGGACACGCTGGAGCGCGCGGTCTGCCTGCTGCACCGGGACGGCACGATCGACGTCGCCGACCCCGACTCCAACACCCGCTTCGAGGTCCGGCAGGTCCCCGACGACGTGCCGCTGGCCGAACCGCTCAGCCTCGACAGCGCCGAGGTCCTGGGCGATCTGCAGGATCTGGACGCCCCCGCCCCCCACGCCTCGCGCGCCTTCACCCGCCTGCAGGCCATGACCCCCGAAGCCATGGGCCTGCTCAGCGCCGACCTCGACAGCCTCCCTCGCTCCGGCGACGCAGAGGGCTTCGCCCGCTCGGTCCTCGACGTGCTTCTGCGGCACGTCCCGGCCGAGAGCGCCTCGGTGCTGGCGCTCGACCCCATCCACCGCCGGATCCGCTTCCTGGCCGTCCGTGGCCCGGCCGCCGAAGCCCTCCGCGGCGTGTCCTTTCCCGCCGGCCGTGGCATCGCCGGGCTCGTCGTGCGCACGGGCACCTCGCTGCTCGTCCGAGAGGTGGCCGACAACCCCGACCACTACCCCGCCATCGACCAGGCCGTCGGCTACGCGACCCGCACCCTGCTGGCGGTCCCCTACCGCCACGCCGGCCAGCCCCGCGGCGTCATCGAGCTGCTCAACCCATTCGGCGGTGGTCCGTTCACGGAGGGCCACCGCCATGCCGCCGAGAAGGCGGCGCGCAAGCTCGAACAGCTCATGGGCTGAGCGTCCGGTTCAGCCCGCGGACAGGCGCGCCTGCATGGCCACCAGCGAGGGCTCCGGCACGTAGCGGCTGACGTCGCCGCCGTTGCTGGCGATCTCCTTGACCAGCGACGACGAGATGAAGATGTGGGCCGGATCTGTCAGCAGGAAGACCGTCTCGATGTCGGGCGCCATGTCCCGGTTGGCCAGGCCGATCTGGAACTCGAAGTCGAAGTCGGTGCTGGCCCGCAGCCCCCGCAGGATCACCTGGGCGCCTACCCGGCGGCAGTAGTCGACCAGCAGCCCGTCGAAGCGATCGACCGAGACGTTGTCCAGGTCGGCGGTGACCCGGCGCAGCACGTCGACCCTCTCGTCGTCGGGAAGCAGATAGCGCTTGCCCGGGTTCGTCCCCACCGCCAGGATCACCCGCCCGAACAGCAGCGCACCGCGCTGGATGACGTGCAGGTGGCCGAGGGTGCAGGGGTCGAAGGACCCGGCGTAGACCGCGATCAGATCGGACGAGGGCACCAGGATCTCCCGGGGGGCGGGTCCCGGCAGGCTATCAGCCCGGGCCACCGTCGCGCATGGGCGTCGGGGCAGCGGCTCCGAGGTGACGGTGCAGCAGGGCTCGCATGCGCTTGTCCTTGCGCAGATCCGAGTAAGCCGGGTCCAGCGCCAGCTCCCGGCGGAGCTCGACCTGCATCTCGTCAGAGAGCTGCCCACGGCTGGCGATGGCCCGGTCCAGGGCATCCAGCGCGTCGCGGTCCTGGCCCTGCAAGGCCGCGATGGTCGCGACCGTCAGGTCCGTGATGGGCGACATCGGCGCCACCGCCTGCAGGCTGTCGACCTGCCGGGCCGCTTCGTCGAGACGTCCCAGCCGAGCCAGCGCGACCGCGGTCCCGGCCAGGGCGTCGGCGTCGAGGGGGTCATCCTGCAGGATCCGAGCGTACAGCCCGACCTCGGCGGCGTGACGGCCCCGCCGCTGCTCGACGCGCGCCAGGCGCAGCAGGGTCTCGCGTTCCGCCGCCCCGTGGTTGGCCAGCCAGCGGTAGTGCCACACCGCCGCGTCGTACTCGTCGTCGCCGTAGGCGGCCCGAGCGACCACCCGGTGGGCGGTGGCGTCCGAGGGGTTCTGTTCCAGGCGGGCGTAGGCGTCGAGTACCTGCGGGTCTTCGGGGACCGCCCGGCGGTACCAGGCGTACCAGGCCGTGCCGGAGGTCCGGTCATCTGGCAGGTGGCGCGGCCCGTCGGCGACGTCGTCGGCGTCAGCCCCCGGCCCGGCCCGTACCGTCGTCGCCGCAGACACCAGCGAGGTGCGCTGGACGCTGGCTTCGCCACCGGTGTGGTCGGCGGTCGACACCTGGTCCCCGACCGCGAGGCCGAGCGGGTTGCGATCGGCCCAGCCGCCTGCCGCGTCGAACCAGGTCCCCACCGCGGTGACCAGGGCGACCACGGCCAGGAAGCGCCGATCGAAGACGCTGTGCCACTCCGGCGGCGTGCTGGCCCGCATCGTGTGCTCGATGCGCACGTCCACGGCCCCCAGGTTCAGGTCGAGGGTGTCGCCCTCTTCCAGATCGCGCCCCCGCACCATCAGCCGCCGGCCGGTGCGCACCACCGTCAGGTCGGCACCGGGAAAGGAGACCGCCGCCGACGGAGCTTCCCCGATGTGCACGAGGCGGTCGATTCGCAGGGTACGGTCTTCCACAACTTCGCCGTTGAGCCGCACGCAGACGGAGAGATCACCCATGGCGCCCTCCCGTCGGGCCGGCCAGGATGGCCTGGGCTTCCGGCCCGTAGGCCCGCTCGATCATCCGCCGGAAGCGGGGCTGGGCGCGCAGCTCGTCGAGCAGCGGTTCCAGCCGGAGGTCCTGCCGGAACTCGATGTGGTGCAGCGTGTCGAGCTGATCGACGCCCGCCAGCGCCCGCCGCAGGGCACGGTAGGCGCGATCCCGCTTGCCCATCGCCGCAAAGATCTTTGCCCGGTGCAGGTCGCTGTAGGGATCGTCGGGGTCGATCTCGTCCAGCAGCGTCATGATCGAGAGCGCTTCGTCGAAGCGTTCCTGGTGGGCGAGAGCGATGGCGAGGTTGTTGAGCACGACAGCGTCGTCTGGCTCGAGCGCGAGGGCCTTTCGGTAGAGGGCTTCCTCGGTTTCGTAGTCACCTTGCCGCTTGTAGGTGAGGGCAAGGTTGTTGTACCCGGCTGCGAAGTCCGGGTACAGCTCGGTGAGACGTTCGTACGCAGATCGACACAGTTCGACCTGCTCAGCGAGGTAGGCGTAGTGGCCGACCACCTGGAGCGCGCCCGGGTCGTCGGGATCCAGCCGCAGCCGTGCCCGCGCCAGCTCCAGCTCGTGCCGGGCCTTCGGGTCGAGCTGGCCCGGCTTCTGCGAGGCGTCCATCCAGTCGCGGAAGCCCCAGCCGATGAAGCGCTCCATGGGGGCGGCGAGGCGACGGCTGAGCGCACGACCGGGGTCGAGGTCTTCGTGGCGCCGGTCGGCGTGTCGAGTGGGGGCCGGCGCGTCCTCGACGAGATCGGAGGTCGCGTCCAGGGCGAGCAGGTCACCGACGTCATCCGCCGGGTCGAGCGGGGTCGGGTCGGGGCGGGGATCGTCGAGGGGGTCGCTGCGGATGCTGCGGTCGCCCTGCGTCGCGCCCCCGCCGACACGGGACAGCGGCCCCTCGCTGCCGGCGGGCAGGTAGATACCCTCTGTCTGTCGGGCGAGCTCGGGGCGGTCGGCGCGCGGCTGGACGCCCTGATCGGCCCCCTCGAAGTCACGCTGGAGCAGGCGGGCGATCAGCTCCGGGCTCATCTCGTAGCCGTCGTCGACCGCGGTCCCCTGGCCCGGCAGCACCTGGACCAGCGTGCGCGCCTGGAGCACGCCGACGTACAGGCACAGGGCAACCACCACCAGTCCGATGTCGCCCAGGGGATCCGTCGGGAGGCGCCGCGCCACCTGGCGATCCTGGGCGGCGATGTCCACGTCGACGTTGTCCGTGCGCCAGGTCCACCCGGTGCCGGGGCCCATGGGAAGCGGCGGCCGGCTGCGATCCGTCGGGACGAGGACCGGCGCCTTCCCCGGCGCCCAGGTCACCGCAGCCAGCGCGTCGCCATCCGGTGTCGGCACCGCGTCGCGGCCCGCCCCCACGGCCGTGCGCCGCGGCCACAGCAGCGAGGCCAGCGCGAGCCCCACGCCGGTGGGGAACAGCAGGAGCACCGAGAGCTGGGACAGGAGCGGCGACCACAGTCCCAGCAGGGTGATGTCGTGGCTGGCCAGCCGTCCGAACAGGAAGCACAGCCCACCGGCCGCCAGCGCCAGGCTGAGCAGCTCGCCAACCGGCGGCGCCCAGAGCACACGCTGACTGACCACCGTGCCGTGCAGGCGGACGGTGACGCGCAGGCCGTGGCGGGGGTAGCCGAGCTTCATGGGCAGGGGGGTGGGATCGTGGTCGCTCCGACAGCCGCGAAGTGGTGGAGGTTCCAAGAGAGAGAGAGGGCGGCGACAGCGCACACCTCATGATGATTGTAGCGCCACCGAGGCGGCTTGGGTGGTATGGATTCGCAGCACCGGTCATTGTCTTCGACAATGCCGGTGCGCCCCGGCTGGCGGGGAGAGGACCAACCCTCCCCCCGCATCGCGCGCGACACGCGCGCTCCCCCCTCCCCGCCGCCTGATGGGCGGCGGGCGTCTTCGACGCCTGGACCATGCTGGACTCGATGCCCAGGCGTACGTAGTGCGACACCCGCCGGTTCGGTGCCTGGATCCTTCATGTCGCAGTCCCACCATGACCTCGAGGACAACCACGGCCACGGCGTCCCCGCCGATGCCCCGCCCGATGCCGCGCCCACCGTCGCCGTCGTCGTCATCGGCGACGAGATCCTCACGGGGAAGTTCCGCGACGAGAACACCCCCTGGCTGGTCGAGCGCCTGCGGGGGCTGGGCATCGACCTCGTCCGCGCCTCGGTCATCCGCGACAGCGTCGAGGGCATCGCCGACGAGGTGCGACGTTCGCTGGCCCTCGCCGACTGGGTGATCACCACCGGCGGCGTGGGCCCCACCCACGACGACCTGACCATGGCCGGCATCGCCGCCGCCCTCGGCGTAGAGCTGGAGCGTCGCGCCGAGCTGGTGGACGTCCTGACCCACCGCATGGGCGAACGGCTGACCGCCGACGCCCTCCGCATGGCCGACATCCCCAAGGGGTCCGACCTGTGGTGGGAAGCCGACGTCTTCTTCCCCCAGGTCGTCGCCGGCCGGGTCCTGGTGTTTCCCGGCGTGCCCCCGCTGCTGCGCCTGAAATTCGACGCCATCGCCCACCGCCTCGGCGGCCAGCCGATGCTCACGCGCACACTGCGGACCTCGGCGGCAGAGTCGGCCATCGCGGCGACCCTGCGCAGCGCCCAGGACCGCTGGCCCTCTGTCGCCATCGGCAGCTACCCCCGCTACGAGACGCGCCCCTGGACCGTCGCCGTCATCATGGACTCCCGCGATCCGGCGGGTCTGGATGCCTGCGAGCGGTGGCTGCGCGCAGCGCTCGGCGCGGACCTGCTGCCCGACGTCGACACCCCCGATCACGAGCCCCCCCCCTGACCCCTCAGCCAGGAACCTCGCCCAGCAGCGAGCGATCCCCACGCGCCCGGCAGTTCGAACGTCGATGATTGGGTAGAGCCACCGAAAGCCCGCGGGCGGACGCGCCTTGTTGGTGAGAAGGGCGACGTGCACCACTGTGGCGCGTGGTGTGGGGCGCGGGGGGGCGCGGGGAGGCGGGGAGGCAAGCCACCATCCGCGAGTCCGCGAGCCACGATCCGCGAGGGCGCGGGGGCGCGGGGAGGCGAGCCACCATCCGCGAGTCCGCGAGCCACGATCCGCGAGGGCGCGCGGGCGCGAGGGCGCGGGGGCGCGGGGAGGCGAGCCACCATCCGCGAGTCCGCGAGCCACGCGTCCGCCAATCCGCGAGGCCGCGAAGCCGCGAGGCCGCGCGTCCGCGAGCCGCGATCCACGAACCACGCGTCCGCCAATCCGCGAGGGCGCGATCTGCCGGCTTGGCATACGGTCATGCTTGGTGTGGGCCAGCCTGCGCGGTGGCTCGAAACGCTCCCTCGCGATCCATCACCCGTCGGCGACGATCGCCAGCGCCTTGCGCGCCAGGGTCGACAGCGCGACGTCCCGTGGCGCCGCGGGGTCGACCCAGGCCCACGCCGTGTAGAAGGCCGACCGGGGATCCGGGGCAGGCGCGTCCGGAGCCGAGGACAGGGACAGCAGGTCGAGGCAGACGTGCATGTGGGTGAGCGTGTGGCGCACGTGCCCGACCCGTGACAGCGCCCCTGAGGTGAGGCCCAGGTGCGAGGCGAGGGCCTCGTCCGCGAGCGCCTCGGGGCTACCGCCAGGGGGCCCGATGACGCCTGGCAGCTCGTAGAGCCCACCGAAGAGACCGCTCGCGGGCCGCCTCCCGAGCAGCACCCTCCCCCGACGACGGACGACGATGGCGACGGCCGGGCGCTCGGGCACCGGGCGTCGCTTCCTGGCAACGGGGTAGCGCTCCGGCGTGCCGGCGGCGGCAGCCAGGCAGTCTGCGCCGACGGGACAGGCATCGCACCGCGGCCCCCTCGGCAGGCACACGGCGCTGCCGAGGTCCATGAGCGCCTGGTTGAACGCCGCCGCTCGCCCCGCTGGCAGCAGGGCACGCGCGAGGTGGGCCACGCCGGCCCGGCGACCCTCGAAGGCGAACAGGCGACCGAGCACCCGCTCGGCGTTGCCGTCCACCGCCACCTCGTCCAGCGACAGCGCGATGCTGGCGATGGCCCCCGCCACGTACTCGCCGACCCCGGGCAGGCGGCGTAGCCCAGTGACATCCGACGGCATGCCGCCCATGGCCACCACCATCCGCGCCGCGGCGTGGAGGTTGCGGGCCCGCGAGTAGTAGCCGAGCCCCGACCACTCCTCGAGCACCTCGTCGAGGTCCGCGGCAGCGAGCGCCTGAACCGTGGGGAAGCGCAGCAGGAAGCGCTCGAATCGCGGCAGCACGGTGTCGACCCGGGTCTGCTGAAGCATCACCTCAGACAGCCAGGTGCGGTAGGGCCCCGGCTGCTCCCGCCACGGCAGCACCCGCCGCTCGGCGGCATACCAGGCAAGCAAGCGCTCGACGATGCGTCTGCCCGGAGCACCGTCGGCGCGATCCAGCAGGGCCGGATCGATGCGGTGCTTGCGTCGGGGCGTGGTGGTCTGCGGCATTGTCGCGGTCTACCGTGCAACGGGCCGCGAGGGAAGCCGGGCGCGGGCAGGCGACGGTCGTGCCACGGTATGCTGGGTGCCTGTCGGCGAGGCCCCCCGTGTCCCGATCGAGCCCGAAGATCGCAACCGCCCTGCTGCTGTCGAGCACCGTCCTGTCGGTCGCGGCGGCCAGCGCGCTGCTGGCTTCCTGCAGCCAGGTGGCCACGGTCCGCGCGGACCCTGACTCACTGCGTTTCGACCCTTCGGAGTTCGATGGCTCGGGCGCGGTGACCCACACCACCACGGTCTGCTACACCGGCCCGGACCAGGTGGACTGCATCGCCCAGGTGCCGGCCCCATTCTCCCTCGTCCAGAGCGACGATGCCACAGCGGCGGCGGATGCGGCCGAGGCATCGACGTCCCAGGAATTCTCCATCGCGGGCGATGGCTGCCACGACGTGGTGGTGGCGCTCGCCGAGCCAGCCGATCTGGACGAGCGCCTCGAGGTCGTCGCGTCGGGCGCGGCCCTCAGCGGGACGCTGGTTGTGGCGCTCCACGCCAGCGCGTCGGAGGACCCGGGGGATGGAGGCAGCACCGACGGTGGCGCCGATGGCGGTGCCGGGTCCGACGGCGCAGCCACGGATGGTGGTGGTTCCGACGGCGGCGGAACCGACGGCGGTGGCTCCGACGGCGGTGGCGCAGGCGACGGAGGCTCCGGCGACGGTGGCTCCGGCGATGGTGGCGGCGGGGACACCGGGCCCTGCCCCGTCTACTCGGGCCTCGGAAGCGCCGCGGTGCGCACCTACGAGACCACCGCCACCTACGAGTCAGCGTCGGGCATGTCCGGAACGCAGTCGATCTCCGTCGACGTCAGCGACCCTGCTGCACCGGTGCGGATCGTGAGCCAGTCGCTGACGGACAGCCCGGGCACCACGACCACGACCACCGAGCGCCAGTACTTCACCTGCGACTCCACCGGCAGCACCCTGGTCAAGAGCGAGGTCGAGGGCAGCATCGTCACCTACGACGGCACGACGACCACGATCGACTACACTGACACCTACTCCGACGGCATGATCAGCATGGTGCCCGAGTTCGGGTCGGGCGGGTACGTCTCGGACATCTTCAGCTTCGAGCGAGAAGGCGCCGGTCCCACCCAGACCATCAACGGGTCGAACGTCGTGAGCTCGGCGGGGGCGACCACGACCGCCACCCCGGCCGGCAGCTTCTCCACCATGACCGCGCGGATCAGCTACGCCGCGGGCTCGGACACCCAGGACTACACCGCCTACCTGGACGAAGACCTGGGCATGGTCCAGTCCTTCTACTGGGACCTCGTGAGCGTGGAGTAGCGACTCGCGCGCTGCGCCAGCCCCAGCAGCGCGGTCGCGATCTCGTCGATCGACAGGGCCGCGTCGACACGGAGCTTGCGTCGCGGGGTGGTGGCGTGCGGCATGGCGGCGGTCTACCGTCCCGCAGCAGCCCGCTCCTGCCAGGAGCGCCCGCCAGGGCGGAGCCCTCCCCTCCCCTGCCCCGACCGCTGGAGTCCCGCGTGTACGGACCGCCCCCAGACCCGCGCCAGGTGCTGGCCCCCGTCGAGATCTTCGACGTGCCCGAGGCCTACCTCGGCTGCCTGGTGGTCGGCGGGCTGCTCTCAGCCCTGGCCTGGTGGCGGCGGCCGCCCGACGCAGCGCGCTTCCTCGCGCTCATCGTCGGGCAGACCATCATCCTCACCATGCCGCTGCTGTGGTTCCTCGACAGCACGGTCTACGGCGCCTTCCCGACCATCGACAAGGAGGGCAGCCTGCTGTTCTACCTGGACGGCGTGCACCAGCGCATGCTGCTCCACCCCCTGCTGTCGACCGGCGACCCCGCCGCGCACCTCATCGGCGTCCACACCGGCCACCTCTGGGTGACCGCCTTCTTCGACCTGTTCCTGACCCCGACCGGCGCCTTCAACGCCCAGGGTCTGCTGTACCCCGCGCTGGCCTGGTACTGCGCCTGGCTGCTGCTGCGCGACCTCTGCGGACACCGGCGGATGTCCTTCGTCCTGGCCTTCTCCTGGGGTCTCGGCCTCCACGTCTTCCGCGACCTGAACTGGTACACCATCGAGAAGGCCGCCATCTTCTGGCTCGCCCTGTTCGTCTGGGCGCTGCACCGCGCCTGGCAGCGCACTCCCGTCGCCCCCGCCCAGGACGAAGACGGCCACATCCCGCGCGGGCGGCTGCTGGAGACGGGCCCCTGGCCTTGGGTCGCCGGCCTCCTCTACCTGCTCATGGCCTGGAACAACCTCTACCTGGCCATGGTGGGCGCGGTCTTCGGCGTGACCGCGTTGGTTGGCGTCCTCCTCGCCGCAGGCCGGGCCTGGCGGCACCGGGCGCTCCGCCCGCGCGCCTGGACGCTGGCGGCCGCCCGCGCCCGCAACGTCGGCCTGGCCTGTGCTGCCTGCGCCCTGTTCGTCTCTCCCCTCGTCGTCTGGCAGGCCATGCTGCTCGGCGGCGGGCCCAGCCTGGGAGACCCCGAGCGCTTCCTCTACGAGCGGGCCGCGCTCGACAGCTTCACCCTCGTCCCCTTCCGCTGGAACCGGCTGGAGCCCTGGCGCGCCCTGAACATGGTGGTCGTCGGGCTCGCCCTCTTCGGTGGCTGGTTCCGCCGTCGCGATCCGCGCGTCCGCTATGCGGTCGTGACCGGCAGCCTGCTGGCGGTGCTGTCGCTTGGGCCCTTCGTGCTGCCCGGGATCGAGAACCCCGTCTACATGGGACTGCGCATCCTGGTGCCCGGGTTCTGGCGGGTCGCCAAGCCCGAGGTCTTCTTCCACGGCACCTGGCTGCTGATGTGCGGCGTCGCCGCGATCCAGCTCGCCCGCGTGGTGCCACGCCCGCGGACGCTGGGGGCGCTCTACCTGCTGTTCGTGCTGGGCTGGGTGATCATGGTGCGCACCCACCCGGCCTACCCGGACCTGACGCTGCCGGTGAACAGCCAGCTCGATCCGGACTGGGCGGAGGGTGTGTTTCGCTGAGGACGGCGACTCTTCCGCCGATGACTGCGACACAGCCGACGGGATCGGCACGAAACCGTGCCTGTCACAGAATGTCACTGCCACCCATGTGGAAGTGAGGTAGACATTCCCTGACAACTCGGTGGAGCGGCTCCACCCCACTGGGCATCGGCCCGCAGGACAACGCCTGATGCGCACCCCAGACGCAGTCCCTGGCCCCGTTCAGACGCCGGCTTCCCACGCGGCGGCACCCCGGGCGACGTCGGCATGGCAGACGCACGAAGCGCTGACCCTGCTCGTGCTCGGCCTGCTGGGCTGGGTGGTCTTCCCGCACCTCACGGGTGCCCTGCTGCTGATGCCCTGGCTCGCCTATGGCACCGGCCTGCTTCGCGGCAGGCCGGCCACCCGCTGACCCGGGCCCGGGCCTCTCAGATCAAGCCCTGCTCCGCCAGGAAGGCGTCGACGATGGGGGCGAGGCGCGGCTGCCCGTCCAGCTCGGCCAGGTCGTAGCGCACGCGGAACAGCGGCTTGCCGGGGTCGACGAGCCGCCCGAGATCGATGGGGCTGCCGTTCAGCACGATGTCGGCCGGCACCGCCTGCAAGGTCGCCTGCAGGTCGGCGCGCTGCTGCGCCGAGTAGCCCATGGCCGGAACCAGCGCGGCCAGCTTCGGGTAGTGATCGTGGGTCGTCTTGAGCTCGCCGACGAAGTGGGGACGCGGGTCGACGATGGTCGCGCCCGCCCGCCGGGCGAGCAGCGTGGCCGCCCCGTAGGCCATGCCACCGTGGGTGGTCGTGGGGCCGTCCTCGACGCAGACCACGCGCTTGCCCGCCAGCGCTGACTCGTCCAGGCCGTCGAGGGTCAGCGCGCTGCCGACGGAGATCACGGGCTTGCCAGGGGCCAGCGTCGCGGCCAGCTCGCGGTCGGCCTGCACGTCGGCGGCCTGTGCGGTGTCGGCCTTGGCGACCAGCACCACATCGGCCATGCGCACCTGTGCTTCGGAGGGGTACCAGCCGAGCGCGTGGCCCGGCCGGTGCGCATCCATCAGCACGATGTGCAGGTCGGGGCGGACCAGCGGCAGGTCGTTGTTGCCGCCGTCCCACAGGATGACGTCGGCTTCCGACTCGGCGGCGGCCGCGATGCGCGCATAGTCCACGCCGGCGTAGACGACGAGCCCGCGCTCGACGTAGGGCTCGTACTCCTCGCGCTCCTCGATGGTGCACTGGTGGCGGACGAGGTCGTCTTCGCTGGCGAAGCGCTGCACCGCCTGGGCGGCGAGGTCGCCGTAGGGCATGGGGTGCCGGATGGCGACGCAGCGTAGACCGCGCTCGCGGAGGTGCTCGACGATCCACCGCGTCGTCTGGCTCTTGCCGCAGCCCGTGCGGACGGCACCCACGCCGATGACCGGCTTCGTCGAGCGCACCATGGCCCGGGCGCCGGGCATCACGAGGTCGGCGCCGGCGGCGTTGGCTCGGGCCGCGAGGTGCGCGACGTGGTCGGTGGTGACGTCGCTGTAGGCGAACACCACCTGCTGCAGCTCGTGCTCGGCGATGAGGTGCTCCAGCTCGTCCTCCGGCACGATGGGGATCCCGTGGGGGTAGCGCGGCCCCGCCAGCTCGGCGGGGAAGCGGCGATCGTCGATGTAGGGGATCTGGGTCGCGGTGAAGGCCACCACCTCGACGTCGGGATCGTCCCGGTACAGGGTGAGGAAGTCGTGGAAGTCGCGACCGGCGGCTCCGAGGACGGCGATGCGCATGGGGACTCCTGGGCTGCAGGATCCTTGACGCGTCGCAGGCCCGGCGGCGAGCGACAAGCCGGTCGGTCGGGACGGAGTGTCGCGGCGCGGCGCACGGTCCGACTGCGAGCCCCCTGTGCGCTCGAAGCAGCGGAGGGTCCCCTCCCCTCCCCCGCTCCGCTCAGAACGCCGCACCCTTGGCCACCATCATCCACACCGTCAGGATCGCGGCCAGGAAGGAGGGCACGCCCAGCAGCGCCCACCACCGCGCAGCCCGGTGGTAGGCGTCGGGCAGCGGCACTCCCCGAGACAGCGCGCGGTCGGCCATGGCGCGCATGCGGAGCTGCAGCACCGCCGCGGGCAGCCAGCACAGACCCGCCACGGCGTAGCCGGCGATGCCGCCCAGCACCCAGGGCGTCGTCAGCGGTAGCCCGTAGCGCCAGGCCAACCACAGCCCGGTCGAGGGCAGCAGCACGCCCGAGGGCACGGTGAACAGCCAGTCGGCGAGGACGATCTCGCGCTGCGTCCAGGCGATCACGCCGAGGTCGCCGCTGCGGTCAGCGCGCCAGCGGTACCAGGCGCTGCCGAGGCCGGTCCCCAGGAAGAGCACGGCCGCGAGCACGTGCAGCGCCTTGACCAGGGCGATCACCGCGGCCCCCCGGCCCGGACCCGCGACAGCAGCACCACGTGGCCCGCGATGATGGGCAGGTTCTTGGTCAGGGGCCCGAAGGGGTGGGTCCACAGCGAGGGGTCCTGGACGCCGACCAGCACGGGCAGGACGAGGAGTGCCGCGATCTGCAGCGCCAGCAGGAGCTGCAGCGGGCGGGCGGGCAGCAGCAGGGCGAGGACCCCCGAGCTGATCTGGGCCAGGCCCATGCCGACCAGGAAGTGGCCCGGGTCAATCGGCACCAGTCCGCTGCCGGCGACCACGGCCAGCTCGGCGGGCTGCTGGAAGAGGATCTTGGGGACCAGCCCCTCGGTCACCCAGATGATGGCCATGCCCCCACGGAGCAGCCAGGTGAGCCGGGGCGTCCACCCCTGCAGGGACACCCCGGTGGCGACCCACAGCGCGGCGAGCAGCGGCAGGTTCTTGGTGAGCACCCCGTAGGGGCTGGCCAGCAGCATCGGCGAGAGCGTAGCGAGGATGACGCTGAAGCCAGCGACCAGCAGCGTCTGGATGACAGCGAGGCTCCGCGTCGGAGGCCCGAGCAGCACCCGCAGCCCGAGCAGGACCTCGCCTCCGCAGGTCCCCCACATCACGGCCGGCGGCAGGCCGGTGCGGTCGAGCCAGGCCAGCCCCTCGGCCCGGTAGGCGGGGTGCAGGACCAGGACCCCGGTTGCCAGCCAGACGGCGGCAACCGACGAGGACAGCAGGCGGATCTGCCAGCGGGGGGCCGAGGAGTTCACCGGCGCATCATGCCGCATCGGCTGCGGTCGAGGGAGCCCGAGGCTGCCGACGCGCTTCGGCCCTGCCTCTCGCCCGGCTACGCCCTGATGTTGCAGACGGAACCCGTAGCGAGCGGCCATAGGCGGTCTCCCCGGTGGGTTCTGCCGCAGGTCGACCGACGAAGGCGCAGTCGACCTGCGGTGAGGAGGGCGAACAAGGCAGGGCCCGCCAGGGCACATGGATATGGCCGCGTGGTAGGGGGACGGCTGCAACATCAGGGTATAGACAGGTGCCCCCAAAGGAGTCCCCATGGCGCCCACCGACCGCTCGATCCTCATCCGCTACTGCGAAGCCTGAAACTACAGACCTCGTGCCGCCAGGATGGCGGCCGCCATCGAGGAAGCGACCGGCCAGCCGGTCGAGATCGCCCCCGGCAATCGGGGCGAGTTCACCGTGTGGGTCGGCGACGAACGCGTCGCGCGCAAGACAACCGCGGGCTTCCCGGAGATCGACGAAGCCGTCGCCGCCGTCGCGGCTGCGCTGGCGTGATGCCGCTGCTGCGGCCCCCCAACGATCCCGACGCCATCACCTCGGCGTCCCGAGGGGACCCGGCGCGTCACCTGTCGCGCGGAGCCCTGGACGCCGGACTGGCGGCCCTTCCCTCGCCCCCACGCGACGCGGGAAGCCTGCGCCTGCTGCTGCGGCGCCTGGAACGTGGGCTGCGCGATCACCCGCACTCCGTGCGCTTGGACGTCGACGGCGGCATGCCCGGCGATGCCTGGGGTCGGCGCCTCCGGCGCAAGCTCGACAACCAGCTCACCCTCATCCGCGCGGACCTCGCCACGCTCATCGCCAACGGCCAACCGCTGGGGCTGTTCGGCGACAACCTCTTCGTCGACCTCGACCTGTCCGATGACAACCTCCCCCCGGGCAGCCGCCTGCGCATCGGGGAAGCGCTGCTGGAGGTGACCGCCAAGCCCCACAACGGCTGCCGCAAGTTCAAGGCCCGCTTCGGTGCCGACGCCCTGGCCTTCGTCCAGGATCCCCGCACGCGGACCCAGAACCGGCGCGGCATCCACTGCCGGGTTCTGGAGGGCGGCATGGTGGCGGTGGGGGATGGGGTGGTCGTGCTCCGACGCGGCTGACGGCAAGCTGCTGCCCATCGACCCCCGGGCTACACTGCCGCGGCCCCCCTCTTCCCCGCGCCGCCACGGAGCCGGACCGCCCCATGCCTGAGTCCTCCCCCTCGGACGCCCTGCCCTACTACCGCCCGACCGGCGGCGAGATCGAGGTCTTCGAGACGGCCGCCCGCCTGAAGCTACCGGTCCTGCTCAAGGGCCCCACGGGCTGCGGCAAGTCCCGCTTCGTACGCTACATGGCCGCGAAGCTCGACCGCCCCGTGATCACCGTCGCCTGCCAGGAAGACCTCGCGGCCGCCGACCTGACGGGTCGCTTCGTGCTGGAGGGCGGAGAGACCGTCTGGCGCGACGGCCCCCTGACCCGCGCGGTGCGAGAGGGCGCCATCGTCTACCTCGACGAAGTGGTAGAAGCGCGCAGCGACGTCATGACGGTGCTGCACCCGCTGACCGACGACCGGCGGGTGCTGCCGCTGGACCGCACCGGCGAGGAATTGCAGGCCCCCGACGACTTCCTGGTCGTGATCTCCTACAACCCCGGCTACCAGTCGGTCACCCGGGAGCTCAAGGAGAGCACCCGCCAGCGCTTCGTGAGCCTGGCCTTCGACTACCCCGACGCGCCGACCGAAGCCGAGATCGTCGCCCGAGAGAGTGGCTGCGACGCCGGCACCGCGCAGCAGCTCGTCGAGATCGGCCGCGCGACGCGCAAGCTGAAGAGCCACGGCCTCAAGGAGGGCGCCAGCACCCGCCTGCTGGTCTACGCGGGCCAGCTCGTCTCCGGCGGGCTCGACCTGCGCGCCGCCTGCGAAGCGACGCTGGTGGGCTCGCTGACCGACGACGCCGAGATGAGCCGGAGCCTCCGCGAGCTGCTGCGGAGCGTGCTCGGCTGATGGCCGCACCGACCTGGCCACCGACCCCCGAAGCGGCCGACAAGGCCACGCTCGACGAGTACGGCGACGCCGCCCGTGCCGTCATCGCCGCCGAGACCGACGAAGAAGCCGAGCAGGCCCTCCTCGCCCACTTCCTGATGGGGCGGGTCCAGCGCCAGCTCACCGACGGAACCGACGTCGGCCTACCCCTCGAAGCAATGAGACGCCCCCTGGAAGCCTGGGTACGGATGGTCAGCGGCCTCGACATCTCGCTGGCCGTCAGCGACCCGGCCTGCACCGACGCCACCGACATCTACCTGCCGCGGGCCGCCCCCCCGCCGGAACGGCCCGAAGAAGACGCCCTGCTCTATCGCTGCATGGCGCTGGTCCAGGCCGGCCTGCTCAGGCTGGACCTGCTGGCCGGCGACGCCTTCCTCGCCGAGATCCACGGCGACTGGGTCTACCGCAACGCCTGGCACCTGCTGGCCACCCGCCTGGTCTCCCGCTTCTGGTCGGAACGCTTCCCGGGCGTGGCACAGGACTTCGACGCCCTGCGCTACCTCGACAAGGCCGGAATCATGCGGATCAACCTCACCGAGGTCCCGCGCAAGGGCATGCCGGCGGCCTTCCTGCCGCTGTTCGAGGGGCTGGTGACCACCCCCGGCGAGAGCGCGCCACGCACCCCGGACGCCCGCCCCGCCTGGGACGCCATCGCCGCCGTCGACCGCCTCGACCTGTCCACGACCGCGGGGCGCAGGGGCGCGCCCCTGGTCCTGATGGGACAGGCGCGCAAGCTGCGCGAGCACTTCCGCGCTCTGCGCCTCGGCCCCCCTCCCCTGCCCTACTTCGCCGGCGTGATGCGGCCGGAGTGGATCCTCGACGACCTGCAGCGGGACCTCGCCTACGAAAACGAGTGGAAGAAGGGCAACAAGCCGCTGCGCCAGCTCCTGCGCGCGATGAAGAGCAAGGGCCGCTCGGGGGGGCTGGCCCGTGCCATGCGTGCCGGCCGGGTCGCGACACCCCTGCCCGGCGGTGGCGACCTGCGCGATGTCGTCACCAACGAGCTGCTGGCCCGCCCCGACGACGACGGCAGCCGCGAGTACGACGAGTGGAACCACGAACGGGCCCACTACGTCGTGGCCGCGACGCGGGTCTTCGAGGAGCCCTCGGCGTCCGGTCCGCTGGAGTCCTACGAACGCATCGTCACCGCCAACCAGGCACAGATCGACCGGATCCGCCGGCAGTTCGCCAGCCTGCGGCTGGAGGAACGGTGGATCCACGGCCTGCCCGACGGCACCGAGATCGACATGAACCGGGCGGTCTCGGCCATGGCCGACGTCCGCGCCGGCTTCACCCCCAAGGTCGACTGGTACGTCCGCTTCCAGCGGCAACGCCAGGACGTCGCCATCATGGTGCTCGTCGACCTCTCCGGCAGCACGCGCGGCCACATCATCTACAGCGAGCAGGAGGCCCTCGTCCTGTTCAGCGAGGGGCTGCGCGTCCTCCAGTTCCCCCACGCCTTCTACGGCTTCAACGGCGAGGGTCCGCGCTCCTGCCGCATGAGCCGGATCAAGGCCTGGGATGACGTCTACGACGACGCCGTCCGTAAGCGCCTCGGCAACCTCCGCCCGGCGGGCGCCACGCGGCTGGGCGCCTTCATCCGCCACGCCACCTGGCACCTCGAGCAGCGTCCCGAAGAGCGGCGCATCCTGATGGTGCTCTCCGACGGCCGCCCCGAAGACCGCGGCCAGTACCGTGGCAGCTACGGGGTCAAGGACACGGCCATGGCGGTCCACGAAGCACGCCGCGCGGGCATCCACGTCCACTGCCTCAGCCTGGATCCCAAGGTCGCCCAGGCCGTGCAGCACGGCGAAGCCGATGAAGCCGAAGCCTACCTGCGCGAGATCTTCGGCGCGGGCCGCTACCTGGTCTGTGACGAGGTCGATGATCTGCCGGTGCGCCTGCCCGAGGTCTTCCGAGGGCTGGTGCGCTGACGCGCGGTCGCCGCGCAGGGGGCTGCCGAACACTGTTCGGCGAGGTCCCGAACAGCGCTAGCCTTCCACCGACGCGATCTTCATGCTGAGGTCGGCCCAGGTCGCCTGGTGGATGAGCCCGCCCATGCTGACGAGGTCGACGCCGAGCTTGGAGATCGCGGGCAGGCGCTGTGCGTTCATGTTGCCGCTGGCCTCGATGAGCACCCGCCCCTGCCCGGCTTCCTGCCAGGCGCGCACCACGGCGACGGCTTCAGCGAGCTGCTCGTCGTCCATGTTGTCGAGGAGGACGGCGTCCACACCCGCCTCCAGGGCCTGCTGCAGCTCGTGCAGATCGCCGACCTCGATCTCGATGCGGAGCAGGTGGTGCGCAAAAGCCCGGGCGTCGGCCACGGCGGCGGCGATGCCACCGGCGGCGGCGATGTGGTTGTCCTTGATGAGAACGCCGTCGTAGAGCGCAAAGCGGTGGTTGCCGCCACCGCCCACCCGGACCGCCCGGCGCTCGAGCTCCCGGTGCAGGGGAGTCGTCTTGCGGGTGTCGACGACCTTGAGGTCCGGCGCGACGGCGACCGTGCGCCAGGTGTGGGTGGCGATCCCGCACAGGCGCATCAGGAAGTTGAGCGCGAGGCGTTCGCCGATGAGCATGGCGCGCAGGGACCCACTGACCGTGGCGATGACCGTGCCGGCTTCCACCCGGCGCCCCTCGGCTACCTCGATCTCGTAGTGGGCGCCCACCTGCTTGAACACCTCGGCCGCGGCGTCGTGCCCACAGACGACCAGCTCCTGCTTGGCGCGGATCGTCGCTTCGCCCCGACGGCTGGCGGGCACGGTGGCTTCGGTCGAGACGTCGCGGTGGCCGACGTCTTCGGCGAGGGCGTGACGGACCAGCTCGGGCAGCAGCATGGAGACCTCCGGCGGCCTTGCTATCCCGCGTCGCCCGCTGCGTGCTCGTCAACGTCGAGCCGGGCGTCGATGGCGTCGAGCACCCGCCGGGCGATGATGCGGTGGCCCTCGTCGTTGACGTGCACGTGGTCGTCGGACTCGCGGCGGTACTGCGAGCGCGGCTCGGGCAGCGCGATGACGGCGATGTCGAAGGGGGCCTGCGGGCTGTCCCGCGAGAACGCCTCTCCGACCGGGGCACCGTCGGTGACGGGCGGCAGGTAGAAGGCCAGCGGGTCCAGCGAAGCCAGGCTTTGCAGCGCCGGCAGGGGGAGCCGGCCGTCGGGGCTGCCCGCGATCCAGGCGTCGTCGCCGGTCGCCTTTGCCATCCGCCAGGTGAAGTGCCGGTAGGCCGCGCTGCGCCGGTGCAGCCACGGGTTCCACAGGTAGCGCCAGACCTGCCAGCGCTCTGGCGGCGACGCGAGGCGATAGTGAGACCCGTCCTGCACCGCCACGCGGTGCCGCTGGATGGCGAAGTCGTTGTCGCACAGCAGCAGGACGGTCAGGTCAGGCTGCAGCGGCCCCTGGACCTGGGGCCAGAGGGCGGCGAGGTCGGCGGGGTGGTAGCCGTTCTCGGCGAGGACGCAGAGCTGCCATTCCGGCCCGAGGTGCTGCTCGACCAGCAGCGGCCAGGTGTCGCGAATGTCGTGGATGCTGGTGGTGTCGCCGGCCTGCACCGTCGTGCTGTCGCCGAGCACCAGCAGTGTGCGCCCCGACCAGGTGTAGCTGCAGCGGCCATAGGCCGTCGTGAAGCCATCGTCGTCGAGGGTGAAGCGCCGCGGCAGGTAGTCGACGCCGGCCGCCCGTTGTGCCGGCGTCGGCACCGTGAGGTGGTCGGCGATGTACATGGCGCTGTACTGCAGGGTGTCGAGCTGCATCCAGCGCGCGAGCAGCTCCATGCCCCCGGCCGACGCCACCAGCACGAACAGCACGGCGATGACGAGCTTCCGCAGGGGTCGGTGAGGGCGGCTGGACACGGCGGGACGGTAGCCCACGCGGGCTATCCTCGGGGTGTTCTCCCCTGCGGCTTCTGGCCTCCGGGGCCCCCTGGCGGTCATGTCCCCCTCGCTCCTCCTGCTGTTGTTCGCCTGCCGGCCTGATCCGGCGGACCCGCGCCGTGGTGGTGGGGTCCTGCCCGCTGGCGACAAGCCGGCGGCCCGGTGGAGCGCGCCCGTCGCCGTCAGCGACGATGGCACGCGGATCTTCGCGGTGGCGCCAGAAGCCGGCGAGCTGCTGCGCTGTGACGCGGCGCTGGCGAGCTGCGAGCACCTGCCGCTGTGTCGCGTTGCGGGGATGCTCGCCCTCAACGGTGACAGCGTGGCGCTGACCTGTCCGCTCGAGGGGCAGCTCGTGCTGCTGAGCGACGGCGCGACCGGTGGCGACGCCCCGGTGCGCGTCGACCTGGGCACCGGCACCTGGCCGTTCGGCGTCGTCGGGCGCGACGGGCGCTGGTGGGTCAGCCTGCAGGGCACGGACACCGTCGCCCGCGTCGAGGATGGCGAGGTCCAGGAGCGGAGCTCCACCGTCCACAACCCGCGCGCGCTGGCGCTGTCAGCGGACGACCGCGTCTACGTCGGTCGCTGGCGGAGCGGACCGGAGGGCGGCGAGCTGGCCGTCCTCGAGGGCGACGCCGAGGTCCAGCGCCTGCTGCTGCCGGTCGAAGCTGGCGGCGCCGATTCGGGTGGAGGCATCCCCGGCGTGCCGAGCCAGCTCGAGCAGCTCGCCCTGTCAGCCGACGGCAGCGCCCTGCTGGTGCCGGCCGTGCAGAGCAACATCGTCGAGGGCGCGTTTCGAAGCGGCGGGGCCCTGACCTGGGACCGCCTTCTCCGGGGCGTCGTCGCGACCGTCGACGTCGACGGCGGCGCCCTGGGCGCTGAAGGCCGCACGCTCCTCGACGGCCACGGCCGCATCGCCGCCGTCGTACCGACGCCGGATGGCCGCTTCCTGCTGGCGCTGGATCCGGGCACCTCGACGATGCTGGTCCTCGACTCCGGCGACCTCTCGCTGTTGTCGACCACCCCGGATGTGGGCGCTGCACCCATGGGGCTGGCGATCTCCCCAGACGGCGGCACCGTGTACGTCCAGAGCTGGCTGTCCCGCGAGCTGCTGGCGCTGGACACCCGCCAGCTCCCCGCCGCCCCCGCTCCCATCGCCGCCGTCCCCCTGGCCGGCTTCGAGCCCCTGCCGGATCGGGTGCTGCTCGGCAAGCGCCTGTTCTGGACCGCCGCCGACCCGCGGATCTCCGCAGGGGGCACCATCGCCTGCGCCCACTGCCACCCCGACGGCCAGGACGACGGACAGGTCTGGGACTTCACCGATCGTGGGGAGGGTCTGCGCCGGACCCAGAGCCTGCTGGGGGTCGGCACCGGCACCGACACCAGCGACCCGGCGGCCGGCCTGGGCACCGGGCGGCTGCACTGGACCGGCAATTTCGACGAGATCCAGGACTTCGAGGGAGACATGCGGCGCGCGTTTGGCGGGACGGGCATGCTGACCGACACCGACTGGGAGCAGACCAGCGACAGCCTGGGTGCCACCAAGGCCGGCCTGTCCGAGGACCTCGACGCGCTGGCCAGCTTCGTCCACAGCCTGCGGGACCCGCTGGTCTCCCCCTTCCCCCGGGACGACGCCGCAGCGGCGGCCTTCGACGGGGCGGGCTGTGCAGAGTGCCACCCGCCCCCGCGCTACACGGACTCCTCCCGCACCCAGGGCGTCCGCCACGACGTCGGGACCCTGTCCGCGGCCAGCGGCCAGCGCCTCGGACGCCCGCTGGACGGCCTGGACACCCCGGGGCTGGTCGGCACCTGGGCCCGCGGCCCGTGGCTCCACGACGGCAGCGCGGCGACCATCCGCGACGCCATCGCCGCCCACGACTCGGCCGAGGGCCTCGACGACGAGACCCTCGACCTGCTGGCGGACTTCTGTCTTGCGCTGTGAGGCGCTCAGGCGGGGGCGACAGGAGAGTCAGAAGAAGTCGACCGAGCGCTCCTTGTGCAGGCACTCGAAGGCTTCGGGCGCAGCGTCGTCTTCGGCGAGCACGTAGTGGCAGGCCTCGCAGCGGCTGGTGATGGGCTCACCCTCCTGGTCCACCATCTCGTCGTTGTGGCAGCGGAAGCAGCCCACGTCGGTGTCCTGGTGGGTGTGCCGGCTCTCGTAGGTGCCCCAGGTGATCTCCATCTCGGGCCACACCGAAGCGGACCAGATCCCCTCCAGCACGTCGATGGCGTGGCGGATCTCGTCTTCCTTGGCCTGCCAGGCGTCCGGGTACTGATCCTGGTAGGTCGTGGCCAGGTCCGCGATGGCGGCGTGGGCTTCCTCTTCTGACTCGTAGTCGGTCGTGATGGCGGCCATCCCCTCCTTCTTGATGAAGGGGATGGAGCTGTCGATGTCGCCGACGGCGAGGCGCTCGTCCATGGCCTCGGCGGCGCCGAGGAAGTAGTGCCCGACGCGGTTGTGGCAGTCGATGCAGTCCATCTCCCGCTCGACCTCCGGTTCCTCTTCCCGCTCGTCCCAGCCAACACGGGTCCAGACGCGGTGGCCCTCCTCGTCGTCGTCCATGGTGACGCGGACCACGTCGTTCTGCTTCTCGTCGAGGGTCTCGAAGCGGATGTCGCGCCCCTCCCGGACGTGGCTGTGGATGCCCTCGCTGGGGTAGCCGAGGTCCTCGCCACCGCCGAGGCGGAGGTTCAGGATGGTGTACTTGAGCGTGTTGTCGCGGTCTTCTTCGTAGTGCTCGAAGACCTTGACCTTGTTGCCGCGACGCGCCGTCGGGTCGTGGCACTCCAGGCAGATCTCCTCGGCGCGACGGAGCTGGTGGACGGGCGTCTCGATGGGGCGGTGGTAGTCGCCGGTGAACACGCCGTACATCTGCTTGGTGCCGTTGAGCTTGGCCTTGACGAAGGGCGTGACACCGGGGCCGATGTGGCACTCGACACAGACGACCCCCGCGTGGGGAGAGCGTTGGTAGGCTTCGTACTCCGGTTCCATGACCTGGTGGCAGACCAGGCCGCAGAACTCGGGTTCGTCCATGTAGTGGTAGCCCTCGTAGCCGACCGCCGTGAAGAAGCTGACGTTGACCAGGGTCAGCGCGCCGACCGTGGCCAGTCCCCGCTTGGCGAAGGTCCAGTCCACGTCGGCCGACGCCCGGCGGATCGCGAGCAGGCTGAAGCGCCCGCCCCCGAGCTTGCGAGCGGCGAGGAGCTGGCCGACCGGGATCATCGCCAGCCCGGTCGCGATCCCACCGGGGATCAGGTTCCAGATGAAGATGCCCAGGTAGGGGTTGTCGTTGTGGGCCTGGTGGGTCCAGAACAGGACGATGGCTTCGAGGATGAAGGTCGTCGTCGTGATCAGCGCCCCAAGCTGCGCGATGCGGCTGAGGCTGAACAGCTTGAGCGGAATGGCGATGAAGCGGCGCATGGCATCCCGTCGCGCGGAGAGGGCGGAGGTACCGGCAGGCGAGCGGCCTGCTCGCCACCGAGCTGGTGGAGACTGGGCTGGCCGGCCGCGGCCAGGGGGGCACAGGGCTCAGATAACCACCACGCGGATGTCAGATCCTGACGGAGCGCAGGGTCTGGACGGTTCTGACGCACAGGCCGCGACAAGCAGACGCAGTCTCTGTGTTGCGCGCGCTCTGCCGGTGTCATGGAGCAGGACGGCTTAGAGAGTCTCCATGTCCCCGTGCCATCGACCGTCCCCTGGAACCGGCCTGCTGTCGCTGCTGATCGCGGCGAGCGTCGGCGCGGTCGGGACGCCCGCCACCGCCGACGACGGTCCCCTCCCCGACCTGCACCCCACCCTCCTCTCCCACGAGCTGGTCGACGGCGAGCTGCGCCTGACCGGCATCGTCGAGAACACCGGGCGTGCGCCCTTCCCCGCCGGCCACTCGCTCGTGGTCAGCGGCAGCGACGGCGTCAAGCGCTACCTCGCCATGCCCGAGATCCCGCAGCGTCGCGCCTGGCCCTTCTCCCTCACCCTCCGCGCCGTGGGCAGCAGCATCGATCTCGTCCTCGACGCGGCACCGCTGGGGCGTGTCACCGAGTCGAGCCGCGAAGACAACCGGGCGAGCTACCACATCGACGGGCTCGTGGCCGAGCGCACGGACGCCCCGCCCACCGCAACCGGCGACCAGGCGGCGGGTGGCACCATCGCGGATGCCGGGTCGGCAGCCGGCGCCGACCCTTCAGCGACCGCCGCAGCGCAGGCCCAGGCGGGTGCGGCAGCCTCCAGCCCGCAGCGCGGTGACGACGCGCCCGACGACGCTGCTGCCGACGACGCTGCCGACGACGCTGCTGCCGACGACGCTGCTGCCGGCGGCGCCCCGAGCGACGAAGCGGACGCCGGATCCCGCAGCGGCCGCCACAGCGCCACCGTGCAGGCGCCCGTGGTCCGCGTCAACCGCATGGGCAACCCCCGGGTGGTGTTCCGCTGGCCTCCCCTCCCGCCCGGCGCAGACACGGCCGACGCCACGACCGTGACGGGCAGCCTGGCGCCACATCGCCAGGACAGCCTCGCGGTCGCCTCCGCTGCGACCGAGCTGCCGGTACCGGCAGCCCCGGCCGATCTCCAGCAGCCGCCGGACCTGGTGGTCGCCGACGTCGAGGTCACCGGTGTGGACAGCAAGGGCCTCTTCTCCATCGAGCTGTCGGTGAAGGACATCGAGGGTGGACTCCGCGGTGACGAGGGGCCGCTGACAGCCACGCTGGCCCCCGCGGGCGATGCGTCATGGGGGCCGCTGACGGCGACTATCGATGCCGCAGACATCGCCAACGGTGCGGCCCGGGTCCGGCTCGCCGGCGTCATCGCGCCCCCGGTCGGGCGCTGCCAGGCGGTGGGGAGCGAGCACGCATCCGTGCCGGTGCGCGTCCGCATCCAGAGCCCCGACGACGACCTCCGCCCGGACAACGATGAGCGCAGCTTCCTGCTGGCGCTCCCCTGCGTCGACGCCCCGCCGCTGGACCCTGCGGTGCGGGTCCCCGACCCCGCCGTGCTCGCGGCGGTGCCCTACGTCGACCAGGTCGCCGGACGCCCAGCACTGAAGCTCGCGGTCACCGTCGACAACGCCGGCGCAACCCTGTCCGCCATCGGCCTCACCCTGCATGCGGCCCCGCGGGCCTCCGAGGCGGTCCCCGGCTCGTGGCAGCAGGCCGCCGACAGCCGCGTCATGCTCGACGACAGCTCGCCGCTGCGCGGGGATGCGCCGCGCATGCTGGTGGTCTGCGGCCTCGGCGACGCGCAATTCCCCCTCGATGCGGACATGGCGCTGCCCGGGCCCATCGGGCTGGCCATCGACCTCGACACGCTCCCACCGACGCGCCAGGCCCGCATCGACAACAATCACCTCGTCTTGGACATCAACGCCGACACGCCGCTGCCCCCAGCCAGCGACACCCCCTGCGGTGGACACCCAGAGCTGTTCGGCCTGAGCAGCGACCGCGTCGTGCACACGGATCGCGCCGCCCCGTCGGGTCCCGTGCCGGCACGCGTCTCCCTGGAGGGCGCGGCGATGGACGACGGGCTCGTGCACCTGCGTGCCCGGGTCGATGCCGACGCCAGCGGCACCCTCGCCTATGCCTGGTACCGTGACGAGGTGTGGGCCGGCGGCGGCCTCGTCGACGCCGCCCCCGGGCAGTCCCAGGTCCTCGAGATCGTCGAGCAGCTCGGCCAGGCCGCCACCTGGCGGGTCAGCCTGTCCGACGCCGCCCTGGTCCCGCCGCCGACCAGCAAGCTCAGCGCGGCCGTGCGGCTGGTCCCCGCGGCGTCGACAGCACCGGCGGACGCTCCCGCCGCGGCCCCGGCGGAGCCCGCGCCGTGATCAGCGTAGCCACCGCGGCGTGGACACTGGCGCTGGCCGGCGCCTGCCACCACCGGCAGCCCACCCTGGCGCTCGACGGCGCCCCCGGACCGGTCTTCCCTCCACCGCCCAACCCACCGCAGGTGGTCTACGTCGGCGAGGTCTCACGCCCCGGCGGCGGCCTGCAGTACCCGCTCGACGTCGCCTGTCGTGGCGATCACCACCTCGCCATCGCCGACGCCGAGGGGGGCGCCGTCTGGCAGGTCGACCTGGCCACGGACCGCTGGACCCGCGTCGACCACGTCGGCACGGATCCGCTGCAGGCACCCGTCGGCGTGACCTTCGAAGCCGATGGCGCCTTGCTCATCGCCGACTCCGGCATGGCCGCGGTGCTGCGCCAGGAGCGACCGCGCGCGAAGCTGCAGATCGTCTCGGAGGGCAGCCCCCTCGTCCGGCCGGCGGCGCTTGCCGCGCTGGACGGTGGTGGTTTCCTGGTGGTGGACCCGGGGGCGCACGCGCTGTTCCGCTATCTCCCGGGCCAGGGCATGGCCGAGCTGGGCCCCGGCCGGGGCACACCGGGGCAGGGCTTCAACTTCCCCGTGGACGTCGCCCTGGGCAGCGACGGCTCGGCCTTCGTCTGCGACGCTCTCAACGGCGTCATCACCCGCGTGGCAGAGGGGCAGCTCACGCCGGTCGCCGGCGGCCTCGGGGCGGGGGGCGCCGCGCTGGTCCGACCCAAGGGTCTCGCCGTGGAAGCGGACGGCACGCTGCACGTCGCGGACGCCGGCATGCAGCACGTCCAGGTCTACAACCACAGCGGAGAGCTGCTCGGTCGCTACGGCTTCCCCGGAGACGGCCCCGGGGGGCTCGGCCTGCCCGCGGGGATCTGCCTCGACGGCGACGGCCACGCCTTCGTCGCCGACCCCGTCCACCACCGGATCCAGGTGTTCGCGCTGCTGTGGCGCCGCGACGACGACGGCGCGCGCGGCGAAGCCCCCTGAACGGCGGCGCCGCGGGCTACTTCGTGATCCGCGCGTCCTCGACGAGCACGTCGTAGGCGTAGCCGAAGCCCAGGTCCAGGTCGAGCTTGACCGTTCCCTCGGCCAGGACCACATCCCCGACCGCGGCGCTGGTGCTCTCCGTGGTCACGATCAGCTCGTCGCTCTTGTCGGCGGTGTCGCCCGTGCCGTCGACGAGGTGGACCCAGGTCCGCCCCATGATCCCCTCGGTCACCTTGGTGATCTGACCGCGCACGGCGACCGCCTGGCCAGACAGCGCGTCCCGCTGGGCGTGCACTTCCGCGACGGTGCGCCCACTGGCACCCGCAGCCCGCGCGATCTCGCCCGCCGCGGGGGGCGCCACGGCGGCTGCGGTCGATGCCGTCTCGCCACGCGTGTGCGCCGTCGTCATCAGCGCGTCGTCCGAGGTCTCGGCCACGGTCGCGAAGTAGATCTCCGAGAAGCTGCGCCCCAAGGTGGGGCTGGAGAAGTCCACCATGCGCAGCGGCTTGATGAGGCTCAGGCAGTCACCGGCAACGACCGGAGTCTCGGGGATGGCGGCCCAGGTTCCCTCGGCGCCGATGTCCAGCCGGACGTAGGTGTAGCCCGACGCCACCATGGACTCTTGCACCGCGCCGACCATGGAGTCTCCGCCCGCGACGTGGCTGCTGTCGCAGGGCGCCGGCTGACCGGCCTGCGCGTCGTTGGCGGCGGCCGGAGCGGCCGCGTCGTCGTCGGCGAGGGCCGGGCCCACGAGGAGCAGGGCAACGAGCGCGCTGCGGCGAAGGGTCGAGGGGATCATGGCTGCTCCATGGCCTTGGGGAAGATGGTGCCGATCTCTTCGGCGAGCTGGTCGGCCAGCCAGGGTTCCATGACCTGGACCTGGAGGCGGGCGCCGACCGGGTCGGTCAGCGGGCCCATGGCCAGGACCCGGAGGTCGAAGCTAGAGATGCCGGACTCCATCAACGTATCGAGCACCGCATCGGCTTCCAGCACCGACATGCGCCACCCGACCACTTCGTCGGCGGTCGGCGGCGACCACACCTGGACCACGAAGACCATGCCGGGCACGGGTTCCCGCAGGCGATCGAGCAGGGCGGCGACGTCTTCCTGGGGCATGTCGTCGAGCACGCAGGCGCAGCCGCCGGCCACCACCGTGGTCGGGCAGCCGCTGCCGTTCTCGCCGGGCGTGAGCGGGCAGGCGTCCAGGTCGTCGAAGACACCATCGGCGTCGCGGTCACCGCGAAGCTCGCGGTCGCGTGGGTCGATCTGGATCGCCAGGCGGGTCATGGCCTCGAAGCCCCACTCGCCGCCAGGCTCCAGCGTCGGGCTGAGGACGACCCCAAGGCCAAAGCCCTCGGTCGGTTCGACCGTCAGCTCGCCGCTGGCCGCCGCGCTCAGATCGGTGGCGACCCAGGCATCGGCCCCCGCCGCGAAGTGCTCGCCGAGGCGCGTGTTGATCCCGCCACCCAGCCAGGTGTACGGCGTGCCCTGCTCCAGCAGGACGAGGGCCGCGTTGGCGAAGACCCGTGCGCGCCCCAGGTCGTGGCCGTAGGCCAGGCGAAGCCCCCAGCGGGGCTCGTCTTCGGCCCGGTCTCCGATGGGGCGGGCGGTCCCGACGATGAAGGCCAGGTCATCGACACGGGCGAAGGGGGCCGCGCGGAGCTGGACCGCGATGCTGCCGGGGTCGAGGCGGTTGCCCTCGGCTTCGGCCAGGGACAGTCGCCGTGCGTCGGGCATCGCCAGGCCCAGGCTGACGCCCCGGGCGACACCGACCCCGCCGGCGAAGCCACCGAAGAATTCCCCCCGGATACCGCCCGGGAAGGGCGACCGGGCGCCGAAGTAGACCTGCCCCGCCCCGGCGTCGGCGGGCAGCTCGTCGGCGCCATCGAGCGCCTGGCTGCCCCCCTCCGTCACCGAGGGCATCACGGGCCCGCCTGCCCACGCGGGAACGGATGCCACCACCGCCAGGACCGCAGCGATCATGGTGCACCCTCTTGCCCGCTGCCGCCCGTCGGCGCCGCGGGAGCGTCGTCGCCCGTCTCAGCGCGCCCCGTCGCCGCCGGCGGGTCATGCCGGACCGCCGCGGCCGCAGCGCCGGGGAGCTGCACCTGGTGGATGCGCAGGCGCAGCTTCGGCAGGGCGGTCGTGTAGTGAGGGCCTTCGTCCACGACCTCCTCTTCGCCGTTCGGCGTCGGATCGTCAACATCCAGGATGCCGTCGCCGTCGTTGTCGGGGTCGGGACAGCCGTCTTCGTCCTGGAAGCCGTCGACGTCTTCTTCAGCGTAGGCGCAGTCGTCATCGAGGTCGGCGATGGCGTCCTGGTCGCGATCGACCTGCCGCAGGTCCACGGACGCCAGCGCCATGGCCACTCCGCCGCCGGCCCAGGGCAGCCCCTCAGCGAAGCCTCCGCCCGCCCAGGCGGTCACCTGCAGCGGGCCCACAAGGCCACGGACGCCCGTCTTTCCGGTCCACTCAGACAGCGCACGTTCGTCGATCAGCGCCGACAGCTCGCCCATGGCTTCCGCCGATCCGGCGAGATCGACGCCGACCCCGGTGCCCCCGGTCACCCCGAAGCCGCCGCGGGCATGCCAGCGAGGCCCCAGGGACATGGTGTGCGACAGGCGACCGAAGTCCTTGCCGACGATGCCGATGACATCGGCCAGCGGGTCCTCACGGAAGCGCCCGACCTCGGCCTGTACGGCGACACCGAAG
This sequence comes from uncultured Enterobacterales bacterium, assembly GCA_964599085.1. Classification (GTDB taxonomy): domain Bacteria; phylum Myxococcota_A; class UBA796; order UBA796; family UBA2385; genus J125. Next base: position 35,166 of record CAZRFD010000027.1, on the reverse strand, counting down.
CGCTTGTCCACGGGGTCGAGGACGCGCATGCGCGCAGCGACCGACGCCCCCCCGAAGGGATCCTGCTGGAGCGTGGGATCGTAGGGCTCGATGCGGAAGCCGACCGCGAGGCGGCGACTCAGGCCGAGCGCGAGCCCGACGGGCAGGCCACCCAGCGACAGCCCTTGCGGGGTGCCGACCGCGCGCAGGCCGACCGACATGTTCATGGCGTCCGCGGCGGGGACTTCGGGCTGGGCGACGTCCAGCAAGCCCTCGGCGCCGGTGAGGCCGGGAGCGGCCTGCGCGGTCGGGGCGCCGGCGAGCAGCAGCAGCAAGGCCGGGATCACGGGTACCCCAGCGGGTCGTGGTCGGCGCCGTGGCAGCTCAGGGAGCAGGTGCCCGTCGTCGGGTCGTACTCCATCCGGCCGGACGACGATGGGAGGACCTTGCTGTAGCGGAAGTCCTTGCCGAAGCGGACCAGCCCCGGTCCGTCCACGCTGCCGTGGGAGTCGTGGCAGGCGTAGCAGGAGGACTCGTAGGTGACGACGTGGGAGTAGTGCCCCTCGAAGCTGTCGTTGGCCAGGATGCTGCTGCGGCTGTGGCAGCGGTAGCAGGCCTGGTAGGTGTTCGTCGACTCGGCGTGGCCGTCGCCGGCTTCGTAGGAGTCCTTCAAGATCCAGGGGTTGCGAGAACCGTGGGGGCCGGCGGGCGCGTCGGGATCGTCGCTGCCGTGGCAGTCGCCACAGCTCATCAGGTCGCCCTCCACCCAGGGCGACAGCAGGCTGGGCACGTCGCGCTTGCCCAGCGGCGCTTCCACGGGGTGGTAGCTCTCGTTGCTGGGGGCGAATTCCAGCGACTTGTCGGTCTCGCCGAAGGGGAGGTCGCCGCCGGAGCCGTGGCAGGCGTAGCACTGCTCGGCTTCGGCCGCCCCGGTCAGCCCGCCGTCCACCCAGGCACCCCGCTGGCGGATGAAGGTCGAAGCCGAGGTGGCCGGGTCGCCGTGGATGGGGTGGCAGTCGACGCACTCCACGTGGCGCTGCATCGCCGGAGCGCCGGGCGCATCTTCGTCCAGCGTGTGCACGTCGCGGAAGCGACGCACCGGGTGGGTCGACGGCTTGTCCAGTTCGGAGGCGATGGATGCCGGCGCGGCGTTGCGCCCCAGGCGACCAGCTTCGATAGCGTCGACCCGGCCCGCCGAGTCGCCGTGGCACTGCAGGCAGGCGTCTTCTTCTGCGGCGGGCAGCAGCGGCTGGCCCGACACGCCGTGGCCGACATGGCAGCTCCCGCAGCCGGCAGGCATCATCGAGCCGTCGTCGTGCCCCCGATCGATGAGGGGTGCTTCGTGGCACGAAGTGCACACGTCGTCGAAGCTGGCCCCCTTCCAGAATGGGGGTACGTCCTCGCCCAGCTCGGCCGGGTCGAGGTGCGGGTCGTGGCAGCTCGTGCACTGGACCTGGTCGGTGGGGTCGAGCAGGCGCTGCTGGCCCTCGCCATCCGGCGTGGGCTTCAGCCACGTGGCCATGCCGCCCATCACCCGCCGACCGGCCGCCGCGTCGTAGTTCACCGACACCGGGTGGGATCCCGACAGGTCGGTACCGAGCCCGCCCCGCTCCTTCCGGAGGCGCCCACCGGCCGTGCCGACGACGTCGACATCGCGCTCTCGCTTGCCGATGGCCCCCACCGCGACCGTGCCGTCGTGGCAGGACAGGCACAGCAGGGTCGAGCCATTGGGCTGGCCGGCCCCCACAGACATCGAACCGCTCTCGTAGGGACGGTAGTTCGCCTGGCCGACATCGCTGCGGTTCCACAGCGGCCCTTGCAGTGAGTCGACGTGGCCGGCGTGGCAGAAGATGCAGACCTCGCCCTCAGAAGTGGCGCGCACCTCTCCCGGACCGCTCACCGACAGGTTGTGCTTCGTGGCGACGACGCCGGGCCCTGCTGCCTGCGACGGCGCCGCCACCCCGACGAGCAACGCAAGCAGGCCGGCCGCCGCACCGGGCGAGCGCCCGCCCCTCGTGGGCGTCAGAACTGCCACCGCCACCTCCTCCGCAGCTCCACGTAGCCCGTCGTGGCCATGGTCCTGTCGGTGTCACCCGTGTCCAGATCCACGGTCATGCGCGCCCGGATCGACGTGAGCCCCTCGTCGAGGCGCAGCTCCGTCTCGCCGCGGGTCCACCACCAGGGCTCCTCGACGTCGTCGTCGAACAGGTAGCGGTGTCCCGTGACCGACCAGACCAGGCCGCGCGTCAACCGGAACGAGCCCGACAGGGACTGGCCGAGGCTGGCGCTGTAGCTGTCGTCGAGCACCATGCGGTTCTGGCTGATCCCGTAGGCAAGGGAGGCGTCACGGGACACGAGGTAGCGCAGCGTGCCGTACAGCTCGAAGCGGTTGCTGTCGCCCTCGTCCTGGGCGAGCTGCTGGACGACGGCCTGGTCCGCCTGCACGTAGATCGACAGGCCCCGGACCGGGCGGCTCTCCATGGACGCTTCCCAGCCAAAGCGAGCCTGGTCCAGGTCTCGGGGTGACGAGTCCCACTGCCGCCCAAGCGTCGCTCCGCCGAGCAGCCGGAAGGCGTTGCCGGCGATGACCCGGCTCGCCTGCAGCCGCCCGAGCAGGCCCTCCTGCATGCCGCCGCCGACGCCGAGCTCGTCGAAGCGCGCCACCGACCCCGACCCCTCCATGCGGAGGCTGCCGTGGGGGCCGTCCTGCTGGTGGATCACCAGGCCGTCGAGGTACTCCCCCGCGAAGCTGTGTTCGCCGTCGGCGTCGTCGTAGGACGAGGCTTCGTAGCCCGCACCCCCGATCGCAGTCCAGCGCTGCCCGTCGGGCATGCCGAAGGTCACGCCCACCCGTTCGCTGCTGGTGCCCTCACCGGCAAAGTCCCGCCGATCGATCTGGGCGGTCGCCGTGCCCAGCAGGTCCGCGCGCGGGGTCCAGCGCATGTGGGTGTTCAGCGAGTCGGTGTCGATGCGATACTCGCCCCGGCTGTCGACGACCTGCCAGGTGCGGCTGAGCATCCGGGTCGAGACGCTCAGGTTCTGGAGCACCTTGTACTCGGCGTCGACCTGTGCGGTGTCGACCACACGCTGCTGATCGATGAGGTCGCCGAACAAGCCCTCCCGCTCCAGGGTCGCCCGGCCGTTCAGCCGCCCGCTGTGGTGCGCCGCGTCCCCGCCGAAGTTCCAGCGCCGCTGCCACGCGGAGCCGTTGAGGCCATCTTGCAGGGTGTCCTGAACATAGCCCCGGGCCCGCAGCCGCGGCCCCCGGTCCGGGATGAAGGCCGCCGTGCCCCCCGCCGAGCTGGCGACGATGTGTTCGGTCGGCACGGCGTCTACGCCCAGGTCGTAGGTCTGCCGGCGAGCGTAGAGCGTGACCGGCAGCATGCCGCGCTTCCAGATCTCGGTGCGGGCGTTGTAGTCGACCTGGTAGAAGCGGCGGGCGCTCGAGGTGTTGGTGAAGAGGTCGGCGCGACCCAGCGTCAGCCCCAGGTTGTAGGAGGCGATGGAGCGCTCGACGAGGAAGGCGGAGTATTCGGCTCGCAGGGACTCCTCGAACAGGTGTTCCTGGTAGCTGCTCCAGTCGGAGTCGAAGTCGTAGCCGTAGTAGGACGCCTTGGCGTCGAGCCCCAGCGCGTCACCGCCGGCTCGCGCCGGTGCCGAGCGGACCGCCACGACGGCCAGGGCGAGGGCGAGGCCCCGCGCCAGCGTGTGGGGGGCGAGTCCCACTCAACGCTCCAGGTCGTCCGGCCCGGCGCCGGCCTGGTCGAAGGGAGGTGGCGGATCCGCGCTACCGACGGGCGGCCGCATGGGGGCGCTGCCGGACGAGTCTTCATCCGGCGTGTCCGTCTTCTTCCGCGGCAGCGTTCGCCGTGCGCCAGAGCTGCCGTACAGATCCCCGTGGCACTCGCGGCAGGCCGAGGCCGTGTCCGGCGCGCGGTACCAGAGGTTCTCGTTGTCGCTGCCGTGCGGGTCGTGGCACGAGGTGCAGGACAGTTCGTGGTCGGGCCGCAGCGGATCCTTGCCGCCCGGCCCCACCGGGTGGCGCCCGCCGATGGAATTGCCGGTCGTGACGTGGCCGCCGTCGACGAAGTCGGGGTGGCAGCTCGTGCACAGGCGATTGACGCTGTCGGGCAGCAGCCAGGGGCTGCTGGAGCCGTGGGAGTCGTGGCAGGTCGAGCACTGCGCCGACACCGCGAGGTGGGGGTGCAGGGCCCCACGCCGGTCCTGGTCGGCGTGGCAGCTCAGGCAGACGACTTCCTGCGTGTCGTGCAGCCCCGCCGGGAAGTCGGAGCCGTGGCCGTTGTGGCAGCTCGCACACTCGCCGTCGGCCACCGGCTGGTGGACGACCGGCCGCTGCGTCACGTCGTCGGCGTGGCAGGAGAAGCAGCTCGCCGAGTCCGCCACCTGGCGACCGAGGTCGGCGTCGTGCTGGTCGCCGTGAGGTTCATGGCAGCCCGAGCAGCGACCCAGCGTCACCGCGCTGTGGGGGTGACGCAGGTCGGAGAGCGGGTCGTGGCAGGTCGCGCACAGCTCGGCTTCCGGCAGGATGAGCAGGTCCGGCTGGTCGCTGGCGTGGCTGTCGTGGCAGGCGTCGCAGCGGTCCGGGCCGATGGCCCACTCCTCGCCCTCTCCCGGAACCGCCTGGTCGGGGTGGCAGCCCGCGCAGGAAGCCGACGCCGTGCCGCCGTGCAGCAGACCCTCGCCCGCCGGGCCGTGCAGGTCGTGGCAGCCCGAGCACTCCCCCCGCCGCACGATGGTGTGGGTGGTCTGGGCCTGGGTGGGCGGGACGTGGCACTGTGAGCAGGCGCGCGCTTCCCGCTCGGGCCAGGACGAGGTCTTGCGGCCGCGGTCGGCGTGGGGGTCGTGGCAGGTCGTGCAGCGGCCGGCGGCCACCTCGGGATGACCGGCGTCCTTCCAACCCTCGTGGCAGCCCTGACAGTCAGCGTCGGAGGGGCGCGAGAGCACGAAGTGGCCCAGGGCGTCCAGCTCTCCGCCGGTCGTGTGGCAGGTCGTGCATCCCGATGTCGCCGAGTCCTCGCCGCCCACCGAAGCGTGCCCCAGGTCGCTGTACCCGGGGGTGTGGCAGAAGCTGCAGCGGGACGGATCGACCCCCTGCATCATCTGGGACAGCCCGTCCGACGACGCCCTGTCGTCACCGACGTCCTGGGCACGCGCCGCGTGCAGCAGGCCCAGCGTCCCGAGGGAGAGCAGCGACAGCAGGATGGTGGTGCGGGGGGACATGGCCACCGTCTACCGCGCCGCTGCGTCGGGCACCCGCGCGGCCTCGGCGCCGGTCACGACACCGTCGCAGTCGCGGTCCACGCCGTCGGCGGCGTCTTCGACAGCGCCGGGGTGCGTGTCCGGGTCGTCGTCGTCGCAGTCCCCGCCCCCGCAGGCTTCGCCTTCGTGGCCATCTTCGTCGAGGTCGCAGCGCAGGCTGAACGCGACGGGGACGTCGAGCGTCTCGGTGTTCCACTCGCCGTCGTCGCCCCAGGTACGGGGGTCGTCCCAGAAGGTCCCGAGCTGGAGGCTGACGAGGGGTGCGTAGCTGCCCTCGTCCCAGGCCGGCGTGTCGGCGGTGAGGGTCACGTTCAAGGTGTAGGAGCTTCCGGGCGGGACCTGCTGGTAGTCGCTGTTTCCCGGCAGCTCCAGCAGCGCACCGCCCTCGCCCACCACCTCCAAGGGCGTCACGTAGAAGGTGTCGCCACCGGTGTTGAGCAGGGACAGCTCGCCGTCGGGCAGGGGGTCGTCGTAGGCCACCTCGCCCAGGTCGACGCTGTCGCGGGCGAGGTCGTAGGAGATGACGGGCGCTTCGACCTTGAAGCAGGCCGCCAGCAACAGGGGACCACCGATGAGTGTCGAGAAGGGCACGGTCAGGACTCCCGGGGGACAGGTGCTGCGGCGACAGCGTCCCACGTTCGCCGGCCGCGAGTGCGCGGGGGCTGGTGCTGAGCGCACCAAGGGGAGGGCCTGCTCGCGTCGCGGGGATCAACACCGGCAGGCCCATGAGCAGAATCGGCAGCGCAACCCTCGGGCACCGAGGTGCGAGAAGGCGCGCTGCCGAGTCCATCGGCCCGAAGGCCAGACAGCCTACTTGTCGTGGCAGGTCAGGCAGAGGGCGCTGCCCGTGTTGTCCATGCGCAGGAAGAAGTTGTAGGTCTTGTCGTGCACGTCGTGGCAGGTGGCGCACTGGAGCTGGCTGCTGAACAGCATGTCGCCGTCGATCGTGCCCGAGGTGGTCAGGCCGGATGCCGTCGTGGACGGGTCGAAGAGACCGCCGTCGGTCGTGGCCAGCGCCGTCGTGTAGTCGAAGCTGATCGGGTGATCATCGGTCAGGTCGGTACCCACGGCCGCGGAGCCGGTCATGAAGTCGGTGCCGGTGCGGCCGCTGTAGCTGTCGATGGCGACGGTGCCGTCGTGGCAGCTCAGGCAGGCCAGGCTGGCGCCCGAGGGCTGGCCGATGGTGCCGGCACCATCGAAGGTCGGCGAGGTGTAGACCGTGAAGGTCGAGGTCGTGGTGTCGTGGGCCCACAGGGGCATGCCGGTGATGGTCGTCACGTCGGCGTTGTGCGGGGTGTGGCAGACTTCACAGAGGTCGCCGCCCGACCAGGGCTCACCGGAGAAGTCGTGATCGGTGCCGGCGATACCGGCGGCGAGGGCGGTTCCACTGGTGAAGGCGATCGCACCCACGAAGGACAGTCCGAGGGTCTTGGCGTACATGATTCGAGCTCCCGACTCGGTGTCTGTCACCGATGAATGCCGACCACTTGAGCTGGGCGGCGCCGGATGGATTCCGTGCTCGGTGACGTTGGTCACGTAATCGCTCCCCCCCCCTGAAGACAGGCACGTCCAGGGCCTGAACTACTGATCCATGAGCTTGATCATGTTCTGAGAGATGGACGTCGTGCGGCTGTGGCAGCGGGTCGCGGGGTGGGGATGGCGGGCGCAAGAGGCCCCCGTGGGACACGCCCGAAACAGGCAACACGTGAGATCGGTGGTCGCAGGTGGAACATCACACAGCCACCGCCCACCCCATGTAGCCCCGGGGTGGGCGGCGGTGTGTTCTCGGCGGTGGGAACCGCGGGCACGGTCGGCAGCGAGCGCCGCGCCTCGGTCGTTGTCCCTACTCGGCGGCGGCCGCCTCTTCAGCCGCTGGCTCGGCGGCAGGCTCAGCGGCCGGCAGCGCCCCCTCGACCGGCGGCTGGCCGCCCTCGGGCAGCGCCCCCTCCGACGCTTCCGCTTCCTCGGACGGCGCGGCCGCTTCCTCGGCTGGCGGGGGGAGCGCCCCCTCGTCCACATCGAGCAGCTCGTAGCGGTTCACCCGCCAGGAGTACTGGCTGACGACGTAGATCATGCCGTCGTCGTCCACACTCATCCCCGCCGGCAGCCACAGGTTGCCGGGCTCGTTGCCCCCGTCGGCGAAGAACACGAGCAGATCGCCCTGCGGCGTGAAGATGCGCACGTTGCTGAAGACCGAGTCGACGATGTAGACCCGCCCGTCCTTGTCGACGTCGATCCCCTTGGGACGGGAGAAGCAGCTCAGGCAGTCGCCGTTGCTGCCCCAGCGGCGGACGAAGTTGCCGTCGCGATCCAGCACCTGGATGCGGAAGTTCATCGTGTCGGCGACGAAGACGTCGCCGGTGCGGGGGTTGGTGGCGAGCTGGGCGGGGAAGCGGAAGTCTTCGGGGTCGGTGCCCTTCTGGCCGATGGTCCGCAGGTGGTTGCCTTGCTTGTCGAGGATGACGATGCCGTGCAGTTCGGTGTCGGTGATCCACAGCTCGCCGCGGTCTTCCAGGACGGCGACGTCGGTGGGCCGGGCGACGACGCCGCCCCCGAGCACCTGGACGAGCTTGCCGTCGGGGTCGTACTCGAGCACCGCTTCCAGCCGGGTGTCGGCGACGTAGACGTGGTCTCGCTCGTCGATCTCGATGCCGGAAGGCTTGGCGAGCTGTCCCCGGCCGCTCCGCCCCAACCACGAGAACTTCTTGTTGGCCTGGTCGAAGACCAGCACCGCGCTCCAGCCGGTGTCGGTGACGTAGATGCGGCCCTGGCTGTCGGTGTCCACGCCGAACGGCTTGTTGAACTTCGTGGGGGAGGAGCTGCGCCCCAGGACGCTCCACACCGCCTGCTTGAACTTGCTGGGGGGTGCGGCCCACTCCGCGCTCTCGATGGCGTCGACATACGCGACCCGCGCGACCTGCGGCGGCGGCGGCCACACGATGCGGGCATCCCCGTCGGCCATGGCGTCCGTCGAGGCGTGTTTGGCGCAGCCGGCCAGGGCGAGGGACAGCGACAGCAAGAGGGCACGCATGGACACTCCGGGGAAGAGGCGGCACTAACCAGCGGCGGTTCGCAGAGCCCGGCGTGGCGGCGAGTCCGTCGCACCCTGCATGATCGGGATCATGGTCGGTCGAAGCTGTGGCTGCCGGCTTCCGCCAGGGCCGCGCGCAGGGCCTCCTGGTGGCGCCTGGCGGGCTCCAGGGTCGGGTCCCGTGCCAGCGCAGCCTCGAAAGCAGCCAGCGCTGCGTCCGGCCGTCCCAGGCGCTCCAGGGCCAGGCCGGTGTTGAACCGGAGCCCGGCGTCCTGCGGCGCCCACGCACCGGCGAGCAGCCACGCCTGCGCGGCCCCCACCTTGTCGCCCGCCGCCCAGCAGGCATCGCCGACCCGCGCGGCGGCGGCGGCGGCGTGGGGATCGGGGGCCAGCTCCCCCTCCACCAGGCCGATCCCCGGCAGGCCGAGCGCCACCTGGGCCACGGCCGCGTGGGCGGCGTCCACGTGCCCCTGGCGGATCCGGGCTTCGGCCAGGGGCAAGGCCGCGTCCGGCAGCGGGCCGAGGCGGCTGTACAGCGGCGCCAACACGGCTTGCGCCGCTGCGGCCTGGCCCGCATCCAGCAGCCGCCGCGCGCGCGCGACGCTCGCCGCAGCGCTGGCATCGAGCGTCGTCGCCGTCCCGGCCGAGGGCAGGTCGACGCCCTGGGCCCGGGCCCGCAGCCCGGCCCAGCGGGCGCAGACCCGGTCCCCGGACGCATCGCAGGCCTGCGAGAGCAGCGCGAGCAGTGGCGGGTCGACGGTCGTGACCTCGACGTCTCCCCGCAGCAGCTCGCGGGCCTCCGTGGCGCGGCCGGCCTGGAGCAGGCAGGTCGCGGCGACGAGGTGGGACGAGGAGTCCACGCCCGACGCGAGCGCTGCCACGCAGGCGTCCTGGGACGGCTCGGCCTGCGGCCAGCTCCTGCCGCCACGCGCCGCCGCGATCGCGTCGACGCGCGGGTCGCGCCGCCCGTCGGGCAACAGGGCGGCCGCTTCGTCCATCCGCCCGGCGACGAGCAGCATGTCGACGAGCTGGTCGCGGAACCAGGCGTCCCCCCCCGCCGCGTCCAGCAGCGCCCGGCTCTGCTCCAGGGCGCGCTCCACCAGGCCCAGCTCGAACCACTCGTAGGCCGCGTTGGCCCGCGGCAGCAGCGGGAGCAGCTTGCGGGGGTCCGAGAGACCGAAGTCGGAGCCAGCGCCCGCTGCGTCGTCGTCGGCCACGATGTAGCCGAGCGCCTGCAAGGCAGCGCGGGTGTCGTCGTCGACATCCAGCCGCTCTTCGGTCGCCGCAGTCGAGTCGCGCAGCGCAGCAAGTGCCCCCGAGAGCGCGTCGACGACAGCGGGCCGAGCGGCGGAGACATCGTGCAGCTCGGCTGGATCCGATGCCAGCTCGTACAGCTCCGTCTCCGTGCCGACGATGAGCTTGTGGGTGGGAGTGCGGACCGCCTCGGAGCCCGCCCAGCCGTAGCTGTCGACCGGCAGGCGCGTCTCGGCGAAGACGACGGCGTCACCCGCCGCGTCCGACTCTCCCCGCATGAGGGGCCCCAGGTCCCGGCCGTCCAGCCCTGGAGGGATGGGAAGCCCCACGGCCGCGAGCACCGTCGGGGCGACGTCGACCAGGCTCACCTGCTCGGTGATCGCCACCCCTGCAGCCGCGCCAGGCGGTCCCTCTCCCCTCCCCTCGCCCGGCAGCCGCACGATCAGCGGCACGTGCAGCGTGCTGTCGTAGAGGAAGAAGCCATGGGAGAGCTCGCCGTGCTCGCCGAGCCCCTCACCGTGATCGGCGGCGACCACGACGAGCGCGTCGTCGAGGCGACCCTGCGCGCGGTAGCCATCGAGCAGCGTGCCGACGGCGCGGTCGACGTAGGCGATCTCCCCGCTGTAGGGGTCCGCTGCCCAGGTGCTGCGTTCGGGTTCGGGCGGGTGGTAGGGGGCGTGGGCGTCGAAGAGGTGCACCCACAGGAGACAGGGGCCGTCCCCTTGCCGAGCGCGCCAGGCCAGCGCGGACTCGACCACCGACAGCGCCGGGCGCTCGGCGTAGCCGCCGACCCCAGCCCGCTCCCAGCCGGGTCCACTGTCGTCGTAGAGGTCGAAGCCCTGGTCGAGGCCGTAGCGAGCATCGAGGACCGCCGCGCCGACGAAGGCGGCGGTGCTGTACCCGGCGCCGGAGAGCTGCTCGGCGAGGGTCTGCTGGCCCGCCGACAGCCGATCGATGCCGTTGCCGTGGACCCCGTGGTGGCGAGGCAGCAAGCCGGTCATCAGCGAGGCGTGCGCCACCAGGGTGATGGGGGCGGGCGTGATCGCGGTGTGGAAGGCCGCGCCCTCCGCTGCCAGTCCGTCCAGCGCAGGTGTGGGGACCGGCGAAGCGCCCATGAAGGAGAGGTGGTCGGCGCGGGTCGTGTCGAGCGTGATGAGCAGGACATCGCCGCGGGGGTCCCTGGGCGCACCTGGAGTGGCCACAGCCCCGGTTGCGCGGTCGGTCCCTGGATCGACCGGCACGGGAGCCCGGTCGGACCCGCCACAGCCCCCGAGCGCAGCCAGCGCCACCAGCGAACAAAGCCGAGAGCGGCGCGGGCCGAGGGGCATGGGTGATTCCATCGCTGGTACGGGGGGAACTGTTCAGGGGGAGGAGGGGGGACGACCGGCGAATCGTGCCGGCATGTCACAGCCAGGGCACCGTAGCGCCTTGCCGGAGAAGCTCCACACAGCGACGCGCACGAAAACATGCGCCAGCGCATGGTGCGACAGGTCTGCGCCGACCGCCGCGGGAGGTCTGGTTAGTGCGGGCCCGATGCGACGTGTCCCCAGCCAGCGCCAGACCGCACGCGGTGTGTCCGACCGACACGCCCCCAGTGGCGCCGTGCTGGTCCTCGTCGGCCTGGTGACCGCGGTCGCCGTGGGCGGGACCGCCACGGCTGGTCGGGTCCGCGGCACCCCCGGCGACGGAAGCTGCCCGGGCTGCCTGGAGCTGCCCGCCGACCAGCTCGCCAACCCGGTGGACATGCCGGCGATGTGTGCCTGCCACTACGAAGACGAGCAGTGGTACCACCACCCCGTCGACGTCGTGCCCTCCGAGCGCCTCGCGCCGCGCATCCCCTCGTGGCTGCCCCTGACCGACGGCCTGCTGACCTGCGCCACCTGCCACGACCTTGCCGCGACCTGCGCTCTGCCCTCCGCCATGCCCTCCGCTATGCCCTCCGGCGCGCCATCAACGGTGCGTGGCGGGCCGTTCAAGGCACGCTCCGAGCCCTGCTACGCGTGCCACGACGCCGACGCCTACCAGCGCTTCAACGTGCACGAGCAGCTCGACGCCCGCAGCCGGCTCAAGGAAGACACCTGCCTGTACTGCCACACCACGCTGCCCTCGCCTTCCCAGACGGCGTCGATGGTCCGGCTGGTCGACGACATCCCCGGGACCTGCATGCGCTGCCACCCCATGGAGCTGCACCCCGGGGGCACCGACCACCTGCGCAAGCCCTCGGCCGACATGCTGGACCGGCTCCACCAGCTCGAGGACGAACACCACGTCATCCTGCCCCTCGACGAACAGGGCCGCATGAGCTGCATCACCTGCCACAACCCCCACCAGCGCGGCGTGATCCCCGTCGATCGCCACGCCGCGCGCGGCGCGGACGAAGAGCACCGCCTGCGGATCCCCCGGGTGATGTGCCGGAGCTGCCATGACCGCTGAGCGCCACGGCCGCTCCCCTGCGTCCTGCGGATCCTGTCGGCTGTGCCGGCTCGTGGCGGCGGCCGTCGTCGTCGTGCTGGCGGCCCTGTGGTCGGGCGCGCTCTCCTCGAGCGTCGCCGCCGCGTCGCCGCTGCCGCGGATCCGCGCCGTGCTGCTACGCCAGCTCACCGCCGGGATGACCGGCCCCACCGACGTCGCCATCGGGCCCTCGGACCAGGCCTACGTGCTGGACGGCGTCAACGGCCGGGTCGTCGTCTTCGACAGCGGGGGGCGCCGGGTCAAGACGCTCACCGGCTTCGCCGGCGGTGGTTCGATGGCGACCGGCCTCGACGTCGACAGCCAGGGCCGCGTCTACGTCGCGGACCCGGCCCGCCACCGCGTGGCCGTGCTGTCCGCCGCCGGCGCCCTGCAGCGAACCTGGAGCTTCCCCTCCGGCCCGGCCGGGGCCGCCGATCCCACCGATGTCATCCTCGCCGAGCCCGAGGGCCGCGCGATCGTCGTCGACAACGACAACCAGCGCATCCACGTCGTCGATCTGGGATCGGGCAGCGTGACCCGGACCGTCGGCAGCGAGGGCCAGGGGCGCGGCCGCTTCCGCTACCCCTTCCTCGGCAGCTACGACGACGAGCGCCACGAAGCACTCATCGTCGAGAGCGTCAACACGCGGGTCCAGGTCTTCGACAGCAACGGCACGGCCCGTCGCAGCTTCGGCAGCTTCGGCGTGAACCGCGGGCAGTTCTTCCGACCCAAGGACGTCGCCGTCGACTCCTGGGGACGGGCCTGGGTCAGCGACGGCTACCTCGGCGTCATCCAGGCCTTCGACGAGCGGGGGAACTTCCTGGGCGCCCTCGCCGACGGCTCCAGCGGCGCTCTCGTGAAGCTGACGACGCCCACGGGCATGGCCATCGACAGCCTGGGCCGCCTCTACGTGGTCGAGTCCATGGCCGGCCGGGTCCGCGTGTACTCTCTGGCCGGGGAGGACTGAGCCGTGCGTGCCTCCCTCCCGCTCCTGCTGGGCCTGTCGCTGACCGCGGCATCGCCGGCCTTCGCCGAGGATCCCGGCAGCCCCAGCTCGTCCAAGGAGTGCGCCGGCTGTCACGTCCGGTGGGTCCAGACCTTCTTCTCGGGCGGGACCCGCTCCGACTACATGACCCGACCGGCCCCCGGCGCGGAAGCCGACGAGAAGATGTGCTTCTCCTGCCACGACGGCAGCATGGAGGACTCCCGGGCGCGAATGCTCCGCGGCGAGGGGCACGAGGTCGGCAAGCCCCCACCGGCGGGGATGCAGCTGCCTGAAGACTTCCCCCTCGACGAGGCCGGCAAGCTCACCTGCGCCACCTGCCACACGCCGCACGAGATCAGCCGGAAGCAGGTCGAAGAAGAGGGCGAGACCTTCTTCATGCGCTCGTCGATCCGCGGCTCGGCGATGTGCAGGCAGTGCCACGACGACCGGACGGGCGGCCCCGACGCCGGCAACCACCCCATCGGCGAGAAGCTCTCCGCGCCGGTCCAGGGACGCAGCACAGTGCAGTGCGAGAGCTGCCACACGGTGCACGGCGCGCCGGCCAGCCCGATGCTGCAGCGGACCGCGACGAGCACGAGCCTGTGCCTGGACTGCCACGAGGATCGCGTGCCCCACGGCGCCCGCGGCCGCACCGGCGGTGGCCACCCCGTCGACGTCACGCCCGAGACCGTGAAGCCCTCGGCTGCGCTGAAGGACAAGGGCGCGGTCTTCGGGCCCCAGGGCCAGGTCGTCTGCCGCTCCTGCCACAAGGTCCACGATGCCAGCGACACCCGCCACATGCTGGTCGACACGGCGCAGGGCGGACACCTCTGCCAGCAGTGCCACCAGGACCGCGCGCAGCTCATCGGAACGAAGCACGACCTGAGCAGCTCCCGCCCCGACGTCCGCAACCTCGTCGGAGAGACCGCGGTCGAGGGGGGGGCCTGCTCCGCCTGTCACCTCCCCCACGCCAACGCCCGCAGCACCGACGCCAGCCTTCCCTGGGAGACCGGGATCTGCCTGTCCTGCCACGGGGCCGGGGGCATCGCCGCCGGCCTGCGCACCACCGGCTACCACCACCCCCTGGGCCAGGAGACCGAAGACGGCGGCGTCATGACCTGCGCGAGCTGCCACAACGTGCACCGTCCGGCCGCGGCGGACGCCGCAGACGGAGAGCCCGAGAGCTTCCTCCGCCAGCCGCGCAGCCAGCTCTGCCAGACCTGCCACAGCGAACAGCGCGAGGTCCTGCAGACCCGCCACGGCAACCTCGTCGACGCCGGCCTTCCGGACAACGTCGACGGGCTCAGCCCCGCCCAGAGCGGCCCCTGCCTGGCCTGCCACGAAGTCCACAGCGCCCTGCCCTACCAGCGCTTCTCCCGCCTGCTCCCCAGCGAGGGCGGCGACGTGGTCGGCCGGCTCTGCCTGAGCTGCCACCAGACCGGCGACATCGCCGAGCGGGCGACGCTGACCGAGGTCAACCACCCGACCGCGGTGGCCCCCGCCACCCGCGGCATCGACACGGACCTGCCGCTCGAGAAGATCCCGGGCCACCGGGCGCGCGACGCCATGATGACCTGCGCGTCCTGTCACGACCCCCACAAGTGGAGCCCCAGCGGGATCGCCGACCAGGCACCCTTCGACACGGCCGGCGACGCCTCGACCAGCTTCCTGCGCGTGGACAACAGCGGCGACTCCAGCCTCTGCCGGTCCTGCCACGAAGACGAGGCGCGCGTCGAGGGCACCGACCACGACCTGCACGTCAACGCCCCCGACGCCGTCAACGTGCTCGGCCAGACCGTGACCGAGGCGGGGACCTGCTCGGCCTGCCACGTGCCGCACAAGGCCACCCAGCAGGTCGATCTCTGGGCCCGCGAGCCCCTGGACAAGGGAGCTGCCGACCGCGTCTCCACGTACTGCCTGTCCTGCCACAGCAAGCGCGGGGCGGCGGCGGACAAGATCCCGCCGGCGCTGCGCCACCCCGACGTCGACATCATGGACCTCGGCACCGCGGCCCGTGGCGAGGGCTTCCCGGTCTTCGACCCGGACACGGGGCGGCACGTCCGCTCCGGCCGCATGAGCTGTCCCTCCTGCCACCAGCCGCACCGCTGGAGCGCGCAGCGCGACGAGCCCGGCACGGGACAGCCCGTCGAGGGCGACGCCACCAACAGCTTCCTGCGGTCGACCTCCGACCAGCTCCCCTGCGGCGACTGCCACGGCAACGACTCGATCTACGTCTACCAGCACTTCCACGACCCCGCGGTGCGCTCCGAACGCAACCGATAGGTGTCCGCCTCGCCTGAATGGAGGCCCCGTGTCCCCGAAGTCCATCCCGGTCATCGCCCTGGCCGTGCTCATCGGCTGCGACGCGGCCGACCCCTCAGCGCCAGCGCCCGCTGCCAGCGCGCCCGTCCCCGCCGCCACGGCGACGCCCGCCGCCACGGCGCCGGTCGCCGCTCCCACCTCGACCGGGACGGCGCCGGCAGCCCCGGACACGACCACCCGTGACGTCGCCGACGCCGCCTTCAACCGGGCGATGACGGCCTACGAGGGAGGCGACCAGGCGGCCGCAGCCCAGCTCATCCCGCTGGCCCTCACCGCCTACGGGGCCGCCGGCCCGCTGGACAGCGACGGACAATTCCACGTCGCCCTGCTCCAGCTCGCGTCGGGGGACACGGCGGCCACGCTGGAGACCACCACCGCCATGCTCGACCAGCACCCCGGCCACCTGCTGGCGCTGGGGGTCGCGGTGCAGGCGGCCCAGGCCCAGGGCGACGCCACCGCCGCTGCGACCTACGCCAGCCAGCTCGTCCAGGCCTACGAGGGCGAGCAGGGCAAGCTGCCCGAGTACGCCGACCACGCCGTGCTGCTGCCTATCTACAGGGACGCTGCGTTGCCGTTGTTGGACAATCGCGACAAGCGGTGACCAGCGACCGAGGACGGTCCTTGTCCCTCGTGATGTCGCCGCTCCCTCGGCATGTTCACCGGTGGCAACAGGTCACGGGGTGCGATGCGTACTCCGTTGAGGAGGCTACGCTGCGCCCACGGGCGAACCGCCAGCTCGTCTCGCGGCACAGACGGTGGAACCCTGGACGCGACATGGCACTCGATGATCGAGTGTTCAGCCGGATCAATTCAGTTCCGGATGCCAACGCCCCCGACAACCCCTCCCGCTGGCGCGTCTCGTCCGACGCCTGCTCGACGGGGGTGTGTGCGTGCGCACGACCCTGCGCGCGCAGCGACACCATCTCGCCGATCATGCAGCGGGGGGCCGAGATCCGCTTCAAGCGGGGCGAGGTCCTGTGGAACCGCGGCGACGACGCCGACTTCCTGCTGGCGATCTGCGTGGGCTTCGTCAAGCTGTCGGTCCCCAGCGGGACCAACCGGGTCATCCTCGACGTGCTGGGGCGCGGCAGCCTCGTCGGCGTGGACGCGGCGCTGACCCGCGGCCTGCGCCCCATGCGCTGCGTCGCCCTCTCAAGCGGCCGGGCGGTTCGCCTGCACCGCGACGACCTCGCCCAGACCATCGCCGCCCACCCCGAGCTGCTCGACGAGCTGTTCAAGGTCTGCTGCCACCGCACCGCCCACTTCGCCGAGCGCATGGCTCGGGTCGGCGACGGCTCGGTCGCCCAGCGCATCGCCCAGATCCTCATCGCCCTGTCCGACCAGTTCGGCCTCGACGACGCTCGCGGGCGCTTCGTGCCCCTGCGGCTCACGCGCGGCGATCTCGCGGACCTCGCCGGCTGCCGCACAGAGACCGCCATCCGGCAGCTCAGCACCTGGCGCACGGACGGCGTGGTCGACTGCATGCGCGAGGGCATCGTCATCTACGACGAAGAGAGCCTTCGGGAGACGGCAGAGCCGACGACGGGCTGACCGCGCCAAGGGGGGCTGCCCCCACCGGCGTCGCGCGCAACGGGGACGCGGCCAGGCTAGCAGCGTTCAGCGAACACCGCTAGACCCGCCGGAACGACGCCGGCCCGCCCAAACATCGCTAGCCCAGCAACGCCAGCGCGGCCTGCAGCCGCTCTCGCCGCTCTCGGGCGGCAGCGAGCTTGACCTCGAACTCGGCCACCACCGCTTCCGGGGCCTTGGCGCGGAAGCCGGGGTTGCCCAGCCGCCGCTCGAGCCCGCCGATGTCCTTGTCGGACTTCTTCAGCTCCTTGCCGAGGCGGGCCCGCTCAGCGTCGACATCGACGAGCCCCTCCAGCGGGATGTAGAGGTCCTTGCCGCGCACGACCGCCGTGGCGCAGGCCCCCTGGCGCCCACCGGCTTCGATGGTGGTGACCCGGGACAGGTCCCCGAGCGCCTGCGCGTGGCGGTGCAGCAGCGACGGGTCGGCGGTGCGCACGGTGAGCGGGGTCTTGGGCGACAGCTCCATGTCGGCCTTGATCCGGCGGAGGGCGACGATGACCTCCTGCAGCTCGGCCACTTCTTCCAAGGCCTGGGCGTCGTGGGGGTAGTCGGCGGCGACCGGGAAGGAGGTGGTGACGACCGTGCCGTCCGTGCCCGGCAGGCGCTGCCAGAGCTCTTCGGAGAGGAAGGGCATGAAGGGGTGCAGCAGCCGCGCCAGGGCGTGGAGCACGGTCCACAGGGTGTGCCGCGCACCCTGGCGGTCGGCGCGGGCTTCGTCGGTGTCGGTGTCGTCGTAGAGCCGCCCCTTGCACAGCTCCAGGTACCAGTCGCACAGCTCGGACCAGGTGAACTGGTAGATCTCGCTGGCGGCTTCGTTGAAGCGGTAGTCATCCAGCGCCTTGCGGACCCGGTCGACCGCAGCCCCCAGGCGCACCAGGATCCACCGGTCGTAGGCCGACAGCGTCCGGGGGGCGTCCATGTCGAGGGCTTCGGCGCCGGCTTCACCGACGATGTGCATGTGGGCGAAGCGGAAGGCCTGCCAGATCTTGTTCTGGAACTTGACGTAGCCGTCGGCGCGCGCTTCGTTCCACAGCACGTCGCGGCCCTGCGCCGCCATGGCGACGAGCGTGAAGCGGAAGGCGTCGGTCCCCAGCTTGTCGATCATCTCCAACGGATCGACGACGTTGCCCTTCGTCTTGCTCATCTTCTGGCCGTGCTCGTCGCGGACCAGGGCGTGGATGTAGACGTCGGAGAAGGGCACATTGCCCATGAAGTGCAGCCCGCTGAACATCATGCGGGCGACCCAGAAGAAGATGATGTCGAAGCCCGTGATGAGCACGCTGGTGGGGTAGTATCGCGCCAGTTCGGCGGTGTCGTCGGGCCAGCCCAGCGTCGAGAACGGCCACAGCGCGCTGGAGAACCAGGTGTCGAGGACGTCTTCGTCCTGGGTCAGCGGCACGTCGTCGCCGATGCCCCCGCGCGCCCGGGCGTCGGCCTCGTCGTGGCCGACGTAGACCTTGCCGTCTTCGTCGTACCAGGCCGGGATCTGGTGCCCCCACCAGAGCTGCCGGCTGATGCACCAGTCCTTGATGTCGCGCATCCAGGCGAAGTAGGTGTTTTCCCACTGCTTGGGCACGAAGCGGGTGAAGCCCCGCTCCACGGCGGCGAGCGCCGGCGCCGCGAGCGGCTTCATCTTGACGAACCACTGCGTCGACAGCATCGGTTCCACGACCGCGCCGCTGCGCTGGCTGCGGGGCAGGGCCATGGTGTGGGCTTCGCTGCCGCGGTCCAGCCCAAGCTCGCCGAGGCGGGCCTTCACTGCGTCGCGGGCGTCAGCGACGGTCATGCCCTGGAAGGGGCCGCCGTTTGCGTTGACCGTGCCGTCCAGCTCCAGGATGTTGATCATGGGCAGGCCGTGGCGCCTGCCCACCTCGAAGTCGTTGAAGTCGTGGGCGGGCGTGACCTTGACCGCGCCGGTCCCGAATTCCGGGTCGACGAGGATGGCGTCGCCGACGATGGGGAAGGTGCGGCCGGTGATGGGGTGGCGCACTTCCCGCCCGATGAGGTGCTGGTAGCGGGGATCGTCGGGGTGCACCGCGATGGCGGTGTCGCCCAGCATGGTCTCGGGCCGGGTGGTGGCGACGACGATCTCTTCGATGACGGTGCCGTCGGGACCCGCCGCCGGCGTGGCCAGCGGGTAGGCGAAGGACCAGATCTCGGTCTGGAAGTCTTCTTCTGCTTCGACCTCGAGATCGGAGAGCGCCGTCATGCCGACCGGGTCCCAGTTGATCAGCCGCTCGGCGCGGTAGATCAGCCCCTCGTCGAAGTAGCGGACGAACACCTCGCGCACGGCGCGGGACAGGCCCTCGTCCATGGTGAAGCGCTCGCGGCGCCAGTCGCAGGAGACGCCGAGCTGGCGGAGCTGGTGGGTGATGGTCCCCCCGCTCTCGGCCTTCCAGTCCCAGACCCGCTTGACGAACTCCTCGCGCCCCATGTCGCGCCGGTCCATGCCCAGGGCGCGGAGCTGGCGCTCGACCACCCACTGGGTGGCGATGCCGGCGTGGTCCATGCCCGGTACCCACAGGGCGTTGTAGCCGTCCATGCGCTTGTAGCGGATCAGCACGTCCTGCAGCGTGTTGTTGAGCGCATGGCCCATGTGCAGCGAGCCCGTCACGTTGGGCGGCGGGATCACGATGCAGTAGGGCTCTCCGGGGGCGTCGGGATCCGGAGAGAACAGGCCGCGGGCCTCCCAGTCGGCGTAGTAGCGGTCGGCGGCGGCTTTCGGGTCATAGGTGCGCGGCAGCGCATCCGGCGTGCTCATGGGACTCTCGCAAGCTGCGGAGGTTCGATGGGAGATGCCGTGAGGGCACCCTGATAGCGAGGCAGGTCGGCTCAGTCGACCGTCTCGTCCCGCTGTTCGCGTTCGCGCAGCCGTTCCCGCACGACCCGCTCGGCGATGTCGGGGAGCTGGGCGCGGACCGCGTCTTCGACCGCGACCTCGACGAGGTCGCGGAAGGCCGGGGTCGAGGCCAGGCTGTGGCGGAGCACCCGCTGCACGACTTCCGGGAGCACCTCGAGGATGGCGCGTTCGAGCGCCGGGCCCACGATGTCGGGGTCGACCGCGACGGGTTCGAGCTCCTGGTAGTCGCGCGGCAGGAAGCTGGCGACGCGTTCGTCCGAGGCCGGCGGGGCGCTGCCGACGCGCGGCGTTGCGGCGACCGGGGTGATGGGCTCGGTCGTGACGAGCGGTTCGATGGCAGTCGAGCCCAGCTCTTCCAGCGAGCCGTCGACCGCGACGTCGCCAGGGTCGGTGGCGTCGGCGGGACGGGGGCCGAGCGGGCCGAGCACCTGTTCGAGGTGGGCGCGCAGCCCCTCTACCGAGAAGGGCTTGCGCACCTGCCCGGTGACGCCGGCTTCGTCGGCACGCTGCTGGTTGTAGACCTCGAAGCCGCCGGCGAGCAGGAAGATCGCGGCGGCCGGGTGGTCTTCGCGGATCTGCCGAGCGAGGTCGTAGCCGTTGCCCCGCGGCAGTGAGGCGCTGCTGAGCACGACGGCGAGGTCGTGGCCGGCGCTGGCCGCCGCGGCTTCGTGGGCGTCCCGAGCCGACAGGAAGCCAAAGGCCGAACCGTTGAGCGCGTCGTGCACCCGGCGCGCGGTGGTCGGGTTGGGGTCGACGACGAGGACGTAGGGCTGCGACATCAGTCCGCGCTTCGGCAGGTGACGACGCCCCAGCAGGCGCTGGAGGCGGCGGGGATGCGGCGTTGGCCACGACAGCGCGCCGCGAGAGCTGGCCGGACGCTGCCTGTAGAGGTCGGTCGACCGGCCGAGCGTCGGGTATCACACAACGCGCGCGTGGGCCTGTCAATGCGTGCTGCCACGGTGGCCGTGGCGCCTGGCGTCAGCGCGGGCTAGGTCCACCTCGGCTGGCCGCCTCGCGGCGCAGCCGGCAACCGACCCGGCCGGAGCGGACGGGGGCGTGGCGGAATCGGTATACGCGCTCGACTCAAAATCGAGTGGCCTCAGGCCTTGTGGGTTCGAGTCCCACCGCCCCTACCACCCGGTCCTGGACACGGCAGGCAGCTCGTGCCCTCCCCTCCCCGGCCGCCCAACGAATCCGACCCGGGGATCTCGGAGCCTCCGGCCTGGGCCCGCGCGGACCTCGTGCTGGCCGTCCGGACCGCGCTCCACCACAGCGGGAGCCTGCTGACCCGCGGGGAAGCCCTGGTCTGCCGGCGCTTCCTCGGCCTGCCCCCTGCTGCCGCGAGCCTCTATGCCCGGCTGCACGGCCGGCGGGGCGTGCTCTTCGCCCTCGCCGGCCTCGAGTACGCCGACGTGGGGGACGTGGCCAGCGCCGCGAGCGTGCTGGTGGAGGCGGGCTTCGCGTGGCGGGGTGAGGCCGTGGCCACGACCGCGGAGCTGGCCGCGCTGCACACGGTGCCCGCGCTTCGCAGGACCTGTCGGGACCTGGGCCGCGACAGCCGCGGCCGCCGGTCCGAGCTGCTGGCCCGGCTGACCGGGGCCGACGCCCGCCCGCTGGTCTCGCAGCCGAGCCTGCGCCTGCGCCACCCCGGCCTGTTCCGCCGTCTCGCTCGGCTGTTCCTCGGCCGCGGCGACGGTGACCTGTCGCGCCTCGTAGTCGAGCGCCTCGAGGTCGTGTCCTGGGTCCCCTACGCAGCGGACGACGACGCGCGCTTCTTCGCGCACCGGCGGGACCTGCTGCGCTACGAGGCGGGCCTCGCCGTGGACCTCGCCATGTCGCTGCTGGACGAGCCGCAGCGCTCCGAAGCCCTCGTGGCGCGGATCGACGAAGACCGGAGCCTCGTCGCTGCGCTGCCGCCTGGCCCGCCGTGGCTGCGCCGCTTCAGTGCCCGCCGCCTCGCCCTCCGTCGCCTGCTGGGGGCGGCGGCAGCCCTCGAGCGGCAAGCCGACCATGCCCGCGCCGCGACCCTCTACGCGGAGCTGCTGGACGCGGGGCTGCGTCGCCCGGGACAGGCCGTCCACCGCCGTGCCCTGTGCCTGTCCCAGCTCGGCCGCCACGCCGAGGGCGCCGCCCTCTGCCAGGCCTGGCTGCCCAGGGTCTCCGGCGACCAGCGCCTCGCCCTGGCGCGCACCGGACGCCGACTGGCCCGCAAGGCCCGCGTCGGCTGGGCTCCCCTCCCCCCCCTGCGCCAGGCACGCCAGCGCAGGATCCGCCTCGCCCCTGCCGCCATGGAGGGTCCCCGCCCGGGCTGGTCCACCGACGCCGGCGCCGCTCCCCTCGAGGCCGCCGTCGTCGCCTGGCTGGCCGGCCACGGACGGCGCGCCCTGCACGGCGAAAACGACCTCTGGCGCATGCTCTTCGGGCTGCTCATGGTCGATCTGATGTTCGCTCCCGTGCCGGGCATGCTCCCCTCCCCCTTCCGCTCGGCCCCCCTCGACCTCGGCACCGAAGCCTTCGCAGCGCAGCGGGCCGAAGCCCTCGCCCAGCGGCTCTCGGACATCTCCGCGGGAGGTGGGCCCGCGCTGCTGGCCGCGCACTGGCAGGCGCACCACGGGCAGGTGATCCGCGGGGTCGCCTGGGACCGGTATGACCTCGACCTCCTCGTCGCCATCGTCGATGCGCTCGGCGGCGCTCCGCTGGCCGCAGTGCTCGACGTGCTGGCGCGGGACTGGCGGCTCGGGGCCCGCGGGCTGCCCGACCTCCTCATCCTGCCGGGGCCCGAGCTCCGCCTGGCCGGCAGCTTTCCTTCGCGCCTGCCCTGCACCGCCCTGCTCGCCGAGCTGAAGGGGCCGACCGACCAGGTCCGCGACGCGCAGCTCGTCTGGTTTGACCGGCTGCTCGAGGCGGGCCTGCCGGTCGAGCTATGGCAGGTCGAGCGCCTCGACCAGGGAGCCTCCCGCAGCGGGCGTCCCGCTGGCCCCGCGAAGCGTTAGCCAGTCGGTCCGACAACGCACCGGAGGCGCGACCGTGTCGATCCACGACCAGATCAAGCAGGCCATCGAGTCCACCATCCCCGAGAGCCAGGCGCGGGTGCACGGCGGCGGTGGGCACTTCGAGATCGAGGTGATCTCCAAGGCCTTCGAGGGCAAGCGCATGCTCCAGAAGCACCGGATGGTGCTCCAGGCGATCAAGGAGCTGATGGCGGGAGACGACGCGCCGGTGCACGCCGTCGACCGCCTGGAGTGCCGCGTCGAGTAGCCGCGGCGGCCGCGCCGCTACAGGCAGGCGACGTTGGCGCGCCCGGGCGTCCCGTAGTCGACCAGGGAGGGGTCGGTGTCGTCCGACACCAACACGGTCGTCGGCTCGCACCAGAAGTTGGGGTCGTCGTTGCTGGTCGCGTCCAGGAAGGTGGCGTCGAGCTGCCAGGCGTCGAGGCCGCTGCCGTAGTCGGGCAGGTCGTCGATCGAGCTTCCGTCGGGTCGGGCGATGCGCAGCGGATCCCCCGAGTTGCTGATGCTGACGCTGACGCCGTAGAACGCCGACGGTGTCAGCACTGCGTTGAGCTCGGGGCACTCGATGGCCCAGGTCTCGGCGTCGTTGGCGCCCAGCACGACGTAGCCGCCCGCCGCGACCACCAGCTCGCCGTCCACGGTCCCCGTGCCCGGGTCGTCGTCACCGAAGACCAGTCCGTTGAGGTCGACGCTGCCGCCGCTGGCGTTGTAGAGCTCGACCCACTCGCAGTCGTCGGGCCCGGACTGCACGTCGATGGCGAACTCGGTGACCACGAGGTCGCCGTCGGCGAGATCGCGCACGCAGGCGTCGGCGGCGCAGCCGACCGGGGTGTAGCCCTGCAGGTCATCGGCGCTGCGGGGCTCCAGCTCGTACTGGCCGTAGCTCCAGCTCAGCACGCCCTCAACCGCTTCGAAGCTGTCGCCGACGACCAGGCCCTTGGGCCGGTAGAAGAGGTCGTCCAGCGCCAGGCTGTCGTCGACCTGCCACTCGCCGCTGCCGTCGACCGCCGCCGTGACGGTCACGCCCTCGACCCGGAGGAGCACGCCCTCGTAGCTCTCGGCGAGCTTTTCATCGGTGAGGCTGGAGGTGGTCAGCGTGGTCGGAGCGGGGAGGGATGCCGTGCCGGTGACGACCACGTCCTTGACGTCGCTGACCTGGATCTCGGTGAGGGTGCCACCGCCGGCGCTGTCCTCGTACTCCGTGAGCACGCCGGAGATGTCGACGAGGTCGCCCTGCGCGACGGCGATCTTCAGCGAGGAGCCGTGGTAGACCCATACCCCCGAGCCAGCACCACCCTCGGCTTCACCGACGAAGAAGCCGTAGCCGGTGCTGGGGCTGGTCACGACGACGTCTTCGACGACGACCTTGGTGCCGACGGCGATCGATCCGTCCTGCAGCTCGAAGATCGTCGTGTCGCCGCCCGGGCTGCCGCCGTCGGGGCTGCCACCGTCGGGGCTGCCACCGTCGGGGCTGCCGCCGTCGCCGCCGCCGTCGCCGCCGCCGTCGCCGCTGCCGCCGCCGTCCCCTCCGCCGTCGCCGCTACCGCCGTCGGTGCTGCCGCCGTCCAGGATCAGCGAGCCACCGGAGTCACCCCCGTCCTTGTCACCACAGGCGACCATGGCGAGGATACCGAGCAGGGCGAGGTTCGAGGCGATCATGGCACGTCTCCTGGAAAGCAGGCGGCCCGACGACCGATGGTCGCCGGGCCGCTGGCGGCGGGGTCAAGCCTCCGCCGAGTGGGACCGAGGGAGCAGCAGGCCCCGCTGATGGACTGTCACTTGTTGATGAGCCAGCGGCCAGCCGAGTATCGCACGCGACCCTCGCGCTTGAGGCGACGCAGGACGGCCATCACTTCCTTGACCGACACGTCGTCCCACGGGGACCGGTGGCGCGAGCCGGCGACCATCACCGACTCCTTCAGGCCGTTGTGGTAGTTGTTCAGGCGATCGAGCACATCACCCTCGATCCACTCGCCGCGGCGCGGATCGACCTGGCTCTTGGGAGTGGCGCGCTTGCGCGTCGAGGTCTTCTTCTTCGCCGCGACCTTTTCGACCGGCGCTGAGGTGGCGTCAGGGTCGTCTTCCCGGGTCGGGAGCTGCACGGGGGTCGGGTCAACACCCTCGACCCCGGCGAGGAAGGCCTGGATGGCTTCGATCGCATCGGCAGACTTGCGGTCTTCGACGAGGTCGGCCACCGCCTTGCGCAGGCAGGCCGGCACGGTGTCCGCCGGCAGCTTGCCGACCTCACCCATGAACTCGGCGAGGGGCGGGCCGTCGGGCAGGTCCGCCAGCTCGCGGAACATCTGGCGCTGGAAGCGATCCAGTTCCTTGACCATCGCGCCAGGCAGCGGGTCGCCGCCGATCTCGGAGAGCGCCAGCAGGTCGGCGAGGGTCGCGGGCTCGATGCGGACCAGCGGCGTGCGCAGCACGTCCTGGGTCAGGACCTGCAGCGTGGTGGGATCGGCGGTGCGCAGGCCAGCGACGGCGACGAGCTTCTTCTTGTCTTCCACGGGGCGGCTCCAGAGGGTGGGCGCAGGGGGTGGGCGCGGGTCCGAGGGGTGCCGAGGCCAGCGACGACGTGTGGCCGAGCGGCGAGCTGCGAGGCGGATCGACAAGGCCAGGGCACAGGGCCGGGGCAGAGAGCCGGGGCAGCCTTCCCGCGACTGCAGTCGAGGTATCACGGCCGCCCGCGGCCGGCATCCCGATGCCCGCCCGCTCGAAGGCTCGCCATCTCCAGCAGCACGGTTAGCTCCCGAGCGCAAACCGCGAGGGTCCGAATGCGCATCACCCGGGTCTACACCCGCACCGGCGACAAGGGCAGCACCCGGCTCGCCGGTGGGCAGGCCGTGTCCAAGGACGACGCCCGCATCGAAGCCTATGGAACGGTGGACGAGCTCAACGCCGTCGTCGGGCTCGTCCGAAGTGAGAACGGCCGCTCCGCGGCGAACCCGGACGTGGTCGCCCGCCTCGACGCGATGCTCCACCGCGTCCAGAACGACCTGTTCAACGTCGGCGCCGACCTCGCCACGATGCCCGCCGACCGGTGGCAGGGCATGGTCCTGGTCCGCGATGACGACGTCGTCCAGCTCGAAGCCTGGATGGACACGCTCAACGAAGAGCTTCCGCCCCTCGAGGAATTCATCCTCCCCGGGGGCGGGCCCGTCGGCGCCAGCTTCCACCTCGCCCGCACGGTGTGCCGCCGCGCCGAGCGCCGCCTCGTCACGCTGATGCGGGCCGAGCCGGACCTCGACCCCGTCGCCCTGCGCTACGTCAACCGGCTGAGCGACTGGCTCTTCGTCGCGGGGCGCTGGGTGGCGTCCGCCCACGACGAGCCCGAACACCTGTGGGAGCGCCGGCAGGGTTGACCAGCGCCGCCTGGTCGCACGGCCCCGTCGGCGCTACTGCACCTGCTTGCACTGGCCGAAGCCGCAGGTCACCTGGACCTCCGCACCTGCATCGACCGTCACGGTGATCCGGTCGGTCCAGCCTTCTCCGTCCTGGAGCTGGACCCGGTAGCGACCCGGCGCCACCGCGCCCGGCGACACCGGCCCGGCGGGACCGAGCAGGCGCACCTCGGCCCCACCAGCCGAGACCTGGAGGGTGCCGGTCGCCGTCGCCGACCGGCGCGCGCGTGAACCGGAGTGCTGCTGTTGACTCTCGGCCGCACCGGCATCCGCGCCCCCCGGATCGGATGCTGACGCGGTCGCGGGAGAGGTGACGTCGGCCGTCGGCGCGTTCAACGCAGCGTCGGCGGGCACGCCGTCGGACAACGCATCGCCGCTCGCGGGCTCGTCGGCCAGGGCGCCGTCGGCGGCGGCTCCGCCGTCCACTGCGGCCGAGGCGCCGGCAGGACCATCTCCAGACGCCCTGCCCCCCGAACCCGCGCCCGTCGGCTCGAAGGCGTCCTGGAGCAGCCCGGTGGCCTGTGTGGCGCGATCGGCCTGCGGCGGTCGGGCGTCGAGCTGCAGCCACAGCAGCCCGACAAGGCCCAGGGTCGCCGCCTGCGACAGCGCCAGCCCCCCCAACGCGAGCTTCACCCAGCCGGGAACCACCGCGGGGTCGTGGTGTGCTGTCACCGACCTGCTTGCTGGGGCCTGGGCCTTCGGCAGGGTGTCACCGGCCAGGGCGTCACCGGCCAGGGCGTCACCGGCCAGGGCGTCACCCGGCCCCACCGGGTCCGCCGTGATGTCGTCGAAGATGGCGCCCGGATCAAGCTCGAGCGCTTCGTCCGTGCTGTCGTCATCCGCCGCCACGCCCGGCCCGATCCCGGTGATGGAGGGCGGATCCGTCAGCGGAACCAGCGCCGCCGTCGGCAGGCGAGGTTCGCCCGCGGGCCCGGCGGCCATGACCTGGGTGGCTTCGGCTGCGCTCTCCATCGGCCCGTCCGCCGTCAGCCGCGACGCAGCGACCGACGTCCGCATCGCCCGGAAGCTGCCCGCCAGTCCCTCCAGCGCCGCCGCCAGGTCCGCGGGGTCGGTGAAGCGCCGACCGGGGTCGATGGAGAGCGCCCGATCCAACACCGAGAGCAGCTCACCGCAGAGCTTCGACTCGAGGGCGCGCTGGTCGTCCCCGAACAGGCCGCTGGCGGCTTCTGCCACCGTCCGCCGGTCGCGGTCCGGCAGGCGGTCCGGGTACAGGAACTGCCGGGGGTCGAGCGGACGCCCCGCGAAGAGCGCGGGCTTACGCTGCAGGAGATCGTCGATCAGCGCCGCCCGGTGGCTGCGCAGGTGGACGCTGTCGGTGCCACCAGCCGGCAGCGACAGCTCCCGGTCGGGGCCGCTCCCAGCCGCGAGCGCCCGGACCTTCAGCAGCGAAAACAGGCTGGCTCCGACGGCCCAGGTGCGCGCGGCCAGCGGGTGGTCGCTGCGGGCACTGAACAGCTCTTCGGGAGGGTCGTAGCCGCTCGCCGAGGTCATCATCTCGGTGCCGGCGTCGTCGTCGAAGGCCGAGAGCTGGGCCCCGGGTCGCCCCAGGCCCGCGAGCACCCAGCGTCCGCCGGAGGTCCGGAGCACGGCCCGGGGACGGATGTCGGGCAGCGGCAGCACCTCGTCCCCCGCCCTCTCCGCCGCGCCGGCCCAGTCCGACAGCCGCCGGCAGACATCGGCGAGGGCGAGGCAGAGGCTCCGGAACGCATCCGGTGCGTCACAGCAGCCGACCCACCAGCTCTCCAGGTCTGTGTCGCACCACTCGACCACGGCCCCGGGATCACCCTCGAGGCGTTCGTAGACCCGAGGGGCCGGGGACGCGGCAGCACCCGCGCTCAGCAGCTCCAGGCCGGAGACTTCCCGGTCGAAGGCCTGCAGTGCGGCCGGTGCGCGCCGGGCCGGCAGCAGGAGAGCAGCGCGCCGACCGGGCGGCAGCAGTGGTCCCGCCTCGTCCGAGACGACGGCGATGATCCGGTGCCGCGTGCCCCGGCGGTCGAGCCCATCGGGATCCCGCCGGTAGCCCCGGCCGGAAGTCCCGCGCCAGGCCCCGTCCCGTCCGGCGGCGTCAGAACCGCCGGCCAAAGACCAGCCCCGGGGCGGAGTCGAGCTGGATGCCCACCACGCCGAGGCCGACACCCACCGCGAGCGTCGCGCCGCTGGCGATCACCAGGGTGTTGGTGGCGGTCTGGGCCTGGAGCAGCTCGTCGGTGGTGGTGGCGTCTTCGAAGCCCTTGTGGGCCGGGAAGCTCAGGCCGTACACGACGCCGCTGGCGACGATGCCGACCGCACCGGTGATGAGCAGCGGGGTCTTGGCCTTGGGACGCACACGCCGCACCGTCTGCACGGCGAAGGGGTCGTCGCCACTGCCGCCGGTGGTCGCCACAGCGGGCCCGACATCGGCCGTCGCGTCCTTGTCCTTCTTCTTCTTCTTCTTCTTGCCCTCGTCGGCCGCGGCTGCGAGGGCGGCTGCGCGAGCGATGGCTTCTTCTTCGGTGATGAGGATCGACTCGGGAAGCTCGCCGCCGTCGACGATCCAGCCCTCCTGCACCTGCCGTTCCCCCTCGACCACGAGCTGAACGAGGTGTGGCCGCCCGGTGGTGGCCTTGGCAGCCTGCAGCGGTGCGCCGTCCATGTAGACGACCGTCCCCTCCGGTGCCGACAGCATCATCCCGTCGATGGGCACCGCCGGCTGGGCGGCGATGGCCCGCTCTCCCTCGAAGGCGTCGCGGATGGGGTGGCCCGGCGGCAGATCGTTGACGTCCCAGGCAAAGGCGGGGTCCACTTCCAGCGCGGTCCGGAACCACCGCGTGCCGAGGTCCTTGTCGCCGGTCAGGTAGCGCCAGGCGCCGAGGAAGCGGTAGGCGCTGGCCAGGGCGGTCTGGGGCAGCGTCTCGTCGAGGCAGGCCAGCCCGGCGTCCATCCGTTCGCCCGCCTTGCTGAAGGTGGCTTCGTCGAGGTCGCGCAGCGCCAGGGTCATAGCACCCAGGTCTTCGGAGACCATCGCGCTGGTGTAGGGGGTGGCACACCCGGCGTGGGCGACGCCTGGCAGGGCGAGGGCGGTGCTGCAGAGAACCAGGGCAACAGTGCGCATGGGTCGACGGCGTCTCCGTCTGGAGTGGCTGGACAGGTGCAACCGGGTGTGGAGCCTACCACGGCAGGGTCAGACCCACGGCGCTCGCGCCCGATCGCGCAGGGTCAACTGCCGCGCCCCGCCCCCCGCAGCCACAGCACGGGCTGCCCCGCCTGGACCGCCCCGCCGTCGTCGACGGCGAGCGCGAGCACCTCGCCGCTCTGCGCGGCGCGCACCGGGGTGAAGGTCTTCATCACCTCGATCAGGCCGACGCGGGCGCCCGCTTCGACGCGGTCGCCGACCGCGACGAAGGGCGGCTGGTCGGGCGCGGGCCGCCAGTAGAAGCTGCCCTCCATGGGCGAGACCACCGCCACGGCCCCGGGCTCCGGAGGCTCGGCCGAGGCCGCCGGGGCCGGGGCCTGGCCTGCCCGAGCCGGCGTGCCCGCGGCCGGCCACTCGCCCCGCTGCACCCGCCCGCGGGTCAGCGCCTCGAGGTCGTGCACGCTCCAGATCCGCGGGTTCTTCGTGCGCCGATAGCCGGTCGACTGCCACGCCATCTCGGCCAGCGCGACCAGCCAGCCCCGCAGCTCGGAGAGGCGCACCACCTCGTCGGTGTCCATGCGCGCCGCGGCCTGGATGGGATCCATGTCGGCCTCGATCCGCGCCGCCACCCTCGCCATGCCCTCCTCGATCTCACGCCGTTCGTCGGGGTCCTGGGTCGCGATGCAGAAGTCGTCGTCGAGCTTGCTGTTGTAGGTGGCGATGGCGAGCGTCCGCCCCTCCATGACGCTCTGCCGGGTGTGCACCGTGCTGAGTTGGAGGACCGGTTCGTAGGGCAGGCCGGCCATCGCGTAGTAGCCGGCCCCGCTGGCCTTGCGCAGCAGCACGGTGAAGACCGGGTTGCCGTTGGTGCTGTTGGCGTAGATGAGCGAGCTGCCGTAGCCGAGGAGGCCCAGGGCTTCGGCTTCCACGCCGATGTCGAAGCCGGCGACGTCCTGCAGCCACACCAGCGGGATGCCGTCGTCGCTGCACGCCCGGCTGAAGGCCGCCAGCTTGGCGATCCCCTCGCGGTAGAGGATGCCGCCGGGGCGGTAGCCCCGTCCCTCGGGGTGGGGCTGCGGCTCCATGACGTTGGCCGCGAAGCCCATCCAAAGCCCGCTGACCCGCGCCAGCCCCGTCACGACCTCGAGGCCGGTGTCGGCGAGCACCTCATGGAAGAGCGAGCCGTCGACGAGGCGGGCGAGCACCTGCCGGATGTCGTAGACCTGCCGATGATCGACGGGGAGGAGGCCCTCGATGCCGGCGGCGTCGTGCAGGGGAGCCTCGGGCGGGACGCCGTGCCGGTAGAAGTCCACGCCGGAGTCCGGCAGACGCCCGACCTCGGCCCGGATGTGATCGAGGCAGACCTCGTCATCGGGCACCCGCACGTCGGCGCAGGCGCTCTGGTGGACGTGGACCTCGGGACCGCCGATGTCCAGGCTGGTCAGGTGCTGGCTCTTCGCCCCCTTGATCAGGGCGGCCCCGGCGATGACCATGTAGGCGCGCTCGGTCATGTAGACGCGATCGCTGATGATCGGCATGTAGCCGCCACCGGCGATGCAGTCCCCGAAGACCCCGGCGATCTGGGGCACGCCGGCGTTGGCCAGCTCGGCGTTCTTCTTGAAGATGTGCCCGGCGCCGGTGCGACCGGGGAAGGACCGGCTCTGTTCGGGCAGGAAGAGCCCCGAGCAGTCGACGAGGTAGACCACCGGCACCCGTAGATCGAGGGCCATCTTCTGGGCGCGCTCGATCTTCTCGGGGGTCAGCGGCCACCAGGCGCCGCTGGCCACGGTGTTGTCGTTGGCGATGACCATGACCCAGCGCTGCTGGATGCGGCAGAAGGCCGTCACGACCCCGGCCCCCGGAGCGAGGCGGCGGGACCCGGCGAACTGGCGTCCCCAGTTGACCAGAGTGCCGACGGGCAACGGCCGGGTGCCCGCGTCGACCAGGCGGTCGATGCGCTCCCAGGTGGTCAGCTTGCCCTTGCGGTGCACACGCTCGGCCCCCCAGCCCTCGGCGACGACCGCGCGCTTCTCCAGGAGTGCGTCCTCCAAGGCGGCGAGGTGCGTGCGCGCTTCGGCAGCGTCGGGATCTCCGGCCGGCAGCGGCGCGCCCAGCAGGTCGAGGTGCAGCTTCACGAGGCATCTCCGGTCGTGGCGGTGGGTGCATCGGACAGCGAGGCGAGCAAGCCGGGCAGGGCCTGTTCCAGCCAGTGGGTGTCGTAGTCGCCGGCCCGGAAGTCCGGGTGGGCGAGGATCGCGCGGTGCAGCGGCGCCGTCGTGGGGACGCCGTCGACGCGCAGCGCCGCCAGCGCCCCGTCCATGGCGTCGATCGCCGCGGCGCGCGTGTCCCCGCGCACGATGAGCTTGGCGAACATCGAGTCGTAGTGCGGAGAGATGCGGTCGCCGGACCGCAGGTGGGTGTCGACCCGGATTCCGTCGCCCTCCGGTGGATCGAAGCGCTCGACCAGGCCCGGCACGGGCCGGAAGCCCTGGGCGGGGTCTTCAGCGTTGATCCGGCACTCGATGGCGTGGCCCCCCGGTGGCTGCGTCCCCGCCAGCAGATCCGCTGGTAGCGGCTCGTTGGCGGCGATGCGGAGCTGCCACTCGACGAGGTCCAGCCCCGTGAGGGTCTCTGTGACGGTGTGCTCGACCTGCAGGCGGGTGTTCATCTCCATGAACCAGAGGTGCCCGGTGTCGTCGAGCAGCATCTCCAGCGTGCCCGCCCCGCGGTAGCCCAGCGCCGCGCAGGCCTGCTCGGCCTGGCGCCGGATCCGCTGTCGCAGAGCATCGGGGACGGCGACCGAGGGGGCTTCTTCGATGAGCTTCTGGTGCCGCCGCTGCACCGAGCACTCCCGCTCGCCGAGCACCACGGCGCGCTGGCCATCGGCGAGGATCTGCAGCTCGATGTGTCGGCTGCGCTCTACGAGGCGTTCCAGGTACATGCGGGGGTCGCCGAAGGCGCTGGCGGCTTCTGCGGAGGCTTCGTTGAAGGCGGCGCTGATGTCTTCGAGGCTGTAGACCCGCCGCATCCCGCGCCCGCCGCCGCCGGAGACGGCCTTGAGCAGGACGGGGAGGCCCACACGCTCGGCGAGGGCCCGGGCTTGCGCTGCATCGGCGAGGGGGCCGTCGCTGCCGGGGGTCGGCGCCAGGCCGAGCGCCGCCATGGTCTGGCGCGCCTGCACCTTGTCCGCCATCCGGCGCATGGTGGCGGAGTCGGGGCCGACGAAGGTGACGCGGGCGGCCTCGCAGCGGGCCGCGAAGGTCGGGTTCTCGGCGAGGAAGCCCCAGCCGGGGTGGATGGCGCTGCAGCGCTCGGCTTCCGCTGCCGCGATGAGCGCCCCGGCGTCGAGGTAGGCGCGGCGATCGCCGAGGGGGACGACGGCGTCGGCTTCCCGCAGGTAGGAGAGGTCGGCGTCGGCGTCGGTCGCCACCGCCACCACGCCGACGCCCAGGCGCCGGCAGGTCCGGATGATGCGGGCCGCGACCTCTCCGCGGTTGGCGACCAGGACTCGCCGGAACATGCAGACCTCGCTTCGAGAGGGGGGGAGCGTCGGAGGGAGCGGACGAGACGGCGCGCAGCGCGGCGGCCGCCATGGGTGTCCAGGAGGGGGGGCCCGGGGAAGGGGTGTCCAGGGAGTGGGTCGCTTAGCCGCCGCGGACGTCGCCAGCGACCCCCTGCGGCACGCGCGACCTCGGGGCGGTAGGCTCTCGACAACCTGGAGCACCCGTGTCCCTCGCTGCCCGCCTGCGCCCCGTCGTCCGTACGGCCCTTCGCCCGCGCCTGCTCCGCCGCCTCGTGCTCGCCTCGACCCTCCTCGCCCTCGGCGGCCCGGCACTGGCCGGCGCCATCGACATGGACGGCGACGGCTACACCGCCGCCGACAGCGGTGGCGACGACTGCGACGACACCAACGCCGGCATCAACCCCGGCGCCACCGAGGTCTGGTACGACGGCGTGGACCAGGACTGCGACGGCCACAGCGACTACGACGCCGACTACGACGGCCACCACAGCGACGCCTCGCCCGACGCCGACTGGGCCGGCGACGACTGCGACGACACCGATCCCGACGTCTACGGCGGGCACATCGAGACCTGGTACGACGGCGTCGACGCCGACTGCGCCGGCGACAGCGACTACGACGCCGACGCCGATGGCTACGACAGCGACGACTGGGGCGGAACCGACTGCCAGGACGCCGACGCCGGCATCCACCCCGGCGCCACCGAGACCTGGTACGACGGCGTTGACACCGACTGTGACGGCTCCAGCGACTACGACGCCGACGGCGACGGGCACGACTCCGCCGACTGGGGCGGGGACGACTGCGACGACGGCGACCCCGCCATCAGCCCCAGCGCCAAGGAGATCTGGTACGACGGCGTCGACAGCGACTGCGCCGGTGACGACGACGACGACGCCGATCACGACGGCCACACGGCCGTCGTCGCCGGTGGCGACGACTGCGACGACACCGACGCAGGCGTGCACGTGGGCGCCACGGAGGCCTGGTACGACGGCGTCGACGCCGACTGCGACGGGCACGACGACTACGACGCCGACGACGACGGCGTGTCGTCGGTGGCCTTCGGCGGGACCGACTGCGACGACGGCGACGCGTCGGTCCACCCCGGGGCGACGGACGCCTGGTACGACGGCGTGGACGCCGACTGCGCCGGCGACAACGACTTCGACGCCGATCTCGATGGCCACGGCGCCGAGGGCTACGACTGCAAGCTCTGCGACGACTGCGACGACACCGATCCCACCATCGCGCCCGGCGTCGACGACACCTGGTACGACGGCCTGGACCAGGACTGCGCGGGCAACAGCGACTACGACGCGGACTACGACGGCGTCGACAGCGAAGACTACGGCGGGACCGACTGCGACGACACCGACGCCTTCGTCCAGCCGGACGCCGAGGAGATCTGGTACGACGGCCAGGATCGGGACTGCGCCGGGGACAGCGACTACGACGCCGATCACGACGGCTACGACAGCGCCGACTACAAGGGCGACGACTGCGACGACAACGACGCAGACGTCCACCCGGGCGCCGAAGAGATCGACCTCGACGGTGTCGACAGCGACTGCGACGGCAGCGACGACAGCCCCGAGGACACCGGCGGCTGGGGCGGCGGCGCCCCGGATCACTCGGACACGGGCTCGGAACCCCGCGGCGGCGGCGCCGCCGACGGGGGCAAGTCCGGCTGCGGCTGCGCCCAGGGGACCGAAGGATCGGGCAGCGGCCGAGGGGCCGGGCTGGCGCTGGCGCTCGGTGTGGGGTTGATCTCGCTTCGTCGGCGGCGCGACTGAGCGGTGTCGAGCCGGCCGGCAGGGCAGCGCATCCCAGCTCTTCCGGATCCTCCATCGGGGAGGTCTCGCCCGAGCCGCGCCCTCGCGGACTCGTGGCTCGCGCCCTCGCGCTTCGTGGACTCGCGCTTCGTGACCTCGTGGACTCGCGGTTCGTGGACTCGCGGTTCGTGGACTCGCGGTGCGTGGACTCGTGGGCTCGCCGGCTCGCGCCCTCGCCGGTGCGTCTCAAACGCCGTGCACCGGGTGGCTACGCGGCGCCACCGCCCCCCGCCAGAGTCCCTGCCGCTGACCGACTGGTGGCTGAGCGACTACTGGGTGATCGGTGGATGCGGGGTCAAACAGGACGGACAAGCGCTCTGCTGGCCGCATGCCGAGCCAGAGGGCAGCACATTCAACGACGCGGTCTCCATCTACAAGGCCCGCAGCATCGCCGTATCGAGCGTCTGCATCCTCCTCATCGACACCGGCGGCGAGCTTCACGCCCTGTGGCGGGGCGGGGACTGCGTGGACACCAAGGAGCCCGACCCCGAGACCGGGGACTGGGGCA
>CAZRFD010000026.1:0-65981 GCA_964599085.1 uncultured Enterobacterales bacterium | reverse complement strand
GGACCGCTCCTGGAGCACCATGGCCGACACGCTGAGCGCGACGGCGGCGCGCTGACCGCGGCGCCACCGCCCCCGGCAACAATGCGCATGAAGCCCTGACGCAAGCGACACCTTCGCGCCCTCAGGCCTCGCGGCCTCGCGGCCTCGCGGACGCGCGGACTTCGCGGACTCGCGCCCTCGGCCCGGGCCTGGTGGGGCTGCGCCAGCCCCCCGACTTGTGTCGCGAGCGACGCGACTCGCGCCTCCCCCAGCTCGAGCGCGGCGTCACCACTGCGGGGGGCTGTGCCAGCCCCCCCCCCCGACTTGTGAAGCGACCCGCACCCTCACACCCTCGCGCCCCCGCGAATTGGCGCCCTCGCACCCTCGCGGTCCGCGATGTGTCTCGAACGCTGCATCGCGGGAGGCAGCTCGGTGAGCTTCCCCCCCCCCCACCCCCACATCGTGGGCAAGCCGCGCCACGTCGCCTACGTGTACCCGGTGACGCGCCCTGGTCCGCATCGGCGCGGCTGCCGAGCGCGACCGACCCGAACCGGTCTTGCCGGCCCGCGATGACGGCGGCTATGGGGCACTCCGTCCCGTCGCTCGGGGCCCCCCGGGCTCCCCTCCCCCTCTCGTCCGAACGGACCGGCCGCCCGATGCCAGAGGCACCCCTCGCCTTGATCGTCGAAGACGACCCCACCATCCGCATGCTGGTGGGTCGCTCCGCCAGCCGTGCCGGCTTCGCGCTGGCCGAGGCCAGCGATCTCCGGTCGCTGGAAGCGGCGCTGGCCACGGCCGAGCCGGCCCTGGTGGTCCTGGACCTGACCCTCGGCACGCTGCCACCCGGAGAGCTGCTGGCGTGGCTGGCCCGGCTTGGCTGCGCCGCACCGCTGCTGCCGCTGACGGGCTGGGGCGGTCCCGAGACGACCTCGCTGCTCGACGACTGGCGTCAGCGCGGGCTGCAGATCCTGCCGCTGGTCAGCAAGCCCGTGCACCTGCATGCCCTGACCGAGCTGCTGCGACACTACCTGCCCTGAAGCCTCGCGAAGCGTACGGCCGCGGGGCTGGCCAGGCAGTCCGCCAGCGACGACGTCGACAACGAGAGCGCCACCAGCCGGTCGACCCCCAGGGCGACGCCGGCGCAGGGCGGGATCCCGGCCTCGAGCGCGGCGATGAAGCGCTCCGGCACGGGCATGTCCGGCTGGCCCTCGGCGGCCCGGAGCCGGCGGTCGGCGTCGAAGCGGGCGCGCTGCTCCACGGGGTCTGTCAGCTCCTCGAAGCCGTTGGCCAGCTCGACGCCGTCGACGACCAGCTCGAAGCGCAGCGCGACGCGCGGGTCGCCCGGGTCCAGGCGCGCGAGCATCGACAGCGCGGCCGGCCAGCGGGTGACCAACACCGCGCCGAGTCCTGCGAGGCGCGGCTCCACTGCGTCGACCCACAGCCGCGAGAAGGCATGCACGAAGGGCTCCGGCGGTCCGCCGAGGGCCCGCGACAGAGCATCTCCCTCTTGCAGGGCCAGCACGTCGACGCCGACGTACTCCTCACACAGATCCGCGACCGTCCGGACCTGGAGGCTGTCCGCAGAGCGATCGAGCAGCAAGCAGGCCAGCTCGGCGACCTCCGCGCCCAGCTCGGTCGCGCCCCAGCCGACGCGATACCACTCCGCCATGGTGAACTCGGGTTCATGCCACGGGGAGAGGTCCCCCTGCCGGAAGACGTGGCCGACCTGGAAGATTGCCGGGAAGCCGAGGGCCAACAGCCGCTTGAGCTCCAGCTCGGGGCTGGTGTGCAGCCAGGCGGTGCCTTCCGGGGCCATCGGGTTCCAGGTCGGCGCGAGGCGCGCCGGGACAGGGTCGATGAAGGGATCCGTCCCTGCAGCCTCCAACAGCAGCGGGGTGTCGACCTCCTGGTAGCCGCGGGCCTGCAGCGACGACCTGAGGCGAGCCACCATCGCAAAGCGAGCGGCGACGAGATGGGGGTCACGCCCCAGCCCCGCCCGCCCCGCCGCGGGGCGCAGCTCGGCCCGCTCTACCTGCAGGACGCCGGCATGCAGCCGCCCCTGCACCATCCCCACCGCCCCCTCATGCAACACCTGGCCGCCCAGGACGACGACGCCCGTCGCGTCGACGAAGGCGCCACCCTCCACGCGCCCCCAAAGGGTGATCCGGTCGCCGTCCGTGGCCGCATCGAGGGCTGGCCCGATGCCCCGCCAGGCCATCAGTCCTCCAGCGTCAGCGTGACCGGGGCGTGGTCGCTGGGCTTGGCGTCGGGGTGATCGAGCCCCCGCTCCTCCACGTCGATCTCGCAGTCGAGCGCGGCTTCCAGCAGGCCCTCGGTGACAAGCAGGTGGTCGATACGCAGCCCCTGGCCGCGCTCGAAGCCCCGCGTGCGCATGTCCCACCAGGTGTAGGAGCCCGCACGATCGTCGAACTGGCGGAAGCTGTCGATCAGCCCCCAGTCCAGCAGCGCCTGGAAGCGCTCCCGTTCCGGTGTCGAACAGAGGATGCGCTCGCGCCAGGCTTCGGCGTCCCAGGTGTCGATGTCTTCCGGCGCGATGTTGAAGTCCCCACAGACGCAGAGCAGCTCGTCGGGGCTGCTGTGCGCGTCGAGCCACGCCACCAGCGCGTCCAGCCACGCCAGCTTCCGCGTGTACTGCTCGTGGCCGACCGTTCGGCCGTTGACCACGTAGAGGTCGACGATGCGCACGTCGTCGACGACGACGCTCAGGCCGCGGGCGTCGGGATCACCTGCAATGGGAACGTCGCGGAGCACTTCGTCGGGGACGCTGCGGGTGGCGATGGCCACACCGTTCCACGCCTTCTGCCCGAAGACCTCCACGTGGTAGCCACGCTCGGCGAAGGGAGCACGCGGAAACTGCTCGTCGGTGCACTTCAGCTCCTGGAGGCAGAGCACGTCCGGTTGGTGCCGGTCAACCCAAGCCAACAGGCGCGGCAGCCGCGCCCGGACGGAGTTGACGTTCCACGTGGTGATGCGCATCAGCCCTCCAGAGATCCGCGCCGCAGGCACTAACGCGGCCCGATCCGGCGACACCTCCATCCAAGAAGACGCCCGCGACGCGGTTGCGGATCGGGGCCCCATAGAGTAGGTCCGGACGCGCTCCTTGGAGCCCAGAGGTCCCTCCATGCAGAAGCTGACGCAGACTCATCCTTCGCCCCCCGCCCGCTCCGTATCGCTGGCGCGCCTGCTCGTGCCGGTGCTGCTGGCCACACCGGGCGTCGGTCTCGTGACCACGCTGGCGACCGCCAGCCTGGAAGCCCGCGCCGCCGACCTGACCGGTCAGATCCGCGGCACGGTCGTCGACGCCGACGGCCTGGGCATCCCCGGCGCCGTGGTCAACATCACCAGCGACAACCTCCAGGGTGGCCGCTCGACCGAGACCAACGCCGACGGCGACTTCCGCTTCCTGGCGTTGCCGGTCGGCGACTACAAGGTCGAGATCATCAAGCCGGGCTTCAGCAAGTCCATCAGCACGCTGCGGGTCTACGCCGGCCGCGAAGCCCAGATGGAAGCCGAACTGAAGCTGCAGGAAGCCGGCGAAGAGATCGTGATCGTCGACGAGAAGCCGACGGTGGACACCACGACGACCCGCACCGGCCTCGTGCTCACCAAGGAGATGCTCCGCGACATCCCGAACTCCGGCCGCGACTACCAGTCGGCGACGAACTTCTCGCCGGGTGTCGTCGACAACGGTTCGGGCAACGCCAACATGCGCGGCGGCAGCTACACCCAGAACCAGTACTTCATCGACGGCGTCAACTCGACCGACCCGCTGACGGGCACGTTCAGCAACAACATGAACTTCGACGCCATCGAAGAAGTCCAGGTGCTGACCGGTGGCCTCGACGCCGAACACGGCCGCGCGCTGGGCGGTGTCGTCAACGTCGTCACCCGCTCGGGCGGCAACGAGTTCGAGGGTGACCTCCAGGTCCTCTACAGCAGCGAAGCCACCCGCATCTACAAGAAGCTGCCCGAAGAAGAGAACCAGGACGACATCACCTACTTCGACCTGTCGGCGGCTGCGAACATCGGCGGCCCGATCATCAAGGACAAGCTCTGGTTCTTCACCAGCTTCCAGATGAACCGCAGCGACTACGAGCAGACGGTGCCCGAAGAGATCGGCCGCGACGAACCCATGGCGCCCCGGTACTGGAACAGCCAGTACTACTTCGCCAAGCTCACCTGGTCGCCCAGCGTCGCCCACCGCATCTCGGCCCACTTCCAGGCTGACCCGACCAGCATCGAGAACAGCACGCAGGACATCTACACCCTGCCCAGCGGCGAAGAGTGGTGGAAGCAGGGCGGCTGGATGGCCAGCCTCAGCCACACCTGGACGCCCGGCAGCAACACCATCGTCCAGACCGAAGCCTTCACCCAGCGCAGCCAGATCGTCACCGTCCCCATCCAGGAACTGTGGTGCAAGCGCGGCCAGTGGGACCAGTGCGACCCGGCCAACAACTACGGCTACTCCGAACCCGGCTGGTTCAGCAACAGCGGCTTCTCCTATGGCCCCGAACCCTACGGCTCGGCCAGCTACCGCAACCGGCACTCCGTCTCCAGCAGCATCACGCAGCTCTTCGAAGCCCTCGGTGATCACCAGGCCAAGGCCGGCGTCAACCTGGAGCTGCTCCAGGCCAACTCCTCCTTCCCCGGTGTCGGCCCCGAGACCGAAGCAGAGCAGGGCGCCGACCCCGACACCTCGGGTCTGGCCTACTACGAACCGGGCGCAGACTGCGACCCCAACGACCCGTCCTGCTACGAGCCCTCCCAGCTCTACATCTACAACAGCCAGTACGAGTCGCATGTCGCCGGCACGCTGTTCGCCGCCTACATCCAGGATGTCTGGCAGCCTGTCCCGCGCCTGACCATCCGGCCCGGCGTGCGCATGGACTACAGCGCGCTGAACAACCGGCCGTTCTTCGACCCGGACTTCAAGTCCCACAAGATCTACTCGTCGGTCGACTTCGCGCCGCGCTTCGGCCTGGCCTACGACCTGACGGGTGACGGCAAGACCAGCGCCCACGCCTACTACGGTCGCTTCTACGACCCGGGCTACCTGGCCATCGCCGACACGCTGGCCGACACCGACACCGGCTACACCAGCTACTCCTGGGACGAAGACCGGCAGGAGTGGGTGCCCGGCGCGGCGTCGACCGCTGGCTACTTCCTGCTGGCCGACGACCTCGTCACCCCGCACTCCGACGAGTTCGACATCGGCCTGTCCCGCGACCTCGGCGACGGCTGGGGCCTCGACCTGACCTTCGTCTACGAAGAGACGAACAACCGGTGGGAAGACGACGAGGTCAACCTCATCTGGAACGACGACGGCACCAGCGTCATCGGCGGCCGCAACGGCAGCAGCAGCGCGGTCTACCGCATGCGCACCCCCGATGAGAACTTCAACAAGTACACGGCCATCGAAGTCCAGGCGAACCGCCAGTTCGACGACCACTGGGGCATGGTGGCCAACTACACCTGGAGCCACGCCTACGGCTTCTACCAGGGCAACACCACGGCGCTGGCCAGCGGCGTGATGGACAACTACACCCAGAACGAAGTCGACGTCGGCCTGCAGCCCTACGACGTGCCGCACAACCTCAAGATCGCCGGCTCCTACCGCGATCCGGAAGCGGCCAGCCTCTCCGACACGACGTCACTCGGCTTCCTGTTCGGCTGGTCGATGGAAGCCAGCAGCGGCTTCCCGTACCGCAAGCTGTACTACAACAGCTACGACGGAAG
Organism: uncultured Enterobacterales bacterium; assembly: GCA_964599085.1. GTDB lineage: Bacteria > Myxococcota_A > UBA796 > UBA796 > UBA2385 > J125. The sequence continues at coordinate 60,245 of CAZRFD010000026.1, read as the reverse complement.
CTGGACGAACGCCCAGGACCCCATCGACGGCACCTACCGCACGCCGATGTACAGCCGCACCGACCTCAAGGCCGGTCTGACGCTGGCGGTCGGTCGGTCCACCTGGGACCTCACGGCAGAGTGCTTCAACGTCTTCAACGACCGCACCGTGCTCGGCGTCGACACCCGCTACGGGGACACCGACGGTGAGGGCGTCTACACCGACAGCAACGGCGAGCCCTACTGGGGCCGGCCCACCAGCCGGCAGTCGCCCCGGTTCTTCCAGTTCGGCCTTCGCGGGGAGTTCAACTGATGCGCACCCACAACAGTCTCAGCCTGCTGGTCCTGCTGCTCGCCACCGCCTGCAAGGGTGAAGAGGGCATCGACCGGACGACCATCACCGGCCAGATCCAGCTCACGCCGGCCTACGTCGACGAGGGCGACGACGGCAACACGACCGCCAACGACGACGGCCTGATCAGCATGCCGGCGCTGACCTACCGCTACATGGTGGTCTCGGGCAGCTCGCGCGAGTGGCGCGACGGCAGCAACCGCACCGCCGACGTCGACACCTACCTGTTCCGTACGGACGGCGCGGGCCACGTCACCATGAAGATGACCTGGGCCACGGACGAAGAGCTGGTCTGGCCGTCGCACGACGACGTGATCTGGGGTGGCGGCCCCTACCTGCAGGACACCATCGGCTACCAGGTCGAGATCATCGACCCGGCCTGGATCGACGACTCCACCGGCGACTACCACGTCTACGCCACCTTCGACGACACCCACAACGGCGGCGTCGTGGAGTGGGACTGGGCCGACGTCAGCGTCGCCGATGCCGGTGGCGGCAGCAGCACCCCCTACGCCGACGGCGTGCCGGCCGGCACCCAGCTCGGTGTGCGGATCTCCGCCATGCGCGGCCAGGGCCTGGGCGACGACACCTACACGCTCGAGCTGTCGGGCCTCGACCCCAACGACGGCGACGTCCTGGTCGGCGCGTACATGAGCAGCGACCCGACGAACCGCGGCAACCCCGTCGCCGGTGCCCGCGCCAACGGCTTCTGGTTCGACGACGCCACGAAGTCCTGGTTCGGCTGGTATGCCATGGAGAGCAGCGTCAAGCGCGTCGTCGAGTGCACCCAGGACTCGACGGAACCGGAGTGCGCCGACAGCATCACCAGCGACGATCCCGACGGCCAGGGTCAGGCCGCCCGCAGCTACTTCGGCGGCGGCGGCGGCGGCGGCGGCGGCGGCGGCAGTGACACCGGCGCCATGGGCGACACCGGCGCCGGCTCCGACGGCGGCACGGCGGATGGCGGCACGGCGGATGGCGGCACGGCCGATGGTGGCACGGCCGATGGTGGCAGCGCCGACGGCGGCAGCGCCGACGGTGGCAGCGCCGACGGTGGCAGCGCCGACGGCGGCAGCGCCGACGGCGGCAGCGCCGATGGCGGCAGCGCCGATGGCGGCAGCGCCGATGGCGGCAGCGCCGATGGCGGCAGCGCCGACGGCGGCACCGATGAAGAGCCCCGCTCCTACGGCTACGTCAACGAAGGTGTGAACGCCGTCTACATCATGGGCGGCACCTTCGCGAGCCTCAACGGCTCCATCCCCGGCGGCACCTACTACTCCTCGACGCCGGTCTTCGTGCAGCTCCCCGACGCAAACGTCGTCGTCAGCGAGATGCTCCAGGTCGACGACCTGTCCCCCAAGGTGTACGGCTGGACCTACACCGAACAGGGCGACAGCAGCGAAGAAGCCCCCGAAGTCGTCCCCGATCCCGCCACGGGTGCAGGCTACGTCGACGTCATCGAGGGTTCGCTGAACTACCCGGCGGACGATCCGGGCGGCGCAGGCACCGACTACGACGCCTTCATCGTCACCACCGCCGAAGAGCTCGACGCCATCGTCACCCTGTACTGGTACGACGCCAGCACCAACCTGGACATCTACGTGCTCAGCGGCGGTGACTACCTGGCGGCCGGCTACCTGGTCGGCGACGTCGATGGAGGCCCCGAGACGTTCACGGCCTACGCCCACTTCGGCTTCACCTTCCAGCCGGGCGTCGAGTACGAATTCCTCATCGCCCCGTGGAGCGGCCCGGCCGGCGACAAGCCGTACACCCTCGAGGTCGAGTGGACCAGCCCCTGAGCTGCCCACAGCCGTGAGAGCCCTGCCGCCCGGCCTCCGAGCCGGGCGGTGTTGCGTTCGGGGGGCGCCACCGCGTGAGCGCGCCGAGACCGGGCGGGCCCGCGTCCCCTTGCTCAGCGCAGCGCGGCCTCCAGCTCGTCCATGAAGCCCCCCGTGCCCGCTGCGCCCTCTGCGTCATCCACCACGGGCGCACCACTCTGGGGGTCCAGCACGCAGCGCCGCCGCAGGTCCTGGTCCAGCAGGTGGCTGGGAACGACGTTGCTCAGCGCGGCGAAGATGTTGCCCCGCACCTTGTCGTTGTCGGCCTGTAGCCCCGCGATGAGCGCCTTCACCTTCTTGCGGTGGAGGTGTTCCTGGCTGCCGCAGAGGTCGCAGGGCAGGATGGGGAAGGCCAGCAGGTCGGAGAGGCGGGCGATGTCCGCTTCGTCGCAGTAGGCCAGCGGGCGGATGAGCGTGTTGCGCCCATCGTCGCTCACCAGCTTGGGCGGCATCGCCTTGACCTGCCCGGCGTACAGGAGGTTGAGCAGCACGGTCTCGATGATGTCGTCGCGGTGGTGGCCAAGGGCGAGCTTGTTGCAGCCAAGCTCCACAGCGGCGTCGTACAGCACACCGCGCCGCAGCCGGCTGCACAGGCTGCAGTAGGTGCGCCCCTCGGGGATCATCGACGTGACGATGCTGTAGGTGTCCTTGGACAGCATGCGGCGCTGCAGTCCCTGCTCGTCGAGCCAGGCCGCCAGGCGGTGGCCCTCGAAGCCCGGCTGGCCCTGGTCCAGGTTCACGCAGATCATGTCGAACTGGAACGGCACCTTGCGCTGCACGGCCCGGAGCAGCCAGGCCATGGCGTAGGAGTCCTTGCCCCCCGACATGCAGACCATGATCCGGTCGCCCGGCTCGATGAGGCCGAAGTCGCGGCTGGCCTGGCCGACCCGCCGGAGCAGCCGGTGCTCCAGGCGGATCCGCTCGGAGCGCAAGGCGCGATCTTCGGGGCGGGCGTGCCCGTTGGCGGACTTCTCTACGGGGGAGATCTCGGGCTCGACTTCGGACATGGCGCTCTCTGTGGCGCCGACCAGCTAACGCAACCACTGGTTGACCCGATAGGAGGGCGGCCGCAGGGGATGCCGATGCCAGCGATCCGGGTGGACGACCTCCAGAAGACCTACGGCGAGCTGCGCGCGCTCAAGGGGATCAGCTTCGAGATCTCCGAGGGCGAGGTCGTCGGCTTCCTCGGCCCCAACGGCGCAGGCAAGAGCACCGCCATGAAGATCCTGACGGGCTTCATCGCGCCAACCGGCGGCTCGGCGACGATCAAGGGCCACGACGTGCTCGTCGACAGCCTCCAGGCCCGCCGCCACCTGGGCTACCTGCCGGAGAACGCCCCGCTCTACACCGACATGCGGGTGGGCGACTACCTCGACTACGTCGGCCGGATCCGCGGGCTGGGTCCCGCAGAACGCGCGGCCGCCCAGCACCGCGTCGCCGAGCAGTGCGGGATCCTGCCTCGCCTCGGCCAGCGCATCGGCGAGCTGTCCAAGGGCTACCGCCAGCGCGTCGGCCTCGCCCAGGCGCTGCTCCACTCCCCTCCCATCCTCGTCCTCGACGAGCCCACGACCGGGCTCGACCCGAACCAGATCGTCGAGATCCGCAACCTGATCCGCGAGCTGGGGCGCCGCCGCACGGTCCTGCTGTCCACCCACATCCTCAGCGAGGTCCAGGCGACCTGCGACCGCGTGATCATCATCCACCAGGGCCGGCTCGTCGCCGACGGCGCTACCGCCGAGGTGACGACGCGCGAGCAGGGTGGCCTGCTGGTCCACGCGACCTTTGCGGCTGGCAGCGTGGCGCTGGGACGCGACGCCGTTCGCAGCGCCATCGATGCCATGGATGGCGTCCGTCGGGTGGCCGATGTCGAGGCCGAGCGCCCCGAGTGGCTCGCCTTCGAGGTCCTCGCCGACTGCGATGTCCGCGCATCGCTGTTCGAGCTGGCCGCGAGTCGCGGGCTGCGCCTGGTGGAGCTGGGTCGCGAGAAGACGAACCTGGAAGAGGTCTTCCGCCGGCTGACCCGCGGCTGAGCTTCAGCTGGCCAGGACAAGCCCGATCACGAGCAGGACCAGCAACAGCACGACCGTGCCGATGATCAACGGCAGGACCGGGCGAGCCGGCGGCGCAGGTGGCTCCACGACCGGCAGGTCCACTCGGGACAGCGAGGGCTGGGTGGCGTCGCCATCGACGACGTCGTCGGACTTCTGCCACTTCGCGATCTGGCGCTTGTCGGCGGCCGGGGTCGTCTCCATGCCGAGCAGCTCCATCACCGTGGCCAGCGCCGGGATCGACCACAGGGGCTGCCACGGGCCGGCCCGCGCCGAGTCACCGGGCCAGGCCGGGCCCGGGGCGGGTCGGCGCACCGAGCACTCGCGATCGATGGCCCCGACGTAGAGCCGCGCCTGGAGATCGTGGACGTGGTACAGCCCGGCGAGCATGCCGTCGGGCATGCGCAGCTCGTACTCCCACTCGTCTCCGGCGGTGGCCTGCGCGTCGGTCTCGGCGGTCATGGGGTTCGGCTCCTCTTTGGTGGCGGCGACGCCCCCGGGAGCTCCGGGACCGGTCGGGCCACCGACAGGCTACCCTGCCGCCGCAGTCGCTTCACCCAGCCGCCCCGCACGAGTGCCTCCATGGCCCGCCACTTCGTCATCGGAACCGCCGGCCACATCGACCACGGCAAGACCAGCCTGGTGCGCACGCTGACCGGCGTGGACCTCGACCGCCTCCCGGAAGAGCGCTCGCGCGGCATCACGATCGCCCTGGGCTTCACCGCCCTGGAGCTGCCGGGCGGGCGCCGCCTCAGCTTCGTCGACGTGCCCGGTCACGAGCGCCTCGTGCGGACCATGATCGCGGGGGCCACGGGGCTGGATGCGGTGATGCTCTGCGTGAGCGCGGTCGAGGGCGTGATGCCCCAGACCCGCGAGCACCTCGACATCCTCCAGCTCCTCGGCGTGGAACAGGGGGTCGTCGCGCTGACGATGGCAGACCAGGTGGACGAGGAGATGCTCGAGCTGGCCACGATGGACGTCGAAGACGCCGTCGCCGGCACCTTCCTCGCGGGCGCGCCGATCATCGCCACGGCCTCTCCCCCGGGTGGCGAGCCCCAGGGCCTGGACCCGCTGCGCGGCGCGCTGGCGGAGCTCGATCCTACGGAACGGAGCAGCGCGGGCCCCTTCCGGCTGCCCATCGATCGCGCCTTCGTCCAGCGGGGCTTCGGCACGGTGGTGACCGGCACCGTGCGATCGGGACAGGTCCGCGACGGTGACGAGGTCGAGATCCAGCCCGCCGGCCTCAAGGCACGGGTGCGCGGCGTCCAGGTCCACGGCCAGGGCGTCGACGGCAGCCAGGCCGGTCAGCGGACCGCGCTGAACCTCGCCGGGATCGAGCGCGACGACCTCGCCCGCGGCCAGGTGGTGCTCACGCCTGGCGCGGTCCCCCTCGCCAGCGTCATCGACGCCCGCTACCGCCACCTCTCCGGCGCGCCGCACCTCGACCACGGCGCACGCGTGCGCCTGCTCGTCGGCACCGCGGAGGTGATGGCCGTGTGCAGCGTGCTGGACACCGACGACGGCCTGGTGCCCGGCCGCGACCACCTCATCCAGCTCCGGACCGACACGCCCATCGTGGTCCTCCCGCACGATCGCTTCGTGCTCCGGCGCGAGAGTCCCGTGGAGACCCTCGGCGGCGGCCAGGTCGTCGACCCCTGGTCGCCGCGCGCCCGGCACCGCGACCATGCCCGGGTCGCAGACGAGCTGGCGCAGCACGGTCGCGGCGAGGTCGGCGTGCTGCTCGCCCGCGCAGGGCGCCGGGGGCTGTCGCCGGTGGAGGTGGAGCTCCACGGCATCACCGATGGCGTCCCCCTCGGTGATCGCGTGGTCCACGCCGACACCTGGAACAAGCTCACCGACGAGCTGGTCACGGCGGTGCAGGCCTGGCATGCCGAGCGCCCGCTGACACCGGGCGCCCCACGTCGTGACCTGCGCCGCGGCCCGCTGCGCCACCTCGGGGACCGCGCCTTCGACGATCTGGTGGCGAGCGCAGCCGAGCGCGGTCGCATCGAGCTGGATGGACCGATCATCCGGGCCCCCGGCTTCCAGGTGCGCCCCGATGCTGCCCAACAGGCGCTGCTCGACCGGATGCTGGCGTCCGTGGACGCCGCCGGCCTCGACGGTACACCCGTCGCCCCGCTGATGGCGGACGACGCCGACGCCTTCATGCTCCTCGTCGGCGATGGCCGCGTGCACCGCGTCGCCGACCGCGCGGTCACCGGCGCCCGACTCGACACGCTCGTGGCCCGCGTCCGAGCGCACCTCGACGCCACGGGCTCGTTGAGCACCTCCGACTTCAAGGATCTCAGCGGCCTGTCACGCCGGATGGCCATCCCCCTCTTGGAGTGGCTGGATGCCCGGCGCGTCACCCTGCGCCAGGGCGACGTGCGAATCCTCCACCCGACCCGTTGACGAGGTGGAGCAGGCGCACCTGCTCTGCTACCCTCCGACGGTCGCGAGCTCCTCGCGAGATCCTCCAGGGTGTGCCGCCTTCCTCGCCGCGGCTCCTCCCCTCACCGACGGCCACAGCCCGATGCGCTCACTGACCTCTGCCCTCCGCGTCCTCCTCCTCCCGACCCTCATCGCGCTGCCCCTTGCCGCGACGCTGGCCGCCACGGAAGCGCCAGCCCACGCAGACGACACGGGCATGCTGCGAGTGACCGCCCCCGTCCAGGGCGCGGTCGTCTACGTCGACAACGAGCTCCTCGGCGACGCACCGATCACGACCTACGTCGCGCAGGGCAGCCACACGGTCCGCGTGGCTGCGGACCACTACGACCCCTTCGTGCGCCGCGTGAACATCAGCCGTGGTCGGACGACCGAGCTGGCCGCAGACCTGCTCCCGGGCGGCGGCACGGTCGAGTTCGTGGTCGATCCGGCGGGTGCTGTGCTCACGCTCAACGGAAGGGACGAGTACCCCACGCCGGTGCGGCTGCGCCAGCTCGAGCCGGGCACCTACAAGTGGCACCTGGAAGCACCGGCCCACGAACCAGACGACGGTGAGTTCGACTTCCAGCCGGGCAAGAACCTGCTGCTGGTCGAACAGCTCGAGAGCAGCAGCGGCCGGTTCAGCGTCACGTCACGCCCCGAGGGCGCCGAGGTCTTCCTCGACGGACGCGGCGTCGGCCAGACCCCGGTCCAGCTCGAGGGCATCGATCCCGGCATGCACCAGGTCCTCCTCGACATGAAGGGCTACGCCACGATCCTCCGCACCGTCGACACCACCGACGGCAGCAAGGGGGTCGTCAACGTCCGCCTGTCCGAGTCGGGCGCCGGTCTCACGGTCAAGACCAACGACAACGACGCGACCGTGCGCCTCAACGGCGTCCAGGTCGGCGCGGGGCGCAGCGTGCGCCTGCCCGAGCTCGAGCGCGGTCGCTACACGCTGTCGGTCTCGGCGCCAGGCGCCCAGTCGGTCGAAGCGCGCATCGAGATCCCCGAGACCGGCGGTGCCTGGTGGAAGGCGAAGCTCAGCGACGACCGCGCCGAGCTCAAGGCCTACACGCCACTGACCCGTTCCTGGGCCTTCTGGGCGGGCGCCGGCGCCGTCGCGGCGGCCGGAACAACCGGCGGCATCATCGCCTACAACGCTACAATTCCCGACCCCATCCCCGCCGGGGACATCGTGGTGGACGTGCCATGACTCGACAGCTCGCCGTGACCCTTCCCGTCATCCTGGCCCTGGCCGCCTGCAAGCAGCCACCGGATCCGCGCACCACGATCAAGATCAGCTTCGACGGCGACGACGCCGCCATCGCCGAAGCCACAGACGATCTCTACCTGATCCTCGATCCCAGCGAACCCTACGTCGACGCGTCGGGCAACCCGCTGGAAGCCGGCGAGCTCGACAGCCGCAGCTCGCTGGCGAACGCCATCGAAGACGACGACGACCTGGAGCTGGTGGTCCACTTCATCGTGGCCTCCTCGGGCTTCCCGGTCATCGAGCTGGCGGCCGGCGACAACGACTCCCCCTTCGCCCTCTCCGTCCAGGGGTGGCAGGGCACGACGCAGACCCTGCAGTCCGAGACCTACGGTCCGCTGTCCTTCCAGACCGACCAGGTCGTCGATGTCACCATCCCGCTCGCTCTCCTCGACGACCCGATCACGATGTGCGAGAACGGCGAAGACGATGACGGCGACGGCTACACCGACGCCGACGACCCCGACTGCGATCTGGGCGATGAAGAGCTCGGCTACGGCGACACAGAGTGCAACGACGGTCTGGACAACGACGACGACGGACTGGTCGATGTTGACGACCCCGACTGCGACGGCCCGACCGACGACGTCGAGAGCAGCCCCTGCGACAACGGCGAAGACGACGACGGCGACGGCTGGACCGACCTCGCCGACCCCGACTGTGGCGTCGGCGATGAAGAGCTGGGCTACGGCAGCTCGCAGTGCAACGACGGCGTCGACAACGACAGCGACGGGTACATCGACGGCGACGACCCGCACTGTGACAGCGCACTCGACGACGACGAGTCCTCGCCCCCGTGCGAGAACGAGCTCGACGACGACGGCGACGGCTACATCGACATGGACGATCCCGACTGCGCCGACGGCGGCGACGACGAGGTCGGCTACGGCAGCACCGAGTGCAACGACGGCGTCGACAACGACGACGACGGCGACATCGACGCCGACGACCCGGCCTGTGAAGACGCCTTCGACGACACAGAGCTCAACGCCTGCGAAGACGAGCTCGACAACGACGGGGACGGCTGGACCGACCTCGACGACCTGGGCTGCGACAGTCCCTATGGCGATGACGAGGGCGGCTTCGAAGCCACGACCCAGTGCAGCGACGGGATCGACAACGACGGCGACAGCTTGATCGATGCCCTGGACCCGGACTGCACCAGCGCCGACGACCGGATCGAGGCCGACGACTGCAACGACGCCGAAGACAACGACGGCGACGGCTGGGTCGACGCCGACGACCCCGACTGCAGCAGCGGCGCCAACGAGCTGGGCTTCGACACCGACGGGCCCCAGTGCAACAACGGCGTCGACGACGACGGCGACGGGGCGGTCGACTCCGAAGACTCCGGCTGCAGCAGCGCCAGCGACGACGACGAGGTCGACCAGTGCACCAACGGCGAAGACGACGATGGTGACGGCTGGATCGACAGCAGCGACCCCGACTGCGTGACCGGTGACGCCGAAGCGGGCTTCGGCAGCACCGAGTGCAACGACGGCAGCGACAACGACGGCGACGGCGCCATCGACACCGTCGATCCCGACTGCCTGGAAGCTGCCGACGACGCCGAGGTCGACGCCTGCCACAATGGCCTCGATGATGACGACGACGGCTGGACCGACGCCGACGATCCCGACTGCAGCAGCGGCGACGAAGAAGTCGACATCGACACCAGCTACGCCTGCAACAACGGCGTCGACGACGACAAGGATGGCTCGGTGGACGCCGACGACGTCGACTGCAGCGACGGCAGCGACGACTACGAGGGCGACGCCGCCTGCGGCGACGGTGTCGACAACGACGGCGACGGCTGGGCCGACCTCGACGACCCGGCCTGCTTCGCTGACTACGACACCAGCACCGAATCCCCGGCGACGTCGGTCTACGAGTGCAACGACGGCAACGACAACGACGGCAACGGCCTCGTCGACGCCGACGACCCTGGCTGCACCGACGGCTACGACGACGACGAGAGCTCGCCGATCACAGACTGTGAAGACGAGCTGGACAACGACGGCGACGGCTGGATCGACGCCAATGATCCCGACTGCGCCAGCGGCGACGCAGAGGTCGGCTACGGCGACACCGAGTGCAACAACGGCATCGACGACGACCTCGACGACGCCATCGACGGCGAGGACCTCGACTGCCAGGACGCCTCGGACACCCTCGAGGCCGAGTCGACCGACACCTGCGCCGACGGGGCCGACAACGACCTCGACGGCTGGGTGGATGGCGACGATCCCGACTGTGCCTTCGGCGTCGAGGACGGTGCGCTCGAGGACACCGAGTGCAACGACTTCGTCGACAACGACGGCGACGGCTTCATCGACTCGCTGGACCCTGCCTGCACCGACGGCCTGGTCGACGACGAAGACCTCGGCCAGTGCGAAGACGCCACCGACAACGACGGGGATGGCTGGACCGACCTCGACGACCCCGACTGCGACGCCGGCGGCATCACCGAGCGCGGCTTCGGAACGGGTGAGTGCAACGACGGCATCGACAACGACGGCAACTTCGTCTACGACGCGTGGGACACCGGCTGCGAGTCCGCCTCCGATCCGGTCGAAGACCCGGATGCCGATGACTGCGCCAACGGCGAAGACGACGACGGCGACGGATGGGTGGACGCCGACGATCTCGACTGCCTCACCGGCGGCAACGAGCTCGGCTTCACCAGCTTCGCCTGCAACGACGAGCTGGACAACGACGGCGACGGCGCCATCGACGCCGACGACCCCGACTGCGACGTGCCCTGGGAAGACACCGAGACCGCCCTGGTCGCCAGCTCCTGCGACAACGGTGTCGACGACGACGGCGACGGCTGGACCGACGACTACGACGTGGACTGCTGGATCTACGGTGGAGAAGCCGGCATCAGCGGCTATGCCTGCAACGACTTCATCGACAACGACGCCGACGGCGACGTCGACTCGCGGGACATCGACTGCGACGACTCACTCGACGACGACGAAGAGTCGAGCAGCCTGAGCTGCAGCAACCGCTCCGACGACGACGGTGACGGCTGGATCGACAGCTCGGACACGGACTGCCTGGACGGTGCCGCCGAAGACGGCACCCGGACCGACACCGCGTGCTCGGATGGGCTGGACAACGACGTGGACGGCGCCATCGACGCCGACGACACTGACTGCGTCGACGGCTACGACAACTCGGAGTCCAGCCACGCCATGCCCTGTGACGACGGCACGGACAACGACGACGACGGCTGGGCCGACGACGACGATCCCGACTGCGGGATCTGGGGCGAAGAGCTCGGGTTCACCAGCTTCGCCTGCAACAACGCCCTCGACGACGACGGCGATGGGCTCATCGACGCCGACGACAGCGGCTGCCTGAGCGGCGACGACACGTCGGAAGCCGACCTGGCGTCGAGCTGCTCCGACGGCAGCGACAACGACGCGGACGGTTGGATCGACACCGACGACCCCGACTGCGTCGCGGCCACCGCCGAAGCCGGCCACGGCGACACCGAGTGCAACGACGGCCTCGACAACGATCGCGACGGCGCGACGGACGCCGACGACGTCGACTGCGTGGACGCCCTCGACAACGCGGAGAGCGACGGCGACACGGGTGAGTGCAGCAACGGCAGCGACGACGACGGTGACGGCTGGGTCGACACCGACGATCCCGACTGCGCCTGGGGCACGACCGAGATCGGAGAAGAAGCCAGCTTCACCTGCAACAACCTCACGGACGACGACGCCGACTCCCTCGTCGACGCCGAAGACCCCGGCTGTGCGACCGCGTTTGATGACGACGAGACCCACACGCCGGAGTGCAGCGACGGGCTGGACAACGACGGCGACGGCTGGACCGACACCGACGATCCGGTCTGCGCCTCGGCAGACGAGCTGTTCGAGGACGACGGCCTGGCGGGCGGGGAGTGCAACAACGGCGTCGACGATGACGCCGACGGCTTCATCGACGCCGACGACCCCGGCTGCCTGACGGGCTCGACCAAGTCAGAGGTCGACCCCTCGACCCAGTGCAACGACGGGCTCGACAACGACAGCGACGGCTGGACCGACCTCGACGACCCCATCTGCACCTCGGTGTGGGTCGAAGACGAAGACGACGGCTTCGACCCGGCGGGGGCGGCGTGCAACGACGGTGTCGACAACGACAGCGACGGTAGCGTAGACGCCGACGACGTCAACTGCTCGAACGCTGCGGACAACAGCGAGAACCACTGACGGGCGGGGAGGCGGCCTGCCGCCCTGTTCCTGCGCCGCACCGCTGGGTGTGTGCTGACAGCGTGCCGTGGCTTCGTAGCGCCGGGGGGGCGCCGCGGCCTGGCGATCAGCGCCGGCTGCTGCTTCGCTGAAGGTGCCTGCGGGCGAGGATCATCTGCACGGCCCGGAGCAGGATGTCGGGGCGCACGGGCTTGGCGAGCACGTCGGCGACCCCTGGCAGCGACGACAGCGCGTCGGTGTCGTCGCCCGCAAATCCCGACATCAGCAGGATCGGCACGCGTCCGTCGAGGTGCCGCGCCAGCTCGCTGCCGGACAGCTCCGGCATGACGACGTCGCTGACGACGAGATCCACGTCGGTGGAGTGGGCATCGAACCACGCCGCCGCCCCGCGGCCATCCGCGAAGCCCACGACGAGGTGTCCCGCCGTCCGCAGCAGCTCGGTGAGCTGCCCCCGCAGCAGGGGTTCGTCCTCGGCGAGCAGGATGCGTCCCGTGCGCGTGCGGGCTTCCGACAGCATCACGCTGTCATCGAGCGACGACAGCTCGGCGGTGGTCATAGGCAGCAGGACCTCGACGACGTTGCGCCCCTCGTCATCCACCCGCGCCAGCGCGCGCCCCCCGGCCTGACGAGCGATGCCATAGCAGGTCGCCAGCCCCATGCCGGTCCCACCCCGGCCGGCATCGAAGAAGGGCTCGAACACGCGCTCCCGCAGGTCCGCCGACAGCGGCGCTCCGTGGTCGATGGCACGGATCACGACGAAGTCCCCGGGGCTCAGCTCCGCGTCGTCGCCGACCCGCCGGCACTCGGTCTCCAGGATGATGTGACTCCCCACCGGAGCGCCGGCGGCGGCGTGCATGGCCAGGTTGATGACGAGCTGCTCGACCTGCCCGGGGAGGATGCGCACGCGAGGAGGCTGCGGGCAGAGCCGGATGTCGAGCTGCACGCCGTCGCCGATCAAGCTGTCGAGGAAGGCGCGCGCCGGGCGGAGGTGGGCGTGCAGGTCGATGACCGACGCCGAACCGACCTGCCGCCGCGCAAAGGAGGCGAGCTGGCGCGACAGCCGGGCCCCGCGCTCGACGGACCGCTCCAGGATGCTCACCTGGTCGTCGGCGCCGCGAAGATCGTCGGCGGACAGCGCGTCCCGTAGCGTGCTGGTGCCCATCATCACGATGGACAACAGGTTGTTGAGGTCGTGGGCGACCCCGCCCGCCAGGCGACCGAGGCTGTCCATGCGTTCCTGGTGGACGCGGCGGCGCTCCTGTTCGTCGAGGATGGCGAGGTCGACGCTGAACAGCACCGCCCCCGACAGCGTCGTGCCGTCGTCGTAGACCGGCGAGATGGTGACCTGGCGTTCACGCCCCCGCCAGCGCAGCACCTGGCTGCGGCTCTGGCCACGCAGCGCAGCGTCGATCGCCGGCACGACTTCTGGCCAGAGCCCACCGAAGGAGTGGAAGTGGATGCCGGCGGCGTTGCCGGTGCTGATGCCCATCCGCGCCAGATCGGGGCCCGACATGTGTTGTACGAAGCCCTTGCGATCGACCAGCAGGATGCCGATGCGCGCCTGCCGCGTGACCCGCTCCAGCAGCTCGCGGACGACGCGCAGCTCCTGGTCGCGCTGCGCGTGGCGGGCCGCGCCCTCGGAGACATCGCGGATGGTGCCGACGACGAGGCTGCGCCCACCGGGTCCGCTCGCCCGGGCCTTGCGGGTGGCGATCACCTGCTCAGCGCCGTCGGCATGCTCGATCTCTTCGATGTGGGCGTCGACCACCCCCGACTCGAGGACCCGGTCGTCGCGTTCCCAGAACACCTCCACCTGGTCCGGCGGGAAGAAGTCCAGGTCACTGCGCCCGAGCATCACGCGCGGGTCATGCCCGATCATCCGCCCCAGCGACGCGTTGACGTAGACGAAGCGGTGCGCCGCGTCCTTGGCGAAGAGCGGGTCGGGCATCCCCTCGAGCACCGCCTCGAGCAGGGCGACGCGCTGTTCCAGCGCCGCGATGCGCTGGTCGCGTTCGTCCGGGAGGCCGGCGCCCGCGCCGTCGCCGGCCGCGCCGTCTGGCTGAAGCTGTTCCACCCCGTTGCCACGCACCGATCCCTCCGACGGTTCGTCCGCGCCTGGTGCCAGAGGCGCCGCATCCCGGTGGGTCATACCTGAGCCTACCAGACGGCGAGGCATGTGCAGGATCCGTGCAAGCCCATCCCGTTGATCGGAACGCTCGCCTGAGGCAGCGCGCCGCAAAGACGGCTACCTGATGTGGCCGGCCTGTCGCAGCCAACGGATCGTGTCCTCCAGGACCGCCCGGCCCGAGCGGGGCTTCCAGCCGAGCTCGCGCTTCGCCTTGTCGTTCTTTCCGAACGCATACAGCGTGCCGTACTCGATGGCGTTGGGGTGCTCGGGGCTTGGCAGTCCGAGGTTGTACAGCGAGCGCACCACGAAGCGGGTCAAGCCGGTCGGCATGACCAGCACCTTCTTCTGCTTGCCGGCGACGTCCAGGGCCAGCGTGATGATCTGCTCGATGGTGCCGTTCTCCGACCCCAGGATGTAGCGCTCGCCGGTTCCCCCCTTCTCCAGCGCGAGCACGATGCCCTCGGCGACATCGTCGACGTGGCCGTACATCGTGCCCCCCTTGGTGGCCATGGCCGGCCAGCCGTTGATCGCCTCCTTGAGGTAGCCGGTCGTCAGGAACTCATCGTCTTCGGGACCGTAGGTCTCCATGGGGATGGCGACGACGACGTCGAGGCCCCTGCCGACGAAGTCGTCGACCTGCTGCTCGTTTTCGTGCTTGGACTCGGCGTAGATGAGCCCGCTGCCCTCCAGCTCGAAGCTGGCGGTCTCGTCGCAGACACGGTCAGGGTCGTGGCTGGCGTAGATGATGCCGCTGCTGATGTAGACGACGCGCCGCAGCCCGCGGGCGAGGGCGGCCTCGAAGATGTTGCGCGTGCCCTGGACGATGGTCGGCCGGGCGAAGTCCTTGTCCATGTCGGCATAGGAGCTGATGCCGGCGAGGTGGATGCAGAGCTCGCAGCCATCCATCGCATCGGCGATGCTGTCGGGGTCGAGGATGTCGCCGATGACCTTGTCGACGCCCAGCGCGTCGATGCGGTGCGTGCGGCTGCTGCTGCGCACCAGGCAGCGCACCGGGTAGCCCCGAGAGACGAGGTGGCGCACGACGAAGCTGCCGATGAAGCCGTGCCCACCCGTCACCAGCACGCGTGGCTTGTCGGAGGCGTCAGGGGTCGAGGGGGTCGAGGATGGGTCGGACATGCGGCACTCCACGTCGCGGGATGGCGGCGGCTATCACGGAGGGGTGCGTCAGGACGTGGCACGCCCTCCCCGACGGTCGCCTCCTGTGCCACCATCCCGGCATGCTGATCCTGCTCCTCGCGTCTGCCTGCCTCGGCCCGTCGAAGGGCCATGTCCTCGATCCCACCGTCACCTTCGGCCAGGAGTACGGCTGGCTGGAGGTGCCCGCCGCCAGCAGCCTGTGGGTCGACAGCGGACGGATCTTCGTCTGCACCGGCGGCCAGGGCCTGTACGTGGTGTCGGGCACCGACCTCTTCGACCCATGGCTCGAGGACATCGTCGACATCGAGTGCCACGCCGTCGACGGCGAGACCGGCCGCGTCGAGGTCGCCGCGGGAGATCAGGGGCTGGCGGTCATCCACCCGGGCAACCTGTCCATCATCGGCAGCTACCCGACCGCCTACCCCCTGACGGCGCTGACAGTCGACGCGGGCCACAACCAGGCCTGGCTCGGCGGGCGGGCACCGGACCCCAAGGGGGGCGGGGACCACATCCTCGTCGTGGAGGGCATCCTCACCTACAGCCTCGACAACCTCGAGCAGAACAAGTGGGGCGAGTACGATCCGGCCGAGCCCGTGGGGATCGCCTTCGACGACAGCGGCCAGTTCATCGCGCGGGACGACGGTCGCGTCGACATCCTGGGCGGCGGCATGGACGTTCGCGCCTCCATTGACGCAGGCAGCATCGTCGGCGGGGCCGGGGCCGGCCTGCTCGCCGCCGACGGCGTGCTGTGGGCGGCGCTGGGCACCGCTGGCCTGCAGGCATGGGACGTGTCGGTGCTCGACGCGCCGGTCGCCGCTGGAGCCTGGACCACGGGCAGCGCCTGGGGCCTCGCAGCCATCGACGACCGGCTCTACGTCGGCTCCGACGACGCGCTCGTCGTCCTCGACGTCGGCGATCCCGACGCCCCGACGGAGCTGGGCCGGGTCGCGCTGTCGGGCATGGCCCGTCCCGAGGGGATCTACGTCCTCGACCAGGTCGCCTGGGTCACCGACGCCGACGCCGGCGCGCTCGCCATCGTCAACGTCGACGACTCCACCATTCCCTGAGCCCCCCGACAGCGCGACAGCGGCCATGGGCGGCGGTTAGGCCGGGGCCCGTCACGACGGCGCCCGCGCGCCGCAGGAGGTCTCCATGTCCACCGCTGGCTTGTCTCGCCGTACCCATGACTGCGGAGCGCTCCGCCCCGCCGACGCCGGCGCCACCGTCATCCTCCAGGGCTGGGTCGACTCCGTGCGCGACAACGGCGGGGTCCTCTTCCTGTTGGTGCGCGACCGCTACGGCCTGACCCAGGTGACCGTCGACGACCGCTGCGGGGCCGACGCCTGGGAGGGCGCACGGAAGGCGCGCCTGGAGTACGTCGTCGAGGTCGAGGGCACCGCGATGGCCCGCGACGCCGGCGCAATCAACCCCGACATGCCCACCGGCGCCGTCGAGGTCCTGGCGACCCGCGTCACCGTGCTGTCCAGCACGAAGCCGCTGCCCTTCGTCGTCGGCAGTGGCAGCGCCAAGGCCGCCTCCGCCAGCGAAGAGGTCCGTCTGACCTATCGGTACCTGGACCTCCGCCGCCCCGAGATGCAGCAGCGCCTGCTCGTGCGCCACAAGGCCTACCAGGTCACGCGCCGCTACCTCGACGCCCACGGCTTCACCGAGGTCGAGACCCCGATCCTCAACAAGTCCACCCCCGAGGGCGCCCGCGACTACCTCGTCCCCAGCCGCGTGCACCCCGGCGAGTGGTACGCGCTGCCGCAGTCGCCGCAGATCTTCAAGCAGATCCTGATGATCGCCGGCTTCGACCGCTACTTCCAGATCTGCAAGTGCTTCCGCGACGAAGACCTCCGCGCCGATCGCCAGCCGGAGTTCACCCAGATCGACATCGAGATCAGCTTCGCGACCTGGCCCCTGGTCAAGGAGCTGATGGACGGCCTGGTCACGGCACTCTTCCAGGAGATCAAGGGCATCACGCTGCCCGAGATCGACGTGCTGTCCTACGCCGAAGCGATCGCGCGCTACGGCGTCGACAACCCCGACGTCCGCTTCGATCTCGAGCACATCGCCCTGTCCTGGGGCGACACTGGCTTCCGCGTGGTCCGCGGGGCGCTCGACGCCGGCGGCATCGCCAAGGGCATGGTGATCCCCGGGGGCGCCGCCAAGGCCAGCCGCAAGGTCATCGATGCCTGGACCGAGTTCGTGAAGCGCTACCGCCTCGGTGGCCTGCTGTGGGGCAAGCGCAACGACACCGGCTGGTC
Organism: uncultured Enterobacterales bacterium; assembly: GCA_964599085.1. GTDB lineage: Bacteria > Myxococcota_A > UBA796 > UBA796 > UBA2385 > J125. Next base: position 42,549 of record CAZRFD010000026.1, on the reverse strand, counting down.
TGGCCCTCTCTCCAAGGTCGAACCCGCGCTGCTCGATCAGCTCGGCGCAGCCCCCGGAGACCTCGCGCTGGTCGCCGCCGGGCCCGCCGCCCACGTCCACACCGGGCTCGGCCGGCTGCGCTCCCACGTCGCCCAGCAGCTCGAGCTCATCGACGCCGACAGCTTCGGCTTCGTGTGGGTGACGGCCTTCCCGGCCTTCGAACAGGACGAGGAGACCGGCCGCTGGGTCGCCGTGCACCACCCCTTCACCAAGCCCCTGGACGAGCACATCCCGCTCATGGGCACGGACCGCATGGGCGAGGTGCTCTCGGACGCCTACGACCTCGTGTGCAACGGCTACGAGATCGGCGGCGGGAGCATCCGGATCCACGACCAGGCGCTGCAGGCCAAGGTGTTCGAGGCGCTCGGGCTGTCTGAAGAGGAAGCCCGCCACAAGTTCGGCTTCCTGCTCGACGCGCTCAGCTACGGCGCCCCCCCGCACGGCGGGCTGGCCTTCGGCTTCGACCGCCTCGTCATGATCCTGTCCGGCACGGACAACATCCGTGACGTCATCGCCTTCCCCAAGACGACGACGGCGCAGGATCTGATGGCCGGCTCGCCGAGCACCGTCGACTCGGCACAGCTCGACGAGCTGGCGGTGCGCAACACGGTCTGACGCCCTGCCACAACGACGCTCCCCGCCGGGCAGGCGCCGCGGCGGGGAGAGCATGGCCAGGCGACCGCCGCCAGGAGCACTCCCCTGGCGGCCCTGTGGACGCCTACTCTTCCGGCATCGGGGGAGGAGGAGGAGCCGCGGCAGGAGGAGGCGGGGGCGGAGGCGCGGCCGCTGCCAGTGCCTGGGCGACTTCGGGGACGTCCTTGGCCGGCGTCCAGCCGCTCATGCCGGCCTTCCAGACGAGGTGCCGCCCGCCGGGATCGGCGGCGAGCCGCTGCGCGATCTCGGCGACGGACAGCTCTTCCTGGCCGCCCGAGGCGCCGCTGTAGTGCAGCTTCGCGCCGGCACCCGGCGGCGGCGGCGGGGCGGCCGCGGGGGGCGGCACGAGGTTGGCGACCTCGGGGACCTGCGACCAGGGCTTCCAGCCCGGCCAGCCCGGCATCCACACGTGGTGGTCGCCGTTGCGGTCCTGGGCCACGCGCTGGGCCACTTCCTGCGCGGTGAGCTGCGCCTGGCCGCCGGGGCCGTTGTAGTGCAGCCGCGCCCCACCCGGGGGAGGCGGGGGTGCTGCGCCGGCCATGCCGCCGGGTGCCGCGAAGCCCCCAGCGACCGCACCACCGACGACGTTGCCCATGGCCAGCCCCATACCTGCGTCCATGAAGGGGCTGGAGCCACCGCCCGGGCGGTCCGCCATCTTGCCGATGGCTTCGGCGGTCTGGAACTGCGTGTACTTGTTCATGTCGCCGAGCAAGCCCATGCTGGACCGCTTGTCCAGCATCTTCTCGACCTCCGGTGGCAGGCTGACGTTCTCGACCACGAAGTCGGTCAGCGAGATGCCGTAGCTGCTCTCGAACCACTTGCTGATCCGCTCGCGCAGCGCATCGCCGAGGTCCATATAGGACGCCGCGAGGCGCAGCACCGGGATCTCGGCTTCACCCAGGGTGTCGGCGAAGCCGCTGACCAGCTTGCGCTTGAGCTGCCCGTTGATCTCGGCGGTGGTGAACAGCCCCGAGGTCCCGACGATCTCGCGCAGGAAGGTGGCCGGGTCGGTGACCTTGTAGGTGTAGTTGCCGAAGGCCCGGACGCGGACCGGCCCGATCTCCTTGTCGTGCATCATGATCGGGTTGGGCGTGCCCCACTTCTGGTCGGTGAACTGGCGGGTGTTCACGAAGTAGATGTCGCCCTTGTAGGGGTAGTTCAGGGCGTACTTGATGCTCTCGAAGAAGCTGGCGATGGCCTTGGTGCGGGTCGACAGCTCGTAGGTGCCCGGGCCGAAGACGTCGCTGAGGGTGCCCTCGTTGACGAAGACGGCCGCCTGGCCCTCACGGACGACGAGCTTGCCGCCGTCCTGGATGGCGTTGTTGAAGATGGGGAAGCGGTAGACGATGGTGTCGCGGGTGTCGTCAGTCCACTCGATGACGTCGAGGAACTGCGCCTTTCCGTGCTCGACGGCGGTGCTCTTGATGGTGTCCCAGAAACCCATGTGCTCACTCCTTGTGGCGGATGCGCGGACCGCCCTGGCGACGGACTCGGGCCGCTCACCGAGAGCTTCGCACAGCCGCCCTGTTCATTGCAGGTCCGGCCCCGTTTCGAAGCGAAAGCTGGTGTGGGCCGCCAGCACGTAGGCGTCGAGATCGTCGCGACGGAGCTGATCGACGAGCGGGGTGAGCAGCGCCGTTGGCATGCCGATGGCGCGCCGCACCTCGCCGACGAGGTCGACGACCAGGATCGTGCGGGCCGCCAGCCGCGGAAGCCGGGCGGCGATGGCGGCGTCCTCTTCGAAGTCACAGCCGACCAACACCCAGTCCGCCCCGCCCTGCGCATCGGCCAGCCGCGACAACCAGTCATCGGGCGTGCCGCGGTGCAGGCTGAGGTTGAGGTGCAGGAGGCGACCGCCGTCGGCCAGGCGCAGCGCGGTCACCTGCGGCGCGCAGCTCGGCAGACCCCGGTGGCTGGCGAGGCGGCGGGCGGCGCGCGCGGGCTGGACCACGGCGGAGCGCAGCTTGCGCACACCCTCGATGGGGGTGGCCCAGGGGATGGGCTGGTAGGGCTGCTGGTCGAAGCTGACGCCGTCAATCCTGCAGCCGCTGCCGTGGACCCGGTCGGCGGGCAGACCCTGATCGACGAGCCAGCGCCCCACCGCCTCGGGCGCGACGACGTCGAAGCGCTGCCCCGCCGCCGCTGCGGCCTGCGCCGCCCGGAGGTGCTCGGGCCAGCACCAGTCGAGGACGACGATGTCCCCGGCGGCAGGCGGGTGGCGCGGGTTGAAGCGCACCGGCCGGCCCCGGCGCTCCAGGCACAGCGACAGCAGGCCCTCGTGGACGACACGGAGGCGATGGGCGGAGGGGCCGGCGAACCGGTCCGTTGCAGGCGTGGGGATCATGGCGCTGGTGTATCCCCCCCAGCCGCGCGCTACCGTGGACCCGATGCGAACCACCCTCCCCGCCCCCTCCGCCCTCCTGGCTGCGCTGTGCTGCCTCGGCGGGAGCGCGCGCGCCCAGGGCGCACCCACGCCCGCCGACGTCGATCCCTGGTCGCTGGTCCGCGTGGATGTGCCGGATCTGCCCGACGCCATCTGCACCAGCGAGACCGGCAGCGTCCTGCTGACACCGCCCGACGACCTGCCCTGGCGAGTCGAAGAGCTGGGCGTCCCGCAGGTCTTCGAGCTGGATGAAGACGAGCTGGCGGCCACACAAGCCCAGGCCGTGCCCGAAGAGGGCGACGCGCTCGAGGGCCTCGGCGACTGGGTCGCCTGGGAGGGCGAAGCCGCCATGCACGTCGCGGCCTGGCAGGACGCCGGCTTCGACGGCAGCTACCCCGACGGCAGCAAGGTCAAGGTCGCCATCTTCGACGTCCAGTGGTACGGCGAGGAGCTGGCCACCGACGAGCTGGTCGGCACGCTCCAGACCCACGACTGCTTCGCCCACAAGAGCTGCCAGGTCCCGATCGACAGCCTCAACCCCCGCTACTCGTGGGAGCTGGGCAGCCACGGCCTGGCCTGCGCGCAGATCATCAGCGACCTGGCACCAGGCGTCGAGCTGCACCTGGTCAAGGTCGCCGGCGTCACCAGCCTGGAGAACGCCGTCGACTGGGCGATCCGCGAGGGTATCGACGTCGTCAGCATGTCGATGTCCTTCTTCAACAACAGCTTCTACGACGGCAGCGGGCCCGTCTCGGCCCTGATGGATCGCCTCGAAGCCGGCGGCGTGCTCATGGTGACGAGCGCGGGCAACTACGCCGACCAGCACTGGCGGGGACGCTTCCACGACACCGACTCAGACGGCTTCCACGAGTTCTTCAGCGACCGCACGACCCTGCCGATCTGGATGCACGAGGGCGTGCAGCGCGTGCAGCTCATCTGGGATGACTTCGGCGCCTGCGGCCGCACCGACCTCGACGCCTGGCTGCTCGACGGCGACGGCGACGTGCTCGGACACAGCGACGGGCGCCAGGTCGCCGGCGACGACGGCTGCAGCCCGACGGAGCGGGTACGGGCCGAGCTGCCCGCCGATGGATGGTACTACTTCGCGGTGGAGCGCCACGCGGGCCAGCCCGACGCCGACATGGACGTGCTCACCCGCGACGGCGAGGTCTGGCACGGCATCGCCGCGGGCTCGGTGACCGATCCCGGCGCCCACCCCGCGGTGCTCACCGTCGGCGCGGTGCGGGCGGTCGGCTATGCCGACAACGGCCCCGAGTTCTTCTCCAGCGTCGGCCCCACCAACGGCGGCGTGGACAAGCCCGACATCTCCGGCCCCGACGGCATCTCGACCAGCGTCTACGGACCGACGGGCTTCTACGGCACCAGCGCGGCCACACCGTCGGTGGCCGCCGCCGTGGTCCTCATGATGTCGAGCGAGCCCGGCATCGACGCCTTCGAAGCGGCAGCGCGCCTGCGGGGCCACGTGCTCTCCGACTCGAAGAGCTGGCAGTCCGCGGACCCCGCCCTCGGCGCGGGCAAGCTCCGCCTCGCTGGGCCGTCCAGCAGCAGCGGCACGGGCTGCGCCAGCGCGCCCGCCGCGCCAATGGCTTTCACGACGCTGCCGCTGTCCATCGCCGCCCTGCTCCGACGTCGGCGCGAGCGAGCGCGCGGACCCGCTGGTAGGCTGCCCGCTACACCGACGCCTCCCGGAGCACGCCCGTGACGGCCTCCCTCCTCGTCGCCCTCCTGCTGGGCTGTACCGAACCCGACGCGGAACCGACGTCGAAGCTCGTGGCCATCGACGGCGGCAGCCCGGTGAGCGTCGAGATCTCCGGCGGGGCCGGGGTGGGCACGGTCGAGCTGCCCGTGCGGCTCGTGGACGAGTACGGCGCGTCGGTCGCCGGAGGAACCATCGGCGTCGCGCTCCAGGGCGAGGGCGTCACGCTCCAGGACAGCGAGCTTCAGCTCGACAGCGAGGGCTACGCCGTCGCCCGCGTCGTCGCCGACGCCCCCGGACCCTTCGAGGTGACGACCGTCTCCTCGGAAGACGGCGCCGCCGTCGGCACCTCGGCCCAGGGTATCGCCCTGGGCGCGCCGACCCCCTCTCTCGCCCTCGACACGATCCTCCCCCCACCCGGCGACTCCGAAGACGTCTTCGCCATGGCCCGCGGCACCGGCGGCGTGGCGCTCGCCAGCGACAACACCGTCTGGTGGATGCCCGCGGCGCAGGGCGTGCTGCCCTGGACCGTGCTGACCCCGCCCTTCGTCATCACCGGTATGCGCGCCGCCGAGCTTGACTCCGACGGCGTGCGCGACCTCATCGTGTGGGGAGAAGACCAGGTCGTCCTACTCCGTGGGCGGGCAGGCGGAGGCTACTCGTGGGGTGCCGGCTGGCAGAGCACCGACATGACGGTGGTCGGCGCGTCCGTGGCCGACGTCGACAGCGACCTGCACGCCGACGTCGTCATCGGCCTGACCGCCGACGAGACCGGCCGCATCGAGCTGCTCAAGGGCGACGGCGTCTGGGGCTTCGAGCCGGTGGCACCGCTGGATCTCACCGACCCCATCATGGCGCTCGTCGCCGCCGACGAAGACGCCGACGGCCGCCCGGACGTCACGGCCATGGACAGCATCACCGGCTACCTCCACCGATACTCGCGCGACGAGCTCGGCTGGATCGGCAACAGCCCGTCGCTGCTCGACCGCTACGGCTTCCCCACCGGCAGCGAGCTGCTGCCTCCCTCCGATCTCGACGGCGACGGCGTCAAGGACATCATCGGCCTGGCCAGCCCCGGCAGCGGCGCACAGTCCGTGGTGTTCTACATCCTCGACGAGGACAAGAAGTACGAGCAGTCCTACGCCCGCATCTGGGCCGACCTCGCCGACGTCGACGACGACGGCGCCACGGACCTCCTCTTGATGGAGGACGGCCTGCTGCACCGGATCCGCTGGGACGCCAGCGCCGACAGCTTCGTGCTGCAGAGCTACAGCGCCCTGGCCGACGCCGGACCGACCGCCGTCGGAGACGTCGACGGGGACGGGGTCGCGGACGTCGCCGTCCTCAACACCGCCGCAGTCGTGGTCCACCGCGGGATGTTCGACCCGGGCGGCACCTGGTCGGTGGGGGACCGCAGCCTGCTGGAGCTGGGCAAGGGCTTCACCGAGGACTTCGTGCTCGAGGACCTCGACGAAGACGGCGACCTCGACATCGTCGGCTTCGGCCTGCAAGGGGGGGCGCCGGCCATGAAGGTCTGGCAGGCGAGCTGGAGCGACGAAGAGGGCCCCATCTACGACCCCCAACCGGCCGCGCCACTGCAGGCGACCGGGCGGGTCCTGGACTTCACCCACTGTGGCGAAGACTGGTACGTCGTCGCCGACAACAGCGGCGCCAAGGACGCGCACCCCAACATGGGCTTCCGCCTCCGGATGGAGGGGGAGACGGGCCTGGAGCCCGTGGTGGGGGACCAGGGCGGCGTCGATGGTTCGCTGGTCGCCTGCGGCTACCCCCAGAAGAAGTACCCCGACAAGCGGCGCTTCACCGTGGCCGACACCGGGGGCCACTGGGTCATGTACAACTACCTGGTCAGCATCCAGGAAGAGGGGGATCTCGGCCCGGTCGACGACATCGACTACGCCGACACCGACGGCGACGCCATCGACGAGCTGATCGCCTGTGACGTCACCGACTGCGAGATCCGCGGCGTCGACCTCGACCGGGACGGCATCGACGAGGTGGTCCGCAACGAGGGCACGATCAGCATCGAGGGCTGGGGCGATGTGCTGACGCTGGAAGCGACCGGCCGCATGAACGTCGGCGACGCCGATGGCGACGGTGCACTCGACATTGTCGTCGCCGACCCGGCGGACGGCCAGGTCGTGGTCGTGCCCACGCTGCGCGGCGCGCTGGCACCCCCCTTCGGCTGGTACACCACCGAGGTGATATCTGGGCCGGTGCACCCCACCGACTACGACGGAGACGGCCGGCCCGAGCTGATCTGGCGCCAGGACACGCTCCTGGTCGGCACGGAGCGCTCGCTGCCGCCCGACGAGCAGTGACCCAACGGCGCATCCACTCGACGACAGCCTCCCTCCTCCTCATCCTCTCCTGCGGCCTGTGGCCCGCTCCAGGGCGGGCGGGGGACACCGGTCGACCCGCCGTCGACCGGCTGGAGGATCTCACCGACCGCCTCTGGTGGCAGCCACGCGCTCCCCTGCATGATCCGCTGCCAGGAACGACCGGCAGCTCGGCGGCCGCCTGCGGCCAGTGTCACGCCGAGATCTACGCCGAGTGGCAGGCATCGACCCACGCCCACGCCTGGACCGACCGCCAGTTCCAGCAGGAGATGGCCAAGGACCCCGAGGTGGCCTGGATCTGCCAGAACTGCCACATCCCGGCGGCCGGCCAGCAGGCCGAGCGGATCCGCTTCGACCCCGAGCGCGGGGTGCGTGACGTGGAGCGCAGCGAGAACGAGCGTTTCGACGCCGCGTGGCAGGACGAGGGCATCTCCTGCATGACCTGCCACTGGCGCCCCGAGGGCATCGCCGCTCCCCATGCGGACGCCAAGGCGCCGCACCCCACGGTCTACGCGCCCGAGCTGTCCGAGCCCGCGCTGTGTACCTCCTGCCACCAGGCCGATGTGCGGCTGGAAGACGCCCTCGTCTGCCACTTCACGACCGGCGAGGAGTACGAGGCCGGCGGGCGCCCCGAGACCTGCCAGGGCTGCCACATGCCGGTGGTCGAGCGGGCCGTCGCGCCCGGCGCACCGGTCCGGCAGACTCGCCGCCACTTCTGGCCCGGCAGCCGGATCCCCAAGGCGCCGTGGACACCGGAACAGGCCGCGCTGCAGGCCACCTGGGAGCCCGGGGTCGAGGCCCGGATCGACCTGCCCGCTCCCGTCGCGCCGGGGGAGCGCGCAGCTGTGGAGGTCGTGCTCGACAACGTCCGCGCCGGCCATCGGGTCCCGACCGGCGACCCGGAACGCTACCTGCTGCTGCAGGTGCGGATCCTGGCCGCCGACGGCCGCGCCATCGCCGGGCTCGACGAGCGCATCGGCCAGCGCTGGATCTGGTGGCCCGTGGCGCTGAAGCTGGACGACAACCGCATTCCAGCCGGCGAAGATCGCGCCTGGTCCCTACCCTTCGTGATGCCGCCCGACGCCGTCAGTGTCGAGCTGTCGCTGGAGCACTACCGGATCAGCCCGGAAAACGCTGCGTACCACGGGCTCTCCGACATGCCGAACCACCGCACGGTGCAGACCCTGTCGCTGGACCTCGGGCCTGCCGTGGCAGGCGGGGGGCAACCGCGGTAGGCGAGCCCCTCGGATTCCTGGAGGGCACATGGGACGTCGCGTCTTCGTGACGGGAGCAAATGGCCGGGTCGGCCGCCACCTGGTCGCGCAGCTCGTCGCGGCGGGTGACGAAGTGACGGGCCTCGCCCACACCCGCGAGGGTGCCGCGGTGGTCGAGGGCGCCGGCGCGCGCTGCCTCATCGGTGACCTGCAGGCGCGCGAGGTGCTCCGCGAGGGGCTGGCGGGCGCCGAGGTGGTCTACCACCTGGCCGGCGGGCTGCGCGGTCCGGGGAAGCAGACCCCTGACCTCGTGAACCGCGCAGGCATGGAGGGGCTGCTCGCCGCCGTCGACGACGTCGGAACGGGCTCGCTGAGCAGCCTCGTGTTCACCAGCAGCACCGCGGTCTACGGCGACCGGAGCGGCCTCGTCGTCGGCGAGGAGATGCCGCCACAGCCGAACACCCGCTACGGCCAGAGCAAGGTGGACGCCGAGAAGCTCCTGCTCGACGCCTGCGACAAGCGCGGCGTGCCCGGCAGGATCGTGCGCCTCGCGGCCGTCTATGGAGAGGGCTTCCCCTTCATGCTGGTCGACCAGATCAAGTCCGGAAAGGCGCGGCTGCCCGGGGAGGGCCGCAACTACGTGCCGACCATCCACGTGGACGATGCGTTGCGCGGGCTGCGGCTCGTGGCCGACAAGGGCACCGACGGCCGGATCTACAACCTGGCCGACACCGAGCCGGTCATCCTCAAGGAGTTCTACGCCAAGGTGCACAGCCTCGTCGGCGGCGAACCCGTGTGGTTCTGGTCGACGTGGATCCCCAGCTACGCGCAGGACTTTGCGGCCCAACTCAACGAACGCATCCAGTCGCACACGCCCCGCACGCCCCGGCTGACGCCCGACAACCTCAAGCTGTTCCGTGCGAGCTGCCGCCTGCGCGTCGAGCGCGTCGAGTCCGAGCTCGGGATGGAGTGGGCCTTCGGCAGCAGCCTCGACGGCCTGCAAGCCGTGCTTGGCCACGCTTGACCCCGACGACGGCCTGCCCTATACAGTGCTGTCTCCACACCAGGGTCCGCGGGACTCCTGTGTGCGCTTCCTGACTGGATCTTCGGGTCATCGGGGAGCACCCGGCGCCCCGGGCGCCACCCTGCCCGGCCCGGTCGCCCCACCGCTTCGCTCCAAGCCTCCGAGAGGTCCTCGTGGCCAGCATCCTCCTCGCCCTCCTCCTCACCGGCTGCGCCCCCCAGGACGCCGAAGTCACCGGCTCCTGGCACGTCTGGCTGGCGGCGAACAACTCCGCCACCGTGGACGAGGGCAAGCTCGACCTCGCCGAACGCGCCACCCGCATCTACGACTGCGCGCGCGGTTGGGATGAAGACCGCGGCGACTTCGAGCTCGGCTACATCGGCCCCCGCCAGGGCGACACCATCGGCGACGGCAGCAAGTTCTACGGCGGCGCCTGCGACCCGGCCGACAGCGCCTGTGACCAGGACGTGCTCGACGCCCAGTGCGCCGAGATCGACGCCCTGCAGTACTACAAGTTCCTCCAGGACGACGGCTACTACTACCTGACCGAGCCCCTCGACGTGTGGCGCAGCGAAGCCGTGATGAACGGCGAGGGCGACTTCCAGCTCACGATGCACAACAAGCTGGGCAGCGGCCAGGACATGCGCTTCAACTTCTCGATCAAGCCGGACTTCGCGCCGCTGGAGTGCGTCGACACCGACGGCGACGGCACCGCTTCTGTCGAGTACGTCGACGGCCAGTCGTGGAGCGATGCCTGGTCCGAAGACGAAGACGGCAACAAGATCTACTACCTCAACGCCGGCTCCTTCCAGGTCGACCCGTCGACCTCGGGCGACAGCATCGTGTTCTGGTACTTCAACACCGACTGGAGCGCGGGCTTCTCCATCGCGAAGTTCGCCGCGGAAGAGTTCACGGTCCGCCCCACCGACTACGGCAACTACGACGAGTCGGGCGAGGGTCCCAACTTCGACCTGCTCGAGGACTACCGCAACCAGTGTGGTGCCAGCCGGGACGACGTCCCGCCGCTGGCCACCATCGCCGGTGGCGACCTCAACGTTGCCGTGGGCGACACCGTCAGCCTCGACGGCACGGCCTCCACCGACCCCGACGGCGACGAGCTGACCTACTTCTGGTCGTTGTCGGCGCCTGGCGACTCGGCCGCCTCGCTGCTGGTCGACACGCCGACGGCTGACTTCGTCGCCGATGTGCCGGGGACCTACACCGTGTCGCTGACCGTCAACGACGGCGCCTGGTCGAGCTTCGACGAGATCACCGTCACGGTGGAAGACCCCAACCACGTCCCCAACTGCTTTGCCCTGCCCGGCGACACCGTGGCCATGGGTACCACCGCGACCTTCGACGCCGGCCTGACCAGCGATCCGGACGGCGACGCGCTGACCTACAACTGGCGGGTCCAGGGGCAGACGCCGGTGCTCGACAAGAACGGTGACCCCGTCGTCGACTCCGACGGCAACGTCGTCACCGAAGCCGTCGACGACAGCTTCGACGACGCCGGCCCCTCGCTCGACTACCCCCTGGACTGGACCGGGTACTGGACGATCAGCCTGGAAGCCGTCGACACAGACGGCGCCTCCTGTGCCAGCCAGACGACCTACGACGTCTACGACCCCGCCGACGGCCCGCCGGCCAGCAAGGCCCCCAACTGCAGCGCCGGTGTGGGGCTCCAGGGGCGCTACGGCGACAGCTTCGACCTGCTCGACGGCGTCGCGGTGGACCCGGACGGGACCGATGTCACCTACTCCTGGGCGATCGCCTCGGCCCCCTCGGGCAGCGCGTCCGAGGTCGTGATGGTCGACCCCTCGGGGGCCTCATCGGCCGCCTCGTTCACGGCGGACCGCAGCGGAGAGTACCGCCTCGCCATGACGGGCACCGACGAACAGGGTGAGTCCTGCATCTCCGAGATCGTCGTCGACGTGCGGAACAACCCGCCGCTGTGCGACGTCTCCTCGAACGCCTGGGCGGCCTCCGGCGAACCCGTCGACCTCGCGATCAACGGCCTGACCGACCCCGACGGCGACAGTGTCTCCGGCTACTGGGACCTGACGTACCAGCCGTGGTGCTCCGACCCGGAAGCCGACCTGCTGGCCGACAACGGTGACGGCACCGCGACCCTGGATCGGGACGTCGACGGCTTCTACGAAGCCACCTGGATCGCGTCCGACGGCGACGAGACCTGCTACCGCACCGTGACGGTGCTGACCTCCTGCGACGATCACTACATGGGTGGGTACGTCTGCCACCAGGACGACGCCGACGCCTGGTCCAAGGAGATCAGCCACGTCGCCATGCAGGGCAAGGGCGTCGACGAAGCCATCGACGGCGACCCGGCCTTCGTGCACCGCACGGAATCCAACTTCTGGCGGCCCATCGACGACCGCGACGCCGGCCTCGACGGCTGGGCCGAGGTGTCCAGCTCGTGGATCCGCATCAAGGACGGCGCGACCCTCGAAGAGGGCGGAGCCGCCGAGGGCGACTTCCAGATCCTGCTCGAGGGCTTCGAGTCCAGCTCGGTCATGGTCGTGGAGGGCAGCTTCAAGGTCGACAAGATCCGCAAGGACAAGTGGTCCTACCCCGACCTCGAAGACGACAAGCGCGACGAGAACGGCACGCCCTACTGCGACGGCGACACCCTCAACCAGTAGGCGTCCCGCCACATCAGGTGCGGTTCGCCGTGCCGGGACCATCACTCCCCGAACCTCCAGCAAAAAAAGCGAGACCCTGCTCTTGCATGGAAGTGTAAGAGCAAATACTCTACGAGTGTTCCGACGGACCTGGCTACCAGGTCGTATGGCCGGGACCTCCCGCTGACGGCCGAGTGCGTCCCCCCCCCACACTTGGCCTCGCGGGAGGCCCGGCCTTTTCCCGTTCCGGGTGCGGTCCCCGGGACGGGGCGGAACAGGGGACGGGGGCGAGCGGGCCCGCGAGCGCGCGTCGATGTGCTCCTCGGCACGAAGCCGGGCGACCATCGCGGCATCAGGTGCGGACCGCTCGGGAGGAAGCGCATGTGGATCGCTCTGCTCTGGACGCTGGATGCCCAGGCCGGTCCGTGGGTGAAGGACCCGGGTCACGCCTACGTCAAGGCCGGCTACGTGCGCTTCGCCGCCGGAGAGTACGTCGACCCGACGGCCGGGGCAGAGACCGCCGACGCAGCGGCCGCCCCGCGGTACGTCGGCAACACCTGGCACCTCTACGGCGAGGTGGGGATCGTCAAGCCGCTGCAGCTCGTGCTGAACCTGCCCTTTGTTGCCTCGCGAAACGTCGACGGGGACGTGATCTATGCCAACCGCGCGCTCGGCGACGCCGAGCTCGGGCTGAGCGCCGGACACGAATTCGGCGCGTGGCCCGTCTCGCTCACGGTGAAGAGCAAGCTGCCGCTCTACGACAACAACGACCTCTCCGCCTATGGAAGCCTGGGTGAGCGCTTCCCGGCGATCGGTGACGGCCAGGTGGACCTCACGGCGCTGGTCGCAGTGGGCCGCGGGCTGCGGGTTGGGAGGCTGGAGGGCTGGACGGCGCTCGAGGCCGGCTACCAGTTCCGCTCGGAGTGGTGGCTGGGGGACTCCAGCCGGCCCGACCGGCAGCTCCTCGACAGCCTTCCCTGGCACGCGCAGCTCGGCTGGTCGCCGCGCAGCGGGGAGCGGTCGCTGGGCTGGCTGGCGGTCGACGTCATGGGCGTACAGCCCCTGGGGAGCAACGCCTTCACCAAGCAGTGGGTGCAGGCCGGCGTCGGTGGCGGGCTGCGGATCGTGGACGGGCTGGCGGTGGAGCTTGGGGCCAGCGCCACCCCCATCGCCAGCGCCAGCTCGAAGGGGTGGAGCCTGTCGACCGGTGTGAGCTGGCAGCGCTGACCGCGGCCAGCCGGCGGTGATAGGTGCCCGCGCATGCTGGCCGCATCCCTGTTCCTGCTCGTCGCCGCGTGCGCGCAAGCGCCGCAGACCGGGCCCGACGAAGTCGGCGCACCGCAAACCAGAGACAAGGCGGTGCAGGCCGGGGTCGACCAGGCGGCGACCGCCGACACAACCGGCGTGCCGCAGGCCGCCGTCGGTCACGAAGAAGGCTGGGGCGCGGTCCTGGCGCGGGACGGGTCGTGGTACCGCACGACGACCGGCGACCTCGCGGCCGGCGCGCGCGCGGTGGTGCCGCTGTCCGGCTCCGGCCAGCAGGGCGCCTGCGGCGAGGGGATCGCCCCGGCGACCGGGGCGATGATCATCCCACCCGCCGGGTCCCCGACGCCGGAGATCGTGCCCGCGCCAGTCGTCCGCGCCGCCCTCGTGGAACGTGCTGTTTGGCGACTCGACGAGCTGCTGCCCGAAGCCGACCTGTTCAGCCCGCTCGTCACCACCCCCGACCCGACGAAGGGCCGGGGCGTCGAGCTGGGCAGCGTCGCGAAGGTCCGCCGCGAGCTGGCGCCCCCGGTGCTGATCGCCGCCGGGGTCCGCGACTGCACCGGCGCGCTGGCGATCCTCGACGTCGACGCAGGCAAGGTGCTGACCTGGCACCGCATCGACGGCGCCTGCGAGACCCTGCGCGTGCTGCCCCCCACCGACCTCGACGGGGACGGACACCGCGAGCTGGCCGCCTGGTCGCGCAGCCGCGTCACGCTCTACCGGCTGACCGAGGGACCCGGCGATCCCTCGCTCACCTTGCTGGCCGACTGGACCTGCAGGTGAGCGCGCGGCGGCGGGCGGCCGCGCGACTCCTCCGGACCGCTGCCACGCGCCAACGGGACGCGGCATGAGCCGGCGCATCGGCATCGCCGCGGCGATCTGGAGCGCGAGCATCCTGCTTTCGCGCGTGGTCGGCCTCGTGCGCGAAGCCGTGATCGGCCGGGTCCTGGGGGGCGGCACCGACGCCGATCTCTACTTCCTGTCCTTCCGGCTGCCGGACTTCCTCAACTACCTGCTCGCCGGCGGCGCGCTGAGCATCGTCTTCATCCCCATCTTCTCGGGCTACCTCGCCCGCGACGACGAAGCGGGCGCCTGGACCAGCTTCAGCGTCGTGGCCAACGCCATCCTCGCCGTCCTCGCCGTCGTCGGGACCGGGATGTGGCTGGCGGTGCCCCACGTGGTGCCGCCGATCTTTGCGCCGGGGCTCGACGCCGCGGGCAGACAGGAGCTGGTGCTGCTGACCCGCATCATCCTGCCAGCCCAGCTCTTCCACCTGGTCGGAGGCCTGCTGTCGGCGGCGCTCCAGGCCAAGGACCGGCACGCCCTGCCTGCGCTCGCCCCGCTGGTGTACGCCACGGGCATCATCGTCGGCGGTCTCGTGGGCGGCCCGGAAGCCGGCGCACGAGGCTTCGCCTGGGGCGTGCTCGCGGGCAGCGCGCTGGGCCCCTTCCTGCTGCCCTTGATCGGCTGTCTGCGGGCCGGCATGCGCTGGCGGCCCGTGCTGTCGCTGCGACACCCCGATCTCCGCGCCTGGCTGTGGCGGTCCCTGCCGATCATGCTGGCCTTCAGCATCATCGCCCTCGACGACACCGTGCTCGGGCGAGAAGCCTCGCAGCTCGGCGAGGGGGCGGTCGCGACCCTGGAGTACGCCAAGAAGCTGATGAAGGTCCCGATGGGGGTCTTCGGGCTGGCGACCGGCGTCGCCGCCTACCCCACGCTCGCGCGCCTCGTCGGAGAGGGCAAGCACGCCGACGCCTACCGGACGCTGGCCGGCGCCGTCCGCCGCATGCTGGTCCTGGCCCTGGGGGCACAGGTCGTGCTCACGGCCGCGGGCACCGAGATCTCCCGGGTGATCTACGGCAGCCGCATTCCCCACGACCAGCACGGCGACATCGGAATCGCGCTGACCATCTTCTGCCTCGCCCTGTGGGCCTGGGCGGCCCAGACCATCGTCGCACGTGGCTTCTACGTCCAGGGGCGCACGTGGCTGCCCTCGCTGCTCGGGACCGCCGTGCTCGCCGTCGCCTACCCGGCCTACTGGTGGCTGGGCCGCCAATTCGGCACCGTGGGGCTGGCCGTCGCCAGCTCCGGCGCCGTGAGCACCTACGTCCTGCTGCTGATCCTGCTGCTGCGCCGGCAGTACCCCGGGGTGGCGGACGGCTTCGCAGGCTTCGCCCTGCGCGCCGCGCCCGCCGTGGCCGCCGGCGTGGCGGCCGCAGCGCTGCTGGACCGGCTGGCGCCGCTCCCCGACGCGGCCCTGGTGCGGGGTGCGCTGCTCGGCGGTACGGCCGGGCTCACCTACCTCGCCGCCATCCTGGCGGTCGGCCTGCCCGAAGCCCGCGAGGTCCTCGACATGATCGGACGACGGGTCGGACGACGGATCCGCCGCCGCGCCGGCCGCTGAGGGCTCAGTGCGCTAGTCCTCTGCCGTGAGCGCAACCCACCCCGACCTCTTCCTGCCGCCGACCGGCCCCTGGCTGGCCGCCGAGCGCCGCGCGGCCGCGGATCGGGGCGACGACGACGCGACCCTGTGGCTGCGCGAGCTGGAGCTGGCGACCGAAGCGCTCCCTCCGATGATCGACGGGGTCCGGCGCGCCCGTCTGCTGGCGGTGGACCCCCTGGCCACGACCTGGGAGGCCTGGCGGATCGACGACGGTCTGCGCGTCGTGCTGCGCTGCCTGCGGGCCCGGTGGCGCGACGACCCCGTGATGCGCCGGCGCTTCGAGCTGGCCCCCAGCCGCGTGCGTCACCTGCACGCGCTCGAGCTACGGACGGGTGGCGACTGGCCGCACATCCGGGTGGTCGCACCCGGGGCTCCTCTCCTCGACCGCCTCCCGGTGGAGGACGCCGCGGACGGCCGCGTCCTGGCCCGCCTGCTGGGGGCCGGCCTCGACGGACTGCGCCGCCTGCATGACGCGGACCTGCGCCACGGCGGGCCCATCGGCGCGCTGCTCCACGAGGGTCCCAGTGGGGCACGGCTGCTGTGGTTGGACCCCTTCGATCGGCGGCGCACCGTCGCCCAGGACCTGTCGGGGCTGGCCACCGCCGTCGCCGCCCTCGACCCGACCGGCGCCCACCCCGTCGGCGCGCTGGCCTTGGCCTGGACCACCGACCCGCCCCCCTCGGCCGCCGTCGGCCTCCGACTGCTGCGCGAGACGCTGGCCAGCACGCTCCTGGAGCAACGTCACCGCCTGCGCATCGCTGCCCGCCTCGCCGGCCGACGTGGCCGCACCCGACGGCTGACGGCCGCCACGCGCGCACTGGATCGGACCCTCCCACCACCCAGGGTACACACCTGCGTGCGGGCCGCCCCCGACGGCGTCCTCGTCCTCGTGCACAGCGACGGAGCGGTCCTGCGCGGGGGCAGCAGCGCCAGCGCCAGCCCCGACGCGCTGCCCGTGGTCTGGACGGCGAGGCGCGGCCTGGACGCCCAGGCGGCCCGCGTGCTCCTCCGCGCCTGGGCCACCCGCGGGACCGGCGACGAAGCCCTCCGCGGCCTCGTGCAGGCCGACCTGGGCACGACCGACGCCGCCACTGACCAGCTCCTGCGCTGGCTGCGCAGCCGGGCCAGCCTCCGACGAGCGCGCCTGCTGCTCGAACACCAGGCGCGCTTCTGACCTCCGGCCTCCGCCGAGTGCTGCGTCCCTCTGGCACCCACGGGCGTGGCGCGCCGTCAGTCCAGCCGCGCGCTCACCAGGTAGTCGACCCCGCAGTCGGCGCCGTGCTCGCTGGACACGGTCAGCTCCCAGGTGCCGCCGTCGTCCTGCAGCAGGGTGTCCGACACCTCCACCGCCAGCGTGCCGCTGCCGGAGTCGTCGTAGACGACCTCGCCCCGGTCGAGGTGCTCGAGGCGGACCCGGTAGCTGCTGCCCGCCGGCACGTTGCTCACCGCCACGGTCAGCGTGAACAGGGAGAGGCCGCCGTCGTCGAAGGTGAAGTCGAAGCGATCGACGTCGTCGTCGTTCGTCAGGCTGGCCAGGGTCTGGAGCTGCGGGTCGGAAGAGAGGTCGCCCAGCGACCAGGGGACATCGTCGTTGGGTTCTGTAGGGTCGTGGTCGCGTGCGTCTTCGTCCACGACGCCGTCGCAGTCGCTGTCGGTGCCGTCGCACTCGTCGGCCTGCTCGGGGTGGACGGCCGCGTCGGCGTCGTCGCAGTCGCCCTCGGCCGCGGTCCAGCCGTCGCCGTCACCGTCGTCGGGATCCAGCGCCCCGCCGTCCTCGGCCGCCCCATCGCTCGCCGCACCATCTCCGGCCAAGCCCCCGTCGCCGCCATCCACCGTCGCGCCCGTGTCGCCCGCCGGCTCGCCGCTGTCGTCCAGCGCGCTGTCCTTGTGTACCTCGGTCGCGGCGTGCAGCGAGCAGCCGGCACACAGCAGCAACACCAGGATCGGGCGGAGGGGACCGGCCATCGGCTGTAGAGTACCGCCGTGCAGTGGACCGGCCCCCAAGCCTGGCGACAACGTCGCGTGCTCGTCACGGGTGCGTCGGGCTTCCTCGGTGGGGCCGTCTGCCAGCTCCTGCTGGCGGCGGGCGCTGACGTGCACGGCACCAAGCACCGCCGCCCCTGCCCCCCCGGCGTCCACGCCTGGCCGGCCCGCTTCCCAGTCGACGCCCGCCCCCTCCTCGACGCCGTGCGCCCCGACGTCGTCCTGCACCTCGCCAGCCCCGTCGATCTCCGGCGCGATCCACAGCTGTACGACACGCTCCGCCCCGGCATCCTGGACACCAGCGTGGCGCTGTCGCGCGCGGCCCTGGACCTCGATCTCCGCTTCGTCCAGGTCGGCACCTGCGAAGAGTCGGCCGGCGGTCCGGTGCCGTTCTCGCCCGACGCGCCAGCCTCCCCGACCTCGCCGTACTCGACGCTCAAGGCCGCAGCGACCACCTGGGTGCTCGGTCTGCACCGCAGCCACGGCCTGCGCGCCACGGTCGTGCGGCCCTTCCGCGCCTTCGGCCCCGGCGAAGCCCGGGGGCTCATCCCCGCGGCCTGCCGCGCCGCCCTCGCCCGCCAGGCGCTGCCCACCACCGACGGCCGCCAGGTCCGCGAGTGGAACCACGTCGACGCCATCGCCCACGGCATCGTCGCCGTCGCCGCCCACCCCGACAGCGTCGGCCGCCTGCTGAACCTCGGCGGCGGTCCGCGGCTCTCCGTCCACGACATGGTCCAGCGCATCTTCCGCCTCGCCGGCGCCGATCCGGCGCTGCACCAGCCGGGCGTGCTGCCGCGCCGTCCGGGAGAGGTCGACGCCTTCTGGGGAGACCACCGCGCCACCGACGCGCTCATCGGCCCCCTCCCCCACGAAGAGCTCGACACCGCCCTGCTCGACACCCTGGCCTGGTACCGCCGGGAACAGGAGGCCCTGTGCGCCCGCTGATCCTGCGCAGCGAGGCCGTGCAGCGTCACGAAGGCCCGCGCGGTGCCCTGATCAAGTGCTGGCCGGCGGCGGTCGAGGGAGAGGTCTACGCTGTCGAGCTGCGCCCCGGGCACCCCCGCGGACACCACCTGCACCGACACAGCGGCGAGTGGTTCCTCCTGCTGCAGGGACGCGCGCTGCTGGTCGTCGAGGACCCCGCGACCGGGGCCCGGGCCGAGGTCGCGCTCGCCGACCGGCGCGTCCGGGTCGAGCCCGGCCAGGCCCACGCCCTCTTCGCCCTGGACGGACCCGCGCTGGTCCTGGCGATCGCCGACCGCGCCCACCCCCACGAGGGCACCGAGCCCTGGCCGGTCGGACCGCCCGCCGCTGGCGTGCCGTGATCGCGCTGGCCACCATCATCGCGACCGCCCTGGCCCTGGGCCTCTCCGGCCCGTGGTGGCTGAGCGGAGCGCTCGCCGTACCCGGCCTGATGTGGGCCCCGGGTTCGGGCTGGGCCCGCTGGCTGCGGGCCCGCAACGGAGGGGAGTCCACGACGGGGCTCGCGGTGGTCATCGACGCCTGCTGGCTGTCAGCGGCGGCGACCTGGCTGGACGTCGCGCTGGTGCGCACGGTCGGCCTGCGCGGTGACCTGGCGGCCTGGGGTCTGCTGGTCCTGACGCTCTCGTGGTGGCTGGCGGGCACCACGCTGGCCCGCGGCCTTCCCCGCCCGACCACCCCGCGGCGTGAGTGGCTGGGTGGCGCGGCGGTCGTCGCCGCGGTCCTGCTGTCGGCCTGGTGGCGCCAGGGTGACCTGCTGCGCCCCCTCGACGGCTACTGGTGGCTGGAAGGGGCCGCCGACGAGGGCCACGAGATCCTGCCCGTCGAGCCCGCACTGGACTGGCAGGCGGCCGTCCACCCGCTCGGCTGGCCCGAGTCAGGGGCGGTCCGCCTCGACCTCCCCGACGGCCCGACCGAGGTGCACCTGCGCGCCGCCGGACCCGCCCACGGCCGCATCATCCTCGCCGTCCGAGGGCCGCTGGGCAGCCAGCTCACCGTGGGCGATCAGCACACCACGGTACAGGCCAGCGTCATGGAGCAGGGCGAGGAGGCGCCGGTGCGACGCTACCTCGACGCCGGCACCGCCGCCCTCGCCGTCGATGTCGACATGGAGACGGGCGAGGAGCTTGCGGTCCAGGCCGAGGGCGCGCGGCTGTACCTGCTGCCAGGGACCGAGGCCGTCTGGTCGGCCCACGCCGACGGTGAGCTGCGCTACACCCACTACTGGCAGATCCTCAACCAGGTCGAGAACCTGGACTGGGCCCGCGAGGTCCTCGACTGGCGCTGGTTCACGCTCAACCAGCCGCCGGGCTGGAGCCCGCTGCTCGCCACGACGCTCCTGTTCGGCAAGCCCGATCTCCCCGCCAACAACCTCCTCTTCCTCGGCGTCATCACCCTGGTCGGCCTGACGGGGATCCGCCTCGGCTCGGTGCTGGCTCCCCGGGCACCGCCGCTGGCCTGGCTGGTCCCACCAGCCCTGGTCGCCGTCCACGCCCTCCTGATGTTCGAGCCCGGCAGCACGAACTTCCCCGACAGCCTGTACGCCGCAGCGGTGCTCGCCGTCGCCCTCGCCCTGGCGGAGGAGCGCCACATGGGCTTCGCCCTGCTCGGCATCGCCGCCGGCCTGCTGCGCTGGCCGGGGGTCGTGCTGGCCACGCTGCTGGCGCTCGCCTGGCGCGTCTCGGGGCACGGCCCGCCCTGGCGGGGGCTCGTCCGCTTGTGGGCGCTGGCGGCGGCCGGAGCGGTGTTCGCGGCCGTCGTGGTCGCCCTCGGCGGCATGCAGGATCTGCTGTTCATCCTGTGGTTCGAGACCTTCCCCGAGCACTGGCACGCCGACTACAGCGGCACCTCCCTCCTACCGCGGATCCCCGACTTCTACCTGGTGTGGCTGCGCTACGCCGGCGGCGCCTGGCTCCTGGCCCTGCTCGCCAGCGTGGGCAGGTCGACGCCGGCCCGCCGCGGCACCCGCTTCCTCGTCCTCGGCGCCCTGGCCTACAGCACCCTGCTGTGCACCATCGACCACCACCCTACCCACTACTTCCTGCCGCTCGTCGCACTCTGCGGCCCCATGTCCATCGCCGCCTCGGACGTTCCCCGGGCAGCCGCGCTCCGCAGTCTGCTCCCCGGTCTGATCCTGGCCGGCCTGTGGGTAACTCTGCGGATCGGCCAGACCTTCTGAATTGCCTCGCTGTCGACAGCACAACCGTACCCCTCCCCCCGCGCCGACCGTGACCCCGCCCGCGAACTCTTCCACAGGAACCCACAGGTTTTCCACAAGCCTGATCGCGGGCTTGTGGGGCGTGGCCTGGACTGTCGGCAACCTGTGGTGGATCGCCTCCGACCACCTCCTCCGGGACGGGGACGAGGAGGGGCACGTCGGCGCCGCCGAGCTGTTCCGGGAGGACCTGCTCGGGCACGACTGGGGGGGCTTCCTCTCCCGGCTGTGGGTGGGCGACATGGGCGACTACCCCTCGCTGTACGCCGCGCTGACCGGCGCCTGGTGGTGGGCCACCGGGACCGGCGAGCCAGGCACTGCCGCCGTCCGCGGGCTCGGGCTGCTGTGGGTGCTGGTGGCCGCGGGCGCAGTCGGCCTGCTCGTCGGACGGCACGATCGCCGGGCTGGCCTGCTGGCTGCCGGCCTGACCACGCTGCTGCCGCTGCCGGTGGGCCTGAGCCGGCACTTCATGCCCGAGGGCATGCTCGTCGCCGCCGTCGCCGTCACCGTCCTGACCGCGGTACGGGCTGCCGAGCGCCCGTCTCCGGGCCGCGCGCTGGCTCTTGGCGCCGCGCTTGGCTGCGGCCTCCTCGTCAAGCAGACCTTCGTGTTGCTGGCCGGGCCGCCGGTCGCCGTGGCGCTGGTGCAGGCTGGCCGACGCAGCCTGCGCCCGGCCCTCCTCGCCTTCGCGGTCGCCGGCGCAATCGCCGGCCCCTGGTACCTGCTCCACCTCCAGGAACAGCTCGCCTATGGAGGGCGGAGCGCCGGCAGCGCCGTCGGCGCTTCGCCACTGCTGCACCTGCTCTGGTACCCCGCTGCCATGGCCGTGATCATCGCCGGCCCGGCGCTGTGCCTCGCAGCGCTGCCCGGGGTGCGGGCCCTGGGCCGCGGCAGCCCCCGCCGCCACCTCGCACGCGTCGCCCTCGCCTGGCTCCTGGGCGGCATGCTGCTGCTCGCCCTCGTCCCCAAGAAGTACCCCCGCCTCGCCGCTCCCCTGGCACCGGCCGTCGCGGCGCTCGCCGGCCTCGCCCTGGTCGAAGACCGGCGGACCCGGTGGCCGCTGGCCGGTCTGACGGCCGTCGGCGCCGCCTGGCTGTCCTGGCGGTCGCTGGTCCCCTCGCCCACGCTCCCGGCCCCCTTGCAGGCCGTGGTCCCCGGCTGTCCCCAGCAGTGGCTGCGGGCCCCCGTCGACGACGACCTCGGCATGAGCGCGGTCGCCGCAGCCATCGCCGCCGCTCCCCCGGGCCGCGTGCGAGTCCAGAGCGCCCCGGAGATCCCCTGCGCGCTGCAGACCACGCCCTCCTGGGACCAGCACCTCTCGCCCTACCTGCGTCGCGTCGGCATCGAGCGCGACCTCGTCTTCGGGCCGGGCGGCGAGCCCGCGGTGCTCACGATCCAGTGGCAGGCCGACCTCCCGGGGCGGGTCCCCGCAGCGAGCGACGGGGTCGTGCCCGTGCCGCGGCTTGGCGGGCACTTCGAGCTGGACCCGCCGGGCGGCTGATCCGGGCCCCCTCGCCTCGAGAGAGCGGCGACGCCACCAAGGCGGGGTGATGGCCTGTCACCCCCCGAGTGTGGCGCCCGGACGCGCGCCGCCAGCGCGACTCGGGTCCCGCAGTGGCCCCAGGCTCTCGACCCGCGAGCACCACCGGATGGCCAGCCGCTGCTGGTGGGGCGCCGCAAGATCCCGGGGCAGCCCCCTCTGTGAGCCTCTTCCCCCCGTGCTACCCTCCCCACAGAAGCCCCGGTCGCGGTGGCGGCCGGCTACGGATCTCCCCCCAGGAAGCCCCCTCCAGGAAGCCCTCCGTGTCTGCAGAGAACAACGAGATCATCCCCAACGAACGCCAGGGCATCGCTCGGGAATTCCTCGACTTCATCGTGCACAACAAGGCCTGGTGGATGACGCCCATCGTGGTGGTCCTGGCCCTGATGGTGGCCTTCATCATCTTCGCCGAGTCCTCGCCCATCCTGCCGTTCATCTACACGGTGATCTGAGCGGCCCGACGGCCACGTCCCGGGGCGTCGTCGACGCGGCGCCGCTCGCCTGGCAACCCGCGCCCCCTACCAGGGTCGCTGCGCCCGGCGGACATCGGGCGGGCGGTGTTCGACGGTCAGGCCGTAGGTGGCAGCTCCCGGGTCCGCCGGTGCGCGGTCCAGGCGCCGTTCCTTGTTGAGCTTGATGAAGATCGACGCCGGGCCCATGGCGACGATGTAGGCGATGGCCATGAGCAACCAGCTCTGGCCGGCCACCAGCTTGTGCGCGAAGCCCTTCCAGCCGCGCCACAGGGTCTTGAGCAGCGAGAGCATCAGGTCGTGCCGCCTCCTCTTCGACGCATCATAGCCGGGGCGGAGGCTCGTGCCGCGAGCGTCGCCGCCGACGCTCGGCCCAGCCAGGGCCAGCTTTGCCGCACTCCGGTCCGCAGGCTAACCCTCCGGGCCCCCGTCACGCTTCGCGCCTGGTGGCGCTGCAAGCACGTTCGACGCGAGCAAAGCGACCCCATGAACGCTCCCCGCATGCTCCTCCCGCTCGCGCTCCTCGCCAGCACTCCGGCGGCCGCCGTCGAAGTCGTCTGGGACGGACACTACCGGGCCGAGGGCCACTACTACAACAGCCTGTCCCTGTCGGACACGAACACGAACGCCCTCGGATCGTCGTCGTGGTTCGAACACAAGGCGCGCCTGCGCCCGGGCTTCCTGCTCTCCGAAAACGTCGGGCTGTACACCCAGCTCGACCTGCTGCCCTCGGTGGTCTGGGGCGACGCGCCGGTCACCATGACCGACCTGGCGACCGGCTCCGACCTGCCGCTGGTCTACAGCCAGGCCGTGCAGCCTCCCACCACGGGCGACGATGCCGCGACGCTGCAGAACATCAAGCTCTCCCGCCTGTGGGGAGAAGTCTGGTTCCACGACATCGGACGCCTGCGCTTCGGGCGGATGCCGGTCCAGTGGGGGTCCGGCATGGTGTTCAACGCCGGCAACGATCCCAGCAACGACCAAGGCGACACCGAAGACCGCATCCAGTTCACCGGGAAGGCCGGCCCGCTCTACGTCATGGGCGCCTACGGCGTCCCCTCCGAGGGCTACCTGGGCGAGGGCGACGACATGCCCTCGGTCACGGCCAGCGTCGCCCACCTCACCGAACAGGCCAGCGTCGGCGGCTACGGGACCTACCGCTGGCAGAACTACGACGGCAACCAGGTCGGCCTGTTCATCGGCGACATCTGGGGCAAGGCCACCCTCGGTCCGGTGCGGGTGGAGGGAGAATTCGCCTCGGTGCTCGGCTCCGGTGACCTGGACACCGGCGCCAACGACGTCAGCATCAGCGCCTTCGGCGCCATGCTCGACGCCCAGGTCGACGCCGACAAGCTGATCTTCGGGGTGGGGCTGGGCCTGGCCAGCGGCGACAAGTCCACCGACGACAAGAAGCTCCACACCTTCGCCTTCGACCCGGACTTCGATGTCGCCCTGCTGATGTTCGAGCAGCCCATGCCGCTGCTGGGCGCGTCGGTGAACAACGACAACAACCAGGGGTTGAACACCGACGCCGTGCGAACGGCCAACGGCCTGTCCAACGCCGTCTACCTCAAGCCGACCGTCGGCTACCGGGTGCGTGACGACCTCTCCGCCCGGCTCAGCCTGTTCGCCGCCCAGGCCGCCCGCTTGCCGGAAGCCGACAGCGCCAACAAGGGCTACGGCAGCGAGCTCGACCTGCAGGTCGACTACAACCCCTTCGATCACTTCGGCGTGCAGGGCATCTTCGGGACCTTCTTCCCCGGCAAGTACTACAAGAACTACGAAGACGACACGCTGGGCGGCGGCTTCGACAGCACCGCCTTCGGCGTCCGCCTCCAGAGCACCGTCTCCTTCTGAACCCTGGAGTCCGGCGTGCAGCTCACCGGCGTCCTGACCGCCCTGGTCACCCCCTTCCGCGCCGGCGACGTCGACCTCGACGCCACCCGCGCCTTGTGCGACCGCCAGCTCGACGCCGGGATCGCCGGGCTCGTGCCCTGCGGCACCACCGGCGAGACCCCCACCCTGTCACCGACCGAGTGGGCCGCCGTGGTCCGCACCGCCGTGGACGCCGCGGCGCGCCACCACGCAGAGACCGGCCGCAAGGTCCCGGTCATCGCCGGCGTGGGCTCCAACAGCACGGCCGCCACCCTCGCCAACATCGACGCCGCTGCCGAGCTTGGGGTCGACGCCGGCCTCGTCGTCTTCCCCTACTACAACAAGCCGAACCCCCGCGGCCTCGCCGCCCACGTGCAGCGCGCATGCTCCGCTGGCCTGCCGGTCGTGCTCTACCACGTGCCCGGCCGCACCGGACAGCGGCTGCCCTGTGGCCAGCTCGCCGAGCTGTGTGCCACCCCCGGCGTCGTCGCGGTCAAGGAAGCCACCGGCGACGTCGGCTACGGCCTGGAGCTGCTGGAGTCCCTCGAAGCGCGGGCCGCCTCCGGCGCAGCCGTGACCCTGCTGTCCGGGGACGACTTCACCTTCGCACCGTTGGTCGCCATGGGCGGCCACGGGGTGATCAGCGTGGTCAGCAACCTCGCCCCGCGCATGACCGTCCGCTGGTGCGACGCCGCACGGACCGGCGATGTCGCGACCCTGCGCGCGCTGCGCCAGCGTCTGCAGCCGGTGGTGCGCTGGCTGTTCTCGGACACCAACCCCGTCCCGGTCAAGGCCGGCATGGCGGCCATGGGCCTGTGCGACGCCGCGGTCCGGCTTCCCCTGGCGGCCGGTGCATCGCCCCCCGCGGGTCTGCTCGACGGCCTGGAGTAGGGGCGCTTAGGGAGGGGGAAGGACCCACGCCCGGGAGCCTCCCATGACCCGCCCCCAGAAGGACCGTCGGCCGGTCGCCGTACACGGCGCCACCGGCCGCCTCGGTCGGCTCATCGTCCACGAGCTGGGCGAAGACTACGCCGGCCCCGTCGGCCGCGACGGCTTCCTGCCGCCCTGTGACCTCGTCATCGACGTCAGCTCGGCGGCCGGCACCGCCGCGCTGCTGGCTCGCCTCGACGGCCAGGCGCTCCTCGTCGGGACCACCGGCGCGCTCCCGCTGGACGCCCTCGCCGCCTACGCGGCGCGCGCGCCGGTCGCCATCGTCCCCAACTTCTCCGCCGGGGTGCCACTGCTGGCCGACGTCCTCGCGCAGCTCGTCCCGCGGCTGCCACAGGGCTGGTCCATCGAAGTGGTCGAAGCCCACCACGCCCACAAGAAGGACGCGCCCAGCGGCACGGCGAAGCGCCTGATCGCCGCCACCGGCCGGCCCGACGTGCCCTGGCACAGCCTGCGGCTGGGCGACACCGTCGGCGAGCACACCGTGTGGCTGGCCGGTCCAGGCGAGCGGCTCGAGCTCAAGCACGTCGCCACCCGACGCGAGGTCTTCGCCATCGGCGCCGTGCGCCACGCGCGCTGGCTCATGACCCAGCCCCCCGGTCTGTACCGCCCCTGAGCAGCCCGATGTCGGACCCCTCCCGCCAGGCCTGGGAGCAGGCCCTCCGCGAACGCCTTGCCGCGCTGGAGTCCGCCATCGGCGTGCGGCACTGGCCACGGGTCGGGTCGATCTCCACGGCGATCCTCGCCGGCCTGCGCGGCGCCGAGCCCGGCCTGCTGCTCCACCACGAAGACGACATCAAGCGCTGCAGCGCAGCCCTCGTGCGTGCCGCCTGGGAGGATCACCCGCGGCGCCAGCGCGTACGAGCCATCGAGGGCGCCTTCCTCGAGGTGCTGGACCTCTGCCCCACGCTGTCGCTGCACGATGTCATCCGGCTCGTGCCCGCACCGCCGCCGGATCTGACCGCGACCCTGCCCGGCTGGACCCGGGCGCTCGGCGACTGGGGCGGGCGCTGGCGGCACCACGAGTCCGACCGCGGCCGGCTGCTCCGGGAAGCCCTCCGCCTGGACCTGGGAGCGGACGGGCTGGCCAGCCTGGCCCGGCAGTCGGACGAGATCGACGTCTGGCTGGCCTGGCTCGACGCCCTGCAGGAGGAGGGGCGCCACGAAGAGCTGCTCCGCGCCGCCAGCAGCGGCGCCCGCAGCCTGTACTGGCCCCGACACCGCCTGCAGCTCCGCCTGCGCGAGGGCACGGCCGCCGCCGCCCTGGGTCGCGTCGACGCCGCCCACCGCGCCTGGCGCGAGGTGTGGCGGACCCGGCTGTGCACCGCCGGCCTCTGCATGGTCTGGGATGCCGCGGGCACCCACGCCGGGGGCTTGTTCGCCGAGGAGCTGGAGGCCGCCTACGCCGACGAGCGCCCCATCGCCCCCGACCTGCAGGTCCGCATCGAGCTGCTCTGCGGCGACGCCGAGCTGCCCCTGGCCCGCCTGCAGGCCGCCGAGCGCCGGTCCTGGTGGACCGATACCCAGCACCCCGCCACCCAGGTGATCCCCTTCCTGCTGCGGGTCGGGACCCAGCGCGCCGACCTCGACGAAGCGCTGCTGGTCTCGCGCATCTGGCGGGCCACCGACGACGACGGCCGCTGGCGACCCCGCCCACCGGACCCCGTCCCGCCCGGCTGGTCGCAGCTCATGGACCGGGTGATCGCCCAGCACCCCACCTGGCTGACCGACGCCGTCGCCTGGCGCATCTCCGCCGCCAACGAGCTGATCGAGCTCGCCGGCGCCGTGATCGCTGCCCGCGCGCGCGACGCCTACACCCGCATCGGCGCGCTCACCGTCGCCCTCGTCGAAGCCGGTGTCGCCGCCGACGATCCCCAGGCCGAAGCCCCGCTGATGGCGATGCGCCGCCGCTTCCCACGGCACAAGGCCTTGCTGCGCGAGATCGACGCCCTGCGGCGCCACTCGCCGCTGCTGCGGTAAGTTGCCCGCCTGGAGTCCCTGCCGTGCTGCTCAACGACGAACCGACGACAGAAGACCGCCTCGGCCGCGGCCCCCTCGCCGACGAGATCGCCGATCTCATCGCCACCTGCACGCCCCCCTACGTGCTCGGCATCCACGGCGACTGGGGTGCGGGCAAGACCAGCTTCCTGCGCATGCTCGGCGAACGGCTGCCCCACACCTCGCGCAAGTGCACGGTCGTCTTCTTCGAAGCCTGGCGCCACCAGTTCGAGGCCCAGCCGGCCGTCGCGCTCCTCCACTCCATCCGCGACCAGCTCGCGCTGTCGCGGCGGGCCTGGGATGAAGCCGGCAAGCTCAGCACGGTGACGGCCTACACCGGCCTGCGCCTCCTCGAAGACCTCGCCAACACGCTCTCAGGCCTCGGCAGCAAGCGCGACGGTGTCGTGGCGACGGCCCGGGCCGAGGGCGAGCGCATCGAGCAGTCCAGCTTCGCGGTGCCGCTCACCAGCGAAGCCTTCCGCAGCGCCTTCCAGCAGGCCATCGCCGCCCTGACCGACGACCACAGCAAGCTGGTGGTGCTGATCGACGACCTGGACCGCTGCGGGGACGACGCCGTCGTCCGCCTGCTGGAGGGGCTCAAGCTCTACCTCAACGCCGACAACTGCGTCTTCGTGATCGCCGCCGACCGGCGCGCCGTCGTCCGCGCCCTGCAGCGCAAGCTCTTCCCGGCCGCGGACGCCGCCAGCCTGGCCCGGGCCGAGCTGGACGCCGCCGAGTACAGCGACAAGCTCTTCCAGTCGGTCCGCTCGCTGCCGCTGGCCCCCGACCTGCGCCCCCTGCTGTCGGCGTGCTGGCCGGACGGCGACGGCGCCGCTGCGCAGATCGCCCAACTCCAGGACGCGCTGGACTTCCTCCCGCCCAACCCCCGCAAGCTCAAGCGCTTCATGGTCGAGCTGCACGGCCGCGTCGACGGCTACCGCCGGACCTTCGGCGGGGCAGCGCCCGACATCTCGCTGGCCAGCACCATCCAGGCGCTGCAGACCTTCCACCCCGCCATCTACCGGGTGCTGGAAGCCAACCCCGCCTTCTGGGCCGAGATCCACGCGTTCTCGGAAGAGGGGCCCGTGCTGAAGCGCCGGCACGCGGTCTTCGCCGGGCTGACCGTGCCCGACCGGATCGCACCCGCGGACCCCGCGACCGGGACCGCGCTGCTCACGGCGGAAGAAGGCACCACCTTCCACGATCCCGGGGACGTGTCGGTGTTTCGGGCCGCGCGCCTCGTCCGGCGACACCCCACCCCGCGCCAGCAGGAGCTGTACCGCCTGCTCCAGGGTCGGGAGCCGACTCGCCGCAGCGCCGCGCCAGCGCCCGCACCGACCGCCCCCGTCGAAGCCGCGGACCTCGGAGAGGAGCGGCCCCGGTGACGACCTGGCCGCCCCTGCCTCCCGTCGCCCCGGCCGAGTACGACCGCTTCCTCGACCGGGACAACGACGAGCCCGTGCTCGCGTGGTTGCTCGCCCTGCGGCGGCGCTTCCGCACCGTCAACACGCTGGCCCTGGACCGGGCCGACGAGCGGGCAGACTTCCCCATCGACCAGCTCTACGTGCCGCCCTCCGTGGACTGGGAGCAGCCCGGTGGCGATGGAGGCACCCGCCGCGGCCGCACCGACCAGCTTGAGCTGCTGGTGGCCGCCCGGAAGCGGGTGCTGCTGCTGGGCACCGCCGGCACCGGCAAGTCCACCTTCGTGCAGTGGCTGTCCTGGACGCTGGCCGAGCGTGCCCGCAACGCCCTGCACGCGCGCATCGGCGTCCTGATCCCGCTGCCGATCATCCTCCGCGATCTGCCGATCACCGACGACACCGACACCTGGGACGCCCTGGTCGGCCTGCTCAGCGCTGCCCCCGACTGGCCCGCGGGGCTGCGGGAGCGGATCGACGCCATGGGTGCTGCCGGCCAGCTCATGATGCTGGTCGATGGCTGGGACGAGGTGGCCGACACCACGCTCCGCCGCGGACTCCGCGCCGCCTTGCTCGACGGCATGGCCCGCTACCCACGGTCCAGCTTCCTGCTCACCAGTCGTCCGCGCGGCACCGCCGAGGTCCCCCTGGCCGAGGGCGCCACGGCGACCGACCTCGTCACCGCCCGCATCACGCCGCTGTCGCCCCAGGCCCGGGCCGCCCTGACGCTGCGCTGGCACCGCTGGCGCACGCCCGATGACGCCGACCGCCTCTCCTCGGCGCTGCTGTCGGCCATCGACGCCGACCCCGGCATGGCCTTCGTCGCCGGCAACCCGCTGCTTCTCACGCTGCTGGCGCTGGTCCATCGACGCTTCGGCCTGCTGCCCCGGCGTCGCAGCGAGCTCCTCGGCCGCGTCGTCGACGCCGTGCTCGTCGAGACCGGACCGGCCCTCGTCGCGGCACTGTCGCTCTCCGCCCGCCGCCGGCTCCTGCAGGAGCTGGCGCTGACCATGAACCGCCGTCGGGTGTGGGGGGCCAGCCGCGCCGACATCGCGGACCTCGACGGCACGGCCCTGGACTCGTCCAGCGGCACCGACGACGACCCGGTCGACCAGCTCCAGGTGGGCACCACCTGGTCCCGCGAGCGCGCGCGGCAGACCATCTCGCGCCACGCCGACAGGCTGGTGACCGCGGCGGGGCATCCCACCGACCCCGACGGTGTCGCCCGGGCCCTGCTCGACGGGACCGTGCGCCGCTCGGGCCTGCTGGTCCCCCGCGACCACGACCGCGTGGCCTTCGCCCACCTGCTGCTGCAGGACTGGCTCGCCGCCTCGGCCTTCCTCGATCGCCTGCGGGCGGCCTGGGCGGACCCGGCCCGCGCCGACCGCGCAGCCGGCGAGCTGCGCCGGTGGATCTTCCGGTCGGCCGGCGGCACCACCGTCGCCCTCCTCCTCGACGTGCTGGGCGACGAACAGCCCGCGCTCGCCGCCCGCCTCGGCGACGAGCTGTTCGCCGAGCGGGCGGCCCGCCGCCTCGAACACCTCCGCCTCGCCGAGGTGTACAGCGATGTCTGGCGCCTCCGCGGTGGCGACGACGGCGACGCCTGGCCGGACTGGGTCGTCGCCGACGCCACGCGGGTCGCGGAGCTCCCCCCCGGCGCAGCACTGTCGGTCCCCTCCCCCGACATCGCCGCCATCTACCTCTGCCAGCGCCCCGACGTCGGCACCCTCGCCCCACTGCTGGGCAGTCCGCAGCCGGCACCGGCACCGATCGCCCGCACGGTCTTCCTGGTCGACACCGACGTCGACCGGATCCCGCATGGGCTGCAGTGGCGCGTCGTCGACGAACACGGCGTCTGCTACACGCCCGAGGACGGCCTGCTGCGCCCCCCGCACACCAGGGGTTGACGCGGCTGCCGAACAGCGTTCGGCGACGATAGCCTACCCGTGTTCGGCTGGAAGCCCGCAGCACTCCACAACGCCTTACACTGTTCGGTGCCGAACAACGCTAGCCCGGCAGGTTCGGACTCCACGGCCACGGGCAGTCCCGACACAGCGCGCGGTCGGGGACACCGCTGCCGTCACACTGCCGCCGGGCGGCCTCCAGGTCGGGGCCCCGCCACACCTCGGAGAGGCGGCCACTGGTCACCTCGCCCACCCGCTGCTGGAGCTGCACGTCTCGGGGACACAGCGTGATCTTGGCGTCCCAGCTCACGGTGGGGGTGCGCCGAGGCGCAACGCAGCGCCGCGGGCCGTCCTCGTCACCGAGGTCTACGGGGACTCCCCAGGCGTCGGCCACCGCAGCGAGCGCGGCCCTGGCGTCGCGGTTGGCCAGGAAGTGATCGTGGTCGGTCCGACGGGCGAAGATGACCCGGTCGCCCGTGTCCGGGTAGCGGCCCGCAGCGAGAGCGTAGCGTGGACGCAGCGCTCGGAGCGCGGCTGCGTCGGTGTCGGCGGTCGCTCGGACCGTCAGCAGGATGCGGGTGTGGGGCCCGGCCAGGGCTTCGAGCCGGGGCAGCGCCGGGGGCAGCCCGGCGGCAGGCGTCCATGCCCCGCCGCCATCGAAGCCGGCCCAGCGGTCCAGGTCGACGACGATGTCCTGCGGCACGGGGCGCCCGGCCAGGGCCAGCAGCGGGTCGGTGTAGAAGCGGCCGCTCGTCTCCAGGCGCAGCCGACCCGCCACCTCGCCCCTCGCCACGTGGTCGAGCAGGTGGGAGAGGATCGGCTCGATCTCGCCGTGCAGCAGCGGCTCGCCGCGCCACCGCAGCGCCAGCGTGTCGAAGCGCAGGCGCGCCGTCACGAGGTCCGCACAGACGGCGCGCACGATCTCGAAGCCCATGAAGCCCCGCCCGAAGTCGAGGTAGCCACGGTCGCGCAGCGCACCCCAGGTCTCGGCCGAGGGGGCCTGCGGCAGCCCCTCCACCAGGCGCTCCCAGCGGGACATGGGGGTCGTGCAGCCCGGCGCGGGCGCGTCGGTCACGTCGCTCAGCTCCAGCCGCAGGACCGCCCCGTCCACGTGCTCCACCCGGCGGCGCAGGCGCGCGACCCGGGCCCGGAGCTGGTCGGCGGCGAGGCGTCCGGCGTCGGCCACCAGCTCCCGCCCCGAGTCGCTCTGCTGCCGCAGGTAGCAGTCCTGGATGCACGGTGTCGTGCAGGCCTTCACCACGGCGCGCCGCTCTGCGAGCAGCGGGCTGCTCCAGAGCTGGCGCAGGGTCTGCTCACGGACGCTGCCGAAGCTGCCTTTGAGGAAGTCGAGCTGGCCGTCGCACATGATCGCGGCGCCGTCGGCGTTGATGTACAGCTCCTTGAAGCCAGCCCAGCAGGGCGCCTCCAGCGGTCCCAGCTCGTCGCGGTAGTACCGCGGGATCTTGCGGAGCGCGCCCGGGTCGTTCTGGATCCGGTAGCCGGCGGGCCCCTGGGTCTCGGCGCGTTGGGCGAGGCGCCCGGCCAGCGCGTCGAGCGTGTCGAGCTGATCGCCGGAGAACCACAGCGCGCGGCTCTCGGCGGGCACGTCCGGACCGGCGCGGAACAGGTTGAGGATCTGCACGCCGTCGAAGCCGAGCGCGGCCTGCTGGTCGAGGATGGCCTCGAAGCGGTCGAGCACGCCGGCGTGCAGGATGCTGTTGGCGAGGATCTTGCGGCGGCTGTTGCCCGCGGCGGCGTCGGCAGCGCGGATCCGCTGGTAGCCGGTGATCGCCCGCCTCCACATGCCCGCCCCGCGGATGGCGTCGTTGGCGGCCTCGTCGCCGTCGAGGCTGATGTTGACGTGCAGGCGGTCCGCCGGGATCGCGGCGATGGCCCGCGCCCGCTTCTCCGTGATCAAGGTGCCGTTGGTGGTCACGGTGACGTAGAAGCCCCGGGCCACGGCGTAGGCGAGGATCTCCTCGATGTCGGCGCGCATGAAGGGCTCGCCGCCCAGCGGGTTGAAGACCTCCACCCCCCAGGCCGCCGTCTGGTCGATGATGCCCTTGACCTCGTCGGTG
This sequence comes from uncultured Enterobacterales bacterium, assembly GCA_964599085.1. Lineage (GTDB taxonomy): Bacteria > Myxococcota_A > UBA796 > UBA796 > UBA2385 > J125. Next base: position 9,399 of record CAZRFD010000026.1, on the reverse strand, counting down.
GACAGCTCCGGGCTGTCGTAGCAGGTCGTGCACATCGTGCAGTGCAGGTTGCAGCGCAGGGTGAGGTTGACGCTGACCCGGTCGGGAGGCGCCAGGCCGCGGCCCAGGCGGCGCGACAGGTACATCGCGCAGTCGCGCAGCAGGTCACGGCGGCTTCGGCGGGCAGAGGGCATCGGGTCTCAAGCTACCGCGCTGGGCGCGGTTGAGGTGGGGCGCGGCTGGTACGCTCCTCGTCGATGCGCATCCTCGTCGTCCACCACGGAAGCCTCCCCGCCACCGGCCGCCCGGCGAGCGGCGGCGGGATCCGCGCCTGGCAGCTCGGCCGGGGGCTGCAGCAGGCCGGCCTCGACGTGTGCTACCTGGCCCGCGATCAGGACGAGCCCGGCGGCTTCGCCTCGCCCGCCGACCTCGTGCGCAAGGCGACGGCGCGGGGCCCGGACGCCGTCGTCTGCGTGCAGCTCGAGGACGCGCCCGCGCTCGCCGTGCTGGGCAAGCCCCTCGCCGTCGACCTGTACGCGCCCCGGCTCCTGGAGGCTCCCTTCCAGGGCGCCCTCGCGGAAGCGGCGCCGGCGGTGCTGCGCGCGCTCGCCGCCGGCGACGTCTTCCTGGTGAGCAGCCCGCGGCAGCGCTGGTCCTGGCTCGGTGTGCTCGCCTTGGCCGGGGTCGACGTGCGCCGCGACCCGACCCTGCTGGTCCCCATCGCCAGCCGCGAGCCGCTGCGGCATCGCTGGCCCGCCTCCCCGGTCTTCGTCGGCGGGGGACAGGCCTGGCCCTGGGCCGATCCGCGGGAGGGCCTCGACCGCGTGCTGGCCCACCTCGACCGCCGCGGCATCGGCAGCGTGCGCTGGTACGGCGATGCCGACAGCCTCCCCGACCACCCCCGCCTGGAGCGCGCCGGGACCCTGCCCTGGGACGCGCTGCAGAAGGCCTGGGCCGGGGCCACGGCCGCCCTGGACTGGATGGCCGACAACCCCGAACGCCAGCTCGCCCTGGGCTTCCGCCACGCCGACTACCTCGCCGCCGGGCTGCCCGTGCTCTGTGCCGCGGACTCCGCCGTGGACGAAGCCCTGGCCGGCGCCGCCTGGGCCGGAGACATCGAAGACGTCCTGGACGCTGTCCTCGACGACGTGGCGGCAGGGGGGAGCGCGCTCCGCGCGTGTGCCAAGGCCGCCCGGGCCCTGGCCCGCCAGCGCAGCGCGGCCGCCTGTGCCGCCTCCCTCGTCGACTGGCTCGACGCGCCCGCATCGCACCGGGCGCCCCCCGGTCCGCTGAGCCGCGCCGCCGACCTCGCCGCCCGGGCCGCCGCCGCCGACGCCCGCGCCATCGCGGCCGACGACCGCGCTGCCCGGGCCGAAGCCGAAGCCGTCGCCAAGCGCCAGGAGGTCGCCCGGCTCACGGGCCAGCTCCAGCAGCTGCTCGGGACGGTCGAGCGGCTGTCCCGCGCCGTCGACGAGGTCGCCTCCTTCAAGCGGCAGGCCATCACGGTGCTCGGCGCCCGCTCCGCCCAGGCCGCCGACGACCTGGAGACGGCCAACGAGCGGATCGCCTCGCTGCAAGCGGATGTAGAGAAGAAGAACGCCGAGCTGGCCGCCTCCGACGACATGCGCGCCCGGCTCGAAGACGACCTCGCCCGCGCCCGCGCAGAGGTCAAGCGCCTGCACCGCAAGGGCTGGCTGTCGCGCTGACGACCGCCCGCGGCGGGTCCGCACTCCCGGCCGCCGCACCACAGGCGCTGCCGCCCGACAAGCGTGCGAGCCGACGCACGACATTCCGTGACAAACGGTCGGGGCGACGCGATGGTCCCAGGTCTACCTTGAAGATGAGCGAGGAGATCCGATGCCCCCCCGGGAAGCGCAGCGCAGCAGCATGCCGATGGCGCTGCTGCTGTGGGCGCTCACCGGATGCAGCCACGACAGCGGGATGGTCATCGTCAACCAGACCGATGTCGTGGTGACCGCGGTGTTCGACCGGGCCGAGACCGACCTCCTCGCTGGAGCCGAGCTGCCACCCTCGACCTTCGTCCAGATCGAGCTGCCCACCCTGGACACCGGCACCAGCAGCCTGCTGGAGGCCTACACGGTGACCGGATCCTGCGCGGAAGCCGTGGCCAGCCGCGGCCTGCGCTGGGAGATCGCGGCCGGAGACCTCGACCCGGGAGGTTGCTGAGCTTCGCGCGCGGGCACGACCCAATCAGCTCCAGCGGGCCAGGTCGGGATCGGTCTCGTCGAGGGGCCGCACGAAGTCCTCCGTCTCGACGAGGAGGATCGCGTCACCCTCGGCGTCGGCCGTGGCCGCCAGCGCGCCGCCCGGGGCCAGGATGGCCGACCGCCCCGAGAACCGCGTGCCGGCCTCTTCTCCCCACCGGTTGGCCGCTACCAGCCAGCCCCGCCACCCCCGCAGGCGCAGCCGCCACCAGGCGTGGACGTCTTCTCCCTCCTCCACCCAGTTGGTGCAGAAGGCCAGGATGTCCGGCGTGGTCATGTGCAGCCAGGTGGTGAACCGGTCGTCGTTGAGATCCATGCAGATGGCCGGCGCCACGCTGCCGAAGGTGGTCGGCAGGATCACACGCTGGCGTCCCGGCTGGGCCCACGTCCGGTCCAGGTCGTAGAGCAGCACCTTCCGGTAGCAGGCCCCCAGCTCGCCGTCGGGGCGCAGCACGAGCGCGCTGTTGAACAGGGTCCCGTCGTCGGCCCGCTCGGCGAAGCCGCAGACCACCCAGGCGCCGCCGCCGGCCTGTGCCGCCTGGCGGAGCGCGTCCAGGGTCGGACCGTGGGCGGGCTCGGCGTGGGGGCGGAGGGCGTCGGCGTCCGGCCAGACATAGCCGGTGGTCGCCATCTCCGGCAGCACGACGAGGCGGGCGCCGGCTTCGACCGCAGCGCGCACGCGGCGGGCGAGGTCCTTGCGGGCTCGGGCCGGGCGCCCGTGGGGCGGGCGGTACTGGACGGCAGCGATCTTCATGGGCGCAATCCTACCCGCGGGCACGGCTCGGTCAGCGAGAGGGTCAGCGTCGACGGCGGAGCAAGCCCAGCAGGGCCCCTGACACGAGGACCAGGCCCGCGAGGCCGCGCGGCGCGCCGCCCCCACTGGCGCAGGAGCAGCCCTCACCCGCGATGGCGGGGGCTTCATAGCCAGGCCCCCCGCCACCGGTGTCGTCGCCGGGGGGCGTGGTGGCGCCTCCGTCGCTCACCGCGAAGACCACGGCCTGCGCCCACTCACTCTCGCCGCCGTCCTCGTCCACGCTCCTCGCGCTCCAGGTGTACACGCCAGTCGGCAGGCTGGCGGCGGTCCAGCTCGTCTCGCCGTCGCTGCCCTCGGCCACACCGCTGGTCTCGGTGATCACCTGGCCGGCGCGGTCGAGCACGCGGAAGTCGTAGGTCAGGACGCGGGCTTCCGGGTCGGTGGCGTTGGCCACCGTCAGCCCGGGGGCGTCTGTCACCTCGTCGCCCTTCGCTGGCGACAGCAGCTCGGGGATGGAGGGAGCGGCGTTGTCGGCGGAGACCACAAACGAGCTGGTGGCCCAGTCGCTGGCCGCGCCGCCGTCGTTGCAGCGCACCCGCAGGTACCAGCGCGTGTCCTCGGTGAGCAGCTCGGGTGGAACCCAGGAGCTGGTGCCGTCGTCGTCGACGTCGACCTGCCCGATCTGGAGCAGCTCGGAGTCGAAGGCGTCGCTGACGTCGAGCTGGAACTCCTCGATGGTCGCCCGCCCCTCCGGGTCGACGCCGTCTTCGACGGTGATGGTGGGAGACAGCGTCTGCACGAAGCCATCGTCGGCCGGGTCCACGATGGTGGGCATCGTCGGCGGGTCGTTCTCCAGGTCCACGAAGAAGCAGGCCTGCGTCGCGGCGGGGCTCTCCAGACCCTCGTCGTCGACGGCGCGCGCCGTCCAGCAGTAGGTCGTCTCGTCGCTGAGCACGACATCAGGCACCCAGGCCACCGTGCTGCCGTCCCCCGTCAGCCCCGAGGTCGTCGTCAAGGCCGTGCCGGCCTCGTCCGTGATCTCGATGCTGTAGGTGAGCGGGTCCCGGTCGGGGTCGCTGGACTCGTAAAGCACGAGCTGGGGGGTCAGGCTCTCGGCGATGCCGCCGTCGAAGGGGGTCGACAGCTCGGGGGCGTCGGGGGCTTCGTTGACGATGTTGACGAAGAAGCTCTCGGCAGGGTCAACGGTGGCCGTCTCGACGTACTCATCCGCGGCGCTGGCGGTCCACCAGTAGTCGGCATTCTCGCTGAGGCTCACACCGGTGATCGTCCAGGTGGTCTGCCCGGAGTTGCCGCCCCGCCGATCGGTGACGGAGGCGACGAGGTCGGTGAGCTCGGCGTCGCTGTAGACGTAGAAGCTGTAGCTGACCGACTGGCCCAGCGGTGCGTCGGCGTTGCCGATGGTGAGCATCGGCGTGGGGTCGTCGACCTCTTCGTCGGCGATGGGGGAGATCAGGGTGGGCAGCGAGGGGCCCTCGTAGGTCGTCGGGTCACTGTCGCCGGTGAACTCGTCGAGGTTGGTCCGCCCGTCGCCGTCGGGGTCCTCGGCGGCGTCGTCGGGGTCGGTCGGGTCCAGGCCGTAGCTGTCCTCCCAGGAGTCGCTCATGCCGTCGCCGTCGACGTCGTCGAGCTCGACCGTGACCGTCCAGCTCATGGCGTCTTCCCCGCCATCCCCGTCCGAGACGGTCAGGACGAAGGTGTGCTCCAGGCCGACGGCGTCGCTGCCCGGCGTCCAGGTCAGCGTGCCCGTGTCCGGATCGAGCTCGGCGTCGGGGGGCCAGGTCCCCCCGAAGGTCAGCACGTCGTCCACTCCCGGGTCTTCGACCGTGGGGGTGAAGCTCCACAGTGCGCCCTGGGTGGCGGTGGGATCGGGGTCGCCGGACAGCGCCGGGTCGACGTTGGTGACCGACTGGGTGAACACGGCGCTGTCGGTGCCGCCATCGTCATCGGTGACGGACACGGTGACGGTGTAGCGCCCCTCGTCAACCCAGGCGTGGGTGATGGGGTTGCCCTCAGCCGTGTCCCCGTCGCCGAAGTCCCAGCTCACGACGTGCGTGTCGGCCGACTCGACGTCGCTGAACAGCAGCGTCAGCTCCTGGTCGCTCCCCTCGTCGACGACATCGGGGGCGGGGACCTCGTCGATGACCGGCGCGGTGTTGTTGATGGTGACCGTCGCCGTCGCCGAGCTGGACTCGCCCTCGTCGTCGGTGACGGTGAGGACCACTGTCTCTTCGGTGGGCCCGTCGTAGTCCGTCGCGACGAAGTCGAAGCTGTCGCCGGTGCCGTCTTCGGTGCCGTCCCCGCCCACGTCCCACGACAGGGTCACGCTGCCACCGTCGGGGTCGTAGGCGCTGGTCGGGGTCAGCGTGCGCGTCCCGCCGGCGCCGACGGTCCAGGACGCGGTGATGGTGACCTCCGGCGGACGCTGGACCACCCACTGCAGCCCGTTCTCCACGAGGTCGCTGATGGCGTCGTCGGCCCAGTCGGTCTCGAAGTCCGCGCCCGCGGCCGTGGCGTTGCCCCAGAACGCGTACTGCACGCTGCGGCCGTCCCCCGGCTCCGTCACGACGATGGCGTCATAGACGTCGCCGGCGCTGGTCACCGCCCCGAAGACCACGTCGCCGGAGGCGGCGGCATCCACGCCGATACCACCCGTGGACACCACCGTCTCTTCGTCCAGGGCCCAGCCGGCGGCGACCCGGTGGGTGTCGTCGAGGCAGACGATCGTGCCGTCGGCGTCACCGATGACGTCGCTGCGCAGGGGGATCACGTCGGCCAGGGTCGCGTGGAAGTCGTAGGCGGCGTACTGGTAGCCGCTCGACCCGAAGACCAGCAGCCCACCGCCGGCGTTGACGTATTCCAACAGCGCGGCCTGGCCCGAGTCCGGCATCTCGTCGAGCACCGCCGTGAAGCCGTCGAGCCAGATGACGGCGTCGAAGGTCGTGAGGTCGACCTCGTCGCCCTCGAACTGGTCTTCGGTGAAGCCCAGGTCATCGTCGGAGTTCGTCAGGCTGTGGCCGCGGCCGTTCAGCTCGGCGGTGAGCACGCCGGTGTTGCTGTCGCCGTCGTCGATGATCAGCACGTCCAGCGCCGTCGACGCGGACGAAGCCGCGAGCAGCAGGGCGATCAGGCTGTGCATCCGTCAGGCTCCTCGTCGACTCGGTGCGCATCCTCCGGCGTGCCCTGGCTGGCACGCTCGCCGAGGGACGTCCCGACGGTAGCACCGTGCCCGGCCGCGTGGCGCCCATTGAGACGAGCCGCGACAATGCGTGTCGAGCGGTGAGATCCGGCAAGCTCTGGCCCCGCGCCCTCGCGGGCTCCTCATGCGACGCACCACGGCTCCAGATAGAGCCCGGCCCGGAGGTGGACTTCATGCGCTGGCTCAAGGTCCTCGCCCTGCTCGCACTGCTCGTCATCGCCGCAGCGATGGCGACCGTGCGGCGCGTGGGCGGCGACGACATGCGCCCGACCCTGCAGCCGGGCGACCTCGTCGTGGTCCTGCCGGTGCAGCCGCTGCGCGGCGACATCGTCGTGCTGCGCGACCCCCTCGACCCAGACCGGCGCATCTTCCGTCGCGCCCTGACGGGCGGCGACACCAAGGTGCGCTGGGACGAGGGCGGGCTGCGGGTCAACGGCAAGCGCGTGCGCCAGACCGACATGGGCGAGCTCGACGGAGACAGCGTCCAGCAAGAGGTGATCTGGAGCAAGCCGCCGGCGCGTGCCAAGAACTGGCTCGTGCTCCTCCGCAAGCCCGCGGCCTTCTGGACGAGCGACACAGTCGAGGTGCCCGAAGAGCACTGGTACCTGCTCGCCGACGACCGCGACCGTGCCATGGACAGCCGCTGGTGGGGACCGGTGCCTGGCAGCGCCATCGACGGCGTCGTCCGGCTGCGCGTCGGCCCAAAGGACACCTGGCGCGGCGTCTTCGAGGTGCAGAGGGGCTGGGAGTAGCCGCCCGCCTACTCCTGGTAGGAGTAGCGTTCTTCGAGCCAGGGATCGGCGTGGTCGTGGTAGCCGCGTTCCTCCCAGTAGCCCCGCTGGTTCTCGGTCAGCAGCTCGATGCCGCCGAGCCACTTGCAGCTCTTCCAGGCGTAGAGGTGGTGGACCACCAGGCGGACCGGGCCGCCGTGTTCCGGCGTCAGGGGGGCGCCGTCGTGATGCGTGGCGACGAGGTTGTCGGGGCGCGCGAAGTCGTCCAGCGACAGGTTCGTCGTGTAGCCGACGGCGTCGTAGCTGTGGACCAGGACGTGGGTGCAGTCCGAGGTGGGCCGCGCCCGCTGCAGCAGCTCGGCCACCGACACGCCGGCCCAGCGGTTGTCGTAGCGCGACCAGGTCGTCACACAGTGGAAGTCCTGGACCGTCTCGTGGCGCGGCAGGGCCAACAGCGCGTCCCAGCTCAGCTCGAGGGGCTGTTCACAGGCGCCCCAGACCCGCAGCCGCCAGGTGGCCGCGTCGAAGGCCGGCACCCGCCCCTCGTGCAGGACCGGCCAGCCGCCGACGAGGCGCTGGCCCGGGGGGAGGCGGTCGGTGGAGCGTTCCTTCCGGCGCGACAGGCCGGGGCGCCACAGGGGCATGCGGCCCTCCAAGACAGGGTCGGGCTCAGCCGGTGAGCTGGAGCTGCTGGAAGCCGAAGCGGACGCGCAGGGTCAGGTTCTCTTCGGTGACTTCGATGGCCACGTCGTCGACGCCCATCTGCAGCTTCAGGGGGCCGCCCGCGGGGGCGACCAGCTCTTCGAGCTGATCCTTCTTGAGGATGGGGATGTTCGAGAAGCGTTCCGTCTGCTGTTCGAGCACCAGCGCGGCCGCGCGGTTGAGCATGCGGAGAGCCACGTTCTCGCCCAGGTCGACGGCCGGCTGCTGGACCGCGCCGACGACGGCGCGCACGCCCTTGTCGTAGCGGATGTCGCCGAGGTAGCAGGTCGCGCCCAGGCGCTTCTCGAGGGTGAAGGGCAGCTCCAGGTTCGACTTGAGCAGGCGGGCCGTCCCGTGGACCGTCGCCTTGACGTGGGCGTCGACGCCGATCTTCTGCTCGGCGTAGTGGAACTCCGTCCCCTCCTTGTCGATCTCCAGCTTCCAGTCCCCCTCGACCGACAGGATGTCACCGATGGTCCGGTACACCTGCTCGCGGCGCCGCACCCACACGTCGGCGGCGCGGCGGCGGGCTCGGGTGACCAGCTCCGGCGGCTGGCGGTCTTCGAGGAGGGCGACGACCTTCTCCCGCACCTGCAGGCTCTTGACCTGCTTGTAGACCAGCGGGGCGAGGTCGTACTCACCGTCGGCGACCTTCAGGGGCAGGGCCGCCCCGACGAGGTCATCCCACAGGGCCTTGCCGATGGAGAGAGAGAGGTGGTAGCCGTCGCTGAGCTGTCGTGGCGCCATGCAGCCTCCGGTCGGGGCAGCATAGCGTCAATCCGCCGCGGTGGGCCGCGCCCGCCCGGCGACGAGGCCGGCAGGCGCGCGCGCAACCGCGGTCGGCCGCCGATCAGTGCAGCTCGGTGGCCGCGAAGAAGTAGGCGATCTCGGTTGCGGCGGTCTCGGGCGCGTCGGAGCCATGGACGGCGTTGTTGCCGATGCTGGTGGCGTAGAGCTTGCGCAGCGTGCCCTCGGCGGCTTCCGCGGGGTTGGTGGCGCCCATGATGGCGCGGTTGCGGGCGATGGCGTCGTCGCCCTCGAGCACCATGACGACACAGGGGCCGCTGCTCATGAACTCGGTCAGCTCGCCGAAGAAGGGGCGGCCGGCGTGGACGGCGTAGAAGCCCTCGGCCACGCGGCGGCTCATGTGGATCTTCTTCATGGCGCAGATCCGCAGGCCCTCTTCTTCGAAGCGAGCGACGATCTTGCCGATGAGGTTCCGACCGGTGGCGTCGGGCTTGATGATGGAGAGGGTGCGCTGGGTGGCCATGGGGGGCTCCGAATCGGACAGAGGGGGAGAGGGTCGGGCGGCGCAAGCAGGCGCCCGCCCGGCGTGGGGTGGCCGGCGGGGTAACGCGAGCCTCCCGCCGCTTCCACGGCCGCAAGGTGGCAGGCAGGTGAGGGCTGCGCGCCCCGGCTGCAGGCACCACACTGGCCGGTCCGACGGTCAGCGGCTGCGGCGGCAGCCGTCGGTGCAGTGGCCAGCCGTCAGCGGATGCGGCACTGCATGAAGCTGGCGCTGCAGGACACGGTGACCGACTGGCCGGGCGCGAGATCGATGTTGCCGAGGTCGATGATGGTCCCGGCGAAGGCGGCTTCCACGGCGTAGCTGCCGGGAGGGAGGGGCCCCGCCGAGAAGTGGCGTCCACCGCCCGTGAAGGTGACGCGATCGACCTGCCCCTGGACCGAGAAGCTGGCGTCGGCGAGGGGATCGACGGCGGCGGCTTCACGCTCGGCAGCCGCCTGGGCGGCGGCGGCTTCGCGCTCGGCGGCGGCGGCGGCGGCGGCTTC
>CAZRFD010000025.1:16172-67549 GCA_964599085.1 uncultured Enterobacterales bacterium | reverse complement strand
GAAGCGCTCGAAAGTGGGGTGACATCGCCGATGTACCCCGAGAATCGAGCGCCTGGGGGCGGCGAAGCGCTCGAAAGTGGGGTGACATCGCAGATGTACCCCGAGAATCGAGCGCCCCGCCGGCCCGCCGCCCCGCCGGCCCGCCGAGCCGTGCGGGTGGCTCACGGACGCTCCTACTTCGGAGGACCGATCGGGATCAGGAGATCTTCTTCGGGGGTGCCCTCTCTCCGCTCGTGCGCCCTCCGCTTGTCGTACCCGGTGGGCGGCGGCTCCTCCGGCCCGTTCCGGTTGTACGCGCTGCGCATCGACCCCGGTGGAAACGCAGCTTGCCAGTTGGCGTCCTGTAGGGTGAACGATCGCACGACCGCTCCGTCCTGGACCAGCCGGAGCTTGTGTGGCTCGCGGCGCCAGCCGATGTACTCGATGTAGACGGCGTAGGAACGCGCCCAGTCGTAGGGCAGCTCGACCCGGTACCAGTGCACGCTGTCGCCCACCCTCCGGACGTCTGGGGGGATCGACTCCGTCCAGGTCGCGTTGGGAAAGCCGCTGCGGCACTCGATCCAGAGGTCCCGGATCATGTCGTCGTAGCCCTCGACGACGCGGATCTCCTCCCAGGACCGTCGTGACTCGGTGAGCCGGGTGCCGTCGAAGTGGTATCGCCGCTTCCCGCGGACGCGGTCGAGGTCGAACTGTCCGTCGTCCTGCAGGCGGAACACGTAGCGTCGCTCCCTCGAGCCGGTGAGCGTCTGCGCCCGCCAGCTCACCCACACCTTGAACCGCGTGAAGGTCTGGCACCGCCAGGCGAAGAGGGTGGCTTCGAAGGGCCGGTCGGCGGGTAGCCGTCCGGCGTCGCTGCTGCGGAGGAGCAGCGCCAGGCCGAGCACGGCCACGATGTCTCGACGGCGGAGGTGCGCGGCAGCAGGAGCAAGCGACATGGCTGGCGGAGATCGTAGCGGACGCGGTGGACGCCGGGTGCTGCGTGTCCCATCCCCCGCCCACCGCGCTACACCCCACCGGTCCCTCCGCAGCAGGGCGGGCCGCCGCTCCCTGCCCTGACCACGCCCTGGAGACCTCGCCATGAAGCGCCTGCACTGGCTGTCCCTCCTCCTGTGCCTGACCGTGATCCTGGCGGCGGCGCCGCCGCCAGTGCGGGCGCGGGGCGGCATGGTCGCGACCGACCACCGCCTGGCGAGCGCGGCCGGGGCCGAGGTGCTCGCGGCGGGGGGCAACGCCGTCGACGCTGTGGTGGCGGCCGCGCTGGCGGCCGGCGTGGTCCAGCCCGCGGGCAGCGGGCTCGGAGGGGGCGGCTTCGCCGTCGTGGACGGGCCCGAGCGGACGCCGGTGGTGCTGGACTTCCGCGAGGTGGCGCCGGCCGCCGCCGACCGCGACATCTTCGTGCGGGCGGAAGCCGAGGGGATCGCGGACGCCAGCCAGACCGGCGGGCTGGCGGTGGCGGTGCCGGCCGAGGGCCTGGGGCTCGCCGAGCTGCACGCCCGCTACGGACGGCTGCCGCTGACGCGGGTCGCACGGCCCGCGATCCGCCTCGCCGCCAGGGGCTTTTCGGTCGAGGAACACCTCGCCGCCAGCCTGGAGGGCAGGGGAGCGGCCGGTCCGCGGCTTGCCTCGGCGCTGTTCGGAGCTGTGTCCTCCGAGCAAGCGCTGCCGGCACCCGGCGACGTCGTGCGCCGCCCGGCCCTCGCCCGGGCACTGCGCGCCTTCGCCCACACCGGCGGCGAGGCGCTGCGCAGCGGCTGGGTGGCAGAAGACATGGTCGCCGCTGCCCGAGACGCCGGCGGCGTGCTCAGCCTCGATGACCTCGCCGCCTACGAGGTGCGGGAGCGTCCGCCGGTGATCGGGCACTACCGGGGTTGGACGATCACCACGATGCCGCCGCCCTCGTCAGGCGGTGCGGTGCTGCTGCAGGTGCTCGGGGTGCTGGAAGCCTACGACCTCGGAGCGCTCGGCGAGGGGAGCGCTGCCGAGTGGCACCTGCTCGCCGAGGCGATGCAGCACGCCTACGCCGACCGCGCCCACTTCATGGGCGATCCCGACCGGGTCGAGGTGCCCCTTGACCGCATGCTCTCCGCCGACCGTATCGCCGCCGTGCGCGCCGCCATCGACATGACGACGACGCTGCCGGCCGACGCCTACGGCCTGCCGGTGGATCCAGGCCACGACGCCGGCACGCAGCACATCAGCGTCGTCGACGATCGCGGCCTGTCCGTGGCCCTCACCACCACGATCAACACGGCGTTTGGCGCCGAGGTGGTGGCCCCCCGCAGCGGCATCGTGCTCAACGACGAGATGGACGACTTCGTCGCCCGGCCCGGCGTGCCCAACGCCTACGGCCTGGTCGGCAGCGAAGCCAACGCCGTCTCCCCCGGGTCGCGGCCCCTGTCCAGCATGACGCCGACGATCCTCGAGCGCCCCGACGGGCGCCGCATCGTCATCGGCGCCAGCGGCGGCCCCTTCATCATCAGCTCGACGCTGCAGGTCATCCTCGGCATCGTCGACTTCGGCCTCGACCCGGCGGAAGCCGTCGCCCGCCCACGCATGCACCACCAGTGGCAGCCCCGGCTGCTGTTCGTCGACGACGGTGTGCCCGTCGACGTGATCGAGGGCCTCCGGGCCCGCGGTCACCGGGTGAGGCCGATGCCCTTCTTCAGCGCCGTCCAGGTCGTCACCCGGGACGCCGACGGCGAGCTGCTGGCCGCCAGCGACCCCCGCAAGGGCGGCTGGCCAGCTGGCGTGCGCTGAAGCTCCTCCTTTGCATTGCCGCGCCGCCGGGCTATTGCCGCCGCGAGCGGTCGCACCCCGGCGACCGCGTGGCCGCAGCGCCTGTCGCCATGCTCTCCGCAGCGCGATGACCGCGCCGAGCCCCGCCGCCCCCGCGGCGCGGGTCCAGGCGCCACTGACGGCCGCCGTCCCCTGACTCGGACTCGACCACTTGCAGACCTTCGACTCGCTCGGCCTCGCCGAGCCCCTCCGCGACGCCCTGCGCGCCTGCGGCTACGTCACGCCCACGCCCATCCAGCAACAGGCGATCCCCCCCCTCCTCGACGGCCGGGACCTGCTCGGCTGCGCCCAGACCGGCACCGGCAAGACCGCGGCCTTCGCGCTGCCCGTGCTCCAGCACCTCGGCGCCCGCCCGCACGAGGGCCGCCGCCGCCCGCCCATCCGGGCGCTGGTGCTCACCCCCACCCGCGAGCTGGCCGCCCAGATCGGCGAGAGCTTCGACCGCTACGGACGCAACACGGCCCTCCGCCACCACGTCATCTTCGGTGGCGTCGGCCAGAACCCCCAGGTTCGGGCGCTCAACCAGGGCCGCGACATCCTCGTCGCCTGCCCCGGTCGCCTCCTCGACCTCCACGGGCAGGGCCACGTCGACCTGTCCCAGGTCGAGTTCTTCGTCCTCGACGAAGCCGACCGCATGCTGGACATGGGCTTCATCCACGACGTGCGTCGGATCCTCCGCCTGCTGCCCGCCCGCCGCCAGAACCTGCTGTTCTCGGCGACCATGCCACGGGCCATCGTCGACCTCGCCGCCGACTTCCTCACCGATCCCGTGCATGTCGAGGTCACGCCCCAGGCGACGACCGTCGACAAGATCGACCAGCGCGTCATGTTCGTGGAGAAGGCCGACAAGCGGCGGCTGCTCATCGACATCATCAACGACGGAGAGGTCGAGCAGGCCATCGTCTTCACCCGCACCAAGCACGGCGCGAACCGCCTGGTCCAGCACCTCGACCGCGCCGGAATCGAGGCCATGGCCATCCACGGCAACAAGTCCCAGGGGGCGCGGACCCGGGCGCTGGATGCCTTCCGCGACGGTCGGCTGACCATCCTCGTCGCCACCGACGTCGCCAGCCGGGGCATCGACGTCGACGGGATCTCCCACGTCTTCAACTACGACCTCCCCAACGAAGCCGAGAGCTACGTCCACCGCATCGGCCGTACCGGCCGTGCCGGTCGCGCCGGCACCGCGATCGCCTTCTGCGATCACAGCGAGGGCGCCTACCTGCGCGACATCGAGCGGCTCATCGGCGCGCCCATCGAGGTCGATGAGGACCACGCCTGGCACGCCGCCGACGCGATCCCCCCGGCCCGCCCTGCCCGTCCGGCCCGCGGCGGCCGCGTGGGAGGACGCAGCGGTGGTGGCGGTGGTGGCCGAGGCGGGCGTCGCGGTCGCGGAGGCGGCGGCTGGCGCGGCGGCCGTCGCAGCGGACGCCGCGGCGGGCGGCGCTGAGCCCGGCCGGCAGCAGCAGGGTCAGCGGCAGGTCTCCGCAACCTGCGCCTGGAACGCGGCCAGCGTGCCCAGGCCGACGTCGGCGCGCAGGCGGTCGACGTGCTCGGGCAGCTCCAGCGGGTATGGCTGCCAGCGCCCCTCCTCGCAGCGGCCCTGGGTCCCGTAGCGCTGGGCGCGACCGCGCCGCACCTGGATCCGGTCGAAGAGGTAGGCGAAGCGGGCCGGGTCGCTGTCGCCGTCGTCGACGGCGTCTTCCAGCAGCAGCAGGGCCCGGTCCTGCAGGTCGGGGTCGAGGTCGGCGTGCTGGGCGAGGATCCAGGCGTCCTGGTCCGCCGCCGCGCCGAATCGACCGATGCCCGGCCAGCCGTAGCGGTCCAGCAGCGCGCCGAGGGCCGCCGCGTGAGCGGCAGCCGCCGTCGCCGCCCGGTCCTCCACGCGCGAGACCCAGGCGAGGCGCAGATCGAGCCCCCACGCGGGATCCGGCGAGCCGTCGGCGGCGTGGTCGAGGGCCTGGTCCTCGGCCACCATGGCCGCGAGCAGGACCGGCACGGCGTCGGTGTCAGCGAGCGCCGCCTCCAGCGTGGGGGCGGCGTCCCGCGCGGTGGCCAGGTCAGCTTCCAGGCGGTCGAGCGCGGCCTGCACGGGGGCGAGGGGGTCGGCGGGGGCCGGCGGTGGTGCGGGCGCCTGCGCCTCCGCCGCCACCTCGGCCACCGGAGCCGCCGCCGGTGGAGGCGCTGGCGCGCCAGGCCGATGGGCGCAGCCCGCGCTCACGACCACGAGCAGGCAGGCGCGGCCCCGCCGGGAAGCGAGCGCACGCCGGATCGTCCACGGGGGCTTTCGCGCGAAGGTCATCGGCGACGGAGCGTAGCGCAGTCCGCTGGCCCGCTCCGCTTCCGGGGGCCCGCCGCTGCAACGCGCCCGGCAGCCCCGGCCGGCGGGGGCGTGGAGCGCGTGGTTAGGGAGCCGACATGAAGCGCCTGCTGACCGTCTTCGGCCTCGTCCTGCTCGTGGTGGTGGTTCTCGTCGGCGGGCTCGCGCTGCGGGCCGCCGCGCTGTCGTCACGCCAGCCGCTGGCGGATCCTGCCCCCGACGTCGACACCGCCCGGGTGCAGCAGGCCGCGACCCGCCTCTCGGAGCTGGTGGCCCTGCGCACGGTCTCGGACCAGGACCGCAGCCGCGTGGACCCGGCCCCCTTCCTCGCCCTGCACGCGTGGCTGGCCGGGACCTACCCGGCGGCCCATGCCGCCATGCAGCGCGAGTTGGTCGGCGACCTCTCGCTGCTCTACACCTTGCCGGGCACCGACCCCTCTCTGGCGCCCGTGCTCCTCCTCGCCCACATGGACGTCGTGCCGGTCGAGCCCGGGACAGAGGGCCGGTGGAGCCACCCGCCGTTTTCCGGCGCCATCGCCGAGGGCTTCGTCTGGGGCCGCGGCACCATCGACATGAAGCCCGTCATCGTCGGCATCTTCGAGGCGCTCGAGGGCCTGGCGCAGCAGGGCTGGCGGCCACGGCGCACCCTGCTGATCGGTCTGGGCCACGACGAAGAGGTCGGGGGCATGGCCGGCCAGCAGCAGATCCACGATCTCCTCGCGGCCCGTGACGTCCATCCCGCCTGGGTGCTCGACGAGGGGCTGGTGATCACCGACGGCATCGTCCCCGGCCTGCCGGTCCCGGCGGCCCTCATCGGCGTCGCCGAGAAGGGCTACCTCAGCGTGGAGCTGGCCGTGGAGGGGCAGGGCGGGCACAGCTCCATGCCGCCCCCGCACAGTGCCGCCGGCATCGTCGCCGCTGCCGTCACCCGCCTCGAAGACCACCCCTTCGACGCCGGCCTCGACGGGCCCGTCGGCGAGATGTTCGACTGGCTTGCGCCCGAGATGCGCGGGCCGCTCAAGCTGGCCTTTGCCAACCGCGGGCTACTGGCGCCGGTGCTCATCGACCAGCTCGCGGCGAAGCCCAACACCAACGCCACCCTCCGGACCACCGTCGCCGTCACACAGCTCTCGGGCAGCGTCCAGGACAACGTCCTCCCCCAGCGGGCCACCGCGGTGGTCAACCTCCGCCTGCACCCGCGCGACGACATCGCGTCGGCGCTGCAGCGGATCGAGCGGGTCATCGACGACCCGCGGGTCGAGGTCACGCCCCTGACCTCGACCCTGCACAGTGAGCCCAGCCGCGAGAGCACCGTCGACGGCCCCGGCTTCGTGGCCATCGCCGCTGCGCTGCGGGCGCTACGGGCGGATCTCGTCGTCGCCCCCAGCCTCATGATCGGCGGCACCGACAGCCGCTTCTACGGCGACCTCGCCGACGACGTGTACCGCTTCCACCCCTTCTGGGCCGGTCCCGGCGACACCGCGCGCATCCACGGCACCGACGAGCGGATCTCGCTGACCAACCTCGGCGTCTATCTCCGCTTCTACGACACGCTGCTGCGCGACCTCTGAGGGTGGGCCCCGGCGCTGCGCGCTGGGGTCGCGTGGCTGGCGTCAGGCGCGGCCGCGGGGCTAGTGGAGTCGTGCACCATCCGGGAGGGAGCGTGCGCATCCTGGTCATTGAAGACGAACGCAAGATCGCGGGCTTCCTGCAGCGCGGCCTGTCCGAAGAGGGGCACCGGGTCGATGTCGCAGCAGATCTGCTGGCGGCCCGACGGCTCCTGGCCGGAAGCCAGCCCGACCTGCTGATCGTCGACCGCATGCTCCCCGACGGCGACGGCCTGGCGCTCGTGCGCGAGCTGCGCCGCGCCGGACAGCGGACCCCGGCGATCTGCCTGACGGCCCGGGACCGGCTCGAAGAGCGGGTCGAGGGGCTGTACGGCGGTGCGGACGACTACGTGGTCAAGCCCTTCATCTTCGAGGAGCTGCTGGCGAGGATCGCCGCCGTGACCCGGCGCGTGCCCACCGCCGACCACGTCGAGGTGGGCGACCTCGTCATCGACATCGCAGGCCGGCGTGTGCGTCGTGGCGACCAGGAGCTGCGCCTCACGACGCGCGAGTTTGATCTGTTGCGCTACCTCGCCGAGCACCAGGGCCGGGTGCTCAGCCGGACCCGCCTGCTCGAAGCGGTGTGGGACACGACCCACGATCCCGGCACGAACGCCGTCGACGTCTACATCAGCTACCTGCGCGCCAAGGTCGACAAGGGCTTCGATCGGCCGCTGATCCACACGGTGCGCGGGGTCGGCTACGTGCTGGAGGACCGCCCCCGGTGAGCGCTCCCTCCCTCGCCCGCCAGGTGGCCCTGCGCGGCGTCGCCATCCTCGCGACGACGCTGCTGCTGGTCGGGCTGAGCACGGGGCTGCTGCTCCACGTCGAGCAGCGGCGGGCGCTGGACCGGGTCCTGCTCGCGGCGGCGGTCGGCGACGCCCACCCGCCACCGGCCGGCCGCTGGGAGGCCGAGCACCCGGCGGCTCCAGTGGCCACCTGGCGGGTGCGGCCGGGCGACGGCACGGTGCCCGACGCGGTGGTCGACGCGGCGCTCACCGGCGGGCGCAGCCTGCTGGCGACGGTCGGAGACAGGCGCCTGGCCTTGGTCGTGGTCGAGGACGAGGCGGCCGAGGATGCCGCCCACGAGCGCCTGGAGCACCGCCAGGGCGACCACGACGAGGACCACCACGGCGCAGAGCCGGGGGCCCGCCTGCTGGTCGCGGCGGCGGCGCCGGTGGTACGCCTGGCCGACAGCGTCGGTGCCTTCTCGCTGACCTACGCCATCGTCGGCCTGCTCGCCGCCATCGCGGCGGCGGCGGTCCTGTGGGCCTCGGTCCGGGCGGCATTCTCGCCGGTCGAGCGGGCGCAGACCCAGGCCGGGCGGGTCGTCTCCCTCGGGCAGGGGGAGCGCTTGAGCGAGGAGGGGCCCGCCGAGATCCGGGCGTTGCTGGTCGCGATGAACGCGCTGCTCGATCGCCTCGATCGCGCCTACGCCGCCCAGCAGCACTTCACCGCCGAGGCGGCCCACGAGCTGCGCACGCCGGTCACGACCATGCTCGGGGAGCTGGACGTCGCCCTGCGCAAGCCGCGGAGCGCCGCGGAGTACCGGGCGCTGCTGCAGTCCTCTCGCGAAGAGGTCGAGCGGCTCGCGCGGCTGGTCGACGGGCTGACCGCGCTTGCCCGCCTCGACGCCGGCCAGGCCGAGGCGCTGCGCGAGCCGGTGCGCGCCTCGGAGCTGGTCGACGCCGTGCGCTCCCGGGAGGGGGGGCGACTCGCAGCGGCCGGCTGCACGCTGCGGGTGCAGATCGACGACGACCCCGAGCTGGAGGGCCACCGCGCCCTGCTGGAGACGGCCCTCGGCAACCTGCTGCGCAACGTCGCCCGGCACGCCCCGGGGGCCTCGGTGCAGCTCGCGGTACGGTCAGAGGGGGAGCACGCGGTCTTCGAGGTCGCGGACGAGGGACCGGGCCTGTCAGAGGCCGAGCGGGCGGCCGCCTTCGACCGCTTCTCCCGCGGGGGAGGAGCGCGGCGGGCGGATCGAGAGGGCCTGGGGCTCGGCCTCGCCATCGCCCGGCAGGTGGCCCGGCGGCACGGGGGCGACTGCACCCTGCACGCCGGCGCGCCCCGGGGGTTGGTCGCGCGCTTGTCGATCCGGCTGCCGCAGGCGTTGGACAACTCCTAGGCTGCCTCCAATCCTCCTCCAATGTTGGCGGGTGAGGGTGATGGTGCCTGCCCCGAGTGACGGGGCGGCCCACCGAAGGAGGAAGCATGTCTCGCCAGATCGCCATCGCCTATGCCGTCGCTGGCCTCTCCGTTGCCGTCGCGGCCGTCACCGTCGTCGGCTCCACCGTCGGGCTGCTCGGTGGTGACGACGCGCCATCGGAGGCCCTCGTCGTCCCCGGGAGCGGTGTCGACGCGGTCGCCGCACGCGACTGGTCGACCGTCGACGATGCGCGCGCGTCGTCGGCAGCGGGCGTCGACGAGGACCCCGTCGAGATCGTCTATGTCGATGCCCCGGCCTCCCGCGGCGGCGACGACGATGCCGACTCCGACGAGGACTCGGACTCGGAGGGCCGCTCCCGGCGGACCGCCCGCTTCGACGACGGCGACTCCGATCGTGGATCCGATCGGCGCCGGTGGTGAGCGATGGCCGCCCACAAGCTCACCCGTCGCGAGCGTGAGCGCATCGCCGGCCTGTCGGTCGTCGCGCTGTCGGCGCTGATGCTCGGCGGCGCGTGGACCACCGTGGTGGCCCAGGACCGGGTGTCGGTCGCCGCCGTCGCGGCTCCTGTTGCGTCGGGCGGCTCGCGGGTGGCGCCGGCTTCGGTCCGGACAGCGGCGGAGGCGCAGTCACCGGCGCCCGGGCTCCAGCGCGTGCAGCGGCCACGCCGGCGCGTCGTCGTCGTCCGGCGGACGAGGGCCTCGTGAGGCGCCGCTGCTTCTCGGCCATGGGCACCGCCTGGTGCATCGCGGCCGATCTGCCCGGCCTGCTGCCAGCGGCCGAGGCCCGGGTGCGCGCCGCCGAGGCGGCCCTGTCCCGGTTCCGCGAGGACTCGGCGCTGTCCCGTCTCAATCGACAGCGCCGGGTCACCGATCCCCTGCTCGCCGCCGTCGTGCGGGCCGCGCTGCACCTCCGCGCCCGCACGGCGGGGGCCTTCGACCCGGCCGTGGGCGCCGCGATGCTCGCGCTCGGCTACGACCGGAGCTTCGAGCGACTGCCGCGCCGCGGCGGCGCAGCACCCGACCATCGCCGCCCGAGGATCGCCGTCGCCGGGGCGACGGTCAGGCTCGACGGCGCCGGCTGCCTCGACCTCGGTGGTATCGCCAAGGGCTACACCGTCGATCGTGTCGCCGCCTGGCTCCAGGGGCACGGGGCGCGGCGGGTCCTCGTGGATGGTGGCGGGGACCTGCGGGCCAGCCCCGGCGTGGGCCCCATCGGCGCCGGCCCCGGGCTGGGGCTGCGCCTCGATGGCCGGGCGCTCGCGACCTCCTCGACCCGCAAGCGCTCCTGGGAGGGGCCCGACGGACGGCGCCACCACGTCGTCGACCCGGCCACCGCCTGCAGCGCCGACTCCGGCCTGGCCACCGCCACCGTCCTCGCTCCGGACGCGACGACCGCCGATGCGCTGGCCACCGCGCTGCTCGTCGACCCACGACGCGTCCTGCCCCGCCTCGCCGACCTCGACGCGGTCGCCCTTGTCGAGGGCTCCGACGGCACCTGGTGGCAGAGCGCTGCCCTGCCGGAGGTGGCATGAGGGACGCCGTCCCCACCTGGCTGGGCCTGGTCGCCCTGATCGCCGCCGGCAGCCTGCTCCTCCAGGCCGGGGTCGAGCTGCTGGCGGCGCTGTCGACAGAGGCGCGCCCCCTGTCCTGGTGGCTGCTGCGGGCCACCGGCCTGCAGGCCTACGCCGCCTTCTTCGCGGCGATGCTCACCGGGGTCTTCGTCGGCGGGCGGGGGGCCGGCGGGCTGATCGCCCCTGCGACCGCCCTGCGCCACCACCGCCCCTGGGCGCTGGCGGCGAGCGTGGCGACCCTGGCCCACGTGGTGCTGGTGGCGCTCGATCCGCACGCCGGTGTCGGCGCCCTCGGCGCGCTCCTCCCCCTGGCCTCGCCGAGCTTGCGGGGGCCGGTCGCCCTCGGGGTGTTGGCGACCTGGCTGGTGGGTGCCGTCGTCGTGACGACCGCCCTGTCGCGCCGCCTGGGCCGCGACACCTGGCGGGGCGTGCACGGGCTGAGCTTCGGCGCCTTCCTGCTGGCGCTGGTCCACGGCGTGACCGCGGGGACGGACACCTCGGCCCCGGCGGTCCGCCTGCTCTACCTCCTCACCGCCGTGCTGCTGCTCGGGGCGGTCCTCCAGCGGGCCCTCCTCGCGGCCATCCCGCCACAAGCGGAGGCCACCCGCGGCCGAGGTTAGGGGGCGCCGATGCCCGTCGCCTCCTCCTCCCTCGCCCTCCTCGTCGTGGCCACGCGGTGAGCGAGGACGCCTCCTCGGTCCAGCGCCGGCCAGACGTGGCCTGGGACGCGGTCACCACCGCGGCCTTCCCCGACCGCCGCGTCGGCCACCTCCACCTGTTGCGGCACGGGGCCGTGGACACCGGGGGCGCGCGCCTCGCCTACGGCCACAGCGACCTGCCGCTGACGGCGGCCGGAGAGGCCGCGGGCGACGCCCTGCGCCGCTTCGTCGTCGACCAGCTCCCGCCCGTCGATGGCGTGCTCAGCAGCGACCTGTCCCGGTGCCGGCACCTCGCAGACGCGGTGGCCGCCGAGCTGGGCGTGCCGCTGCTCCTCGACCCGGCCCTCCGCGAGCAGCACATGGGAGAGTGGGAGGGCCGGGCCTGGTCGGAGCTGACGGCGGCCCACGAACAGCAGGTCCGCGACTACTGGGAGGACTATGTCGGCGCCCGGCCTCCCGGCGGCGAGAGCCTCGCCGAGCTCGCCGCGCGCGTCGGCGCCTGGTGGGTGCGCCACGAGGAGCGCCTGCTCGGCGGACGCTGGGTCGTCGTCACCCACGTCGGAGTCCTGCGGGTGCTGCTGTGTCGCGCCCTCGGCGTGCCGCTGGACCAGGCGCTGCGCTTCGCACCCGGCCGCGGCACCCACAGCCACCTGCTCTTCGCCGACACCGGCTGGGTCGTCCAGGCGCTCGGCGAGCAGCCGCCCCAGGCGGCCGGCCTCGCGCCGCAGGATCCGACCCGGCGGGTGCAGCGCATCGCGCTGTCGGGCTCGGCCGGCACCGGCAAGTCCACGCTGGCCCGCGCGCTGGCCGCCCGGCTGGAGCTGCCCTACATCGCCGAGGGCATGCGCACCCGCATCGAGGGCGGCCTCGACCTGCATCGCCTCGATCACGACGGCCTGCGCGCGCTGCTCCTGGAGCTGTGGGAGGAACAGCAGGCGCTCGAAGACGCCGCGGTCGCGCAGGCCGGTGGCTTCGTCGCCGACCGCAGCCCCTGGGACTTCGCGGCCTTCTGGCTGCACTACCACTTCAGCATGGACCCGCAGCAGACGACGGCCTTCTTCGGCGCCGTGCGGCGGCGGGCGGCGGCGATGGATCGGATCCTGCTGCTGCCCTGGGGGGTGCTCCCGCTCCAGGCGGACGGGGTACGCAGCACGAACGCCTGGATGCAGCGCCACTACCAGGCGACCTTGGAGGGGCTCCTGCAGCGAGAGGCCGCGCCGGGGCTCGTGGCGGCGCTGCCGGGCCTGGACGGCGTGGATCGGCGGCTGCAGTGGGTGCTCGACCGGCTGTGAGCGCGGTCAGTCGGCGGCGTCCTCGCTGTGCTGGACCGTGACGCCGATGCTGTGGCCCTCGGGGAGGAGGTGGCGGCGGCTCACGCGCTTGTGGCGCAGCCCGCGCATGGCTCCTTCGAGCGAATCGGCCGCGGAGCTGATGCGGGCGTGGGCGTCGTCGTCGTCGCGGTGCCAGGCGAGGATCTCGGCGCCGCGTCCCCAGTCCGCGGGGGAGTAGGGGGCCGGGGCCGCGCGCAGGCGGACGTCGGCATGGCGCGACTCGAAGTCGACGGGCGCGTGGAGGAGCTGGTTGGCGGCCCGCAGGACGTCGTCGAGGCGCAGCCGAGGGCTCACGCGCGCCCAGAGCCGACCGGGTGTCCTGCCGGGGTGGGGAGGGCGGGGGCGCGGCGTGCTGACGACGTTGCTCGCCAGCACGAGCCGGGCGCCGGCGAGGCGGGCGGCGTCATCGGGGACCAGGTTGACGACGCCGCCGTCGACGAGGCGACGCGTCCGGCCCTCGGCCCGGAGGTGGACGGGCGAGAAGGTGCCCGGGAAGGCGCCGGAGGCCAGCACGGCGCGGGCCACGGGGCCGAGTTCGAGGTGGATCTGGACCCCGCGATCGATGTCGGTGGCGACGGGCACGAAGGTGCGGGGCAGGGCTTCGAGCCGCGCGTCGCCGACCAGCTCCCGGAGGACCCCCTCGACGCGGCCGGTGTGCAGCCAGGCGTGGCGCTGGGCGCGCGCGAAGCGCGGGCCGAGGGCGACGAGCTGGTCGAGGCCCGCGGGGCCGTGGACGGCGAAGGCCGCGGCGACGACCGCGCCGCCGCTGACCCCGGTCAGGACGTCGACGGGCAGGCCGCGTGCCACCAACTCCTGGAGCAGCAGGACGTGGCCGTAGGCCAGCGCCCCACCGCCCCCCAGGGCGAGGCCGACGCGACGGTCGGTCAGGGCGCGGGCCCAGGCGTCGACAGCGCGCTGCAGGTCCCTGGGCGGATCGGAGCCGGCGGGTGCGGTGAGCAGGGCGCGGGGCAGGCGGGTGTCGCCGAGGAGCGGGGTGGCGGCGGGTTGCGCGAGCGGGAGCAGCGCGCAGCAGCCCGCACGGGCCTGCGTGGGGCGGTCCCCCCCGGTCCACAGGTGGACGACGCGGTCGGCGTGCTGCTGCCAGCCCCGGGCGTCACCGGCCGCGGCCAGCAGGACGAGGTCGGCTTCCCGCAGCGCCTGCGACAGGCGCGGGTGGGTCAGGGGAGAGGATGTGGCCGGTAGCTCGACGGCCAGGATCTTGTCCGGGCCCATGCTCGCCCGCGTCTTCTGGCCGGGGCAGACGAGCGCGACCCGATCGGAGAATTGCCGGCGCAGGCTGCGCGCCAGCCAGCCGGTGAGCGTTGAGAGGCCGGGTGAGGGGAGGGGACCCGCCAGGGCGACGACCTCAGCGCGGCCCTGGCGTCCGTTCAGGCGCCCCTGGAGGCGGCGGCGCTGGTCGGGGGCGCCATAGGGCGTGGCCAGCACCGCCCGCCGCATGGCGGGCCGCAGCCGCAGGGCGGAGAGCAGGGTCTCCTCGCCCACCACCAGCAGGGTTGCGCCGCGCGAGCCCGCGACCAGGTCCTGGGGCAGCGGCCGGCCGCTCACCAGCTCCAGGTCGCCGATGAGGTCGCCGGGACCGAGGACCGCGGTGGTCACGCCGGCCCGGCCGCCGCGGACGAAGATCTCGCCCGACAGCACGACGACCAGCCCCGAGACAGGCGCTGCGAGCGCGGCGGACATCGAGCCGAGGGCGTCGACCCGGACGAGGGCGGCGGTGTCGACCAGCCCCTGCAGTTCGGCGGGGGTGGCCCGCCCCAGCACCACGGAGCGCCGCATGCCGGCGATCACGGTGGGGCCGGCGCGGCTGCGCAGGCGGAGGCCGGCGACGGCGGCGGCGACGGCGTCGTCGTCGCGGCAGAGGCGCCGCAGCGTAGCCGCCGACGCCACCGCGACCCGGGCGGGCCCGTGGGCGACGAGGCCGATGCGGCGGGCCGAGGGGCCGACCCCACCCCCGACGAGGCCGCCGGCGCCGATCGTCGTGACGACGGGAGCCCGCAGCTCTACGCCGCGGCGGCGCAGCTCCAGCTCGCCGCGCACGACCAGCACCAGGCTATGGAGCGGCTCGTCGTCGGGGGCCAGGACCTCGCCGGCGACGGTGTCCCGACGCTGCATGCCGCGCCGCAGGCGTGTGCGGGCCTTGCCGTCCAGGCCCCGGAGGAGCGCGCAGGCGTCGATGGCCTTGTCGAAGGCATCCGGTGCACCCGACCGGGGTGTGCGGGGCCGTGGGCCCATCAGCCGTGCTCTGCGTGGCGGGGGAAGCGCAGCCAGGCGAGAGCCGCCGAGATCAGCGCGCAGACCGCGATGGCGTCGAAGATGCGCCCGATGCCGGCGGTGAGCTCGGGGATGGACTCGAAGCTGGCGGCGTCGGGGTCGATGCCGGCCAGCGCAGCGAAGAGCGGGACGGCGACGGCGCCGCCGATGCTCCGGCTGAACAGCGCCCAGGAGGTGGCGGTGCCGCGGAGGTGGGCGGGGGCGGCTTCCTGGACGGCGACGTTCCAGGTGGAGATAGTGAAGCCCATGCCCAGCCCGACCAGGAGCAGGCCGGCGCCGTGGACCGGGCGCCAGGCACACACCAGCGCCCCGACGAGCACCAGCGCCATGCCGGACCGGGTGAGGCCTCGGAAGCCGAGGCGGCCCAGCAGCCGCCCCGCGAGGTTGGCCGACAGCGTCCAGGCCAGGCTCATCGGGATCAGCGCCAGCCCGGCGTCCAGGGCGCTGCCGCCCTGCACGGCCTGCACCTGCACCGGCAGGTAGCCGACGATGCCCAGCAGCAGGCCGCCGAGGAGCAGGCCGCTGAGCAGCACGGCCTGCTGGGTGGGGTCGCGCAGGAGCACCCAGGCGTGGCCGCCCCGGTGGGCGTGTCCGCCACGTCCGACGTTGGCCGGCAGGCTGATCGCCACGGCGGCGGCGGCGATGACCCCCGGCAGGACGTTGACGTCGAAGATGGCGCGCCAGGTGAACAGCTCGGTGAGCGCCCCGCCGGCCAGGGGCCCGAGCAGGCTGGAGACCCCCCAGATGAGCGAGAAGATCCCCTGCATGCGGGTGCGCTCGGCCACCGGGTAGAGGTCGCCGAAGATGGTGACCGTCAGCGGGATCAGCCCGCCAGCGCCCAGCCCCTGGACCGCTCGGCCGGCGATGACGGTGGGCATGGTGTGGGCCTGGGCGCAGATGAGAGAGCCCGCGACGAACAGGCCGACGCTGAGCAGGTAGCTGTTGCGCCGTCCCCAACGGTCGGCCAGCCAGCCGTACAGCGGGATCGTGGCCGTCTGGGCGACAACGTAGGCGGTGAACACCCAGGGGTAGAGCCCGGCGCGGCCCAGCTCGCCGACGACGTCGGGCATGGCCGGGCCCACGACCATGACCTCGAGGCTGGACAGGAAGGTGCCGACCAGCAGGGCGCTCGTCACCGCGCGGCGCTGTCCGGGGCCGATGGGCGAGACGAAGCGGGTGTCGGTCGAGGCGCGGACCACCGTCGCCGCCTATCGCGGTCCGGTGGCGGCGCGGGGCCTGCTGGTGGCGGGCGTGCCTACTTGGCGGCGTGCTGGCGGGCGCCGTCGAGGGGACGGGTCAGGGCCACCTGCCGGCAGCGGGGCAGCCGGGAACAGCGCAGGCATTGGCGGTCCCGCTTCTCGGGGATGGCCGCCAGCTCGGCGCGCGAGAAGCCGAGCGACTCGAAGAGATCTGGATCGGCCGTCAGCACGAAGGCGTCGGAGACGCCGACTGTGGCGGCGTCGTCGAGGAGCCAGGACACGAGCGCGGCCTCGACCTCGGGCGCGGTGGCGGCCAGGGCGCCGACCTCGGCGAGGTGCAGGTCGACGAGGGAGAGGGAGGCGACGCCGGCCAGCTCGGCGCCGTGGGGCCCGATTCGCTCGGCCAGCACGTAGTCGCGGAGCCGCTCGGCCACCTGGCGGGCGGTCCGTGGCAGCAGGCGTTCCGCCGCAGCGTGGGGGCGCAACATCGCGACCATCGCCGGGATGTCGGCCACACCGGGCCTGCGGAGCTGGAGGGGTGTCGGCTCGCTCATGACGGCACCGGGGTGGCGGTGGACGCAGCAGGTGACCACGGGCGTTGTGTGCATAATCATGCGGCAACGCTGTCGCCAGGTCAAGGGCCCTCACGGCGGTCCGGGCGGGCGCGCGTGTGGTGGGGATGCGTTGCGTCTACGGTCTCGTGTACACCGCCGGCTCACGGCCCCGCCGCGCCGTGGGATTGCATAGTATGCAGCAACGTGGGGCGCGGCTCAGCCCTTGCCGACCACGCGATGGAGGCGGTTGAGCAGGCGCCAGGTGGGCGAGCCGTGCAGGCGCCGCTGCTCGTCGAGCAGCCGGGCGTGGGCGTCGGCCAGCGCCGCCATGGGCGTGTCGACCGAGGGGTGCCGGCGGGGGGTGGCCACGAAGTCGACGATGGGGGCGTAGACCCGGCGCTCGTCCAGTGTGGCGGCGAGTTCGCGGAGCGCGGGGCTGGTGGCGGCAGCGTCGTCGGGGGAGCGGCCGGCGTCGACCACGCCCACGAGGGCGTGCGCCAGGGCGTCGGCGTCGCCGGGCGGGACGGCGTGGAGCAGGCCGCGCGCAGCCAGCGTGGCGGTCAGCTCGCTGCGCGTCGTCGCCACCACCTCCAGGCCGCGCTGCAGGTAGAAGAGCACGCGGGTCCTGCTGCCGGTCTCCGGTTCGAGGCCCGGGCGGTCCAGGCAGACGCCGGCATCGGCGGTGGCCAGCGCGTCGTCGAGATCGACGGCCGGGAGCTGCCCGAGCAGCGACACCGCGTCGCCCTGGGTGTCGGCCCATGCCCGGAAGCGGTCCCAGGTGGCGTCGTGGTGGCCAGGGATGGGCCCGCCGCTGACCAGCATCCGGAGGGGGCGGCGCTGCCGGGCAGCCGAGAACGCCACCATCAGCGTCTCGACGTCGAGCCAGGTGTTGAAGCTGCCGGCGAGCAGCAGCGTCAGCGGGCTGCCGGGCGGCCGGGTGCGCGGCGGGGAGAGCGGGCGAGCCTCTGGCCAGGCGACGGGCACGACGGAGACGGGGGCGTCGCCGCGGTCGACCGGGAGCCGGCCGAGCAGGCCGAGCTGGCCCAGCAGCAGCAGGCGCTGGCGTTCGCTGACGACCCCGAATGCGTCGGCGCGGGCGAGCACCGGCAGCGCGGCGGCCTGGGCGGCCGCCTGGCGCGCAGCGGGGTCGCTCCCCTCGGCCAGGGCCCACGCCTGGACCTCGGCGAAGGGGTCTCCGGGCACGTCGGCCCACACCGGGCGCTCCCCGGCGACCAGGCAGGCGGCTCGGGGCGCGTTGTAGGGGCCGGCGCCGACGACGACGTCGGCGTCGGCGCCGTGGGCCGCGATGGCGTCGAGCCAGCCGGCGCCCTCCTCCTCGACCCGCTGCAGGGTCGCGGGATCACCGGCGGCCCGGTCCGTCGGCCTTCCCGCCGGGACCAGCCCGGCCACGCGCAGCGCGCAGCCGCTGGCCTCGAGGACCCGGGCGATGCCCTCGGTGCGCAGCTCCGGAAAGCCGGTGCGGCGGCGGCCCGGGTCCGGCCAGCGCCCCACCAGCAGCACGCGCGTCACGGGTCTTCGTGGTGGGTGATGAGGCCCCAGGCGTGGTCCAGGACGACCAGCCCGTGGTCTTCCATGGGGGCGGTCACCTCGATGTCGTAGAGCTGGTTGTGCCAGACGTGGGGCTTGAGGTGGTTCTTGTCGAAGACGGCGACGCTCAATCGGTAGCGGGCCGAGAGCAACGGCAGGGCCCGCCAGACGATGAAGAAGGTGTAGATGCCGTGGTAGTCGCGGTCGAGGACGTTGTCGTAGCGTGTGTTCGGGCCGTGGACATAGGTGCCGTCCGACCGGAAGAGCGCGACGCCGAAGATCGGCCGGGGCACGGGCTGCGTCGTGCGGAAGGTCACGGCGACGATGAGGTCTTCGCCGGTGCGGAAGCGCTGGCGGGGCCGGCCGGCGCCGTCGAGGATGTGGACGTCGAGGACCCGGACTTCCCCCGAGCCCTGGACGACCGGCGTGTCGCCGTCGGTGACGTCGTAGGCGTCGGTGTCGGGTGGCGTCGCCCACACGGCGGCGGCGTCGGGCAGCTCGCAGGCAGCCATGACCGCCTGGCGCAGGTGCGGATCGTCGACCGTGGCTTCGTACTCGACAGGCCGTGGGGCCGGTGGGGGGAGGGGGCGGTCGGCCGCGGGGTGGTGGTCGGACCCGAAGGGGGCCGCCTGCCGCACCCGCCCACCCTTGGCGCGCTCACGCTCGATGTCGAGGTAGCGCTCGACCACATCGCGGGCCGGGCCGAGCATGCGGACGCGGCCGCCGTCGAGCCACAGCACGTCGTCGCAGAGGTTGCGGATGGCGTGCAGGTCGTGGCTCACCAGCAGGATCGTGCGGCCGGCGTGCAGAAACTCCTCGATCTTGTCGATGCAGCGGCGCTGGAAGTACTGGTCGCCGACCGCGAGCACCTCGTCCACCAGGAAGATGTCGCTGTCGGTGTGGGCGACGATGGAGAAGCCCAGCCGCAGGTTCATGCCCGCCGAGTAGGTGCGCACGGGCAGGTCGATGAAGGGCCCGAGCTCGGCGAAGGCGATGATCTCGGGGATGCGGGCTTCGACCTCTGCGTCGGTCATGCCGAGCAGGCGGCAGTTCAGCCGGATGTTCTCGCGACCGGTGAACTCCTGGTGGAAGCCGAGGCCCAGGTCCAGCAGCGTGGAGAGGCTGGCGTGGACCTCCAGGCTGCCCTCCGTCGGGCGGCTGATGCCGCCGATCAGCTTGAGCAGGGTCGACTTGCCGGCGCCGTTGGGGCCGATGACGCCGAAGCTGCGGCCGCGACGCACCTCGAAGTCGACGTCGCGCAGCGCCCAGTGTTCGGTGTGGTGCGAGCGCCGGCCCAGGAATTCGTAGACCCGGCTGCGGTCGTTGAGGAAGATGTCGAAGCGCTTGCCCAGGCCCCGCGCGGCGACGATCACTTCCGACTGCGTCGGCTGCGCGAGGCCCATGCCGTCGTCGTCGGTGTCGGGCTGCGGCGGGCTGTCCTGCTCGGCGGTCGCGGGCTTCATGGGGGCGATGCGCGTTCCTGTCGGCGGGCGATCCGGATTCGAGGGCGGTTGTCGGGGTGGCCGGCGCTCCCATCGCGTCGGCGCGACATGCGCGCCGACGGTCTCAGGCGCGTGTCCGGGATGGTACCCCGCATGCGGGCGGAGGACTACTGCAATAGCAGTGGAGCGCATGTCGACCCTGCCGTCCCCATCCGTGCCCTGCCGCCGCCGCCGCCGTCGGTCCCTGCTGTGGGCCATCGCTCTGCTACCGGCCGGCGCGTGCCGCGACATCGACACCCTCGTCCCCATCCAGACCTCGACGTCTTTCTGCGCGCCGGAACGCGACGCCATCGTCGCCTGTACGCTGGACGGCGACACGGTCGATCTGGATTCCTGCGGGGAGGGCGAGCGGGTGCGCTTCCTGGGGGTCTCTGCGCCGGAGATCGCCCACGAACCGGAGCCCGCGGAGTGCTGGGGCGACGAAGCGACCGCCTGGGTCGACCCCCGCCTCACCGGGCGGGTGATCACCCTGGAATTCGACGCCGAGTG
The DNA here is from genome assembly GCA_964599085.1 of uncultured Enterobacterales bacterium. Classification (GTDB taxonomy): domain Bacteria; phylum Myxococcota_A; class UBA796; order UBA796; family UBA2385; genus J125. The sequence continues at coordinate 47,515 of CAZRFD010000025.1, read as the reverse complement.
CACCGACATCTACGGCCGCACCCTGGCCTGGCTCTGGGTGGAGGGCGACGCTGGCGACTCCCTCGCCGACGACCTGCGCGAGTTCGACGACCTCGCGTCGTACTTCAACGACGACGGAAGCTTCCGCGTCCTGTTCAACGACCTCGTGATCCGCGCGGGCCAGGCGCGCCTCTACGACGAGGGCTTCGCGCAGGACGTGCGCTACTACGAACGGCTGCAGGCGTCCGAAGATCTCGCCGCCGTCGAGGGGCGCGGGCTATGGGGAGTCTGCGAAGGGTGAGCGTCGGGTCCACCCTGGTATGGTGCTGTGCGATGCCGATCCCAGGGTCGGCCGAGGAGCGATGATGTCCGGAGACTCGGAACAGATCCTGCCGCGCCTCGTCGAGGCTCTCGAAGGCGTGAGCCAGTGGCGCCAGGAACAGCAAGACGCCGCGAGGTCCCGCCTCGACGAGATCAACGCCGAGCGCCTGCGCCTGCGCGCCGACATCGAGCAGCTCGAGCGCGAGATCGAGACGCTTGGTGACCTCGAGCTGAAGGTCCAGGCCGACCTCGACGCCCTGCCTGATCGGGTCCATGCGCGCACCCGGGGAGCGGTGGACGAAGGCATCAACGCCGACGCCAACGTGCTCGCGGGCCGCAACCAGCTCTACGCCGATGCGCTGAAGGCGCGCGAAGACGCGGTAGCCGAGATGGTGGCCGATCCCGACACGGCCCGTCTGGTGGAAGAATACGAGCAGTTCCAGCAGATCGAGCCGACGCTGGCCAACCTGCCGGCGGGCTATCGCGATGCGATCCGCGCCCACCACGACTCGGTCCAACGTCGTCTCGAGCCCGTGTTCGAAGCGACCCAGGCGCCGCTGCAGCCGGTGGACGCCGATCGGGCCGCCGTGACCCTCGTCGCCAGCCTGAACCCCCCCGAGGGCAGCCCCGAAGCGCTCGCCCTCGTCCTCCCGGTTCCCTTCTCGGTCTACGAAGACTGGATGGAGCGCGGCGAAGACCTTGCGGCGGTGCTGGCTTACCGCATCGTGGCCGCGGTCTCGGCGGCGCTGGCACAGGTCGGCGTGCCCGACGTGGCGGTCCAGTTCGCCGAGTACCAGGGCAACCTCGCGGTGCAGGTGTGGTTCGGCGACGACGCCCCGCAGGGCGACGTGCGCGAAGCCGTCGACGCCCAGCTCGAAGCGCTCGGCGAGCAGGCCTCGGAGCTGCGGGCGGCGCGCCTGGAGCTGTACACCGCCTGGCTCGATCCCCGTGTCGTCACCGGTGGGGACGATTACGACGAAGACGATGACGACATCGACGCTGGCGAACCCGACGTCGCCGTGGGCGCCCCGGCGGCCGACGAAGACGGCGCCGACTCCGCCGCCCACGCCGACGCCGACCCGGAGGCCTGAGCACCATGGCTGCTGCCGATCTGTTCGAGAAGCTGACGCTGACCCAGGTGGCGCGCTGGCTGGACATCCACCCCTTCGAGCTGGCGCGCATCATCGGCGCCGACGGTTCGGTGCGACCCGAGCTCCGCTTCGGCGAAGACGAAGTCGACCAGCTCCGCGACGCTGCTGGCGTCCAGACCTGGTGGACGGGTGATCTGCCGGTCGCGGACGACGTGCGCGGCCGCGGGCTGGTTCGCTCGCTGGCGCGGCACATCGTGGACCGCGCCGACGGTGACGCCTGGGACACGCGGGCCGACAACCTCTTCCGGGGGCTGGAGCCCGCGGACCAGTGGGTCGTCCGCCGGGCGATCAACCAGCTCATCCGCGAGGGTGTGCTGGTCAGTGTGTCGCGGGCCACGGGGCTGCACGTCCGTCTCTCCGACGACGGCCTGCAGCGCCTCAGTCACATCGCGGACGGAAGCGGCATTCCGGACTCGCTGGAGTCCCTTTGGTCCTGACCCGGCCAGCACTCGACCCGGCCCCACTGCCTGAGGAGGTCGCGTGAGCACCCGGCGTAGCGGACTCTTCTCCGGTCGCCCGGACCTGCTGCTGGTGGACGAACGTCCGCCCGGCATCACGCTCCCCGAGATCGTCGCCCAGGCTCCCATGCCGGACCTGGAAGACGACGAGGACGAAGCGGACGTCCAGCTCGCCATCGACGAACCCGAAGAAGACGACGTCGACGAAGACAGCTACGACGGCGAGGGACCGCTCCGCATCTTCATCGGCGCTCCCACCGCGGCCCCCCCGGAGTCTCCGGAAGCGCCGCCGGCGCCGCGCGCCACCATCCAGGCGGACCAGGGGCCGGTCTGGGATGCGTCCGCGCTGGCCATCGGCGCCGACGAAGACCTGGACGACACGGTCGACGACACCGAATCCGACCGGGCGCCCGTGCTGGTCCGCAAGGGCGAGAGCATCGAGCCTCCGCCGCTCACCATGTCCTTTGGCGGGTCCTTCTCGCGCGGCAGCATGGACGCTGGCGTCATGGACGCTGACGGGGCCATGGTGGACGACGCGGGCCCGGCGCGCACCGACACGGTCGTCATGCACGACCAGATCTACGACCGCTTCCTCCGCTTCGAGGATCCCACGGCGCCGCCGCCGGCTGCCGCGGCCGGCCCGGGTGAAGAAGACACCGGTGGCCTCGGCGCGCTGGCGACCGGCGCGGCCGAAGACGACAGCAGCGAAGTCATCGGCGTGGGAGATGTCGCCTCGGGCGTCGAGCCCGGACCGCCGCCCACGCGCCTGCGGGTCGGCTTCGTGCCGGACGAAGACGACGACAGCGACGAGTGGGAAGACGAAGACGACGACGACATCCTCGACGACGACGACGACGACGACGACGATGACGGCGACGCCCTGGACTCGCTCGACCGGCGGCTCGGCGAAGCCATGAGTCGCGGGCTGGCCCGCTCCCTCGAAGACGACGACGACGACGGGCCACCTCCCCCACGGGTGATCATCCGGGACGACGCTGCACCGCTCGTGTCAGACGCGGCGGTGACCACGCCTGGACTCGACGACGAGACCGATGAACGCCCACTGGTCATCCCCCCGGACGACCCCGGCCCCTCGCGGACGGCACCCGACTGGGCGGTCCGCCGTCGAGCCGCGCAGGTCGGCTCGATCCGGGCTGGAGACGACATCCAGGACGACGACGAAGAAGAGGGTGGGGGCGCCGGCCTGCTGGCGTTCGTCGTCGTCGCGATCCTCATCCTGGTGGCGGCGTGGTGGTTCTACGGTCGCGAGGGGGCCACCGGCCTGCCAGCGCTCCAGGGCGGCGACGAAGCGGCCGACCAGGCGCCGGCCGACCAGGGAGCGGCGGCGTCGGACGAAGCACCTGCGGCGGGCGACGACAAGCCCGACGCCGACCATGCAGAAGCCCCGGCGGGTGCGGACGCTGCACCCGCCAGCAACATCGTGGAATTCGTGCCCAAGGGCGTCGACCCCACCACCATCGACCCCGCAGACCTGGGCATCCTTCGCGTGCGGGCCACCCGGCCGGCGCGGATCTACATCGACGGCCAGCAGGTGGGCGAGACCCCCATGGCGGCCATCTCCCTCCCGGGCGGCGAACACAAGGTGAAGGCCGTGGCGATCAGCTCGGGACGGTCGCGCACCCAGGCGATCCGGGTCGATCCGGGACGCGCCCAGGAGCTGCGCTTCACCTTCTGACCGCGGTGCGGCGAACACGGTGCGGCGAACACGGTGCGGCGAACACGGCGCGGCGAACACGGCGCGGCGAACACGGCGCGGCGGTCGACCCGCCTCCGACGGGGGCCAGCGGCGTCAGGCAGGCATGGCCCGTCCCTCGGCCATGGCGAGGAAGCCGAGCCGGCGGGCCTCGCGCAGCGGGGCGCTCCCCCCCTCGCTGGCGACCCCCAGCCAGCACGCGCCGTAGCGATCGCCAGCCGAGCGGGCCTGCCGGATGAGTCGGGTGAGCTGGCGGTGCTGGGCCGTGCCCGACCAGCGGGTCGTGAACCCGAGGCTGACCCGGGCGAGGTGGTCGAGCCGGAGCGCCTGGGCGCGCTCGACCATGCGCATGGCGGCGTCGATCTCCAGGCGGTCCTGGCGCGCGTGGATCGCGGCGCGCGCCAGGGCCAGGATGATCCGATCGTGCGGATCCTCGGGCGCCAGGGCGGTCGCGGCGCCGAGGATCGCCTGGCCCTCGTCGTCCGCACCCAGCTCGACCAGTCCCAGCGAGAGCTGCGCGCCGAGGGGCGCAGCCCAGGGGTCCGCCCGATGCCGCTGCCAGAGGTGGCGGGCGTCTTCGACGAGGCGGTGCAGCCGCCCGAGGTCGGCCGTGACCCGTGCATGCCGCAGGCCGACGGCGAGGACCTGGGGCTGTGCCCAGCGGCTGTCGGAGCGCGCGGCGGTCTCGATGGCCGTCGTGGCCAGGCGGCCGGCCTCGTCCACGGCGCCCGCCAGGAGGCGCGCCTCGGCGAGGCGACCGCGGACGAGGGCCAGCAGCTCCAGGTCCGATGTGGCCGCGAGATCCTGGTGGGCGCGCACGAGCTGCTCGATGGCCTTGTCGAGCTGCCCCCGGCGCAGCCAGAAGTGGCCGACGACCGCGCGCATGCCGGCCTTTGCACGGCGTCCGGCCTGGTTCCCGACGCCGCGGCGGAAGCGGGTGAGCAGGGCGCGCGCGTCGTCCCAGCGACAGCGCCGCACCGCGAGCTCGGCGGCCGTCCACAACACGCCGATGCGGGCCGAGGTGTCGGCGGGCGGGTGGGCGAGGTGGGGTGCGAGGCGGGTGTCGGCTTCCGACAGACCGCCGGCGCGCAGCGCCGCGCGGGCGATGAGCACATCCCAGCGAGCGGCGAGGGCCGGTTGCTTGCGGTCCACCGCTTCCGCTGCCCACAGCTCCCCGAGGCTGCGCACGGCGTCCAGCTCGCCGGTACGCAGCGCAGTGGTCGCCTCGGCCAGCAGGGCCGTGCTCTGCTGCAAGGGGTCGGTCGCCAGCCGGGCTGCATCCTGCGCGTGCAGGCGCGCGGCGTCCACCTGCCCGGACTGCAGCGCAGCACGTGCCTGTACCAGGGCCGCGCGGTGCTGCAGCTCGGACTCCGGTGTGCGGGCGGGAGCTTCGTCGAGGACCCGCAGCGCGTCGCTCGGCGACCCGTCGGAGAGGGCCGACTCGGCTTCGCGGACGGCGAACTCCCAGGGGCGGACGCGTGGACCGCTGGGGCTGTCGTCATCTCCGGCACTGGGGAGGCTGGGTGGCCCCGACCCCATGGAGCGCGCCATCGCCACGAGCCTGCCGGGCCGCCCCGCGATGCGGTCGGCGTGCTCCCAGGCCAGGCGCGGACCGGAGGGCCCCAGCATGCTGGCGGCGATGGCGGCGAGCTGGCCGCGGTCCAGCGGAGGGAGCGCGACACGGTCCGCGTCGAGGGTGATCGCGTCGGGGTGGTGCGACGTCAGGAGCAGGAGGCCCGCGTGCTGGAGCATCTGGAGATCGCGCGGGTCGGCGGCTTCGGCGTCGTCCACCGTCATGAGGATGGGCTGGTCGGCTGAGGCGCGCTGAAATGTGTCGGACAGCGCGCGGGCGAGGTCCGCAGGCGTGGGCGGCCGCGCGAGCCCGACGATGTCTTCGGTGTGGCGGCGCAGCTCCGGCCAGGCGGCGAGCAGCAGCTCACGATCCGGGCCGAGCAGGGCTTGCCGCTGCGCGCCTGGGCGCTGCGGCCCGGCGAGCTCTTCGAGCGCGTGGAAGAGCGGCCGCTGGTCTCCGCGCAGCGACACGGGCCGTGCACCGCGCACCAGCGCCCTGCCGGCGACTTCTTCCAGCAGCCGGCTCAGCCCCATGCCGGGCGGGCCATGGACCAGGACGGTGGCCCGCTCACCAGCCAGGACCCGCGACACGAGGGAGTCGACGAGGCTGGCGTGACCGTGGAAGCGGCCCGTCAAGAGCACGGGGCGCCAGGCTGCGGCCTGGGGGGCGGCGGCCAGGGCGTCGTTGAGCGCGCGCACGACTTCGTGGGCGGAGCGCGGCCGGCGCGACGGCGGCTTGGCGAGCATGCGGTCGACGATCTCGATGGCTGCCGCTGGGACTTCCGGGGCGAATTCGGCCAGCGACGGGGCGGGCTCCGTGCACTGGGCGATGATGAGCTTGTGCCTGTCGCCACCGACGTGGGGTGCACGTCGGGCGGCGAGCTCGAAGAGCACGACGCCCAGGCTGAACAGATCAGAGCGTCGGTCGATCGCGGCGCCCGTGAGGTGCTCCGGCGACATGTATCGCAGGGTGCCGGCCAGGCCGCCGGCATCGGGGCGATCGACGTGCCCGGCGAAGCCGAAGTCGACCAGCTTGACGCGGCCCGCGGCGTCGACCAGGACGTTGGCCGGCTTCACGTCGCGGTGGAGGATGCCGACGTCGTGGGCTGCGGCCAGGGCGTTGGCCACCTCCAGCCCTGCCCGAAGCAGGCGCCGCAGGCGGTTGACCCCGGCCACGCGGTTGACCCAGTCGTCCAGCGGCTGCCCCTCCACCAGCTCCATCGCCAGCCACAGGCGATCTCTCTCTGTTCCGGAGTCGACGACCTCGACGATCCCGGGGTGGCTGAGGCGTCGCAGGGCGGTGACCTCGCCGATGAAGCGCTCGCGGCCAGCGTCGTCGGTCGGCGCCAGGATCTTGAGTGCGACCGGACGCTCGTCGGGCAGGTGCACCGCTCGGAACACGAGCGCAGTCGCCCCCGATCCGATGGGCTCGATCAGCTCGAAGGGTCCGAAGACCTCGCCTGCTCGTGGGTCCATCACGGCGACAGGCTATCGCGCTGCCGGCCAGGTGCTCGGTGTCGGTCTGGAGTCACCCTCCGTGAGCTCCGGTGTTCACCGTGCGCGGATCCCGGGACCGACGGCGAGCTGGACCATCCACCACTCGTGCAGGCTCGCCGCCGTCAGGCTGCGCGTGGTCCCCCAGTGGGCCCGCGCCAGGATGTCGACGAAGGATGCCTTCCGCACGTGCAGGCGCGCGCCGGCTTCGAGGCCGAGCATCGGGATCGTCAGCGGGCCGCCGGCGTAGCTGTCGAGCTGCAGCATCGACATGCCCAGGCCGGCGGCAGGGGTCACCGGGGTCTCGGGGTCCCCGCGCAGGACCGTCATCGCGCCGAACTGCGTGAAGTCGAAGGCTTCCTGTTGGGGACCGCCCTCTTCGGAGAAGGTCTGGCGCGGCCACAGGGTCCGCCCGCCCCAGAGGGAGAGCCCCACGCGGTAGCCGGGCTCGTCGCGAGAGGCGAGGAAGGCGTCGTAGCGCAACAGGCCGAAGCCATGGACGCCGCCGTCGGGCCAGCTCCCCAGCAGTGCGCCGGCGACGATCAAGGCGCTGACGTCGCTGCCGAAGGACGGGGCATCGTCGGGTGCGTAGGGGTCCGCCGGGACCGGCTTCTCGGGTGCCGGCGGCAATTCATCGGGCGGTGGCTCGTCGGCATGGGCGGCGCCGCCACCGGTCGTGAGCACGAGCGCGAGCAGCCAGGGACCGGATGTCATGGGGTGCTGTCCTCCGAGAGGGAGCAGTACCACGCCTGCAGGCCCCGCGTCTGGAGCAGATCCACGGCAGCCCGCGCGCTGCTCTCGTCGGGCATCAGGCCGATGACGCTGCCGTCGCCGCCGGCCCCGGTGAACTTGGCCCCCAGCGCGCCGTGGTGGCGCAGCGCCTTGCAGGTCTGCCACAGCAGCGGCGCCCGCAGGGCGACGAAGCCGTCGGCCAGCTCGTCTTCATAGGCCTGCTGGGCAGCGTCCAGCGCCGCCCCCAGCCAGTCGGCCCGGCCGTGCTCCATCGCCATCGCGCCACGGGCGGCCTGGTCGGCGAAGCACTGCACCGCCGTCCGTACGCGCCGGACGTGCTCGGCCTGCAGGGCGTCTCGCAGGTCACCGCGGGCCGCCTGCTGCAGCGTGCGGAGGATCGCCACCGTGTCGCGTGGGCGTGGGAAGCTGGCGGCGACGAGGTGGAAGCCGGTCGCAGCGTCCAGGCGCCGGACGGACGGCTCGAAGCTGCCGTCGGGCAGCGGGTACCAGCGGATCCACACCGGCTGGGCGATGGCGCAGGCGATGGGGTCCAGGCGTCCACAGGCCACGCCGAGCCGGACGTGCTCCACCTCGAAGGCCAGCTCGGCGAGCTGGAGCGGCTGCAGGTGGACACCGGCGTGGCGCGCGAGGCCGTCGAGCAGCCCCAGGCACGTCGCCGCCGACGACGAGAAACCACGCCCCGCGGGCAGATCCCCCTCGATGCGGAGGTGGCAGGGGGGCGGGTGGATCCCGTGGTCGGCGAGCACGGCGGCGGCTGCGGGGGCGAATCGCAACGCCCCACCGCCGGGAAACACCCCGCCCTCGATGGGCCAGCGGCCCTCCAGCAGCTCCCCCCCCAGGGCGGCGCTCACCGACAGCCCCTCGGCCGCCGGCTCGACGTGCACCGCCAGGGACAGCGGCAGCGGGACCACCAGGCTGGCCCCGCCCGCCCAGTCGCAGTGCTCCCCGAGCAGGCAGATCCGGCCCGGATACCGGACGACGACGGCCACGGTGGCTACTGCAGGCTGAGGCTGGTGCCGTCGAACCAGGTGGTGCCCGACAGGCCCGCGACCAGCGCGATCCGCACGTAGGCGGCATCCGCCGGTGCCGTGCCGCTGACCTCCAGCGGCTCCCAGCCGTGGGTCGCGATGCGGCCGCGGGCGAGGATCGGGGCGCCGACCGGGCGCTTGTAGAGGTCCTCGAAGGTCATCGACATGTAGAGGTCGCCCTCGTTTTGCTGGAACTCCGCGCGCACGTTGTCGGTCTTGTGGTGGGTCGTCGCCGTCAGGCTCATGCCGGGAACGATCTCGACGCGCTGCACCACGGCGTTGAACAGGCGGGTGTCGGCGGTGTTGTACACCCGCACGCTGGCGCTGCCGTCGAGGTGCACGTCGTTGTCGATGCGCACGTCGGCCACGGGGGTCCGCACGCCCAGCACCACGGCGTCTTCGAGCTGCCAGTTCGTCGTCAGCGTGCCCTCGTCCTCGAAGCTGCCGTCGAGCAGCGGCAGCAGCGAGCCTGCGCCGGTGTCGATGCGGCTGGGGCGGGCGCCGAAGTACTTCGACAGCGTGTCGCGGCTCTCTTCATCCCGCGCCGGTGTGCTCGGCCAGGCCAGCTCCACCGTCGCCTTCTCGATGGTGTCGCCGTGCCCCTTCGAGTTCACCTCGACGCGGATCACGCCGCCCTCCAGCACACCGATGCGCATGGCCATCAGCTTCTTCTCCTTGAAGCCGAAGGAGGTTCCCAGCGACACCGCACGGTCCTCTTCCTGTCCCCGCCACAGGTCACGCGACCGGATGATGGTCTCGCCCTGGCGCATCCGGTACAGCTCTGACGCCGGCAAGGTCTCGATCCACGCCACGGCCCGCTTGTAGCGCGGGACCATCGCCTGCTCGACGATGCCGGGCCGGGCGGACGCCAGCGCGAACAGGGCAGCGTCGCTGGCCTTGCGGGCTTCGAGCAGCATGAGCAGTCGCGAGACGGGGTCGCCGTCCGGCATGGCCGCGATGCGGTCGGCATCGAGCCGGGCCCGGTCGTCGACGACGGGCGGCGTGCCGTCCTGGGCGTGGGCCCGCGGGCTGGTGGCGGAGAGGAGGAGGCCGAGGAGGAGGAGCTTCATGGCGCGCATCATAGGGGAGGGTGCTGTGAACCCTCGGTCGGGGAGGAGGCATCCCCCGAGGCCGAGCGAGAGAACCATGCCGGCGCCTGCACCGGCGTCGAGACGGGGAGGGCGGCGCCGGTGCGCAGGTCGATCGCGTCGGCGCTGCCCTCCGGCGCGGTCGCATCTCCCCAATAGAGCAGCCAGCCACGGTCGGTCTCCAGCATCCGGGCGCTACCGCGCGTGAGGCTGCGGAAGCTTTCGGTGTCCGCGTCCCCGAGCCGCGCCATCATGCGCCGAAAGGCGGCACCCGCGGGCTTGTCCGACAGCGTCCCGTCGCTGCTGGTGCGGCGCAGGGAGTGGCTGGCGAAGGGGCTGGTGCGAGACGCCGGGCCAGGCGGTGGGTCTGCGAGCGTGTGCCAGAAGACGCGGTCAGCGCCTCCGGCGAGGAAGCCGCCGACCACGGCGACGGCCATCTTCGCCTGCCAGGCTTCGTCGATCCATGGTCGCTTGCCCGCGCTGGGCACGCCGGTCTCGGTCACCCACAGCGGCTTGTCCGGCACCGTCGCCTGCCACGTCGCCAGCGTCCGGTCGACCCGGTCGAGCGCGTCGCCGTCGAAGTAGCAGTGCAGGCTGAGGACGTCGAAGGCGTCGCGCACACCCGGCTCGGCCAGCCAGCGCTCGATCCACGCGCGACCGTTGTCGGTGTGGGGGCGGTAGAAGCCGGCGCTGAGCACGACGGCATCGGGATCTGCGGCGCGGATCGCCGCCGCGCTCACAACCAGCACCTGGGCGTACTCGGCGGGCGTCTCGAAGTGGCTGGGGTCCACGTCCTTCCGGGCGCCGCGTGGGGCCACGCTGTTGTGGAGGTCGGGTTCGTTGTCGACCTCCCAGGCGCGCACCGGGACGCGCAGCCCTGGCATGTCGTCGACGCCGTCGCCGTCGTAGCGTTCGACGACGCGGCCCACCCACGCGGCGTAGGCGTCGAGGTCCTCGGGCACGTAGCGGTCGGTGTGGTTGGCCGTGCGGTTGCCGGGCCAGGGCCCCAGCATCACCAGCGGCTCGATGCCTGCGTCGGCGACGGCCTGTACCCAGGCATCGGCTCGACTCCACCCGCTGCGGACACGGCGGCTGCTCCACCAGCTCAGCCACGGGTAGGTCGCCGTGTTGGCCCGCACGACGCCAGCCCCGAGGTCGACCAGGGCGGTGGCGTCGGCGCGGAGCATGCCGGGTTCCTGCTCTGGTGCGATCCGCCGCTGGGTGACGAAGGCCTGGGGAATGGCGACGCCTTCGTTGATCCCGACGGCAGCGCGGCCGGTCCGTGGCCGGCCCGGGCGGTCCAGCGGCAGCGTGGAGACGGGGGCCGGCTCTGGCTGCGTGGCCGGCGCGGGGGCGGCGGGGGGAGCCGTGGTCTGCGGCGTCGGAACCGGGACCGAGGGCCCGCAGGCGCCGCACCCGAGCAACAGCGTCAGCAGGGGCAGCACGTCACTCCACCAGCCGCAGGAAGCCGCCGCGGCGGGGGGTGTCCTGATCGGGTTCGTCTTCTTCTTCGGGTTCTTCGGGGAGGTCGGGCGGCAGCGGGAAGAGCGTGACCTGCTGGATGGCGTCCCAGGGGAAGTCGCAGGTGTACAGCGCATCGAAGGACAGCGTCATGCGCACGCAGGTCGGCAGGAAGCGCAGGTCGTGGTGCCGGTGGTAGGCCGCGTCCAGCCGGATGGGCAGCGCCTTGGGGAAGCGGGCGAGCACGTCGCGGGGCGCGCCGCTGTCCTGGACCATGGCGGAGTCGAGGGCGAGGTGCATGTCGCAGCCCAGCGCCAGCCCCAGGCGCAGCATCTGCGCGGCGTGGTTGCCATAGGGGTTCGCTGCGGCGCCGATGGGATCGGCGGCCGCGTCCGCCGGTCCACGGTCCGGCAGCATGCTGAGGTCGGCCCCGCGGCCTCCCGTGGCGCCCTGGTCGCTGGCGTCACCCTCCGCGTCTGTGCTGCCGGGCGCTTCCTCGCCACCCGCGCGCTCGCCCGCCGCCTCGCCCTCGGCGACCCCGGCGATCGGGACGCCGCCCAGGTCTTCGGGACCCAGCTCCAGCGTCGTGGCCAGTCCGATCAGCTCGTCGACGGTGAGCGCCTCCCGCCCCGAGAGCACGCGCTTGAGGTGGGCGCGCTCGACGCCGATGGCGGTGGCCAGCGCGGCCGTGTTCAGGCCGCGCTCGGCCGCGATGCGGCGGAGCAGCGCCAGCAGGGGATCCGACGGGCGTCCGGCCATGCAGCACTCCGAAGTGAGGGGCTGAGCCCCGGAGGGTGCGTGCCTATCGCGGCCGGGCCTTGCTGGCGTCGCCGGGCCGGGGGGGGGAGCTACTTCGTCGGCGGGTGCTTGTGCGCTGGCAGGGCCAGCGGCGGCTGCGGGGGTGGCGGCACGGCGCTGGGGTTGATGGCCGTCTGGGCGGCGAAGTAGGTCTGGTTGCCGCCGCTTCGGATCTCGGAGATCTGGTCGCACTGGAAGGCCGCGGTCTGGCCTGCCTGCATGTCGACGTTCTGCGTGGCCTCGAGCTTGAAGTCCTTGCACTTGATCGAGATGTTCTGGACGGCTTCGACCGTGGTGTTGCCGTCGCAGTACTCGTTGATGACCATCTTTGCGGACTCCATCGTGTGGTAGATGGGGCCGCTGCTGGCGTCCAGCCGGCTGCTGGCCTGGGCGCCGAAGTCCACGCGTTCGGCGCCGGCCGTGTCGTCGAAGATGACCATGTGGTCGTTGCGGGACCAGAAGACCCGCTTGTCGTCGTTGCCGTCGTCGTTGTGGTAGGGCTCGGGCTTGTCGTCCGTGCCGTTGTAGACGGCGCCCACCACGTAGGGGGACAGCGTGCGGTAGGCGAACATCAGCACGACTTCGGTGCCGATGTCGGGGAGGATCACGAGCCCGCGATCCTTGCCGGCCATGGGCGACAGCATCCGGCACCAGGACGACGACAGCCCGTCGCCGGAGTCGACGGGGAACTCCACCTTGATGCGGTGCATGCCGTCGGGGTCGACGTTGTCGGTCACGATGCCGACCACGGCTCCGTTGATCATGGCGGCTCCGCTAGTTGATCATGGTCTGGACGGCGAAGAGCGTGAGCTGCTGACCGCCGTTGATGGTGCAGTTCGTCCCCGTCTGGACCTTCATCTCCATGCCGGCCTTGACGTTGATCGAGTTGCTGGCTTCGAGCTTGAAGTCCTTGCACTTGTAGCTGATGGTCTCCTTGGCTTCGACGATGATGTCCTTGCCGCAGTAGACCGAGAGCTCCTTGTTGGCCGAGTCCCAGATCAGGCGGATCTCTTCGTTGTGGAGGACCAGCTCGACGCGTTCTGCGCCGGAGGTGTCGTCGAAGGTCAGGCGGTGGCCGGACCGGCTCTGGAAGACGCGGAGGTTGTTCTGCTGGTCTTCGTTGGCGTAGGGCGGGGTGTCGACGCCGTTGTACAAGGACCCCAGCACGAGGGCGTTGTTGATGTCGCCGTGCACGAAGGCGACGAGCACTTCGTCGTCTTTCTCGGGGATGGTCATCCAGCCGCGTTCCCGACCGGCCATGGGCATGACCAGCCGGGCCCAGAAGCTCTCGGGCATGTCGGGCAGCGTCGGGAACTTGAGCTTGACCCGGCCCATCTGGTCGGGATCGACGTTGTCGACGACCAGCGCTTCCACGAGTCCCGGCATCTGCCCGGCGACCGGACGTCCGCTGCGGTCCACGACCCTCGGCATGACCTACCTCCGACCCCGTCGCAGGCGAGCCATCCCTGGTGGACGGCGGTGGGGGCGGGCCGGTGCTGCCCGGGGTTCTCGCGACGTGGGGCTGGCGGGAGTATAGGGCGGTGGCCCGGCGGGGGTCAACGGCTCGGTGGCGCCGATCTTGTCTGCGCCAGCCACGTGTGGCAGCGGTGGATCGTCTGGCTGTTGGGACCCACCTGCAGCGTCCAGCTCTGTTCCCCCTCGGACACATCGAAGCCCTGGCCGCGCAGCCACGCGGTGATGAACTCCGCCGACAGCCACAGCGGCGGCGGTGTGACCTCTCTCTTCCAGTGCAGCGGACTCGACAGCACGAGGCGCCCGCCCGGCGCCAGCAGTGCGAGCGCCTGCTGCAGCATCAGGCCGGGGTCCCGGCAGGAGTCCAGCAGGTTGATGGCCAGCACGGCGTCGAAGCTTCCCGCCGCCAGCGGCGGGTCGAGGGCGTCGGCCAGCAGGCGGGGCCCGGGGTGGAAGCGCAGGCTGTCCCAGTGGAGGTCCAGGCCGAGCACCCGGTGGTCGCCGTGGCGGCCGGTGCCGCAGCCCAGCTCCAGGATCTGGCCGTCGGTCTGTGCGAGGGTCTCGCGGACCCACTGCCACAGCGGGCCGTCGGGGCTGGCCAGCAGGATCCCCCGCCGCTCCAGGTCGCGCCACAGGACACCGCCGGCCCCCTGGGCGATGCGGCCGAGCACGGCCGGCGGCAGGTCATCGCGCCGCAGCAGCGACGCGGATTCTTCGGCCAGCCAGGTGTCCAGGTCGGCCAGCACCAGCGGGATCCCGTCGACCACCGGGTAGATGGCAGCACAGCCCGGACATCGCAGCCCGGCCGGGTGGGGAACCAGGGCGTGCTGGTGGAGTCGGCCCTCGACGATCTGCCGGCAGGCCGGGCAGATCAGCGGCGGAAGTGCCGCAGCGGGGTCAGCCACCGGTGATGACGTTGCCGCTGCCCATGATCATCGCGCCGACGCCGCCGCAGTGGGCGGTGATGTCGCCGAGGCGGGCGGCGGCGATGTCGTTGATGGTGACCGTCGTGCTGCCCGTCGCCACGATCCACATGTTCGGCCCGCAGCAGGCGGCGTGGACGCCCGCGTCGGTGATGCGCAGCGCCGAGCTGCCATTGACCTGCACGTTGGGGGAGCCCATGATCGCGGGGCCGACGCAGGGGTGGGGGCAGGCGGGGCAGCCGTGGCTGTCGGCCGGGACGAAGGCGAGGTCGCCGAGGCGGGACTGGTTGGGCATGACGGCTCCGAGGCACGCCGATTGTAGCACCGTCGCGCGGCGTCGATGCCCTCAGGAGGCCGGTCGGACCCCGGCTGCCTCGCAGAGCGCGCGCCCCAAGGCCCGGATGTCCGGGAAGCGGGCGTGCGGATCCTTGGCCAGGGCCCGGCAGATCACACCGTCGATGGAGCGAGGCAGGTGCGGGGCGTAGCGGGAGGGCGGGCTCGGCGCTGTCTCGGCGTGGAGCCGAAGCAGGGGCAGGACCTCCTTGTGGATGAAGGGAGGGCGACCCGCGAGCAGCTCGTAGGCGACGACGGCGAGCGAGTACTGGTCCGACGCCGCACCGGCCGCCGAGAACTCCTTGGCCTGCTCCGGCGCCATGTAGGTCGGTGTGCCGGCGATCAGGCCAGTGATCGTCACGTGGTGGCCGCCGGCGGCGCGCGCCAGCCCGAAGTCCATCACCTTGACCACGCCGTCGCGGGTCAGGAAGAGGTTGTCGGGCTTGACGTCGCGGTGCACCACGGCGCGGCTGTGGGCGTAGGCCAGGCCGGCGGCGGCCTGGGCGATGACGGCCACCTTCTGCTCGATGGGCAGCCGGTCGCGCGGGGCCTGCCGCAGCACGATGCCGTCGAGCAGCTCCATGCTGATGAAGTAGGAGCCGCGGTCCTCGCCGAGGTCGAACAGCCGCACGATGTTGTGGTGGGTGAGCCGGCGGGCCAGGCGCAGCTCGCGGCGGAACCGGGCCAGGCTCGCCTTGTCCGGCGTCAGCCCGGACAGGAACTTGAGGGCCACGGGCTCGCCCAGCTCCAGGTCCTCTGCGCGGTAGACGACCCCGGTCCCCCCCTTGCCGATGAGTGCCTCGACCGCGTAGCGGCCGCCGACCACCATCCCGACCAGGCTGTCGGATTCACCCTCCTTGCTGGAGCGGCGGCCACCGACCGTCGCGGGCGTGGCGCGACCGGCGGGCGGCATGGAGGGACGGGCGTCGGCGACGTCGGAGGTGTCTCGCTCCAGGCTGACCGGGGGGACCAGATCGTCGGTCCAGGTCTCCAGCGAGTCGTGTTCCCCGTCTTCTCCTTCGCCGTCTTCTCCTTCCCCGTCTTCTCTTTCGCCGTCTTCTCCTTCCCCGTCTCCTCCTCTACTGTCGTCGCCGGCAGCTACCTCCCCCGAAGCGCCCTGGCCCGCATCCGCAGCGCTGCGTCGGCTGCGCTCCTCGGCGGGGGGGACGCCGCGTTCGCCGCTGTCCTGTGGTTCCCGTCGACCGACGCTCCCGCTGGGCGACCCATCGTCGGCGACTGCTCCCCAGGCCTCGGGGTCGAGGTGGAGCAGATCCTCCTCGTCTTCGTCATCGTCGGTGTCTTCGACCTCGACCTCCAGCTCGGAGACCGAGTCGATGGGGGGAAGGGTCGGCAGCCCCGGCAGCTCCGCGGCGTCGAAGCGCTCGCTGCCGGCGCGCCCCTCGCCCCGGAGCATGCGACGCAGCTCGTCGGCGGGGCCGAGGTGGCCATTGTCGAAGTACAGGCGGGCGAGCTGCGCCATGGCGTCCTGTTCCGCCTTGTTGACGGGCGACTGCTCCACGAAGCTGCCGACGAGGTGGTCGAGCGCGTAGTCCAGGCGCTCCAGGCGCGCGGCCAGCCGGATCGCCAGCACGCAGGCGGCCCGGTACTCGGGGTGGTCGATCTCGACCTTGACCAGGGTGGCCAGGGCCTGTTCGGTGTCGCCCGCCCGGTACCAGGCACGCGCGGACTCGATGGGCTTGCCCGCCCGCTCCCAGGCCTTGCCTGCCCGCGCGAAGTCCTTCTGCTGTTCGGCGAGGCGCGCGGCCGGCAGGTCGAGCCCGAGCAGCTCCAGCAGCGACAGGAGCTGGTCTTCGCCCACCAGATCGTCGACCTCGGTGAGCGCGGCCAGCGCTCGCCGGCGGATGGCGTGCAGCGTGGTGACGGAGCCCTTGCCGGTGAGCCCCCCCTGACCGAGCATCAGGCGGGGCTCGTCGGTGTCCTTCAGGCGGCGCATCGCCGTGGGGTCCCCGTGGCGCTCCAGAAGGCGCTGGGCGCGCCCGCGGTCTCCGGCGGCCAGGTACACCTCGGCGGCAGCCAGCACCTCCCCGCCGCCAGCGAGCAGCTCGGCGGCGTCCATGGCCAGCACGCGCGCGGGGTTGTCGAGGGCGGAGGGGCGCCACAGCTCGGGCGCGACCACGCAGGCGAGGATCCAGCCGCCGTCGGCCGGACGCCCCCTGTCCGCCAGGCGCCGCGCCAGGGAGCGGGCGACCGGGACGCAGCCCGCGTCGCGTTCGCGGGCGCTGTAGACCAGTTGGGGGCCGACGTCGCTCACAGCCCGTCCTCGTACAGCTCGGCCAGGCGTTCTTGGACGAACTCGGGGTTCCTGGCGACGCGCAGGGCCTCCTTTGCGTCGATGAGCCCCTCGCGGACGTACCGCAGCAGGCAGTGGTCGAGCCCCTGTGTGCCCTTGCTGTCCGCGCCGCTGGACTGCACATGTGCCTCTAGCTGGTGGATCCGAGCCTCGCGGATCATCGTCGAGACGGCGTGGCTCTGCAAGAGCACCTCCACCGCCGCGATCCGGCCCTCGCCCCAGGCCCTCCGGCAGAGCTGCTGGGCGATCACCGCTCGCAGCAGCACCGACAGCACGCTGCGCGCCTGCTCGCGGCTGCCCTCGGGCACCGAGTCCACGATGCGCTCGGCGGCGCGGGCGGCGGTGCCGGTGTGGAGCGTGCCGAGCACCAGCACGCCGGTCTCGGCCGCCTGGAGCGCGAGCTGGATGGTCTCGGGGTCGCGCAGCTCTCCCACCATCAGTACGTCGGGCGACTCGCGCAGCGCGGAGCGCAGGCCCGCCGCGAAGCTCTCGACGTCGCGCCCGATCTCCCGCTGGGTGATGGCGCTCATCACCGGGCGGTGGACGAACTCGACAGGATCTTCCAGCGTGATGATGTGGCGACCGCTGGTGCGGTTGATCTCGTCGAGCATCGCCGCCAGGGTCGTCGTCTTGCCCGATCCCGTCGGGCCCGTGATCAGCACCAGGCCGTTGGGCAGCCGCGCCAGCTCCCGGAAGATCCCGGGCAACATCAGCTCGTCCATGCCCGGCGGGCGGTTGGGGACGACCCGGAAGACGGCGCTCACCCCCTCGCGCTGCACGAAGGCGTTCACGCGGAAGCGTCCGACGCCGTCGACCACGTGCACGAAGTCGAGCTGCTGGCGCGTGTCCAGCTCCTCCCGGCCCGCGGCGTCCAGGATCTCGTAGATGAAGCGCCGCGACTCCAGCGCGCTCAGATCGCGGAAGGGCAGGGGGACGAGGTCACCGTCCAGCCGCACGGTGGGCGGCTTGCCGGCGTGGACGTGCAGGTCGCTGCCCCGCTGGTCGACGGCGACCCGCAGGAAGGAGTCGATCCGGGCCACCGCTCACCCCGCCACGGTGCGAGACGAGGAGGAGGCGCTCTCGCCGTCGTCGGCGGACTCGAAGAGCCGCTTGTCCCGCGCCTTGACCCAGGCCATGTCCTGGGCGACCAGCCCCTCCTCGACCAGGCGGAGCAGCTCGCTGTCCATCGTCTGCATGCCGAGCTCGGCCGAGGTCGAGATCACCATGCCGAGCTGGTGGGCCTTGCCCGTGCGGATCATGCTGGCGATGGCGTCGGTGTTGAGCATCACCTCGCAGGCGAGCACCCGCCCCTCGCCGTCGATGCGTGGCATCAGGTGCTGGCAGACGACAGCCTTGAGGCTGCCGGCCAGCATCGAGCGCACCTGTTCGTGGCGGCGCGCCGGGAAGATGTTGACCAGCCGGTCGACGGTGGTCTCGGCCGAGACCGTGTGGATCGTGCCGAGCACGAGGTGCCCCGTCTCGGCGGCGGTGACCGCGAACGCGATGGTGTCCAGGTCGCGCAGCTCGCCGACCAGGATGACGTCGGGGTCCTCGCGCAGGGTCGCGCGCAGCGCGTCGTCGAAGCTGGCCGTGTGCGTGCCGATCTCCCGCTGGTTGACCAGCCCCTTCTGGCGCCGGTGGACGAACTCGATCGGGTCTTCGAGGGTGATGACGTGGCGGCTGCTGCTGCGGTTGATCTGGTCGATGACGGCGGCCAGCGTCGTCGACTTGCCCGACCCGGTGGCGCCGCCGATGAGCACGAGGCCGTGCGAGAGGTTGCCCAGGTCGGCGACGACCTTGGGCAGGCCGAGCTTCTCGACGGTCGGCACCTCGCTGCGCACGATGCGGAAGACGACGCCAAGGCCGCGGAACTGGTGGAAGACGTTGGCCCGGTAGCGGGTGCCGGTCGACGCGACCTCGTAGGAGAGGTCCACGTCGCGGCGGGCGTCCAGGCTCTCGATCTGGTGGGCCGTGAGGATGGGCACGAGCATGGCCCGCAGTGCCTCGGCGTCGAGCGGGTGGTCGCCGATGGGCTGGACCTTGCCCATGCGCTTGATCATCGGCGGCTGGCCCGGGCTGAGCACGAGGTCGTCGCCCTCCAGCTCGGCCAGCCGGGTCAGCAGGGCGTCGAGGGGGGAGCGTCCGCCGGTGCCCCACTCGCTGATGTCGACGCTGAGCTGGGCCTGCCAGCGCGTCCGCAGGCGCCGCGCCAGGTCGCGGATGTCGGCGCGGGTGTCTTCGACGACCACCATGAGCGCGTCGGCGATGCTAGGGTCGCCTATGGCGTCGAGGCAGCACAGCGCCGCCATGCGGATGTCGGGTTCCGGATCGCCGAGCAGCCCCGACACCATCGGCGCGAAGCCGGCTGCCTTCAGCCGGCCGAGCGCGTCCAGGGCAGCGATTCGCATGCCGGGGTCCTGGCGGATGATGCGGGCGAGGTAGGGCGCGGCGCGCTCGTCGCCCAGGGCCGCGATGGCGTCCATCGCCCGCTCGCGGACCCACCAGTCGCCGTCGTCCATGGCCGTGCGCACGAGCACGCCGAGCGCCTTGGGTTCGCCCAGGCGACCGATGACGTCGACGGCGAACATGCGGACCGTGGGCAGCGGATCGTCGAGCAGCTTGACGAGGTGCCCCAGCATGCGCGAGCCCGCCAGCGAGATCAGCGCGTCGGCGACCCGCTCGCGGACCCACCAGTCCTCGTCTCGCAGCAACTCGAAGAGGCGGGGCCAGAGCGTCGACCCGGGGTCGCGCGCCCGCTGGGCGATGTCGACGGCCATCCGGCGGACGCCCGCGTCGCTGCTGCGCAGCAGCCACAGCACGGTGCGGGCGATCTCGACCTTTCCGCGCGCGCCCAACTCGGCGAGGACCTCGGCGGCCCGGCTGCGCACCGGCAGGTCATCGTGGCTGAGCGCGTCCACGAGCACGGGCAGCACCCGGTCGTCGCCGATCGCCAGCAGGGTCTCCAGCACGACGAGTCGGACCGCCTTGCCCGCCGAGCGCAGGCGGCCGTGCAGGATCGTGATCACCCGCGGCGACGAGTAGTGGGCCAGGCTCTCGATGGCGGCCAGGACCACCGGCTTGTTGCCGCTGTCGATGAGCGGGCCGATGTGGTCGAACCACTCTTCTTCGGTGGCGAGGTTGCAGAAGGACTTGATGGCTGCCGCGCTCACCGCCGGGTCGCGGTCCTCGAGCATCAGCTTCAGCGCCGCCAAGGCGCCGACCCGGTCGCCCGCCATGAAGTGCTCGTCGCCCAGGTAGCGGATGATGCGGTGCTTGTCCGGCGAGCTGCACACGGGCAGCGCGTCGACCAGCACCGGGATGGACCGGTGCCCGGCGATCTGGACGACCGCGTCGATGGCTTCCTTGCGGCCGGGATAGCCCCGCTCGGCGAGGCCGGCGCCGAGCTGGTCGAGGGCTGTCTTGCCCCCCACCCGCGCCAGCACCTGGCCGGCGGCGGTGCGCAGCCCGGTGTCGTTGTTGCGGAGCAGCTTGCAGAGGTCGGCGTGGTGCTTGGGGTCGTTGACCGCCGGCATGCACCGCACGATGGCCTTGCGGGAGGTCGGCGTGGCCACCTTGAGCGCCCGCAGCAGTGGCAGGAACAGGCGCCGGTCCCGGCTGCGCTCGACCAGCTCGATGAGCAGCGGCGTCATGGTGGCGCGCTGGGCGGGGGTGCCCTTGCGCCCGGCGACGATGTCGAGCACCTCGATGATGTCATCGAAGGTGGCTGAACCCGCCGCGCCGGCCGGGCTGCCATCCGGGCTCCGGCTGCCAGCACGGAGCATCGTACCGAGTCGACTCACATGGCAACGGTACTGCTGTACTTAGGAGCGCCTCGTCTCGATTCGTAAGAGTCGGCGGATCGTCTGGTCCGCGTCGGCCCCTGTGGCCACAGGCTCCCGCCCTCGCCCGGCCGCGCCGCCCGCCGGTGGCATAGGATTGCCCATGCTTTGCTGTCGTCTCCTGCCTGGCCTGCTGCTGCTCCCGGCCTGTTCCGTCGGCGGCTCGGATCTCGTGCGCCACATCTCGGGGGAGGGCTACGCCGGGGAGATCCACGTCGACCGCGGCGCGGGCTGCGGCGACCCGGTGACCTCGGTTACGCTGTTCGGGCCCGGCCTGTCGACTGCGGGGCCCGTGCCCGCAGAGGTGTCCGCCGCAGAGGGCCAGCCCACCTGGCTGTACTTTCCCCTGCAGACCGCCGTCGGCGAAGGACGGGCGGCGCTGCGCCTGCAGGGCGCCGAAGCCATGCTCCCGCTCGGGGCACGCGCCGGTGAATTCGACGTGCACCTGGCGCTGGACGACGGGCCGGCCGATCCCGCGGCCCTGTCCGCGACCCGGCAGCAGGCGGAAGCGTCGCTCCGCGACAGCGCAGCCGCGTGGGGGGAGGGCGTGTTCCGCCTGGAGGACCCGGCTGCCCCGGCGGACGCCCGCCTGGTCGGCGAGCTGATCTTCCGGCCCGACGGGCCGGCCATGGTCGCGGTCTACGACCGCTACTGGTGGACCGGGGGTGTGGTCGCCGCGGACCGGGTCGACGACGGCCCCGACATCGTGCTGGCCTTCGTCGCTGAGCCGACGCTCCAGGGCGAAGAGGCCATGCTGCGGGTCAACGTCCCGACAGCCACCGCGGTGGTCCCCGCCGACCGCCTGCCGACCGAGCTGGATCGCCACCTCGCCGTTGTGCCCGGCGCGGTGGCGGCCGATGAACGGGACGCCGCCATGCAGCGGGTCCGCCTCGCCTCCATCGCTCAGGAGCGAGAGGCGCTCGACGCGCTGGGCTCCCGTCTGGCCGTGCGGGCCTTGCAGGCGGATGGACGCTGCGCGGCGCTGGCCGATCAGCCGCAGTCGGTGCGGGATCTGCTGGCCGGCTACGACGTCGAGATCGTCGCCGACGCCGGCGGCTGCGTCGTCGACGTCGAACCCACGCGCCGCCAGCACCGGCGTCGCGTCGCGGCCCGCGTCGGGCCCGACGGCATCATCGACGCGGCCAGCGGGGGGTGAGGAGAGGGGGTAAGCCCCCTCGGGACGGCGGCGCACTGGTCGTCTCACATCACCAGGCGAACTGCGGACCCGTCCCGAGGGAGCGCGGCGAACTGTAGAGAGCTCAGTTGCAAATGGAGATGCACTCGGCGGGCTGCAGAGGCAGGCCGGCCGGGAGCGGATCGTTGGGCGACAGGCCCAGGAAGTCGCGCAGCCAGACGCGCACCCGGAAGTCGAAGACGTCGCAGTCGTTGGTGACGGGGGCCGGGTTCTCGGGGCACCAGGCTTCGCGGACCGGCGGAGCGAAGAGGTCGACGATCTCCTGGGAGCTGTAGGACTCCCCGAGTTCGGTCCAGGCGATGTCCTGGGCCCAGGCGATGGTGTCGGGGCGCCACTGGCGCATGCTGGGTTCCTCGGGCCAACTCCAGGCAAAGGCCGGGGCGCTGGACGCCATCAAGGCGGCGGCGGCGAGAGGGGAGAGAGAGCGAGAGAGAGACATGGGTTCGGGGTCCTCCAGACGCCCTCCCCTTGTTCAAGCGCCGTGCCAGGATCCGCGTCCGGCGAGAGAACCGCGTAAGCAAGCGTAAGCGCGAAAGAATTTGCGACTGGCACCGCGGGGGTGGATCGCGGTAGGATTTCCAGGCGGAAATTCCGCCCGGAAATCGATTGCCTGCCGGCAACTGCGGCCCGCGGCAGGCCCGCCCTCCTCTCCTGGAGCCCCCATGCCCGGCCTGGCCCCGCGCTACCGCCGCCTCGCCACCCTGGCCCGGCGGCCGGGTTGCCTGACGCTGAGCGCGCTGGACCGGCTGACCGGGGACGCCCGGGTGCTGAAGCTGGCGGCGGCCGGCAGCAGCGACGCCGGGGACCTCGTGGATGAAGCCGAGCGCCTGCGGGGCCTGGCCCACCCGGCCTTCCTGCCGCTCGTCGATCGCTTCAAGGACCAGCTCGACTTCGACGGCCAGGAGCGCGTGTCGGGCTTCGCCCTGCCCTTCTTCGAGGGGCGGCACCTCGGCCGGGCCCTCGCCGACCAGCCGCTGGACGCGCGCCTCGCCGCCTTCGGGCAGCTCGTCGACGCGGTCGGCTACCTGCACCGCTGCGGCCTGCTCCACCTCGACCTGAAGCCGGCCAATGTGCTGGTCGGCGCCGATCGGCTGGTCCTCCTCGACCTGGGCACGGCCCGCCCGCTGACCGCCGGGCCGGGGGCGGCCGGGGGCACCCTGGGCCACGCCGCGCCAGAGGTGCTCGCCGGAGAAGCCGCCACCGTCCAGTCCGACATCTTCAGCCTCGGGGTGCTGCTCTACGAGCTGCTCACCGGGCATCCCCCGCACGGCAGCGGAGCGGCCGCCGACCTCCGGCGCGCGGTGCTCGCTGGTGAGCTGGTGCCCGTCGCCGCCTGGGGCGTCCCGGTGCCGGCGGCCCTCGGGGCCCTCGCCATGGCGATGCTCGCCCGCCGCACTGTCGATCGACCCACCGACCTCGACGAGCTGCGGGCGCGGTGCGTGGACGCCGGCATCGCGGTCCCCCGGGCGGACGCCGGTCCGCGGTGGGTGGCCCGCCAGGGGGTGGAAGAAGCCGCCCGCCGGGCGCTGTCCTCGGCGGGCCTCGTGGCCTTCGTCGGAGACCCGGGAAGCGGTCGGCGGCGGCTGGCCGGTCGCCAGCTCAGCAGCGCGCGCCTGCGCGGCCTTGACCTGTCCACGGCGCCGGATCTGCGGGTGGCCCTGGGGCGGCTGGCCAGCGCCGTGGACCCCCGCGTCCCGCTTGATCCGGACGACGCGACCTGGCGGCAGGCTGCTGGCGTCGCCCTGGGCAAGGGCGCCCCCGTGCCCCTCGTCTACCTGGGCGAGCGGGAGGCGGTACCCCGGTCTGCGTTGGCGGACGTCGACGTCCTGGCTGCTGCGCTGGTCGGCGGCGGGGCCCGCGTGCTGTGGGTCAGCCGCGCGCCCTTGTCCAAGGCCCGGGTGGTCCACGTGGGCGCCGTCCGCGGTGACGAGGCCGCCGAGCTGGCCCGCTGGTGCGGGGTCCCGCCCGGGGGCGCCGTGCATGCGGCCCTGCGGCGCTCCGGTGGCCTCATCGGGCGGCTCATCGGGACGCTGAGCCTCTCTCCCTCGCAGACCGGGGATCTCGATCCTGCGTCGGCGCGGCTGCTCGCGGCGCTGTCGGGGCTGCCCGACGGGGTGCCCGCTGCCCTGGTGGACGCCCTCCCGGACACGCTGCGCGTCGCCCTGCCCCGGCTGGAGGCGGCGGGGCTGGCGCGGCGTGAAGACGACGGTGTCGTCTACGTCGCCCGGCCACAGGCGGCCTTCCCCGACGACGATGACCTGCGCGCCGCCGTCGCCTCCGCGCTGGGGCCGCTCGCCGACACGCTGGACCCGCTGTGGCGCTCCGTCTGCGGGCTGCGCCTGGGGCTGGACGATCCGGCGCCGGACCCCGCCCTGTTCGATCTCGACGCCGCCGACGCCGACGCCATCCCCCTGCTCCGTGAGCTGCTCACCGCGTGGACCGGGCGCGGGCACGCGCTGGCGCGCCGGTCCCTCGTCGACCTGCACCTGCGCAAGGGCGACAACGACGCGGCCATGGCCCTGGTGGACGCTGTCGACGCCCCGGACGTCCACGACCTGGCCGCGCGCGTGACGGTGCTCCGTCGGCGTTTCCAGACGGACGAAGCCTGGGAGCTGGTGAACCGCCTGGCCCTCGACCCGACCCCGCCCTACCGGGTGTGGGTGGAGCTTGGCCTCGTCGCCACTGAACGCGGTGAGCTCGGACCGCTCGAAGAAGCCATCGACCGCCTGCGGCGGTTGGGCAGCCGCCACGAGGTGCGCCGCCGCTTCCTGGAGATCAAGGCGGCCCAGCTCCGGATCGCCCGGGGGGAGCCGGCTGAGGATCTCGACACCCTGCTGACCTGGGCACTGCACGAAGCCCCCGACCAGGGCCTGGTGAGCCAGATCGCGATGCTCGCCTGCGATGCGGGGCGCCCCGGCGTCGGGCTGCGGCTGTATTCCAAGGCCATCGCCATCGCCGACGCCGAAGCCCGCGTGCTCCAGGCGGCTGGCCTGCGCATGCAGCGGGCGCTGCGCCTCGAGCGCCTGGGCCGGGTGGCCGAGGCCCGCCGTGGCCTCGAAGATGCGCTGCTGGTCGCTGAGCGGGCCCACAACCGCGCCGTCCACGTCCAGGTGCTCTACAACCTCGCCCGCCTGGAGCTGCGCGCGGGGCGCCTGCCGGCCGCGGAAGCCCACATGCGGGCCTTCGATGCCCTGACGGCCGACAGCGACGTCGCCGAGGTCGTGGTCCGGGGTGCGCTGAACCGGGCCTGGCTCCACCTGCTGCGTGGGGAACCGGCGGCGGCCCTGTCCTGCTTTGAGGGCCTGCCGGACCAGGGCATCAGCCGCGACGCCTCGGTCCAGCTCCTGCACCTGTCGGCCTGGGCCTCCCTCGACCTCGGTCGCCCACACGACGTGCTGCGCCTCCTCGACGAAGCCGGGGACCTCCCCGGCGACCCGGCCTTCGCACCCATCGCCACCGCCCTGCGCGGGCGGGCCCACCTCGCCCTGGGGCGGCAGGCCCTCGACGATGCGCGCAGCCAGATCCCCGACGCCATCGAGCCGGGCACGGAACCGGTGGTGGGCGAGGTGATGCTGGCCTGGGGGGGAGAGGACGCCGACCCGGCCGCCTTCCCGGCGCGACGCGAGGCCCTCGGCCTCGCCGCCCGGTTCCTCCGCGGCCCCCTGGCGGCGCGCGCCGCCCGGCTGCGTGAGCGCATGCTCGACGGCCCCGGCGCCGCCCTCGGCGAGGTCGTGGCACTGACCGAAGCGATGCACGACCCGCAGGCATTCCCCGAAGCCCTCGCCCGCCTGGTGAAGGAGTCGCTGGGTGCCCACCGCGTGCTCATCATGCTGCGCCTGCCGGGTCTCGGGAACCAGCTCGGCTACAGCGAGCTGTCGGGTGAGCAGGCCGCGGGCATCGGCCGCGAGGTGCTCGAGCGCATCCAGCGGGCCGACGATGTGTGGATCTCGGGGGACGCCTTCGCCGATCCCGAGCTGCGCCAGAGCAGCCAGACGGTCCAGACCTTCGAGCTCAAGAGCCTGCTGGCCGTGGCCATCCCCCGTGGCGACGACGCGGTGGGCGCGCTCTACGTCGACGACATGTACCGGGCCAACCGCTTCGACGACGAAGACGTCGCCCTCCTGCAGCGGCTGGCGCGCGCCGTCGGCGGCATGATCCCGCTCATGCGCCGCGATCCCGGCGTCGCGGGGGACGAGCCGAGCGAGGTGCTCGGCGTCCGCCTGCCGAGCGCCGCCCACGCGGCAGAGCTGCAGGCCGCCATCGACATGGTCCGCGGCGTCCCGGAGGGCAACCTGCTCGTCACCGGGCCCACGGGCTCGGGCAAGAGCGTGCTCGCCCGGCGGCTGGCCACCGAAGTGCTCGGCCTGGACGGCGTCGAGGTCGTGGTGCTCCGCAGCGGCGACCCGCAGATGCTGGTGACCCAGCTCTTCGGGTCGCGGCGCGGCGAGTTCACCGGCGCGATGGACCGGCAGGGCGCCATCGAGCGCTGCCGGCGCGAGCGCAAGGCGCTGTTTCTCGACGAGGTCCAGAACCTCGACGAGACCGGCCAGCAGATCCTCCTGCCGCTGCTCGATCTCCCCCGTAGCTTTGGCGGGCTCACCGGCACGGCGCGCCGCCTCGACTTCCCGCTGCACGTGCTGCTGGGGACCAACCACGACGTGTCGGGAGACCGCGCCTTCGAGGTCTTCCGCAGCGACCTGTGGTTCCGCATGAGCCGCTCCCACGTCCACCTGCCCCCTCTGGCAGAACGCGGGGCAGAGGTCGTGTACCGCTACCTCGCCGAGATGCTCGGCCGGCGCGAGCTGCCTGCCCCGGAGCGGGTGTTCGAGACCTCGGCGCTGTACCGCGTGACCCACGCGCCGTGGCCGGGCAACCTCCGCGAGCTCGACGCCTTCGCCGAGCGCGTGGCCCACGCCTGGCAGGCCCGACCGGACCCCATCGCCGTGCACCGGCTCCGCAGCCTGCGCCCCGGGGCCAGCCTCGACGAGGCCCGCGCCACGGGGCCGGAGCCCGACAAGGGTGCCAGCCTCGGCGACGCCATGGTCCAGCACGTCATGGGGGTGCTGCGCCGCCACCTGTGGGTGCAGAAGACGGCCGCCGACGAGCTGGGAATGAACCCGCCCACCCTCAACAAGTTCCTCAAGCGCAACGGGCTGCTGGACGAGGTGCGCCGCCGCCGCCGGATGGCGAATTGAGGGGAGCATGAGGGCAGCGCCGCGGGCGGTAGCTGCGCCGTCCCGACGCCCTCGTGGCAGCCGCGCCGCGTAGAGGGTAGGCTCGGCCGCCCATGGCTTCCCTGTCCTGCCGCGGACTGCACAAGCGCTATGGCGACGTGCAGGTGCTCCACCGTATCGACCTCGACGTGGTCGACGGGGAGTTCCTCGTGCTGGTGGGGCCCTCGGGCTGCGGCAAGAGCACCTTGCTGCGCTGCATCGCCGGGCTCGAGAAGATCAGCGGCGGCGACCTGGACATCGGCGACCGCCGGGTCAACGACGTCGCGCCGCGCGACCGCGACGTGGCCATGGTCTTCCAGAGCTACGCCCTGTACCCGCACATGACCGTGCGCGACAACATGGGCTTCGCGCTCAAGCTGCGCAGGACGCCGCCCGCCGACATCGACGCCGCCGTCGCCGAAGCGGCCCGCATGCTCGATCTGGGCGCCCTGCTGGACCGCTACCCCAAGGAACTCAGCGGCGGCCAGCGCCAGCGGGTCGCCATGGGCCGCGCCATCGTCCGCCGTCCCAAGGTCTTCCTGTTCGACGAACCGCTGTCGAACCTCGACGCCCGCCTGCGCACCCAGCTCCGGGTCGAGCTCAAGCGACTGCACCGTCAGCTCGCGACCACGATGGTCTACGTGACCCACGACCAGGTCGAAGCCATGACCCTGGCCGACCGCATCGCCGTCCTCAACGAGGGCCACCTGCAGCAGGTCGGCACGCCGCGCGAGCTGTACGAAGACCCTGCCAACGCCTTCGTCGCTGGCTTCATCGGCTCCCCGTCCATGAGCTTCCTGCGCAAGCTGGAGCCGGGCGTCGTGGTCGGCGTCCGCCCCCACGACGTCGAGCTGGTACAGACCGGCATGCCCGCCCGTGCCGAGGTGGTCGAGACCATGGGCTTCGAGAGCTTCGTGCACCTCGACCTGGACGGCGAAGCGCTCGTGGCCCGCGTCGAGGGGGAGCCCCCGCGGCCCGGCCCCGTCCAGGTGGCGCTGTCTCGGACCTACCGCTTCGACGCTGACGGCGGGGCCCGGATCCGCTGAGCGCGGTGACCGCGCGCGCGTGCGGCATGGCGCGCTCGGGCGGACGGTGGCACCACGGTCGGGCATGATGCACTCGCTTGGAGGAGCCCCCATGCGCACGGCGATCACCCGCAGCATCCCGCTCGCCCTCAGCCTGCTGACCACCGGCTGCACCGGCGAGTTCAAGGCCTTCCTCGACGACGACACCGGCGACAGCGGTCACGCCACCGACGGCGGGGGTGCCGATGCGGGGGGCTCGGATGCGGGGGCCGCAGATGGGGGCGCCGCAGACGGCGGAGGTACCGCCGATGGCGGCGGCACCGGCGATGGGGGAGGGGACGGCGGTGCGAAGGGCGACGGGGGAGGGGACGGCGGCTACCCCGGCGGCACCGCGGACTACTGCCACGTCCAGTGGCCGTGCAGCATCACCGGCGCGCCGCGATCCACCTCCGAGGCCGTCTACGTCTGGATCTACGAGGCCGGCCTGACCGAGGGCAAGGGTGCGGGCGCCGGCGCCATCGTCGAGGTGGGCGTGGGGCCCGACGAGGGGGACCCGGCCACCGGCACCGGCTGGAGCTGGACGCGCGCGGACTGGACGGCCGACAAGGACGGGCTCGCCCCGGGCGACCTCGCCAACGACGAGTACGCCACGCCCATCCTGCTGCCCGACTCCCGGGGCGCCTACGACTACTGCGGGCGCGTGAGCCTGGACGGCGGCGCGTCGTGGCTGTACTGCGACCTCGCCGAGAGCGACGGAAATGGCTGCGGCGGACAGGGCTCGACGGACGGCTACCTGCCGGCGCACGCCGGCCAGCTCACGGTGGAGTGAGGGAAGCGCCGGCCCGCGGTAGCGCTGTCGGCGGTGTGCGGTGTCGGAAGGTCGACGCGGAGCAGCAGGCGCCGCGCGCCCCTCCCGCACGCCCCGCGCGCGGAGCGAGGGCCCTCTCTCCCCGAGGTTCAGTCATGTCCCCTGCCGCCGCCCCCTCCCTGATCCTCAGCCTCGGTCTCGCCGCCCTGTGCCTGGCCCCGGGCCGGGCTGCCGCGCAGGACGGCGACACCTGCGAGCCCGTCGCTGAGACGGCCCCCCCCTCCGTTTCCGCGTCGACCCCCCACACCGTGACTTTCGAGCTGTATGGCCAGCAGGGCTTCGACGCCGGCGTCGGCCTGGGCGCCGGCGCGCGCCTGCACCCCGGCCGCTCGGCCTTCCTCAACCTGGAGGCGCGGGGGCTCGTGGGCGACCACTGGATCGGGCGGGGCACCATCGGCCTCGACCTGTTCGGCGGGTGGGAGGCCTTCGACCTCACCGGCGGGCTCTTCCTTGGCACCACGGGCGCCTGGGCTCCGGTCTCCATCGACACCGCCATCGCGCCGACCGCCGGCCTGGAGCTGGGGGTCGGGGTCAACCTCGGCCCGATCCGCGCACGCTACCGGCACGCCGACGGCTTCAAGGGCCCGCTGGAGAGCCACCTCACCGAGAACGAGTGGCGCCTGGGCTACCAGGTGGGGCGCCTGCAGATCTTCGGTCAGTACCTGCGCTTCAACCCGGGCGACGAGGTGCCCGTCGGCGGCTTCGGGCTCGGCGGGGCGGCGACCTTCTGAGCACGCCTGCGGTTGCGCGGCCCCGGTGGCGGTTATTGCGGCTCCCGCCGCCACACGCCAGGGAGACGCCATGCCGCCACGCATCCACCTGGGGCCGCTGACCCGCGCCCTCGTCGTCGAGAACCCCCACCCCGACCTCGATGCGCTGCTGGCGGCGCAGGGCGTCGACGTGCACCGCGTCCCCGACGCCCCCACGCCCGACCGCCTCATCGACCTGATGCGGCAGAGCCGGGCCCAGGTCATCTTCAAGCGCAGCCGCGTGCCCGTCACCCGTGAGCTGATCGAGGCCTGCACCGACCTGCTCGCCGTCCAGCTCTGCTGCATCGGCGATGACAGCGTCGACAAGCAGGCCTGCGCCGACCACGGCATCATGGTCTTCAACGACCCCATCAGCAACGGCCGGTCGGTGGTCGAGCTGGTCGTCGCCCACCTCATCGCGCTGTCGCGCCGCCTGTATCAGACCAACGCCGAGTGCAAGGCGGGGGTGTGGGGCAAGAACAACCTTGAGCGCTACGAGATCAAGGGCAAGACCCTCGGGATCCTCGGGCTCGGCAACATCGGGCGCGGAGTCGCCCGGACCGCCGAGGCCCTCGGCATGAAGATCCGCTTCCACGACACGCGCCAGGTCGCCATCGAGCTGGGGCAGGAGATGGGCTGGGGCTACGCCGCCAGCATCGACGAGCTGTTCGCCGGCAGCGACTACCTGACGGTGCACCTGTCGGCGGCGGACATCAGCCGCCGGAGCAACAAGGGGCTGCTCGACGGGGGCGTGCTGGAGCGCCTGGGTGCCGATCGCCCCGACAGCTCGCCGCGCATCTACCTCAACCTGTCGCGCGGCTTCCTGCACAGCCCCGACGCGCTGAAGGCGGCGATCCACAGCGGGCGCATCCGCCGGGCTGCGGTCGACGTGTACCCCAGCGAACCACGCCGCAAGGGCGATGCGTGGACCAACCCCTACGCCGACGAGCCCCGCGTCGCCGTCACACCCCACATCGGCGCGTCGACGCTCGAAGCGCAGCCGCGCATCGCCCACCGCGTGGCCGAGACCTTCGCCGAGTTCTCCGGCTACGGCACCGCTCGGGACTGCGTCTACAGCCCCCGCGAGAAGCTGTCGCTGGTCGACAATGGCCGGGTGGGGCAGGCCCTGCTGCTCGTCGCCCACAGCAACGAGCGCGGCACCAAGCGCTCCATCGACGGCGCCATCTTCGACGCTGGCGCCAGCAACCTCGCGTCGCTGCACCGCGACTTCGACCACCTCGGGATGGCCTATGACCTCGCGGCGCTGGACAAGCCGTTGACCGAAGCCGAGCTGCGAGGCCTCGTCGAGCGGGCCGCCGGCGTGACCGGCGACCGCAGGGCCATCCGCAGCATCCGCCAGGTGCTCGTCAGCTAGCCGGCTCGTCGGTGCCGGCTGCGTCGGCGGCCGGTTCCTCGGTCTTCTTCTTCGTCCGGCGGCGGACGACGCGCTTGCGCTTGGGAGTGGGCTCCTCGGCGGGCTCGTCTGCAGGGGCCGCTTCAGTGGCGGGCTCCTCGGCGGGCTCGTCTGCAGGGGCCGCTTCGGTGGCGGGCTCCTCGGCGGGCTCGTCTGCAGGGGCCGCTTCGGTGGCGGGCTCCT
>CAZRFD010000025.1:0-16072 GCA_964599085.1 uncultured Enterobacterales bacterium | reverse complement strand
CGGCGGGCGCCGCTTCGGCCGGGGCCTCTTCGGCCGGGGTAGCGTCTGCGGGGGCCGCTTCGGCCGGGGCCGGCTCGGCGGGAGCCGCGTCTGCGGGGGCCGCTTCGACGGAGGGCTGTTCAGCCGTCGCCGCCGTGTCGTCGCTCTTCTTGCGCCGCCGCCGCCGCCGCTTGCGCTTGGGTGCGCCTTCCTCGGGGGCGTCGGCGTCAGGCGGCACGGCCGCCGTGGCCTTGCTCTCGGCTTCCTCGGTCGAGGTGCCCTTGTCCTTGTCCTGCTCGGCGTGCTCGCTGCCCTTGGCGCCTGGCTCCGCCGTCGGGGCGTCGGCCGTGTCCTCTTCCGCCAGCTCGTGCTGGATCCAGGCCACCAGCTCCTCGGCCGGCGTGGCGTGCTCCTCGTCCCCCCACAGCAGCATGGACAGCGCCGCGGAGTCGCCGAGTCGCTCGCCCTGTCGCAGCAGGTTGGCGACGTAGTAGGAGCGCAGCACGCGGAGGATCTCCTCGGCGTCGTTGCGCAGCGTGAACGGTGCGCTGTCCTTGCGGATGGGGTTGCCGTCGGCGTGGATCAGCTCGCCAGCTTCGAACACCGACTGCAGCACGGAGCGCACCTGCCGGGTGCGGACCGGCGGCTCGCTCTGGCGTGTGCGCCGGGCCACGTCCCCGACCGTGTAGATCAGCGTGTTGCGCTTCTTGCGGCGGGCGCGCTCCGTGACGTGATCGACGAACTCGTGCACCACCACGTGGCGGCTGAAGGCATCGAGGGGATCGACACCCTGGCGCAGGAGCACCCCCCTCAGGCGACCGGCTTCGCCGGTGAGCAGCGGCTGCTCCTCGCTCTCTTCGTCGACGGTGTCTTCACCGTTGTCGTCGCTTGGGAGATCCACCCGGTAGCCCCCGGCGCGCTGGTCCTTGGACAGCGCGACGAGCCCCTTCTCGCGAGCGGCCTCCAGGAAGCGGGCGAAGCCCGAGTAGCCGTACTCGGTCTCGTCGAAGGTCGGCTCCTTGCGCAGCAGCGACTGCTTGACCCGACCGGCGAGGGCCGGGCCCGGTTCGTCCTTCTGGAGCCCCTCGATGGTCTCGACCAGCAGTGCGAGGGCGTCGTCCTTGCCGAGGCTCTCGACGGCGTCGGTGGCCGGCTGCTTGCTGGCGGCCGCCTTGCGGCCCCGCTTGATGGACTCGTAGAAGATGAACTCGTCACAGGACTCGACCAGGAGCCGGCTGCTGCTGCGCCGGGTCCCGATGCCGATCACGCGACGGTTGAGCTCGCGCAGGCGCATGACCAGGGGCGTGAAGTCGCTGTCGCCTGAGAGCAGCACGAAGGTGTCGATGTACTCGCGGCGGAAGGCCAGCTCCATGGCGTCGACGGCCAGGGCGATGTCGGCGCGGTTCTTCTCCTGGCCGCGGTAGCTCGTCAATTCCACGGCCTGGACGGCGTGCTCGAGCATGTCCTGCTTGTACTTGGCGAAGCGCCCCCAGTCGCCGTAGCTGCGGGCGATGAGGATCCGGCCCTTCTCCTTGAGGCGGGTCATCACCGCGCGGGTGTCGAAGCGGCCGTGCCCCTCCTTCTCCGCGCCGGCCGCGATGTTCTCGAAGTCCATCAGGACGCACATGTTCGGTTCCACAGACATCTCCGTGGATCCAGCGGCGTCACGGGCTCTGAGGGAGCCTCTGCTCGGTCCTGTCGCTGCCAGGGCGCTGGCCAGGGCCAGCGGATGGAGGGCCGCGCTGCGCTGCAGGCTGCGGCCGACCACCGGGACAGCGCAGCCCCGAGGTGGGTGCGCCGGTGGACCCGGTGAGGGTGGCCGCGTGTTCGGCGGCCGGGTTTACCCGCCGGACGGGCCAGCGGGCTGCTCCGGGTGGAGCGGGTCTCGATCCGGCGCCGGCGAGATGCACGACCCGGACCGCGGGGGCGGTGTACTCCATCTGCCGCCCACTTACAAGATGAGGCTGTGACAGCCGTGTAGCGAAGTCGTGGGCATGTCAAGAGCCTGGTGCGGCGGAGAGGCGCGTGCGGCTTGACGTCGACGCCCGTGCAACCATGCTTGTCCAGGCGCGGGCCGGGTCGTGCGCGCGGGAGGAGCCATGGCGGTGCGGACGGGACGGCTGTCGCGGCTGGCAAGGCTCGGCGGCATGGCGGCGTCGCTCGCCGGGGGGGCCGCGGGAGCGATCGGCCGAGGGGCGGTCCGCGGTCGCGACGAGGCCGTGGCCCGGTTCCACCGCGACAGCGCCGAGCGCTTGCTCCGCGTGCTGGGCGAGATGAAGGGCCTGCCGCAGAAGGTCGGGCAGATCCTGAGCATCCTCGATGATGCGATCCCCACCGAGTACCGCGACATCTACCGGGAGACCCTCGGCCAGCTCCAGGAGCACGCCGACCCGCTGCCGTGGTCCGAGCTGCGACCCGTCGTCGAAGCCGAGCTGGCGGGCTCTGTCGACGAGTTCTTCCGCCAGGTCGACGCCCATCCCGTCGCCTCCGCCAGCATCGGCCAGGTCCACCGCGGCCACCTGCTCGACGGGCGGCCGGTGGCGCTCAAGGTCCAGTACCCGGGGATCGCCGCGGCCCTGGACGCCGACCTCGACAACGTCGGCGCCCTTGTCGCCGCGCTGTCGGCCGTCCTGCCGGGAACCGACGTCGCCCACCTCGTCGCCGACGTCACCTCCCGCTTCCGCGAGGAGCTGCGCTACGACCTGGAGCAGCAGGCCCAGCAGGCCTGCGCGGAGCGCTGGGCCGGCGATCCCGACGTGCTC
Source organism: uncultured Enterobacterales bacterium (assembly GCA_964599085.1). Taxonomy (GTDB): domain Bacteria; phylum Myxococcota_A; class UBA796; order UBA796; family UBA2385; genus J125. The sequence continues at coordinate 13,331 of CAZRFD010000025.1, read as the reverse complement.
GTGCCGGCCACCGTGCCGACGCTGTGCACCCCGCACCTGCTGGTCAGCGAGTGGGTGCCCGGCCTGGACTGGAGCTCGGCCTGCGCTTCGGACGCCACCCTCCGAGACGCCTGGGGCGCGGCGCTCTGGCGCTTCACCTGGCACGGCGTGCTGCAGCACCGCTGGGTCCACGGCGACCCCCACCCCGGCAACTTCCGCTTCCTGGCGGACGGCCGCGTGGCGGTGCTCGACTTTGGCTGCACCGCCGCCCTGCCCGACTGCCTCGTCGTCGGCCTCGGCCGCTTCGGGGCGGGCGTGCTCCGCGGTGCCCCCGACGCCGAGCTGGTGGCCGCGCTCGTCCAGGCCCTCGGCCTGCCCGTCGATCTCGACCCCGAGCTGGCCGCGATCTGGCTGTCCTTCGCCCGCCGGCTCATGGAGCCCGTCGCCAGCGCCCAGCCCTACGTCTTCCACAACGACTTCACGCGGCAGCTCATGGAGCAGGCGGCGGACGCCAAGCTGGCCATGGCGCGGCGCGCCCTGTGGACCGGCGTGCCCACACCGACGACCTCGGGGGCCGTCCTGTTGATGCGCACGACCGTCGGCCTGTCGGTGGTCCTGGCGAAGCTCGGGTCGCGCGCCGACTTCCGGCGGGCATCCGGACTGTGAGCCGTCGTGTTCGCCGCGCGCTGCGCGTCGACGGCGCCGGCACCGGTGCTGGCGGGGGTTAGCCAGGGGCGTGGCCGCACGCCGCGGCAGCCCGAGGGCGAGATGACCAGCTTCGACCAGTTCAGCGGTGCCGTCCGCTACATCGCAGACCCCGGCCTGATGGCCGACGTCAACGCCGCCATCGCCCTGCAGCGCCCGCTGCTGGTCCGCGGCGAGCCCGGCACCGGCAAGACCATGCTCGCCCACGCCGTCGCCGAGTCGCTCGGCAAGCCGCTGCTGACCTGGCACGTCAAGTCGACGACCCAGGCCCAGGAGGGGCTGTACCACTACGACGTCGTCCAGCGGCTCAACGACAGCCGCTTCGGCGATCACGACGTCAGCGAGATCCGCCACTACATCAAGCACGGCGTGCTCGGACGGGCCTTCGGCGCGCCCGAGCAGGTGGTCCTGCTCATCGACGAGATCGACAAGGCCGACATCGAGTTCCCCAACGACCTGCTGCGGGAGCTCGACGAGATGGCCTTCCACATCCCCGAGCTGGACGAGACCGTGCGGGCGAAGCACCGCCCGATCACCATCATCACCAGCAACGCCGAAAAAGAGCTGCCCGACGCCTTCCTGCGTCGCTGTGTCTTCCACTACATCGAGTTCCCCGACCGACAACGCATCGGTCGCATCGTCGCCGCCCACATGCCGGGCCTCGCCGCCGACCTCGTCGACGCGGCCGTGACGCGCTTCTACACGCTGCGCGGGGTCGACGGCCTGCGCAAGAAGCCCAGCACCTCGGAGCTGCTGGACTGGCTGATGGTCCTGGCGCGGGCGGGCGTCCCACCGGAAGACCTCGCCCGTCGCATGCCCTTCCTCGGCGTCCTGGTCAAGCAGGAACAGGACCTCGAACTGCTCGCCCGCAAGAAGGGCTGGGAAGCCTAGCGATGTTCGGCGCCATGCCCGTCGAGGGGGGAGACTAGCGATGTTCGACGTGCTCCTCCTCAACCTCCGCGCCCAGGGTGTGCAGGTCGGCCTGTCCGAGTGGATGGTGTTCCTGACGGGCCTGCGCAAGGGGCTGGTCCGGACGCTGGATGAGCTGTACCGCTTCGGGCGGGCGGTGCTGGTCCACAGCGAGACCCAGTTCGACCAGTGGGACGTGGCCTTCCAGGCGACCTTCGCCGGCGTGGAGCTGCCGCCGGAGCTGTCGGCTCAGCTCCAGTCCTGGATCCAGCAGGCCCTGGCCGAGGGCGTGCCGCCGGTCGACGAGCGGGTGCCGGTGGACATGACGCCCGAAGAGCTGCGCGAGGAGCTGATGAAGCGCCTGGCAGAGCAGACCGAGCGGCACGACGGGGGCAGCTACTGGGTCGGGACGGGGGGGACGTCGCCGTTCGGGTCGGGTGGTCGGTCGTCGGGCGGCATCCGGGTGGGGGAGGGCGGTGGGCGCTCCGCCGTCCAGGTCGCCGGTGATCGCCGCTGGACCGACTACCGTACGGATCGCCGGCTGGAGACGCGGGACCTGCAGGTGGCCCTGCGGGCGCTGCGCAACCTCGCCCGAGAGGGGCTCTACGAGCTGGACGTCGACGGCACGATCCAGGCCACGGCGCGCAACGCCGGCGACATCGAGCTGATCGAGCGCAAGCAGCGCCGCAACCGGGTCCACGTCGTGCTCATCATGGACACCGGCGGGTCGATGGCTCCCCACGCACGCCTCGTCGAGCAGCTGTTTACGGCGGCCAGCGACACCAAGAGCTTCAAGACCTTCGAAGCCTGGCAGTTCCACAACGCCCCCTACGGCTGGCTGTACAGCGACTACGCCACCTGGCAGCGCAAGCCCATCCCCGAGCTGCTGCGCACCTGGACCCCGGAGCACCGCCTGGTCTGGGTCGGCGACGCCAGCATGGCCCCCTACGAGCTGTTCCAGCCCTGGGGTTCCGGCGCCTGGGACGGCAGCGGTCGCAGCTCGCTTTCAGGGCTGGAGTGGCTGCTCGCCATCCACCGCCGCTGCCCGTCCGGCATCTGGCTCAACCCCGACCCGGTGCGCTACTGGCGCCACCCGACGGTGGAAGCCATCGGACGGGTCTACCCGATGTTCCCGCTGACCCTGGCCGGCGTCCGCGACGCCGTCAAGAAGCTGCGGGCCGGGACCTAGCATTGTTCGGTGTGCTGCTGATGGTCGCCTGCACCGGCGTCCGTACGGCCGTGCCCACGGACAGCGGCGCAGTCGCCGATGGCGGGGCGGTGGGCGCCGACGGCGGCGCCGCCGCAGCGCCCGCCCCGCTGCTGCTGGCCCTGCCGCTGGCTGAACCGGACCGCTTCGAGGTCGTGCTGGGGGTGGACCACGACCCGACGGTTCAGGAGGACACGCCGCTCGGCCGGCTGACCTGCCTGGACTATGTCGGGCGCAGCTTCCCGCACTGCTACGACGAACACGACGGCACCGACTACATCCTGGCCGGGGGCTTCTCGGCGATGGACGCCGGCAGCACGCCGGTGGTCGCCGCGGCAGACGGCGTCGTCACCTCGGTCGAGGACGGCCACTACGACCGCTGCCACGGCGACCTCGAGACCGGGGACGTGAGCTGCGATGGCCACGACGGCATCGCCAACCACGTGATCGTCGAGCACGTCGACGCCGAGGGGGGGCGCTGGCAGACGATGTACTGGCACCTCAAGCAGGACAGCACGGCCGTGGCCGAGGGGGACACGGTCGCGGCGGGGACACCCCTGGGGCTTGTTGGCAGCAGCGGCTACTCGACCCTGCCCCACCTGCACCTGGAGCTGCAGCGCTTCGACGGGGCTGCCGACGACGGGGCTGCGGACGACTGGTTGGTCGTCGACCCCTACGCCGGGCCCTACAGCCAGGAGCTGTCGTACTGGTGCGACCAGGGGGACGAGGACGGCCTGCCGGGAGGGTGTAGCTAGCGGCGCTAGTGCTGCAGCGACGCTGTGCCGTCAGGTCCCCGGGCTGAGCGCGATGAGCACGACCCCAGCGTAGTAGAGCGGCAGGCCGACGAGCCGGTTGAGGAAGCCGGGCGCGACGAAGCGGTTGCGGGCCACGCACAGGTCGCTGAGGAAGAAGAGCGTCGCGCCGAGAGGGACCAGGAGCCGGGGACCGGAGGGCTCTCCGGTACCGGCCAGGCCAGCGGCCGCGGCCACCATCGCTGCGATGACGGTGACGTAGGCGACGACCGGGCCGCGCATGGTGGCCGAGAGGTGGGGCCACAGCCACCGCAGGACGAGACCGCCGAACACGGCCAGCACGGCGGCGGCGACGGCCGTCCAGGTCGCGTGGACCCCGAACATCAGGAAGGCGACGACGAAGCCGACGTGGCCCAGCAAGAAGCTCACCAGCCCCAGGAGGAAGGCGCGCTTGTCCTTGGGGATGAGCAGCACGTCGCCAAGCCAGCACAGGCACAGGCCGACGAAGACGGCCTGCCCCCAGGCGCTCTGGAGCGCCCCCACGGACAGCGACAGCCACAGGAAGCCGGCGCTGGCCAGGGGCTTGGTCAGCCACTTGCCGACCGCGCTGCCCCGCGCCTCTGCGACGAGCAGCAGGACGAGGAAGGTCGCGGTCATGGCGAGGGGCGCGAGCATGCACTGCGACAGTATCGCAGCAGCCCCCGGTGCCGTCCTCGGCCGTGTTACCCACGATGCCCTCGAGTGGGCCCTCGGCCCCGCACCCACCTGGAGATCCCATGGAAGTCAAGGGCAGCAAGTTCATCGTCACCGGCGGTGCCAGCGGCATGGGCCGGCACTTCACCCTCGCCCTCGCCCGCGACGGCGCCGACGTCGCCTTCTGCGACATGAACGAAGAGGGCATCGCCGCGGTCGAAGCCGAGGGCGCCGACCTGGCCGGCAAGGTCAAGGGCTTCCTGTGCAACGTCGCCGACGAAGCCCAGGTGGAAAAGCTGGTGGCCGACGCCGCCGCAGAGCTCGGTGGCCTCAACGGCATCGTCAACAACGCCGGCATCATCCGGGACGGCCTGCTCGTCAAGAAGGACCGGGAGACCGGTGCCGTGCGCAAGCTGTCGCTGAAGAAGTGGCAGCAGGTCATCGACGTCAACCTGACCGGCGTCTTCCTCGGCGCGCGGGAATTCGCGGCGTGGGCCGTGGCCAACAACTACGGCCCGGGTGTCATCGTCTCCATCAGCTCGATCAGCCGCCACGGCAACATGGGCCAGAGCAACTACAGCGCCGCCAAGGCCGGCCTGGTCGCCATGACCAAGCTCTGGGGCGGAGAGCTCGCCCGCTACGGCATCCGCACCGGCGCCATCGCCCCCGGCTTCACCCGCACCCCCATCCTCGAGGGCATGCCGCCGGCGATGCTCGAGAAGATGGTCAAGCCCGTGCCGCTGCGGCGCATCGGCGAACCCGAAGAGATGTACAAGGCCGTCAAGTTCATCATCGAGAACGACTACTTCACCGGCCGCTGCATCGATGTGGACGGCGGGCTGGTGCTCTGAGTCGCGTCGACGACGCGCGCTGAGTCGCGGGGGGTGGCCATCGCCACCCCCTTCGTGCGTCAGGCGTCGGCGGCGACGGCCTCGGCGCACTCCGTCGAGAACCGCGAGTGCAGGCGATCGCTGACGTGGATGGTGAGGTCCACGGGCGCCTTCCGTCGCAGGTCGCGCGCCATGGCCTGGAGGTGGGGCTGGCGCTGGGCGCGGCGCAACAGGCCGCGGATGCGGCGGTGGCCGGCCCGCACCAGCCGGAGGCTCTCGACCACCAGCGACAGGCTCAGCGCGTCGAGCCGTTCGACCGGGCCGAGGTCCTCGACGCTGGCCACGACCTGCCGTCCCTGCCCCCGCAGGGCCAGCAGGTGGATGCGGTAGGCGGCCCACAGGGGCTCCGTGGGGTTGTCGGCGTGGAGCAGGTCGGCGGCTTCCAGGGCCACGGCGCGGACGTCTTCCCGCCGGCAGCCCATCGCGACGAGGACGTTGGCGGCGTCCTTGGCGGCTTCGTGGTCGACCGTGTGGGCGAGCGCCCAGGCGCGGACGGCCGCCGGACGCGCCGGGCGCCCCTCGGCTTCCAGGCACAGCGCGAGATCCAGCGCCTGCTCGCAGGCGACGAGGCCGTGGTCGGGCGACAGGGTGGTGTAGTCGGCGTCGGTGGCCATCGCGCGGGTGCAGACTCCCCGGTCCTGGAGCCAGGCGAGGGCTTGCGCCTCGGGCGCGGCCAGGGACGGCGGGGGGCAGATGATCCGCCGCCGCAGTCGGCTCTGGGAGAACCAACCCAGGGGCGGCGAGGGGACGAGATCGATGGCGTCGGCCCAGCCCGGCGCCAGCGGATCGCGCAGGCCGCGGTCGAGGACCGTGGCGGTGTCGTCGCCGTGTTCGGCCAGGACCCGGCGCCAGTGCAGGGCCTCGGCGTGTTCCGGGCAGTGGGCGAGGGCGGCGTCGACCCAGTCGCGGGCCCCCGGGACGTCGGCGTCGCGGAGGGCGCGCCAGGCGAGATCGCAGGCCGCATCGGCCCGCTGGCCGGGGGTCCCGGTGGCCAGGCGTGCCCGCCCCCAGCGGTCTCCGTCGGGGAGGGCCAGGGTGGCGAGGGCCGCGAGATCCGGGCCGGGGACGTCGGTCTGCAGCGCCTGTTCCAGGGCTCGGCCGGCCCCCATGGCGTCGCCCAGCATCCACCGCAGCCGGATGGCGGCGGCGACGGCGTCCGGCGGCATGGAGGGCTGCTGAAGGATGTCGATGGCGGCGTGGACCGAGGCATCGTCGAGCCGGGAGGCGGCGAGGATGGCGTCGCTCCGGAGCTGGTGGAGGTCGAGGTGGACAGAGGGCTTGGACGGCATGGGGGCTCCGGCTGGGGTGCGGCCGGTGGCGTCGCAAGGACCATGCCGTCGTCGACGGTGCAGCGTGGCTGGACATCGGCGAGAGTGGCTGTCCGTCGCACTGTCCAGATCTCGGACACCCGGGTGTCGAAACTTCGACAGGGCTCGTCACCCCCCTCGGCCTGGCGCGAGCGCGGGGGCGGGGGCGGGCGCGGAGGTCAGGCGCTGGTGTCGCGGATGTGCGCCGCGATCAGGTCCGCGAGGGCGGCGGGGCGGTCGTAGAGCAGCATGTGGCCCCCATCCAGCGTGTGCTCGTCGACCCGGGCCTCGCCGGTCGCGCCGATGGCGGCCACGCGGCGGGCCTTGACCTCGTCGGCGTACCAGCCCTCCCTCCCCCACACGACCAGGGTGGGTGCTTGGATCGCGGCCAGGGCCTGGCAGAACCAGGCCTCGCGGAAGGGGATGGGGCTGCGGATGGCGTGCATGCGGTCGAAGGACCAGCGCCGTGCCCCGCCCGCGGTCGGGACAGTGCCCTCCTGGGCCAGTGTGGCGGCCAGGCCGTCGGACAGCGCCGGGTGGCGCCGCTGCAGGCGCTCGGCGGCGTGGGTGCCGTCCCGGAGGACGGGCACGCGCGGGGGCCGCTGCAGGCCGTCGAGGTAGAGCCGCAGGCGGTCCAGGGCGGAGTCTTCCTCGGCCGCCATCGGGCCCAGCCCCTCCACCAGGCAGAGGCGGCGCACGCGGTCGGGGCGGGCGCCGGCGTACCAGCCGGCGACCGTGCCTCCCATGGAGTGGCCGACAAGGTCGACGGGGCCGCCGCCCAGCGCGTCGACCAGGGCGTCGAGGTCGGCGATGTACTCCGGGAAGTGGTACCAGGTGCCGCCGGGGGCGTGGTCGCTGGCGCCGAAGCCGCGCTGGTCGAGCGCGACGACGCGACGGCCACCCAGCCCGGCGGCGACTTCGGTCCAGGCCGCCGCCTGGTCCAGGAAACCGTGCAGGCAGACGACGGGCGGCCCGTCACCCTCGGACAGCTCGAGCACCCGCAGCGAGAGGCTGCCCCGCTGCAGACGCCAGGATGGTCCCGCCGCTGGCAGTGGCGGCGTCACCGGCCGATCACCCGCGAAAGCCCGGCCAGGCCGCGCTCGACGACGTCCAGCGAGGGACCGAAGGAGAAGCGCACGTGGTGGTGGTAGCGGCTCTGGCGCTCGGGCCGGCGGTTGCCCGGGTTGACGTCGAAGAAGGCGCCGGGGACGACGATGACGCCCTCGTCGAGCGCCGCGCGGAACAGCCCCATGCCGTCGGAGAGCGGGCCCGGCAGGTGCCGGACGTCGCCCCAGCAGTAGAAGCCACCCTGCGGCGGGGGATCGACGACGATGCCCAGCGCTTCGAGACCCTCGAGCATCACCCGCCGCTTGCGACGGAAGCTGTGCTGGATCGCTCGGGCTTCGCCGTCGGCCCAGGCGCGATCGAGCAGCGGCAGGGCGGCGCGCTGCATGGGGCGGGCGCAGCCGCCATCGAGGAAGCTGCCCGCGCTGCCCAGGGCGGCGATGATGGAGGTCGGCCCCACCGTCCAGCAGACGCGCCAGCCGGGGTAGCGCCAGTTCTTGGTGAGGCCGTCGATGATGATGACAGGGTCTTCGTCGACGTCGTCGACCTCGGAGGCGGCCGAGACGGTCAGGCCGTCGCCGCCGTAGACGTAGTGGCTGTAGAATTCGTCGAGGATGAGGGTGCTCCCCAGCTCCCGGCAGGTGTCGACCCAGCGGGACAGCGTCCGCCCGGCGACGAGGCGACCGGTGGGGTTGCAGGGGTTCGACAGCAGGACCGAGGAGAGGCCTCGGCCGAGGATCTCGTCGCGCAGCTCGTCTTCGTGGAAGGCGTAGGCGCGGCTGGGATCGCGCGGCACCGGGATGGGGACGAAGGTGCCGAAGGCATCGAGCAGCTCTTCGTAGGCGGTGTAGTCGGGGAGGAAGTGGCCGACGTTGGTGCGGCCCAGCGTGGAGACGAGGCGGGTCAGAGCGAGCCGACCGCCGGCGCTGATGGCGACGTTGTCGCGGGTGTACTGGCTCTTGCGGCCGTTGCGGTAGCGGGCGTTGTAGAGCGCGGCGACGGCGTCGCGCAGCTCGGGGAGGCCGTCGACGGGGGCGTACTCGTGGTCCTCTTCTCGCACGGAGATGGTCTGCACGCGGGGCGGGGCGTCGGGCAAGGGTCCGGTCTCGGGCGCGCCCTGGCCAAGGTTTGCCCACTGAGCGCTGCCCGGCGCGTAGCCGTGGCGGGCCGCTTCGGTCATGACGTAGATGACGCCGGTGCGAGGGACGGGGCGAAAGCCGGCTGGGGGATGCGTGAGTCGTGGCATGGCGGCCGCTCCTTGAGCCGGCCGCCCCTTAGCGCGGCAGGTGGAGCTGCGGAGAACGGCGTCGTGGTGGGGAGCCGACGGGGTGGCCGGCGCTGTCCAGGACCTCGACGGCGGCGCGGTGGGATGGATCGGCGGGGGGCAGGAGTCGCGTGAGCAGGCGTGCAGCTGCCAGCGCGGTCGGGTGGCCGAGGCGCCGGGCCGCCGCCCAGAGCATGGCGGCGGGCTCGCTCAGGGGCAGGCCGCACAGGTGGCGCGTGCGGAGGTGGTCGGCCAGGGCGTCGACCTGGAGGCCGCCGGGCGCTGCGGAGGCCGCGATGCGCAGGCGGATCCCGGCCTGGACATGGGGGCGGGGGCGGCGCGCTGGGAAGAGCCAGGCGCCGCCGCGGAGGCGTCTCTCGATGCGGTGCGGCGAGTACCAGCAGAGCGTGGGCTGGGGGTGGAGCAGCGCTGGCAGGGGGCGGCCTCGCAGTGCGCCGAGCAGGGTGGCCTCGGCGTGGTGGGGGACCCGCGACAGCGCCTCCTCGACCGCGCCCTGCGCGGGGCCCTCGCTGCCGCGCAGGCGCAGCCAGACGGCCCGATCGCACCAGGCGTCGGCGACCTGCCAGGCCGCACCTGGCGGTGGAGGGGGCGGGCAGCGACCGTCGAGCCAGGCGGCCAGCGCCGCCGTGTCGGGATGCGCGGGCAGGGAGGTCCCGCGCAGGGCTCGGTGCGCCCGGTCCGGGTCGCCGCGGAGGAGCAGGCAGCGCAGCCAGGCCGCCTCTGCCTCTGGCGTGCGCGACGCCGGCGGCGAGGGGTGCCCGCCCAGCAGGCTGGGGACGAGGAGATCCCGCCAGGCATCCGCGGTGGGCAGCGTGTGGAGGTCGGGGAACAGGAGCAGGGTCGGGTCGAGGGTCATGGGACCATGGGGTGAGAGCCGTGCGGTTCGAAGTACCAGCAGGATCCGTGCCAGTCGGGTACGGGTGCCGGGTCCCGGAGGAGTCATGCTGTCGCTGACGTCGCTGCTGGTCCTGGTGTCGGTCCCCGCGGCTGCTCGCTGCCGCCTGGCTGCGCTGGAGACCCGCCTGGAGCCGGCCGCGGACGCCACCCGGTGGCGCCGCGTGGACCGCTGGTCGTGGAGCGTGGGGCCTGGGCCCGTCGACTGCCAGGCGCTGGACTTCGCCAGCCCCTCGGCGGCGCCGATCGTCGACCTCCAGGTGGCGGTGGACCGCCTGGACGGGCGCGACCCGCGCATCGGCCCCGACCGGATCGTGGCGGTCGCCGAGGCCGACGACCCGGGCTTCGGCGACGCCGCCGGGCTGCGGGTCTTCGTCCCGGAGGTGCAGCCCGGCGACGTGGTCGAGGTCGAGGTCGCGCGTGACTGGCCCCGCCAGCCCCGCTTCGACTGGCGACCGGGGGCGCGGGGGGGGCTGCAGATCGCCACCCTCGCCGTGCCGGAGGGCGTCGAGGTCGCGCTGGCGGGCGGCGAGCTACCGCCTGCGTCGCTCACCCGCGGCACGCGCTCGTGGTGGCTGGAGGAGGCGCCCGCCTCCCCGCCGGAGCCCATGTCCGACGGCGTGGCCGGCGCGTCCGGGGGGCAGTGGCGGCACGGCATCGCCCTGCTGCTGCCGGAGCGCAAGCCCCTGCGGGGCCTCGGCGACGACAAGCGCTCGGCCGCGCTGTCGGCCTGGCGGCAGGACGGAGGGGCGCCGCTGCGGGTCGCGCCGCCGCGGGAGGCGCTGCTGCGCTGGTGCGAACAGGGCGACGGCACACCCTGCGCCGACGTCGGGGGCGTGGCCTGGCGGATCGACCCCACCGCCGGGGCGCGCTGGGGGTGGGTGCTGCCGGGAAGCTGGCCGAGCGGCGAGGTGGTCGCGCCGGCGGGTGTCGACGGCGCCCAGGTGGTCGTGTCGGGGCCGGCGGGCAGGTTGTCCGTGCAGGGTGGGACGGAGAGCACCGACCTCGGCGAGCTGGTGCCATCGAGCCTGGCGGCCGGTGGGCTGGGTGCGCTGCTCGACGGCTACGCGCCGGTAGAGACCGAGGTGGCGCGGGCGCTTTCCCCCGGTGACCGCCTGCAGTGGACGGTCGCCGAGCTCGACGGGGCGTCCGTCCTGCCGGACCGCCGGGCGGCCGAGCAGCTCGTCGCAAGGCTCGCGGTGGAAGCCAGCGTCCCCGAGCCCGGGGTCGGCGCCGCCTTCCGCGGCCGCAAGCGCGATCCCGGCGTCATCGCAGAGGTCCTCGACGTCCTGCGGACACGGATGCAGGCCGGCCGGCTCCCGGGCCAGCCCGACCTCGCTCCCCGCAAGCTGCTCCGTGCCCGACGCAGTGGCTGGGGCAGCCCGTGGGAGCTGGCGCTCGTGCTGACGCGCTACCTGCGGCAGCTCAAGCTCGACGCAGTGCCCCTGCCCGTGCGTCCGGCGTCGATGGGGGAGCCGATGCCGGCGGCGACCGAGGGTTGGCCAGGCGCCGTCGTGTCGGTGGACCTGCCGGGCGGCGACACCGTCTGGGTGGACCCGAGCTGCCCGACCTGCGCGGTGGGCCAGCTCCTGCCATCGCTGGATGCGGCCTGGGTCCTCAGCCCCGGCCTGGACCGGCTCCCGGCGCTGCCCCTGTCGCGCTGGGAGCGCTTCCGTGAAGGCGACGAGCTGATCGTCGAGGTCGAGGGTCCCCTCGCAGTGGCGCTCCGACGCGAGGTCCTCGGCTGGCCCGCCGCGGAGCGCGCCGCCCGGCTGGCCGAGCGCTTCGGCGGCCCCGGGGCCACGCTGGCGGAGCACGAGGGCGTGACCGAGCCCGCCGACCGCATCCGGCTGCGGCTGTCCGGGGCATCGCAGCCGCCCGCCCCTACCGTGCTTGGCAGCGCAGCGCCGGCCGGGGGCATCGCCCCCGTGCGTGGCGTATGGCGCGAGCGCGTGCTCCTGGACGCGGCCTCGGCTGTGTCCTCGGCTGTGTCCTCGGCGCCGATCACCATCGAAGCGCCCGGGCTGCGCTGGAGCCGCGGTGTGCGGGACGGCGCGTGGGTCGAGGAGCTCGTTGTCGAGCAGCACGAGCTGGATCCGGCAGCGGCCACCGCCGTGTTCGCGCGCGTCGGCACGTCGTGGGGGCGTGTACCTGCGCAGGCTAGCGTCGGTAGGTAGTCACTGGTGACGGCTCAGAGCGCCCACCGGCCGGTGCGCGTGGGTGTGTGCTATCGGTGGTAGGTTGGCGGCGTGGGGGTGGTTGGTTCGCACTAGCGGTGGTAGGTTCGCGGTGTGGGGGTGGTAGGTTCGCGCTAGCGGTGGTAGGCGCCAGGGTGGTGGGCTGGGGATGCTCGCGGTGGTAGGCACGGCGCGTGACGGGTCGGGCGGGGCAGTGGGGAGCCCTCGCCGCTCGTGCCGCCCCCTCCCTCGCCTCCGCCGCGGCCCGAGCGGGCGGGGCAGTGGGGAGCCCCCGCCGCTCGTGCTGCCCCTCCCTCGCCTCCGCCGCTCGCTCCGCCCCTCCGGCGCCGCCGCCGCTGCGGCGCGATCCGAGCGCGCAGAGCCCGTGAAGGAAGCCCCGGACCGAGCCCGGGAAGCGAGATGCAAGCCCACTGCGCTGGGGAGCCGCACGGCGATACCTGGCGCCGAAGGCGCCACGGCGTGGCGGGCGCCGTAGATCGCGCAGCGGGCGACGAAGGAGGCGCTTCGCAGGCCCTCAGCCCTCTCCAAAGCTCCCCTCGATCAGGAAGCGGGCGACCATGTCGAGCACGGGCTGGCGCACCATGATGCTGGCGTGGCCGTAGGGCACGACGCGGAACTCGCGGGCGCCATCGAGGCGGGCTTCGTCGACGCGGACGCGGCCGTCGTTGTCGTCGGGGACGAAGGGGATGAGTCCCCGCGGGTCTCCGCGGCCGCCGGTGATGATGCCGATCTCCGCCGCTTCACCCCCTGGCAGCAGGCTGGGGGCGCCGGGCAGCAGCGGGGCCAGCGGGTCCCAGCCGAGCTGGTGCACGGGCAGGATCCGGCGCGCCTGCTCGGCCATCCAGGCCCCCTGGTTGGGGGGGGCGAGCATCACGATGCGGTGCACGGGCACATCGTCGTGGGCCAGCACGGCGCGGGCGAGCAGGCCCCCCATGCTGTGGGTGACGAGATCGACCGGGGCACCGTCGTGGTCGGCGGAGATGGCCCGCAGCAGGTCGACGGCCCGGTCGGCGTGCCGGGCGAGGGGAGCGGACTGGTAGACGAAGGTGGGCAGCTCGACCCGTTCCCAACCGCTGGCGAGCAGGAAGCGACGCACCCACCACATCGACGCGCCGGTGCGGAGGAAGCCGTGGAAGCAGGCGGCGACCCGGCGCTGGCTGGCGGGGCTGTCCGTCAACTGCGGGTCGTGCTCCACCGCAGCTTCGGCCCCGTCCTGCCCAGCACGGCGATCCGCCAGGTGCTGTCGCCAGACGACACGGCGACGCAGGGATCGCCATTCTTGCCGGCCCGGCCGGCGCAGAAGCGGATCTCGGCGATGTCGTCGCCCTCTTCGGCCGGGATCTGGCGGGGCTGGCCGCCTGGCATGCGCGCGACCCAGGCGCTGGCCGGTGCGCCCGGGGTCAGCGGCTCCTGGGTCCAGGCGAGCCAGGCGCTGTCGCCGTCGCTG
>CAZRFD010000024.1:0-68674 GCA_964599085.1 uncultured Enterobacterales bacterium | reverse complement strand
GCCATCGACACCGTCGGAAATGCAGCTACCATCGGTCAGAGCAGGATCTTCACCCGTGCGCAGGCTCCCAGGGTCGCGCACGCCAACAACCAAGGGGTTTGACATGAAGACCACGTACCATACGCTCACCACTTCCATCGTGCTCCTGGCGGGGCTGGCGCCCACGGCCGCTCAGGCACGGCCGGCCGCCTACGATGGCGTCGACTGTATGGTCGGCGGCCAGCAGTAAGCCCTCCATAAAGCAAGGAGGCCCCCCCGCCTACATGGTCTTCGAGCAGAGCAGTTCCAAGGCCGATGATGGCGACTGCAACGACGTCTGCGACGACAACATGTACTGCGCCTTCGGGGAACGCGGCGGAGAGTCCTTCTACTGCACGCTGTCCGAAGCGGAGGGCGCAGACCTGGAGCTGGCCCGCCTCGTCGGCACGTCGGACGCCGACAGCCTCTACCTGCAGTACCAGGATGCCTCGTCGACGTGCATGATGCAGGATGACGACACAACCTCCGCAACCGTGATCACGGCTGAAGTCATGGCGGGCGATGGCAACGACATCATCCATGGGTCGCCGTTCGACACCTCAGGCTACTCCGACGTCCTCCACGGCATGGGCAGCGACGACACCATCTACGGCCACGAGGGCAACGACATCATCTACGGCGGCGACGGCGACGACGACATCAACGCAGGCTACGACACCGACACCATCTTCGGAGGCGACGGCCACGACCGGATCAACGGAGACGCGGGACTGGACACCATCTACGGCGGCGCGGGCCACGACGAGATCTGCAGCGACGGGGGGCACCCCGAATACCTGTACGGAGAGCTGGGCGACGACCTGCTCTACGATCCGACCTCCTACTCCGGCAACGTCTTCGACTGCGGCCCCGGCGACTACGACCTGAGCAGCCGCTACACCGCTGGCGACACCGTGAACTGCGAGGGCGAGATCTCGGGACCGCCGGGTGGCGAGTGCTTCCCGGACGCGGCCGCATTCTGACCGTACCGCCGCGAAGCGGGGCGACGGCTCATCGGGTCCGCCGCCCCGCACCCGCACTCGTCACCTCCTGTCACCGCCACCGTCGGCCGTCTCCCACCGGCTATCATTGCCCCACGACATCCCGGGATCGAACCATGCATGCTCGCCGCCTCCTGTTCGTGCTGCCCACCCTCTCCCTGATCACCCTCCCGGCGACGGCTGTGGCGGGGGACGCGGCCTGGCCCACGCCAACCGACTGGTCCGCCTGCGGCACGGGCAGCTTCACCGGCAGCTTCCCCGATGTCGATGCCGATGCCTGCACCGACGGCCGCTACCCCAGCGACGCCGCGCTGGACGCCGCTGCGCTGTGCGACGACGGCATCGTCGCCGTCTGCGACGGTGTCGCCTTCCCCTCGCTGGCGGCCGGGGCCGCCCACTGTCCGGGCGGGGTCCTCGCCATCTGTCCGGGCACGCACCGCATCGAAGACCCGGTGATGGTCCCCAACGACGGCCCAAAGCGCATCGAGGGTGTCACCGGTGATGCGGCGGATGTCATCCTGGACGGAGGGGGGGGAACGCACGTGTTGCACATCCTTCGCGGGTCCACCGTCACCATCGCCAACCTCACCATCCAGGGTGGCCACGGATTCTGGCTTCCGGGCGGCCTGTTGGCCGTCGGGTCCAACGTCGACCTGCAATGCGACGTCTTCCAGCACAACCACGCCGACTACGGCGCCGGCGCGGTAGGCGTGCTGGATACCAACGTGGACATCGTCGACTCCACCTTCATCGACAACAGCAGCCGCTATGAAGCGGGGGCGATCGGCTTCTACGGTCAAATCAACCCCCATGACACATTGACCATCGCCGGCTCCAGCTTCATCGGCAACACCACCGGCCACGGCGGGGGTGGCGCGATCCTCACCCAGTACGCCGATGGGGTGGTCGAAACCTACATCCAGGACTCCCGCTTCATCGGCAACACCGCCGAGGGCTGGGGCGGCGTCTACCGGGTCCTGGCCGAGGGCAGCAGCTTCACCATGCGCGACTCCCTCGTCGCCTGGAACACGGCGGGGCAGGCCGGCGCATTGAACCTGTACTGGCACGACATGGCGGCGCTCACCTGGATCGAGGGATCCCAATTCGTCGACAACGCGTCCGAAAGCAGCGCATCGACGATCCTGGCCGGCGGGGCATGCAGCGACACGCAGCTCGTCAACTCTGCTGTCTGGGGCAGCCGGAACCTGGGGCGGCACAGCGCCCTGCCCGCCGTGCAGACGTGGTTCGGACCCTTCCGTTCATTCAACACCGACTGGGGCATCGGCAGCCGAGAGAACGAGGGAGCGGACTACCTCGGCCCCTGCGGCAGCTTCGACGACCTGGGCCCCCACGAGACCTTCACCTGCCTCGAAGACGGGACGATGGAGTAGTAACGCACACCGTCGGCCGTCTCCCACCGGCTATCATCGCCCCACACCCTCCCGGGACCCCACCATGGCCGCTTGCCTCGTCCGCTTGGTGCTGCCCACCCTCTCCCTGATCACCCTCCCGGCGACGGCTGTGGCGGGGGACGCGGCCTGGCCCACGCCAACCGACTGGTCCGCCTGCGGAACGGACAGCTTCACGGGCAGCTTCCCCGATGTCGACGCCGATGCCTGCACGGACGGCCGCTACCCCAGCGACGCCGCGCTGGACGCCGCGGCGCTGTGTGACGACGGCATCGTGGCGGTCTGCGACGGCGTCGCCTTCCCCTCGCTGGCGGCCGGGGCCGCGCACTGCCCGGGCGGGGTCCTGGCCATCTGTCCGGGCACACACCGCATCGAAGACCCGGTGATGGTCCCGAAGGACGGCCCAAAGCGCATCGAGGGGGTCACCGGTGATGCGTCGGACGTCATCCTGGACGGAGGTGGCGGAACGCACGTGTTGCACATCCTACGCGGGTCCACCGTCACCATCGCCAACCTCACCATCCAGGGTGGCCACGGATTCTGGCAGCCGGGCGGACTGTTGGCCGTCGGGTCCAACGTCGACCTGCACTGCGACGTCTTTCAGCACAACCATGCCGACTATGGCGGC
The DNA here is from genome assembly GCA_964599085.1 of uncultured Enterobacterales bacterium. Taxonomy (GTDB): domain Bacteria; phylum Myxococcota_A; class UBA796; order UBA796; family UBA2385; genus J125. The sequence continues at coordinate 65,618 of CAZRFD010000024.1, read as the reverse complement.
GGTGCAGTAGCGGTCGACGACAGCACGCTGGACATCGTCGACTCCACCTTCATCGACAACAGCAGCCGCTACGAAGCGGGGGCGATCGGCTTCTACGGTGTCATCAACCCCCATGACACATTGACCATCTCCGGCTCCAGCTTCATCGGCAACACCACCGGCAACGGCGGAGGCGCGGCGATCTACACCCAGTACCTCTACGGCGTGGTCGAAACCTACATCCAGGACTCCGCCTTCATCGGCAATACCACCGAGGGCTGGGGCGGCGCCTACATGGTCCTGGCCGAGGGCAGCAGCTTCACCATGCGCGACTCCCTCGTCGCCTGGAACACGGCGGGGCAGGCCGGCGCATTGAACCTGTACTGGCACGACATGGCGGCGCTCACCTGGATCGAGGGATCCCAATTCGTCGACAACGCGTCCGAAAGCAGCGCATCGACGATCCTGGCCGGCGGGGCATGCAGCGACACGCAGCTCGTCAACTCTGCTGTCTGGGGCAGCCGGAACCTGGGGCGGCACAGCGCCCTGCCCGCCGTGCAGACGTGGTTCGGACCCTTCCGTTCATTCAACACCGACTGGGGCATCGGCAGCCGAGAGAACGAGGGAGCGGACTACCTCGGCCCCTGCGGCAGCTTCGACGACCTGGGCCCCCACGAGACCTTCACCTGCCTCGAAGACGGGACGATGGAGTAGGTACCGTACACAGTCGCCGTTCGCGTCAGCACAACCCCTCCACCACCTCGACAAAACGCCGGGCCTGCTGTGACCAGGTGGGGAGTCGTGGGGCGCGGGCGGTGGCGGCGGCGCGGCGCTGCTGGCGAAGCAGGGGGTCGGTCAGCCAGCGGGCGAGGTCCGCGGCGAGCCGGTCGGGGGTGGTCTCGATGGCGGCGTCGCCGAGCAGCGGCAGGGCGCCCGCCGGGGTGCTCTGCACCGGCACACCACGAGCGACGGCTTCTGTGAGCACCATGCCGAAGGCCTCGTAGCGGCTGGGGAGGACGACGAGATCGGCGCCGCGGAGGGCCGCGTCCATGCCGACGGCGTCCACCTCGCCCAGCACTCGCACGCGATCGCCGAGGGTCTGGGCGCGGGCGAGGAGGGCGGCGGCCGTGGCGGGCTCGGCGCGGGTGCTGCCGGCCAGGGTGAGGGTCCACGGCAGGTGCCGCAGGCCGTCGAGGGCGTCGAGGAGGCGGTCGTGGCCCTTGCGGCGGACGAGGTGGGCCGGGCAGAGCAGGCGGTGGCCGGGTCCCGGCGCCGCGAGGGCGGCGGCGTCGGTGCCGGGGACAACAGTGCGGATGTCGCTGCGGACATCGCAGCCACAGTCGGCGGCGACCTCGGCGGCGGTGGCGTCGCTGGTGGCGATGACGGCGGCGCAGGAGCGCAGGGCGGCGGCCTCGGGCGCGCGGAGATCGGGGCGACCCTCCCGCCACAGCGGGCTGTGGACGAGGCCCACGACGCGGAGATCGGGGCGCGCGGAGAGGGCGGGCGCCATGGCGGTCAGCAGCAGGCCGTCGGCGACGACGACGGCGGATCCCGGCAGCTCGGGGAGGGAGGGCGGCCGCTGGGGGGAGGGCCAGGCGGCGTCGAGGCGGTGGATGACCGAGGACCAGCCGAGGGCACGCAGCTCGGCGGCGATGCGGGCGTTGTAGAGGAAGCCGCCGGTACGCCGCGCCGGATCGCCGGGTGACAGCCAGTGCAGGACGCGATCAGCGGCCATGGCGCAGCTCATCGGCGAGGGTCCGCAGGGGTACGATGGCACCGGGGATGGCGCCGACGAGGCAGGCGAGACCGTAGAGCGCCGACAGGGCGAAGGCGTCGGTGCGGGTCCAGCCGAACAGCGGCAGGACGGTGACGGCCGTCAGCTCGCGGGGCCCCCAGCCGCCCACGCCGAGGGGCACGGCCATGGCGACGAGGAGCACGGGGATCGCGAGCAGCAGCTCGACACCGGGAGGGTGGCCGAGCGACAGGCCGGCGGCGAGGAAGCCGACGACGAAGCTGGCCAACAGCGACAAAGAGAGCCCAGCGAGGGCCGGCCAGTCCGACAGCGCGCCCTGGTGGGCGGCCCGCGCAAGCGCGCCGAGGCCGGGCAGGGCCCGGGGCAGCAGCGGCAGCGTGGCGAGCACGGCCAGGACGACGATCAGGGCCGGCAGCAGGCCCGCCGACCGCGGGGCCTGCGGCGCGAGTGCGGGCCAGGCGGCCGCGGACAGTACCGCGACCACGGCGAGACAGAGCTGGCCGGTCCAGCGCTCGACGACGGCGGCCTGCAGGGCGGTCACGAAGCCTCCGCGCCGTCGCCGCCAGATCCGCAGCGCGTCGCCCCCCACACCGGCCGGGAGCAGGCCATTGAGCAAGGTGGAGAGCGCGTACTCCTCGACCGCGAGGCGGCGGGACAGGGCCTGGCCCAGGCGGTTCGAGACGCGCCGCCAGCGGGTCGCCGCCAGCAGCACCTGGACGGGGACCAGGGCCGCCGCCGCCGCCACCCAGCCCCAGCGCAGCTCGGTGCCGAGGACCGCGAGGCGCGCGGTGTCGACCGCTCGGAGGGCCAGCGCCAGCATGGTGGCCGTCGCCACGAGGGCGAGGACCGCACGCCAGCGCCGGGAGCGCCGCTTCATGCCGCCGACACGGGCCCCGAGAAGCTCGCCCAGGCGACATCAGACTCGCGCAGGGTGACGATCAGCCCGGTGATGCCCCGGCTGGCCGGGCCCAGCTCGCCCACCAGCAGGCGGTCGCACAGTCCCTGCCAGATGAAGCGGCTCAGCACCTCGGTCGTGGTGTTCTGCCCTTCGAAGATGGGCAGCTCGTCGAGGTTCTGGAAGGCGAGGGGGGACAGCACCGCCTTGAGCGCCTCGTGCGCCAGCCCGATGTCGACGACGAGGCCGTCGGCGTCAAGATCTGGTCGCGCAAAGCTGGCTTCCACGACGTAGGTCGCGCCGTGCAGGCGCTGGGCGGGGCCGAAGACCTCTCCGCGGAAGCTGTGGGCGATCATCACGCGGTAGCGGACGGTGAGGGAGAAGCCCTGCGAGGGCGAGCCAGCGGTCATCGGGGGGACTCCGGGTAGGTCACGGGGTGGCAGAGGCTGCCGGCGGCCGCCGCGATGGCGGGCATGCGGGACGGCAGCGCGTCGAAGGGCAGGTCGGCGTCCAGCAGGACGTCGAGCCGCGGGTCGAGGAGCAGGCGCAGGGCCACGTCGAGGCGGCGGGCGAAGCTCCAGCGAGGGCGTCGCTGCGGCGGCAGGCCGCCGACCTGGCTGCTCTTGAGCTGGAGCCGCCGCGGGTGGAAGGCCCCGCCGAGCGAGACCTGCACCGGGCGGTCGCCGTACCAGGACAGCTCCAGCACCGTGGCCTCGACCCCGGCCAGGGACAGGGCGGTGGCGAGGCCCGCCTCCGAGCCGCTGGCGTGGACCACGACGTCCTGATCCGTCGGCGCGTCGCCGGGCAGCGCGAAGCCCACGCCGAGGGCGGTGGCGATGTCGGCGCGCCCGTCGATTCGGTCCACCAGCACGACCTGGGTGCCGGGGATCCGCCCCGCCAGCCAGGCCACGAGGCAGCCCACCACGCCGCCGCCGACCACCGCCACGCGATCCCCCGGCCCGATGGCGGCGTCCCAGACGGCGTTGAGCGCAGTCTCGCAGTTCGCCGCCAGCACTGCGCGGCGGAGGGGGAGGCCCTCCGGCAGGAGCCGCAGGGCACCGGCGGGCACCTGGAAGCGGTCCTGGTGCGGGTACAGGCAGAACACCGGCGAGCCGATTGGCAGCGCCTCCCCCTCCTCCACCACGCCGACGCTGCTGTAGCCGTACTTGACGGGGCCGGGGAAGTCCCCGACCTGCCACGGCGCGCGCATCACCTCGGCCAGTTCAGCCGGCACGCCGCCGCGGAAGACCGTCGCTTCGGTCCCCCGCGAGATCCCGCTGTAGCGGGTGCGGACCCGCACCTCGCCCTCAGCCAGCGCGGGCAGGGCTTCTTCGCGGATCGCCCCACGGCCCGGCGCCTCGACCCAGAAGGCCCGCGCCGCCATCACAGGCCCCGCCCACGCGACGCCGCCACACCCTCGACGTCGAGGTCGTAGAGCATGTCGTCGCCGAGCCGCTCCACGCGGTGCACGGGCCGCGGGCAGTCGCCGGGACAGCCACCGAGCGGCAGGTCCAGGCCCGGCCGCCCCGCCCCCAGCACCACCGGCGCCACCACGAGGTGCAGCCGGTCGAGGCAGCCGGCCGCCAGGAAGCGGGAGATGGTCACCCCTCCGCCCTCGACGAACAGTCGACGGACACCGCGGGTGCGGAGTTGCGCGAGCACCTCGACCGGCGAAAACCGGGGACGCGGCATGATGCAGACCTCTGCGTCACCGGCGTCTTCGCTCCCCGAGTGGCGCAGCAGCAGTGTTGGCGGGCCGCCCTGGCAGACAGCGGCCGATGCGGGGACGCGGCCGCGGGGGTCGAGGATCACCCGGAGGGGATCCGGGCCCTCGCACTGCCGCACGGTGAGGCGGGGGTCGTCCTGGACCACGGTCTCGGCGCCGACGAGGACAGCGTCGGCCAGCGCCCGCAGGCGGTGGCAGTGGCGAACGTCGTCCGCGCCGGAGATCCAGAAGGCGGCGCCGTCGGGGAGGGCGATGCGCCCGTCGATGCTCTGGGCGAGGTGGGCGAAGACCCGTGGGCGACCGGGGCGGGGCGCTAGCAGCGGGCCGAAGCGGTCGGTCAAGGGATGGGCCGGCAGCCGCGAGAGATCGGCGGCCGGAGCCGCGGCCTGTCGCAGCAACGCCCGCCAGGCCGCAGCCGCGCCCGGCCGCTCCGCAGGGGCCGGCAGCAATTCCGGTCGAGGGGACATGCCCGCGCGCCTATCGCGCGCAGGCCCTCACTGGCGGGTCAGTCCCGCCGACCACCCAGCAGGCCCAGCCGCATCATCCAGTAGAGGAGCTGGAGCACCGCCGACACCGCCGCCGCCAGGTAGGTCATGGCCGCCGCGGTCAGCACCTTGCTGACGCCGCGCAGCTCTTCGCCGTGCAGCAGGCCGTGCTTCTGCAGCGTGCGGCGGGCCTTGGCGCTGGCGTCCAGCTCGATGGGGAGGGTCACGACCGTGAACGCCACGAACCCGCCGAAGAGCAGCACGCCGAGCTTGGCCAGCCCCGTCATGCCGATGGCCAGGCCACCGATCATCACCCAGATCCCCAGGTTGGTGCCGATGTTGGCGACCGGGACCAGCGCCTGCCGCACGCGCATGAGCTGGTTGCCGCGCGCATGCTGGATGGCGTGGCCGACCTCGTGGGCGGCGATGCCCGCGGCGGCCACGCTGCGCCCGCCGTAGATGTCGGGGCTCAGGCGCAGCACCCGGTTGCGCGGGTCGTAGTGGTCGGAGAGGAAGCCGCGCACGGGCTCGATGCGCACGCCGTCGACCCCCTCGGCGGCGAGGATCTCGGCGGCGACATCGGCCCCGGTCCACCCCTGAGCGGTGGGCACCCGCGACCAGCGCCGCACCGCGGCCTTCGTCCACGCAGAGGCGCCGAAGGACAGGACGGCGCCGATGGCCATGACGGCGATGTAGAGCGGGTCGAAGTACACGCGCAGCCTCCGGGTGGGGTGCAGGGAGGCTGCGCACCGCGCCGGGCCGGGTCAACAGGCCGCGCCTGGCCCGGTGGGGGCTCAGGCGTCGCGCGCCAGCCGGAAGCCGAGGTCGGCCGACCGGGTGTTCGGCGAGATCATCTCGAGCGCCTTGGCCCAGGAGGCCATGGAGGGCTGCTGCCAGGAGCCGGGGTGGATCACCTTGCTGTCGTCGGTGCCGTCGGCGCACCACTCGGCAACGTTGCCGGCGAGGTCCCAGACGCCGTCGGGCGTGCGGTCGCTGTAGAAGATGCCGACCGCGCAGGGCTTGCCGAGCACTTCTTCGCGGGTGTTGGCGTTGCCGGCACCAAAGGGTTCGCCCCAGGGGTAGGGGCGCTTCTCGGGGCCGCGCACGACGAAGCGGCGTTCTTCGAGGGTGAGCAGTCGCGCGTTCTTGCTGGCGGCGTAGGCTTCCGCTTCGAACCAGTTGGCGCCGACCACGGGCTGGTTGGGGATCACCAGCGGGGCGACGTCTTCACCCGCGGCAAGCTCGGGCCAGCGGCGGGCCCCACTGTCACGCCAGGCGCGCCCGGCCGCACTCCAGCAGGCGTCGTCGGCGTAGCCGCCTCCTTCCACCCAGGCGCGGAACTCTGCGGTGGTCACCGCGTAGCGGCCGACCAGGAAGTGGCCGGAGGGGCCCTCGATGGACGCCCAGTAGGCGGGGTCTTCGGGCACGCGCAGGCGCGGGTCGCCGAGCTGGCCGAGCGCTTCGCCCATGGCCATGCGCTGGCGGCCGTTGCCGGCGCAGTGCCGGATCAGCTCGACGAGGCCGTTGACGACGGCGTCGACTTCGGTGTGGGAGCGATGGTCGCCGCCCGCGAGGCTGCGGGCGTAGTCGACAAGCGGATCGATGCGCTTGCCCGCGGGCAAGGCCAGGATGTCGTCCAGCGCGGACGTCGGTGTCGGGGGCGCTACGGGCGCGGACATGATCACCTCCTCGCACACCGGTAACCAGCAACCCCGCTGAGAGGCGAGCCGCGACCGCACACGAAGCGGCCAACGCCCGGATACACGGGGGCTGCGACCACAGCCGCAGGAGCAGCAATGGAGCGTCTTCAGGACCTCTTCATCGGCATCGCCGGCATCATCGGGGCCGGCAAGAGCACGCTGGCCACCGCGCTGGGCGAACACCTCGGCCTGCCGGTCTACTACGAACCGGTCGCCGACAACGAGTACCTCGAGGACTTCTACCGGGACACGGCGCGCTACAGCTTCGCCACGCAGATCTACCTGCTCAACCGGCGCTTCCAGCAGCACCAGGAGATCATCTGGCGCGGCGGCGGCGGCGTCCAGGACCGCACCATCTACGAAGACGCGGTCTTCGCCAAGACGCTGGTCGACCTCGGCCTGATGGAGGCACGCGACTACCGGACCTACCTCGGCCTGTTCCGGCACATGTCGAACTTCATGTGCCGCCCCAACGTCGTCGTGTACCTCGACGTCAAGCCGGAACGTTCGCTGGAGCGGGTCAAGCAGCGCAGCCGCGACGTCGAGAGCGGCCTGACGCTGGACTATCTGCAGGCCCTGTACCGCGAATACGAAGCCTTCATCGCCGACATCAGCAAGTCCGTGCCGGTGATCCGCGTCGACTGGGACCGCTTCCACGACGTCGACGAGATGGTCGATGTCATCGACCGTGCCTACTTCAACGGCAGCTTCCTGCGCGAGGTGAGCTGGACGCCGACCCGCGCCTGAGCCGGTGCGCCCGCGGCACCCGCCGGGACGCTGCGGCCCACGCGGATTACCGGAGCACACGCCCACGGAGCCCGGATGGATCGCCTGGTCATCGACGAGCACCCGCTGCTCGACGCCGTCGTCTTCACCTCGACCTGGCCCGCCCCGCTGGGGGAACTGCAGACACCACCCGCGGTGCTCGCCGCCTTCGGCGCCGACTTCGCAGCCCCGCTGTCCACCGACGACACCGTCAAGGCCACGGTCCGCGACCTGCTCCGCCACGGCGGCTTCAAGCCGACCGGCCGCAGCAAGCCGGCCAGCGAGTACCTGATCAAGGCGGTCGCCACCGGCTGGTTGTCGCCGGACAACCACATCAACCCGGCGGTCGACAGCTGCAACGCCGTCAGCCTGCACAGCGGCCTGCCCATCAGCGTGGTCGACATCGATCGCGCGGCGCCGCCCTGGCGGCTCGGCATCTGCGACAAGGGCACCTCCTACGTCTTCAACCCGACCGGTCAGGTCATCGACATCGGTGGCCTGCTCAGCCTGCACGACGCCGAGGGGCCCTGCGGCGGCCCCGTCAAGGACAGCCAGCGCACCAAGACCCACGACCGCACGACCCGCACGCTGACCGTCATCTGGGGCACGCGTGATCTGCCCGGGCGCGCCGCTGCCGCCTGGCGCTGGTATCGCGAGCTGCTCGACGACCAGGGCGTCGACAGCGTCCTCCTCGCCGCCCCGTCCACCTGAGCGGAGCCTTCATGTCCGACGACAAGAGCGCACACCTCGACATCCACTTCCGGCGCTCCCTCGCCGGGGACATCGACACCGCCGACGTCGACGCCCAGTGGGCATCGGTCGTCAAGCAGGCCGAAGCCGAGGTCATGCTCGGCGGCGGGGTGGCCGACACGCTGGTGTTCTTCCGCGCCGCCGACCTGCTGTCCGCGCCGGTCGAGGGGATGGTGGAGGAGGGCGAGGAGAAGCTGGTCGCCGCCGTGCTGCGGCACATCCTCGGCGACGCCGCCCTGGGACGCTACCGCATGGGCGAGTGCGCCGTGCCCGGCCCCGGGGGCGCCCGCCGCGCAGTCGTAGTGCTGCGGCTGCAGGCGGGTGACCCCGGCTGGCAGGTCCGGTGGCGCTTCTTCGGGCAGACGCCGGCACACGTGGGCACCTGGCTGTCGGACTGGCAGGAGGCCGCCGGGCTCGCGGTCGAGGACGCCCCGGAGTGGCTGGTGGAGTGGGTGGACGACCGCAAGGCCGAGGTGACCGGCCAGCAGCTCAAGGAAGACACCGAACCCGCAGAGCTGGACATCCGGGCCGCCCGCGTCGGCCGCATCGCCCTGCAGAGCGAAGACCCGCGAGAGCTGGCGGTGGCGCTGCACGAGCACCTGGACCGCGAGGTCGTCGCCCAGGGCCTGCTCGCGCTGCTGGTCTTCGTGGTGCGGGCCGACGGAGAGCTCGAGCGGTGGGAGCTTCGCCGCATCGAGCCATTCAGCATCGACGACATGATCCGCGCCATCTGCGCCATCTCGCCGGCCATCGCCGCCGCCCTGGTGCACCCCGCCAACGTCAGCATGCCCGACGGCCGCAGCCTGCCGGGCATCGCCACGGTCGTGCAGCGCGCCGGCCGGCAGGTCCACCGGGCCCTGCCCATCGAGCTGGGGCCCGAGGGCCCGGTGGCCCTGGCCCCGACCTTCCTGGACGTCGAAGACATCCAGAGCCCCTGGCTGGACACCCCGCCCAGCGTCCCCATCGAGCTGACGCCACTGCTCGACGACAGCCTGAGCTCCTGGCCCGGTGGGGTGCCGGAGGCGTAGGGGGGGGGGCCGCTCAGCGCCGCCCGCGGGGTCTTGTTCGACCACGACCGCGGACTCGGACTCGGACTCGGACTAGGGCTCGGACTCGACCTCGAGAACGAGAACGAGAACGAGAACGAGCAGCCAGAACGAGCAGCCAGAACGAGCAGCCAGAACGAGCAGCCAGAACGAGCGAAGCTCCCAGGCCAGTGCCACCCGGCAAGACTTTTCCACAAAAGGGAAATGGAATTCGCCTGACACCAAAGCCACCCGGTTAGCCCGCAGGCACCATGTCCGACGTCCCCGCATCCGACGCCTCCCCCGGCTGGACCGCCCTGTTCGCGGCCTGGCTGCTGGCCACCAGCGCCGTCGCCGGCAGCATGTTCTTCTCGGAGGTCATGGCCCTGCCGCCCTGCTCGCTGTGCTGGTACCAGCGGATCTTCATGTTCCCGCTGCCGCTCGTGCTCCTCGTCGGGCTGTTCCCCTACGACCCCCGGGCCCCGCGCTACGGGCTCGCCCTGGCCCTGCCCGGCCTCGGTGTTGCCCTGTGGCACACGCTGCTCTACGTCGGCATCCTGCCGGAGTCCGCCGCCCCCTGCTCCCAGGGCGTCTCCTGCAGCCAGCCGACCTTCGAGCTGTTCGGCCTCCTGTCCATCCCCATGCTGTCGCTCCTCGGCTTCGGCGCCATCGCCAGCCTGCTCGCCCTGTCCTGGTGGAGATCCAAGTGAAGCGCGTCCTCATCGTCGTCCTCTCCCTGCTCGCCCTGCTCGGCCTGTTCCTGGCAGGCTCGCAGCTCTACAAGGGAGAACGGGCCGAAGAAGTCCAGACGCTCGCCACCGAGCACACCCAGCTCTTCGAGCCCGCCCACGCCATGCGCCTGGGCAACCCCGACGCCAAGGTCGTCGTCGTCGACTTCTTCGACCCGGCCTGCGAGACCTGTGCCCAGTTCGCCCCCATCCTCGAAGACATGGTCAACAACAGCCAGGGCCGCATCCAGGTGGTGGAACGCTACGCACCCTTCCACCCCGGCTCCCAGGACGTCGCCGCCGTGCTCGAGGCCACCCGTCGCCAGGACCGCTACTGGGACGCGCTCCACGCGCTGTTCTCGACGCAGAAGCTGTGGGCGAACCACGCCGAACCCCACCCCGAACGGATCTTCGACATCCTCGCCCAGGTGGGGCTCGACATCGACAAGCTCAAGGCCGACGCCCAGGATCCGGCGATCAAGACCATCATCCAGCAGGACATGATGGACGCCAAGACGCTGGGCGTGACCCAGACCCCGGAATTCTTCGTCAACGGCAAGCCGCTGCCGACCTGGGGCCTGCAGCAGCTCAAGGATCTCGTCGCCAGCGAGCTGAAGGCCCAGTACGGGGAGGGCTGAGCAACCGTCAGCTTGCTCGACGCCGGAGGGGGGAGCCGCCCCCACCGGGGGCTCAGGCCAGCAGCGCCATCAGCTCGTCGCGGGTGATGCTGGTCGCCCGGTCGGCTTCGCCCAGCGCGGCGTCGGCGAGGCGGCGCTTCTTGTCCTGCAGCAGCAGGATCCGCTCTTCGACGGTGTCTTCGGCGACCAGCCGGTAGACCATGACCGGCTTGTCCTGGCCGATGCGGTGGGCGCGGTCGGCAGCCTGGTCTTCGGCGGCCGGGTTCCACCAGGGGTCGAGCAGGAAGACGTGGTCGGCTTCCGTCAGGTTGAGGCCGGTGCCGCCCGCCTTGAGGCTGATGAGGAAGACCGGCGGGCCGTCCGGGTCCTGGAAGCGCTGCACGACCCCCTGGCGGTCGCGGGTCGAGCCGTCCAGGCGCACGAAGTCGATGTCGGCGCTGTGCAGGTGCGGCTCCACCCGGTCGAGCAGGGCCGTCCACTGGCTGAAGACGAGGGCCTTGTGGCCGGCGGCGAGCAGCTCGTCGAGCGTCTCCATGAGCAGGTCGAGCTTGCTGCTGTGTTCGGCCGTCTGTCCGGGGACGAGGCCGGAGTGGCAGGAGGCCTGCCGCAGCCGCAGGAGCGCTTCGAGGGCGGCCATGACGTTGGGCTTGCCGCCGCCGCCGACCTGGGCGACGACCTTCTCCATGGTGGCGGCGCGGACGGCGTCGTAGACGAGCCGCTCCTCTCTCGACAGCTCGCAGTACAGGACGTTGTCGGTGCGCGGTGGCAGGTCGCGGGCGACTTCCTGCTTGAGCCGGCGCAGCACGAAGGGGCGGATGCGCTCGCGCAGGCGGGCGGCAGCACCGGGCTCGCCGCGGGAGATGGGCTTGGCGTAGCGTTCCTGGAAGTCGCGGCGCCCCCCGAGCAAGCCCGGGTTGCAGAAGTGGATCTGGCTCCACAGCTCGTCGAGGCGGTTCTCGACCGGGGTGCCGGTCAGGGTGAGCTTCCAGTCGGCGACGACCTTGTAGGCGGCGCGGGCGACCTTGCTGTCGGGGTTCTTGATGGCCTGGGCTTCGTCGAGGACGACCGCCTTCCAGCCGCGGTCCTTGAGCTTGTCGATGTCGATGCGGAGCACGCCGTAGGTGGTCAGCGTCAGGTCGGCCTTCTTGTCGAGCTTGCGCTGGGGGCCGTGGTAGACGTGGACCTTGATGCCGGGGCGGAAGCGGCGCGCCTCGGCGGCCCAGTTGGGCAGCACGCTGGTGGGACAGACCGCCAGGGAGGGACTGTCCATCGCGCACAGCGCCTGCAGCGTCTTGCCGAGGCCCATGTCGTCGGCCAGGATGCCACCGAGGCCGGCCCGCTGGATGAAGCGCAGCCAGTCCACGCCCTGTTGCTGGTAGGGGCGCAGGGTGGCGTCGAGGTCACCGGGAAGGTCCGCGGCGGGGATGCCGTCGAAGCCGTCGAGGAGCCCGCGCAGCTCTGCGAGGCCCGGGGGCGGTGGCTGGTCCAGCTCGCGGCTGAGGCGGGCGAGGTCGAAGAGCGCGCTCCTGGCGACCTTGCCGTTGGGATCGCGGGCGGCGAGGAGGTCGGCGACGCGGTGGCCGTGGGCCTGCAGCCACTCCCAGGGGATCGGCGCCCAGCCACCACCGGACAGCGGCGCCAGCTCGGCGCCCTCCTGCCAGGCCTGGAGCACGCGGGCGGCGTCGGCCTGGCCGCCACCCTCGCCCTTGAAGTCGACGAGCAGGCGGTCGCCGTCGATCCGCACGTCGGGCGTGAGGGCGGCGGCGCGGCGGAATTGGCGGTGGGCTTCGCCGGCCAGCGCCACGCGACCCCGGCTGCCGCCCTGGTAGCGGGCGAGGTCGGCGGCGAAGCGGACCGCTTCCTCTCCGCGGAAGCGCCGCTCGAGGCCGACGGCGAGCTGGAGCCCCTCGGCCAGGCCGCGGACGAGGCGCCGCTCGGCGGCTTCGTCGCGGATGGGGACCATCCCGCCCAGCAGCTTCAGCTCGCCCCGGTCGACCTCGGCCGTGGGCGGGTTGCCGTAGACCAGGCGCGGGCGGACGACCAGCTCTTCGGCGCCGCCGAAGGTCTCGACCATCATGCGCGGCTTGGAGACCTGGCCGTCGGGCAGGCGACGGGTGCGGATCTCGACGGGGATGCTCTCTCGCAACCCGGGAACGATCTCGCCGACCAGCCGGGCGACGTCGTCGGGCGGGAAGTGGACCCCCCGACCCAGCAGCGCCCGCTTCTCTCGCGCCAGCCCGCCGGTGCCGATGGGTCGGATCGCGTCGCCGCACAGCACGGCCCCGCTGCCGAGCACATCGGTGATGGCGCGGTCGCGGACGATGCGGACCTTGAAGCCGGTGCCGTCGTCTTCGACCCGGCCGATGGGGACGACGGGGACCCCGCTGGCCCGCACATGCTGGCCGTCGAGGGTGACGTCTTCACAGTCCTCGAGGGCGTCGAGCAGGCGGAGGACGATCTCCTTGGCGACGCGCACGCCGAAGCGGAAGCCCATGACCTGCTCGGCGGTACGGTCGCCATCGCCGACCAGCACCGGACCGTGGCCCTCGAGCTGGCCGGCGCCACCGTCGTTGACCGGCACCTCTTCGTCGGCCTGCTTGACGACCCGATCGAGCCGCAGGGCGTTTCCGCTACGCTGGAAGCGGTAGCCCAGCCGCGCGACGTGGGCCCCGGGCGCAGGCGCCCGATCGGTCCCCTGGTGGTGGGACCAGATGGCGGAGGCGCAGACGTGGATGCAGGTGTCGGGGCCGCCGCAGTCACAAGCCCAGTCGCCGTCGTCGGGCCACAGCCAGACCTCGAAGGCCCGCACGCCACCCTTGACCACGACCTGGAAGCGCTGCTCGTCGTCGTCGTCGCCCTTGCGCGGGACGACGGCGCCGGCCCGCGCGAGCTGCACGCCGCGCGACCAGACGCGATCACTGGCCGCGTCGCGGATGTCTTCGAAGAGGGCCATCGGCGCCGCCTAACCCGGCGACGAGTCGGGCCGGCTCGATCTGTGCGGGGTGGCGCCTCGACCGCCGCCCCAGCACATCCTCGCCGGAAATGAAAGCCCGCGACTACCGCGGGCTTGCACCGAGCGATGGCTCCCACTCGGCGTAGCCGAAGGCCCCCCCGACGCCGGCGTTGATGCGCCACACCACGCTGTCGTCAGGCTCCACCACGTCGACCTGCCCGCTGGTGGCGAAGTTCACCACCGTGCGCCCGCTGGACAGGCGGCTGACACCGCCCATGCTGTAGGTGTACAGCGACGGGTCCGGCCAGTAGTCCCAGACCTCGGTCGCAGTGCCGGCGGCCTCGTCCAGCGACAGCTCGACCACCCGCGACGAGGCCCTGTCCGGCGGGCCGTTCTCGAACACCACGAGTCCCCCCTCGACGGTGTCGAACTGGTGGTGGTAGGAGAGGACCCGCGGGTCGCCCTGCGGCGTGACGAAGTCGCTGTCGTCGGTACCGAGCACCCACAGCACGGCGCCGCTGGCCCGGTCGAGCTTGACGATGGCCGACAGCCCGAGCAGGCCCACGAGGTAGGCATCTTCGTCTTCGAGGTAGTCGATGGCGTTGGCGTGGGTCCAGGTCGGGCCCGCGATGACGTCGTCCGCCGGATCGTAGGCGAAGCTGTCCCAGGTCGACCACACCTGGCGCTCTGTCCCATCGGGCGACAGCTCGACGACGCGGTCGCCCCAGACCTCGCCGTAGCCGTCCAGCGTGCGCGGCTCGTGGACGAGGAAGGTGAAGCTGCCGTCGGGCAGCTCGACCATGTCGTGGTGGGCATCATCGACGACGGAGAAGCTGCGCTGGCTGCCGTCCAGGCTGACCACCTCGACCCCGCGGTCCTCGATCCCCTGGAGGTTGACGGGGAGGATCAGCATGCTGTGGCCGTCGCGAGAGAGGCGCGCCCGCGACGTGCGCAGGTCATCGTCGATGGGGAACCACCAGACGACCTCGCCGTCTTCGTCGATGACCATGGCCGCTCCAGGCCCGACGACGTTGCTGGTCACCAGCAGGCCGCCGTCAAGCCCGCCGGCCGCCGGCGCGTCCAGGCTCAGGTCCGGGAGGTCGGCGCCGAGGTAGCCGGTCTCCACGGACACCGAGCGGCTGCGCTGTTCCGTGCCGCTGGCGACGACGTGGAGCTGCAGGTCGACCGAGCGCCCCTGGGGGATCCCGGCGAGGATCACCTCGCCGCTGTCGTCGGCGTCGACGCTGCGGTCTGCCCCCCCGTCGACGCTGTAGCTCACCCAGGCGTCATCGAGGTCTTCGGGGACGGTCCAGCGCACCCGCACGACCGTCGGCACGTATGCGCTGACCGTCGCAGCCACCGGCACGGCGCCCTGGCAGCCGGCGAGCAGCCCGCCCGCCAGGCACAGCGGGCCGGCCCACGCCGGGCGACGGTACATTCGCTCAGTGACCGGCCACGCCGTGGAGGATGGACATGTAGCCGAAGGCCCCACCGATGTCGGCGTTGAGCTGCCACAGCGTGGTGCCCGCGTCGTCGATCTGCATGATCTGACCGCTGGTGGAGAGATCCACCATGGTCGTGCCGTCGGACAGCCGCTGGGTGTCGCCCATGGCGTAGACGTAGAGCCCCGGCTGGTAGTCCCACAGCTCGCGGATGACCGGCTCGGTCTCGTCGAAGCTGAGCTGCACGACCCGCGAGGTGTCACTGCCGGACTCGCCGTTCTCGAAGTGCAGCAGCGACCCGTCGTCGAGCCACTGGAACTGGTGGGCGATCTCGAAGATCTCGGTGCTGCCGTCTTCGTTGACGTAGTCGCTGTCCTGGGAGCCGATGAGCCAGAGCACGTCACCGGTGGCCCGGTCGATCTTGGCGATGGCGCGCAGCGACAGCATGCTGAGGTAGTAGACCTGTTCGGCTTCGTCGAAGACGATGGCGTTGGCGTGGGTCCACTCGTTGGGGTCGGGGTTGCGGTCGTCGGGGCCGTGGTAGGTCAGCGTGTCCCAGGACGACCAGACTTCGGTGGTGGTGCCGTCGGGGTTGAATTCCACGATGTTGTCGCCGTGGATGGCGTGGCCGTCGACCGGCTGGCTCTCCTTGACGATGGCGCCGATGGTGCCGTCGCTGTGTTCCACGAAGTCGTGGTGCAGCCCGTCCATCTGGTACTGCTCGATGAGCTGGCCATCGAGCCCGACGCGGACGATGCCCTGGGTGCTGTCGCTGGCGTTGTTGACCGGCATCATCAGCACGCTGTCGCCGTCCACGGACAGCCGGCCGCGGCCCGCCTGTTCGTCGATGGGCAGCAGCCCCCACCAGCGGTAGTTGCCGTCGGCGTCGATGACGACGGTGCCGCCAGGCGACTGGATGTTCGTGGTCAGCAGGAGGCCACCCTCCAGCGCCCCTTCCGGGTCGCCGGTCACCTCGAGCCCGGGCAGATCGGAGAGGGCGGGCGCCGCCGTGAAGCTGGAGGCGTCGCTGGTGCCGGTCTCTCCGCCGGAAGCCACCGACACGGTGACGGTGACTTCGTCTTCGGGGAGGAAGCCCCACAGCGTCGCCGAGCCCGCGGAGGCGTCTTCGGTCCAGGACTCGCCAGCAGCCGTCGTGACGTTGACCGTGGCAGCGTCGACCGAGGCCGCGTCCGTGGTCCAGGTGACGGTCGCGATGGTCGGGCCACTGTCCACGGCGACAGCATCGACGGTGATGTCGACGGAGAAGCTGGCGGTGCCTGCGGTGTCGCCACCGGCGGTGTCGTCGGTGCCTTTGCCCGTGCAGGCCAGGGCGATGAGGGTGAGCAGCAAGGGGGTCTCCTCCTGGCGCCGGGTCGATCCGAGCGCCCTTCTTCCTGTTGTAGCCGACCGAAGGCGTGCTCGGGGGCCGCTCGTCAGCCCCCGCCGACGGCGACGATGACCTCGACCCGGTCCCCGGGGTGCAGCGCGCGCGCCGCGTGCTGGCTGCGGGGCACGACCTGCTGGTCGACGGCGACGGCCACGCCCTCACGGTCCAGCCCGAGCGCCGCGAGCAGGGCCGCGATCGAGGCCCCCTCCGGGACCTGCCGCAGCTCGCCGTTCACCTCGATGTCGATGTCCGCCACGTCGCCTCCAGCTCAGCGCGCTCGAGCACGGTGTCGCGCCCTCGGGCGCCCCACAGTGCTAGCATGCCGCGGGCTCCCCTGGAGGCAGGCATGACTCGGGCTCGCTGGTTCGTCCGCGGCGACATCGACGGCTTCTTCGGCCTGGCCGTCGACAACCTCGTCCAGCTCCTGGTGATCGACGCGCTCTGTCGCTTCGTCCTCGGCTTCGACCAGGGCCTGCTCTACGGGCAGGTCCTGCCCGCGGCGGCGCTGTCCATCCTGGCGGGCAACCTCTTCTACTCCTGGCAGGCCATGGCCCTGGCACGCCGCACCGGTCGCGACGACGTCTGCGCCCTGCCCTACGGCATCAACACGCCCAGCGTCTTCGCCTACGTCTTCCTGGTCATGCTGCCGGTGAAGCTGGCCACCGGCGACCCCCGCGCCGCCTGGCACGCCGGCCTGGTGGCCGCCTTCGGCAGCGGGCTCATCGAGCTGTCCGGCTCGCTCGTCGCCGATCGCCTCCGCCGCCACGTGCCCCGCGCCGCCCTGCTCTCGACCCTGGCCGGCATCGCCCTGACCTTCATCAGCCTGGGCTTCCTGTTCCGCACCTTCGCCCACCCCATGGTCGGCGTGGCCACCTTCGTCGTCGTCAGCCTGGTGTACTTCGGCCACCTGCGCTTCCGGGGCGGCCTGCCGGGTGGCCTGGTCGCGGTGCTGGTCGGCATGGCCATCGCCTGGATCCAGGGCATCGCGCCAGTCGGCGAGACCCCGGCGCCCCCGGGCCTGTTCCTGCCGCTGCCGGTGGTGGGCGAGCTGCTGTCCGCGCTCACCGGCCCCTACGGCCTCGCCTACATCTCGGTCATCGTGCCCATGGGGCTGTTCAACCTCATCGGTTCCCTGCAGAACCTCGAGAGCGCCGCCGCCGCCGGCGACGACTTCCCGACCCGCCCCTCACTGGCCGCGAACGGGCTGGGCACGCTGGTCGGCGCGCTGTTCGGCAGCGCCTTCCCCACGACCATCTACATCGGCCACCCGGGCTGGAAGGCCCTGGGTGCGCGCATCGGCTACTCGTGGCTGGACGGCGCCTTCATGACCCTCATCTGCTTCACGGGCACGCTGGGGTGGATCGCCTGGGCGGTCCCCATCGAAGCCGGCATGGCCATCGTCCTGTGGATCGGCATCGTCATCACGGCACAGGCCTTCCAGGCCACGCCGCGCGCCCACGCGCCGGCGGTGGTCATCGGCCTGCTGCCCGGCGTGGCGGCGTGGGGCGCGATGATGATCAAGTCGGGCGTGCGCGCCGCGACAGAAGTCGCCGGCGCCGACCCGCTGTTCGGGGACGCGCTCGGCGCCGCCCTGACCCGGGCCGACGTCTACGCCGACGGGGCCTTCAGCCTGGAGCAGGGCTTCATCCTGACGGCGATGGTGCTGGCGGCGGCGACCGTCGCCATCATCGAGGGCCACTTCAAGACGGCGGCCGCCTGGTTTGCGGCGGCCGCGGTGCTCACGTCCGTGGGGCTGATGCACGGCTGGGCCTGGGGTGTGGCCGACACCACTCTGGCCGTGGGATGGGGAACGGCGACCGAGACCGCGCTGGCCTACGCCATCGGCGCGGTGCTCTGCCTGCTCGCCCCGCTGGTCGGCACGCGCGCCGAGGGGGCGGGTCACTGACGCGCAGCGACCCGGTCCGCGACTCGATTAGCATGCAGGCGCGCCCGTCCCTCGCGACGGGCTCGAAGACGGAGACGCCATGACCCTCACGCTGGCTCTGCTGGCCCTCGCCTGCACCCCCGAGCAGACCGTCACCCCGCCGCACATGCCGCGACTGGCGGACGTGAACTACTCCGCCGACGGCTACATCGACCTGCTCACCCGCACCGAAGTGCTCGCCGACGCCGTGGACGAGTCGCCCGGCGGGGCCGCGGTCGACTGGGAGGCCGCGACGGCCTTCTTCATGGTGGGGCTGAACTCCCAGGACATGCAGGCCCTCGACGACGCCATCGACGACACCGATCCCGACTACGCCAACGTCGCGGCCGGCATGGGCGCACTGCTGAGCGTGGACACGGCCTTCGCCGAGAGCCTCGGCCCCATGGGCAACACCATGGCCAGCCTCTCCAACCTCACGCTCAAGCAGTGGGAGGACTGGTTCTGGTCGGGCAGCCGCTCGGTGACCAACGACGAGGGGGTCACGGTCTCGGCCCAGTTCAACATGGCGTGGGTCGGCACCGGCTGGCTGCTGGAGCTGCTGCAGTCGACCGAGGACGGCCAGTACAACGAGACGACCTGGTTCTCCGGCTACTACGACGCCGACGGGGCGCTGGGCTGGTGGGACTTCTACCGGTCGGGCGGCGTCCTGGCGGTCATGGAGTTCGAGGGCGACATCGGCGATGGCTACGCAGAAGTCTACTGGGCGACCACGGACCTCGCCGGCGACCGCATGACCTGGGAGTGGGACGCCCCCGGTGTGGGCCGCATCGACTTCGAAGACGAGCAGCCGCCGCCCAATCCGGCCGACCAGACGCTCGTGGTGGTCAACAGCGACGGGTCGGGTGCGGCCACGATCCCCGACGACTTCGACGACACGGTCAACGTCTGCTGGGACAGCGACCTGCTCAACGTGAGCTGCCCGAGCGACAAGAAGCCCTGATGCGATCCGCTCACGCGCGGCCGGCGACGACCAGCGCGCCCGCCTGACGGTAGGCGAGGTAGTCCGCGTAGTCGGGCCAGTAGCGCGACGGCTGGAAGTCGTCGGGGGAGAGCACCGGGCTGCGCTCCTGCACCTGGCGCCAGCCCACGTCCCTCCAGCCAGCATCTGTGGCCTGGTCGACGAGCTGGGAGGCGCCGAGGACGTGGACGTCGACGTCGAGCGCGTCGACCCACACGAGGCTGCCGGGGTTCTCCCGGTACAGCTCGATGACGATGGCGAGGTGGGCGCCGGGTGCAGCGACGCGGCGCCACTCCCGCAGGGCCGCCGCGGGGTCGGGGTAGTAGTAGAGGCTCTCGATGCTGAGCACGTGGCTGAAAGAGGCGTCGCCGAACGGGAGGCGCTCGCCCGCTGCCACATGGAACGAGAAGCGGTCGTCGCCCTGCGTCGCTGCATTGGCGCGGGCGATCATCTCCGACGAGACATCGACACCCGCCCCGTGGCCTGCGCCACGCTCCACCAGCCAGCGGACGGCCCAGCCGTTGCCGCAGCCGACGTCGAGCACCCGGTCGCCCGGGCCAGGCGTCCAGTCGGCGAGCGCCTGTTCCGTCACGTCTCGATGGCCGCGGGCCATGGACTCGCCCCGGCCCGCCTGCGCCCACCGATCGAACTCCGCCGCGGCGGCCCTCTCAATGTCGTGCATGCGGTCGACTCCGTGGCCGCTCTCTGGCGGCCGCCTGATGTCACGCGGAGCGGCTAGAACGGGATGTCGTCGTCCTGGTACGGCAGATCGCCGCCCTCATCACCGCCGCCGCCGTTGCCGCCGCCGCCGCCGTTGCCGCCGCCGCCGCTGTAGCCACCGCCGTTGCCGCCACCGCCGCTGTAGCCACCGCCGCCGCCGCCACCGTCGCTGTAGCCGCCGCCGCCGCCGCCGCCGCCATAGCCGCCGCCGCCGCCGCCGCCGCCGCCGCCGCCGCCGCCGCCGCCGCCGTAGCCGCCGCCTCCACCGCGGTTGCCGCCGCCGCCGTAGTCACCACCGCCGCCGCCGCCGCCGCCGCCGCTGAGGAAGCGGATGTTGTCGGCGACGATCTCGGTGGACCAGCGATCGCGTCCCTCGCGGTCCTGCCACTTGCGGGTCTGGATGCGGCCCTCCACGTAGAGCTGCTTGCCCTTCCGGCAGTACCGCGCGACGTTTTCGGCGGTGCGACCGAAGGCAACCACGCTGTGCCACTCGGTGTGGTCGTTCCAGTTGCCGTCGCGGTCCCGCCGGCGCTCCGTCGTGGCCAGCCGGAGGGTGACGACCGAGGTGCCGCCGCCGGTCGTGCGGAGCTCCGGGTCCTGGCCGAGG
This sequence comes from uncultured Enterobacterales bacterium, assembly GCA_964599085.1. Classification (GTDB taxonomy): domain Bacteria; phylum Myxococcota_A; class UBA796; order UBA796; family UBA2385; genus J125. The sequence goes on along the minus strand of CAZRFD010000024.1, from coordinate 45,162 downwards.
TTGCCGATGAGGATGGCCTTGTTGACGGTCATCGAGACTCCGCTGATCTGAGCGCCGAGGGTGGGGGGGGGTCCCCACCCTCTTAGCGGGTCGAGAGCCAATCGGCGAAGGAGCCCGCGGCCGACAAGGCGGCCATGGAGTCGGCGAAGATGGCGTCGTCATCGCTGGTAGGAACGCCCGGATCCAGGCAGATCCGGAGCCCGTCGTCGGTGTAGGGGTCTTCGTCTTCGCCGTGCATGTGCACCCCGAAGTTGCTGGGCGCGTAGTAGGTGTCGTCCCGGCTGGTGCCGCCCCAGGCGACGTAGACGCCGCCGCCATCGAGGGTGTCGCCCCAGAAGTCGCGCAGCACCGCCGCCGTCACGTCGTCGAGGAGCGCCCAGGTGCTGCGCACCTCGAAGTCGCGGACCCCCTCGGGGCTCTCACAGCTCGAGAAGGTCCCGATGGCGGAAGGATTGGCGTCGTCGGGTTCGCAGACCGAGCCCCGATCTTCGGCGTCATAGGGGTGCCGCCAGTCGTCGTGGCCCGAGGACGCGCGGAGCAGCTCGGGCACGGTGCACAGACGCCGCGCCGACGCGTCCAGCTCCTGCTCGACCGCCGGGAGCTGGGCGATGCTGAGGCCATCCAGCGGCCAGGCCGCGCCCTCGGTGCCGGGCGCCGGGAACTTCGCGATGCAGAAGGGAGCGGTGTCGTAGCTGTCGTAGGGGACGACATTGCCCTCGTACTGGCCGAGCAGGTCGAGGTCCCACTCGCCGAGGCCCGTGCTGTCGGCTTCGACGTAGACGAAACCGGTCGGGCAGGGGTTGGACCCGTCGCCACCCGACGCGCCGCCGCCGCCCCCGGTGTTGCTCCCGAACGGGCTGTCGTCGGGCGAGCCGCAGGCCAGCGCGAGGATGACGAGGAACATGGCAGGGTCCTCCAACCCACGGGTTCTGCCGGCGTCGGTCCGCCGGGCGCGGTGGGCAGGATAGCACCGCCCCTGCCCCCCCCATCGGCCAAGACACCCCATGCAGACCCGCCACCGCATCGTCCCCGGCGACGCCCGCCGCCTCGACGGAGTCGACGACGACAGCGTCCAGCTCATCGTCACCTCGCCGCCCTACCCGATGATCGAGATGTGGGACGCCGTCTTCTCGTCGATGAGCCCCGCGGCGGCCGCTGCGCTGGCGGAGGGGCGCCCGCTCGCCGCCTTCGAGGCCATGCACCGCGAGCTGGACGCCGCCTGGGCGGCCTGCCACCGCGTGCTCGCTCCCGGCGGGCTGGCGGCGATCAACATCGGCGACGCCACGCGCTCCATGGGGGGCGAGTTCGCGCTGTACCCCAACCACGCCCGCATCCTGGCCGGCGCCATGGCCGCGGGCTTCACGGTCCTGCCCGACGTGATCTGGCACAAGCCGACCAACGCCCCCAACAAGTTCATGGGCTCCGGCATGCTGCCCGCCGGCGCCTACGTCACCTACGAGCACGAGTACGTGCTGGTGCTCCGCAAGGGCGGCAAGCGTGTCTTCCGCGGGGCGGAGGCGCGGGCGCACCGCCAGCGCAGCGCCTACTTCTGGGAGGAGCGCAACCGCTGGTTCAGCGACCTGTGGCGGGGCCTGGTGGGGGCGCGGCAGGAGGGGGCCGTGATGGACAAGGCCCTGCGTGCGCGCAGCGCGGCCTTCCCCCTCGACCTGCCGCTGCGGCTCATCCTGATGCTGTCCTGCTACGGCGACACGGTGCTCGACCCCTTCGGAGGCAGCGGCACCACCGCCCTGGCAGCCGCGATGACCGGCCGCACCTCGCTGTGCATCGAGCCCGACGCGGGACTTCGAGCGGCCGCCATCCAGCGCCTGCAGGACGCGCCCTGGCTGGGTCGCGAGCTGGCGGTCGAGCGGCTGAGCGCCCACCGCCGCTTCGTGGCCGAGCGGAAGGCCGCCGGCAAGATCCCACGCCACCACAACGACATCCACGACGTCGACGTCATCACGGGCCAGGAGCGGAAGCTCGAGCTGTGGGTGCCCGTGGCGATCACCGCGCAGGGACCGTCCACAGCCGACGCCGGGGCCGCCGGCCCCACCGCCATCGCCGACCACCGCCTGCTCTCCGGCCTCGCCTGAGCCCTCAGCGGACTACGATCATCCGAATGCACGACCACAGCCACGGCCACAGCCACACCCACGCCCACGGAGGCGGCGCCGGCACCCGCGTCCGCCTCACCGGCGCGCTGGTGGCCATCGCGCTGTTCATGCTGGTCGAGGCCGTCACCGGCTGGCTGACGGGGTCGCTGGCCCTGCTGGCCGACGCCGGCCACATGCTCTCGGACGCCGGGGCGCTGTCCGTCGCGCTGGTGGCGTCGCGCCTGGCGGAGCGCCCCCCGGACGCCCGGCGCTCCCTGGGCTGGGGGCGCGCCGAGGTGCTCGGCGCCACGCTCAACGCAACCGTGCTGCTCCTCATCGCCGGCAGCATCGTCACCGAAGCCATCGAGCGCCTCCGCGCCGGCCAGGCCGAGATCGACGCCCTGCCGATGCTGCTGGTGGCGATCCTCGGGCTGCTGGTGAACCTCGCGGTCGCCTGGGTCCTCACCCGCGGAGAGACCGACAGCCTGAACCTGCGGGCCGCCCTCTGGCACGTCCTCGGGGACGCCCTGGGATCGGTGGGGGCGATCGCCGCCGCAACCGCCATCCTTGTGGGGGGCTGGACCTCGGTCGACGCCGTCGCCAGCCTGCTGATCGCCACCATCATCTCCGTCGGGGCCGTCGGCATCCTCCGGGAAGCCACGGCGGTCCTGATGCAGGCCGTGCCACCGGGCGTCGACCTCGACCGCATCCGGGCCACGCTGCTGGAGATCGAGGGGGTCGTCGGCGTCCACCACCTCCACCTGTGGAGCATCTCGCCGGGCGAGAACGTGCTCTCCGTCCACGTGGTGCTCGGTGACACGCCCGATCCGGTCACCCACCGCGCCTTCATCGAGCAGCGCCTCCAGGACGCGCTGCCGCTCCGGCACGTCACGATCCAGGTCGAGAGCGCCGCGCACCGCTGCGCCGACCCGGCCTGAGGCGACACGACCGTGATCCTGCCGCCCGACCCCGACACGCTCCGTCGCGCCGCCGCCGCGCTGGACGCCGGCGAGCTGGTCGCCTTCCCCACCGAGACCGTCTACGGGCTGGGCGCAGACGCCGACAACCCCCTGGCTGTCCGCCGCATCTTCGCCGCCAAGGGGCGACCCGCCGATCACCCCCTCATCGTCCACCTCGCCGACCCCTCCTGGCTGCCGGCCTGGGCGGTCGCCGACCCGCGCGCCGAGCGCCTCGCCGCCCGCTTCTGGCCCGGCCCCCTCACCCTCATCCTGCCGCGCCAGGCGCACGTCATCGACGAGGTGACCGGCGGCCGCGACACGGTCGGCCTGCGCGTCCCGGACCACCCCGTGGCGCTGGCGCTGCTGTCCGCCTTCGGGCGCGGCGTGGCCGCTCCCTCGGCCAACCGCTTCGGCCGCGTCAGCCCCACGCGGGCTGCACACGTCGCTGAAGAGCTGGGCGACGAGATCCTCGTCCTCGACGGCGGCGCCTGCCGTGTGGGGGTCGAGAGCACCATCGTCGACCTCAGCGGGGAGGAGCCCGCCATCCTGCGCCCCGGAGCGGTGACCGCGGAGGACCTGGAGGCGGTGGTCGGGCCGCTGGGCCGACCCGGGGACACGGCGGCCCCCGGCACCCTCGCCAGCCACTATGCGCCGCGCACCGCCCTGCTGCTGTCGTCCGACCCCGACGCCGACGCGGCGCGCATGCGGCGCGAGGGGCGGCGCGTCGCCGTCCTGCGAGCGGGCGACCCACGCCAGCACGCCCGCCTGCTCTACGCCGAGCTGCGGCGCCTCGACGACCTCGACGTCGACGTGCTCATCGCAGAGCGGGCCGACGACGAGGGGCTCGGCCGGGCCATCAACGATCGCCTGGCGCGCGCGGCCCACCGCGAGCCCTGAGCCCGCACCCACGCCCACCACTCAGGCTTCGCGCGACCACTCCTCGACCCGGGCGATCCAGAGGTTGCGGATCGTGGGTTCGTCCGGCGGATCGTCCCGCAGCCGCCGCTCGAGCTCGGACACGAGGAAGTCGAGCGCGAGGCTGCGGTTCAGCCGCACGCCGGTGCGCGCGTGGTAGCCGGCCAGGAAGTCGTCGAGCAGGGTCGGGTTGGTAGCGAACAGGCTGGCGCCCAGCTCGCCGACGTCGGCTTCGCGCGGTCCCCAGTGGGCGCAGGTCCAGTCAAGCACGCCGGTGAGCTTCCACCCGAAGCCGAGCTGGAAGTTGCCCACGACGTTGCCGAGGTGGAAGTCCATGTGCAGCAGGCGGGGGTCGTTCCACGGGCCCCCGGGAAGATCGGGGATCCGTCCCGGGTCGACGGGGCGGCGCACGCGGTGCACATCGGCGAGCATGGCGCCCATCTCGGTGCAGATGGCGCCGAGCAGGCGCATGTCCATGCCGCGCCGGAGCAGCGTCTGTTCCGGCGGTGAGCCGGGGACCACGCCGAGCAGCGCGCCCGGGGGGTCGCCGTCGAGGAAGCGGTAGGGCTGGGGGACGCCGAGAGTCGCTCCGCAGCGCGAGACGACGTGCGTGACGGCATCCTGCTCGATGAACAGCGCTTCGCGGGGGTCGCGTTCCGGCCAGTGCGGGTCGTGGTAGTCCAGCCTTGGCACCTTGCCGTACCAGACGCTGCCGTCGGGGAGCCGCACGTGGAAGAGGTGGTGCTCCAGCCCACCGCGCGCCGGGCGGAGCGTGGCCCCGGCCATGCCGTGCTTCGCCAGCAGGGCACGCAGGTGTTCGTCGGGGTCGATCGTCTTGTCGGGCATCAGGACGGAGAGATGATGGGAGAGAAGGCCGGCAGCCTGAGGCCAGTGCTTCTGAACACCCGCACTGTACGACAGTCCACGGGTCCGCTCCGCGGATCGCCCAGCACGGCCGCGGTTGTCGCGATGCGCCGCCGCCACGGGGCGGGCGCGCATCCAGACGACCGGTTACCCGGCCCGCCACCTCGGACTCCCAGTGGAGGTCTCCATGTCCCGGTTCATCGCGCTGTCCCTGCTGCTCGCCGCCTGCGGCGGCTCCTCCGACGCTCCGGAAGCCAAGCCCGCCGCTGCCCCGGCCGCCCTGCCGGACAAGGCGCCCGAAGCCGCGCCTGCCCCCGCTCCGGAAGCCAAGCCCGCCGAAGCCGCGCCCGCTGAAGCCGCCGGCGACGAAGGCCAGAAGGTCTACAACCAGTACTGCATCGCCTGCCACCAGCAGGACGGCAAGGGCATGAACGGCACGCTGGCCGCCGACTTCACGTCGGGCCGCCTCAACGAGAAGTCCGACGAAGAGCTGCTCAAGAGCATCAGCGAGGGCTTCACCGGCAGCGTCGGCTCGATGCCCGCCTGGAAGGGTGTGCTGAGCGAAGACCAGATGAAGGCCGCCCTGGCCTACGTCAAGAAGACCTACGGCTCCGCCAAGTAGGCCCCGGCCGGTCAGCGGCGTGCCCCGGGTCGGGTCCCAGGGCACCCCACCGCGCTGCTCCCCGACGCGTGCCGGCACGCGCCGGGTTTTCGCTCGCCCGTGCCCGGCGAGCGGTGCCTTGGTTTTTCGGTTTGTTCACAGTCCGTGAACAGCGAATGGTCAACGGGTGGTGCGCGAAAGAGCGCACCCCGTGGGACTGAGCAAGCACGATCCCAACATGGGATCTTCGCTTCTCAACAGCAGCCCACAGGGTTTTCCACAGGCAGACAGGGAAACATCCTGGCGGACGCTCAGCATTCCCGCCGCCGCCAGGCGACGAAGGCGAGCAGCAGCCACTGCAGGCCGCCAAGCGGACCGACCACCGCGCACTTCTTGCCGCCGGTCGAGCCCTTGTTGCCGCAGCCGCTGGGCTCGATGCCACCGCCGCCGCCACCGGCATCTTCGGCGTTCTCGTAGCCCGGGGTGGGCGTCGTCGGCGCCAGATCGACCGAGCTGTCGTCGGTGTCCGCGCCGTCCGGGATGCGGCCGATGGTCTGGTCTTCTTCTGGCATCGGCGCGACGGCCTGGAAGCCCAGGTCGTCGAGCAGCTCGAGGTCTTCGATGTCGGCGCCGTCCTTGGCCCAGAGCACCGTGTCCTGCACCGAGCCCTCGCAGTCGACGAGGCGGACGCCATCGGGAGCCTTGGACGCGTTGCCCAGCGACAGCGAGGGGGCTGCGTAGTCGGCCACCGGCACGGCCGGGTTGCCGACGACGATGAAGTCGCCCGGCGCCAGCTCGACGCCGCCGGGGAACACGAAGTCTTCGCCCCAGGAGCTGGTGCCGGTCTCGATGATCCAGTCGTCGAGACGCTGGGCTTCGTTGCCGGCGTTGTACAGCTCGACCCACTCCATGTCGACTTCGGTGTCGGAGCCGGCGGGATCGGGCAGCAGCTCGTTGATCTTGACGGTCTTGACGCCACCCTCGCAGACCGAGGGTTCGACCACGGGGTTGGCTTCACCCGGGGTCGGGTCCGCCTGCTCGACGAAGTCGTCCCCGCAGTAGTCGGTGTCGTAGCCGTCCGAGAGGCGCTGGATGGAGGCGTCTTCGCCGGGAGCGGGGGCGAGCGAGTCGGCGACTTCGCCGAAGTCGTCCAGCCACTCGTCGGTGTTCTTGTCGCCGTAGATGACCGTGTCCGCGGTGCCGGGGCCGCAGTGGACCAGCCGCAGGGCGTCGGCGCTGCTGCTGGCGTTGCCGAGCGACAGCGACGCGATGACGTCCGCGACACCGGACTTCTTGCCGCCGATGACGAGGTAGCCGCCGGCGTCGATCATGGTGTCGTCGGGCAGATCGACCGTCGTGCTGAAGCTGCTGGTCCCGTACTGGAGCGCCCAGCCCGTCAGATCCACCGCGGCGCCGCTGCTGTTGTACAGCTCGACCCATTCCTTGTCGTCGTCAGAGCCCGCGGGATTGGTGATCAGCTCGTTGATCTTGACGTCGTCCTGGCCGGGGCAGCCCGGGCCCTCGCCGCCGTTGGCGGCGCCGGGGGAGGCGTAGTCGAAGGCGACGAAGTCCGCGCCGGAGTCGTCGGTGTCGACCCCGTTGGGGTCGCGACCCAGGCTGGCCCCGCTGGGTGCTGCGGCGGCCACGGTGGACAGGTCGCCCGCTTCGTCGGTCCAGCCCTCGTCGTTGGTGTCGCCGTAGACGACGACGTCGGCGATGCCGCCGTCCGCGCAGGTCAGGCGCAGCCCGTCGGCGCCCTCGCTGGCGTTGCCCATCGACAGCGACATGACGATCTCAACCTCGTCGACCAGGTCGCCGCCCACCACGAGGTAGGCGCCCGCCGGCACGACGGCACCGTCGGGGAAGGACGCGCTGCCGCTGTAGGAGGACGCGCCGTACTCCAGCTTCCAGCCGGACAGGTCCACGTCGCTGTCGCCTGTGTTGTACAGCTCCACCCACTCGGTTCCGCTGTCGGAACCCGCCGGGTCCGCCAGGAACTCGTTGATGACGACGGTCGTGTCGCAGGGCGATCCGCCGGTGCCGCCGCCCAGCACGTTGGTTTCGCCGGGCGTGGGCGAGCTGTCGACCGAGAAGTCCAGGCTGACGTCGCTGCTGTCTTCGCAGTCGGGGATGCGGGCGAGGCTCTCGCCGCTGCCGGCCGCCGGTGCGAATTCGGTGCCGATGCTGCCGGCGTCGTCGAGCAGCTCGGAGGTGTTGGGTTCGTCGTAGAGGACGGTGTCGACGACGGCGCCGCTGTCGTCGACCAGCCGCAGGCCATCGGTCGCCGAGCCGCCGTTCTGCAGCGTGCCGGACAGGGCCAGGTCGGAGCCCGCACCGACCAGGAGGTACTCGCCCGGGGCGATGGTCTGCGTGGGGAAGACGAAGATGTTGCTGAAGCTGGTGCCGGCGACCTCGAAGCCCCACCCCGACAGGTCGACGGGAGCGGCGCCGCGATTGCACAGCTCGATCCACTCGTTACCGCTGTCCGTGCCGTCCGGGTTGTAGACGAACTCGTTGATCAGCACGTCCTGGGCGAGGGCGGCCCGTAGGCCCGCGAGCACCAGCAGCATCGTCACGTCTCCAGGCGAGGGGTCGGCGGCCGCACCGGTCTGCCGCGGAGCCGCGCTCCGCGCCGGGCAGACTCTACCCGGTCAGGATCCGGCTCGACGGCTGGCACCGGGCGGGATGCCCGGCGACAGCGGGTCGACACCGTTGTTGAAGGGGGTGGGGAAGGCGTCCAGCTCGAAGTGCCAGGGCCCCACCTTGGTCACGGTGAAGCGGCGCCACTTGTGGTCGGCGTCGGGGTCGCGCGCCGACACCACGGCCGCGACGACCGAGGTGGGCGAGCCGTCGACCCAGCCCTCGATGACGTGGTCCAGCCACGGGCGGCTGCGGTCGTCGATCGTGACCTTCAGCGGCTTGCCCGCCGCCTGACGCCCGCTGAGCGCGTCGGCATAGGCCTGGACCGTCTGGCCCTTCTGGAATGTGTCGAGCACCACCTTGCGCATGACGGCACCTCTCCGGGCTACGATGGGCCCGCCGCGACGGCGGCCCTCGTGGAGGGCCCGGGCTATCACGCTCGCGCCTGCATCGCTGCGACGGTCCACCTCCCCGACACCGCGGCCCCCCAGCGCCTCCCGCGCCGACGCTCGAACCTCGCCCCCACAGACCGCTCCGGAAGGCCGCGGACGTGCCCGAAGTCACCAGCACCATCGCCGCCAACAACCCTCGCCAGATCCACATCCGGCGGGCCCAGCTCACCTGCGAAGAGGGCCGCGAGCAGGGGCAGAGCTGGCTGGTGGACCGGGACGTCATCCGCATCGGGGCGCTCAAGTCGGGGGAAGTCGTGCTCACCGACCCCACGGTGTCCCGCCGCCACGCCGAGATCGTGCGGACCTCCGGCGGCATCATCCTGCGCGACCTGGGATCCACCAACGGCACCTTCGTCGGGCCGGTCAAGATCAAGGAGGTCTTCCTCGCCCCGGAGACCCGCTTCCGCGTCGGGCGCACCGAGCTGATCTTCACGCCCACCGACGAAGTCATCGACGTCACCCCCTCCATCGAAGACCACTTCGAGGGCCTGGTCGGCGCCAGCATCGCCATGCGCGAGGTGTTCGGCATCCTCGAGCGCATCGCTCCGACCGACCTGACGGTGCTGATCACGGGAGAGACCGGCACCGGCAAGGAGCTGGCCAGCCGCGCGGTGCACGCGCGCTCACGGCGCGCCGACGGTCCCTTCGTCGTCTTCGACTGCGGCGCCGCCCCCGACAACCTCATCGAGAGCGAGCTGTTCGGGCACCAGCGGGGGGCCTTCACCGGCGCGGTGGAGGCACGCCCCGGCGTGTTCGAGCTGGCCGATGGCGGGACGATCTTCCTCGACGAGATCGGGGAGCTGCCGCTCGACCTGCAGCCCAAGCTGCTGCGGGTGCTCGAACAGCGCGAGGTCCGCCGCATCGGCGGCAGCCGCACCAAGTCCGTCGACGTGCGGGTCGTGGCGGCCACCAACCGCAACCTCCGGGAAGAGGTCAGCGCCGGTCGCTTCCGCGAAGACCTCTACTACCGGCTGGCGGTGGTCGAGCTGCTGCTGCCGCCGCTGCGGGCACGGCTGACCGACCTGCCACTGCTCTGCCGGCACCTGTTGCGACGCGCGGACCACAACACCCGGGTGTTCTCGATCAGCCCGGAGGTCCACGAGCTGTTCGAGGCCTACCACTGGCCGGGCAACGTGCGCGAGCTGGCCAACGTGCTGCAGCGCGCCGTCCCCTTCAGCCAGGGCGACCGCGTCACCATCGACGCCCTGCCACAGGCGCTGCGCGCCGCTGCCACGACGCGGAGCACCCGCAGCACGCCGTCGGGCACGGCGAACCTCGCGGCGGCCGCCCAGGCCGACACCGGCAGCTCGCTGACCGAGATCCCGTTCAAGGACGCCAAGGACCAGATGATCGAGGCCTTCGAGCGCGAGTACCTCCTCGACCTGCTCGAGCGCCACGAGGGCAACGTCAGCAAGGCGGCGCGGGCCGCCGACATGGACCGCAAGTCGATCACCCGCCTGATGAAGAAGCACGGCATCACGCGGCCGACCTGAGGGGGCGGACCGGACCCTTGTCTCAGCGCCCCCGCAGGCGCTGCCACAGGCCGCGGCCACGCGGCGGCCCCGCGCGCACCGGTCGCCGACCGGCGAGCAACTCGTCCATGAAGCTGCGCAGGGCTTCGTCGTCCAGGTGGTCGCCGAGGTAGCCGTCCGCGAGGGAGGCTTCGAGCGCTGCGACCGGGTCGCTGAGGCGCCGCCGCGGGTCGACGAGGGCCACCAGCGGCGGGCTGCCGGCGTCGGTCTTGATGGCGCGGCAGGCCCGCAGGGTGTTGGCGGTCTGGCCGCGCGGGACCTGCAGCAGCACGACCTGCGGCCGCTCGGAGCGCACCGCACGCAGCGGGTCGCCGTTGGGTTCAATGGGAACCAGGTCGTAGCGCCCCCGCAGCGCGGCCGTCACCCGCAGGCGACTGCGGGCGTCAGGCAGCGCCAGCAGGACGGAGGCCCGCGGCGAGCCGGTCACGGTCCGCCTGGGCGGCCAGGGGCGTCGCCGCTGATGATGTCTTCGAGCACCGGTGCTTCGACGGGGTGCCCGGTGAACAGCTCGAAGGCGAGCGCCCCCTGGTGCACCAGCATGCCGAGGCCCGTCTCGAAGCGCAGCCCCAGGTCCGCACAGCGGCCGCGGAGCGGCGGTTCGGCCATCCAGTAGTTGACGTCCACCCAGACCCCGTCCCGGGCCACGACCGCCGGGTCCAGGGTGGCGATGGTGGGGGCAGCGCCCCCCGCGGTGCAGTTGACGACGACGTCGACGTCGCGCGCGACGTCGGTGAAGGCCGCAGCAGTCAGCGGCCCGGCGTCGAGCTCGGCGTGACCGAAGCGCCCTTCGAGGGCCCGCACAGCGGCGATGGCCCGCGACAGCGTGCGGTTGAGGATGGTCACGCCCCGGGCACCGCGATCGAGCAGGGCGCTGGAGACCGCGCGGCCCGTGCCGCCACCCCCAAGCACCACGGCGCGGCGGTCCCGCAGCGACAGCCCGCGCGCCTCCAGGAAGCGGACGAGGCCCTCGCCGTCGGTGTTGTACCCGGTCAGGGTGCCGCCGACGTGGATGACGACGTTGACGGCACCTGCTTCTTCCGCCGCCACCGTCATGTGGTCGAGGGCGGGCAGCACCCGCTCCTTGAAGGGGACGGTCAGGTTGACGCCGACCAGGCCCAGGGTGCGGACCGCGTCGGCCACGGCTTCAGCGCGCGCCGGATCGACGTCGAAGGCGACGTAGACGGCGTCCAGGCCGTAGCGCTGGAACAGCTCGTTGTACATGGCCGGCGACAGGGAGTGTCGGACCGGGTGCCCGACGAGGCCGAAGACTCGGGTGCGGGCGGAGATCATCGCGACTCGGGCGTCGCCAGGCAGGCCCGGGCGGCGGCGGCGTCCTGACGGATCTGCCGCACAAGCGCATCCACGTCGGAGAAGCGTCGTTCCTGTCGGAGGTGGGAGACGAAGTCGACCCGCACCTCGCGCCCGTAGAGATCGCCGCTGAAGTCCAGGACGTGGACCTCGAGCAGGAGGCGCCCGCCCTGGAAGGTCGGCCGCACGCCGAGGTTGGCCACGGCAGCCAGCGGCGGCCCCTCGTCGACGTGGGCGCGCACCGCGTAGACGCCGGCGGCCGGCAGCAGTTCCGTGTCGGTGTCGACGTTGGCCGTCGGGAAGCCGATGGTCCGGCCGCGCTGGTCGCCGGCCACCACGGTGCCGCGGACGAAGTGCGGCCGCCCCAGCAGGCGGGTCGCGGTGACGAGGTCGCCACGGGCCACGGCGTCACGCACCGCCGAGGAGCTGCAGATCTGCCCGTCGAGGGTAGCCGCGTCCACCTGTTCGACGGGCATGTCGGGGAGCAGGCGGCGCAACATCGCCACGTCGCCCTTCCGCGCGCGGCCGAAGCGGAAGTCGTAGCCAACGACCAGCGCCCGGGCGCGGAGGCGGCGGCCGAGGATCTCGCAGGCGAACCAGTCCGGCGGGTGCTGGGCGAAGGCTCGGTCGAAGCGTTCCACCACGACGGCCTGCACACCCTGTTCTCCGAGCAGGCGCACCTTGTCGGGCCAGGTCAGGATGCGAGGCAGGTGCTGGGTGGGGGCCAGGACGACGCGTGGCGAGGGTTCGAAGGTGTAGACCACCGGCGGGGCGTCGAGGGCGCGCGCGCGGGCGATCAGCCGGTCGAGGAGCACCCGGTGGCCGTGGTGCACGCCGTCGAAATTGCCGATGGTGACCACCGGGGCGGGGCCCTCGACAGGGTAGGCGGCGCTTCCAGCGTAGACCTGTGGCATCGAGCACGCCTATCCGGTTCCAGGCCGCAGCCGAGGGGCGCGGCAGCCCGCGCAGGGTCGCGCAGGGTCACGCTGTCGGCCGGGCGATACGCTGTCCGCCCCGCCGGCCACCGCCGGCCGACCGACCACTCGCCCAGGAGTCGTCCCGTGCGCATCCTCCTCGCCGACAAGCTGTCTCCCCACGTCGCGGCTGCCCTCGAAGAGCTGGGCTGCGCGGTCCAGGCGGACCCCTCGCTCAAGGACGACAGCCTGACCTCCGCGCTGAGCACCTTCCAGCCGGACGTGCTGGTGGTGCGCTCCACCAAGGTCCAGGCGCCCCAGCTCCGCGCATCCCGCAGCCTGTCGCTGGTCATCCGGGCCGGCGCCGGCGTGAACACCATCGCCATGGACGACGCCAGCGCCCGCGGCATCTACGTGGCCAACTGCCCCGGTCGCAACGCCAAGGCCGTCGCCGAGCTGGCGATGGGCCACCTCGTGAACCTCGACCGCCGCATCGCCGACAACGTCGCCAGCCTGCGGCGGCACGAGTGGCGCAAGAAGGAGTTCGCCCAGGCCCGCGGCCTCGCCGGCAGCACCCTGGCCATCCTCGGCTTCGGCAACATCGGCCAGGAGGTCGCCCGCCGCGCGCGCGCCTTCGACATGGCCGTGCGCGCCTGGGATCTCATGCTGACCCCCGAGCGCGCCGCCGAGCTGGGCGTGACCTTCTGCGCCACCGCGCTGGACGCCTGCCGCGGCGCCGACGCCCTGACCGTCCACCTGCCGCTCAACGACGGCACGCGGGGCCTGGTCGGGCGGGACCTGCTCGAGGCCCTGCGCCCGGGCGCCTACGTCATCAACACCGCCCGCGGCGGCATCATCGACGAGGCCGCCCTCGTCGACGCCATCGAACAGCGCGGCCTGCGCGCCGGCCTCGACGTCTACGCAGAGGAACCCGGCGCCGGCGATGATCGCTTCGACAACCCCATCGCCGACGTGGCCGGCATCTACGGCACCCACCACATCGGCGCCAGCACCACCGAAGCCACGACCTCGGTCGGGGACGAGGTCCTCGCCATCGTCTCCGGCTACCTGGACAGCGGCGAGGTCCGCAACTGCGTGAACCTCGCCCGCAAGTCGCCCGCCAGTCACCTCCTGGTGGTCCGTCACAAGGACGAGGTCGGTGCCCTGGCCGTCGTGCTCGACGCGCTGCGCGCCGCCGGCATCAACGTCCAGGAGATGGAGAACATCATCTTCACGGGCGCCGCGGCCGCCTGTGCCCGCATCCAGCTCGACAAGGCCCCACCGGCCGCCACCATCGCCGCCCTCGACGGCGACCCGCTCGTCATCGCCACCTCCGTCGTGCCGCTGTCGGCCTGACCCGCCCCCCCACAGAACCGGAGCCGTCATGTCCCGCACCCACAACTTCTCCGCCGGTCCCGCCGCCCTCCCCCTCGAGGTGCTCGAAGAGCTGCAGCCAGCACTGGTGGAATTCGGCGAGATGCGTGCCGGAGTCATGGAGATCAGCCACCGCAGCAAGACCTTCGACGACGTGCACCACACCGCCCAGGCGCGGCTGCGGCGCATCCTGTCCATCCCCGACGACTACACCGTGCTGTTCCTGCAGGGCGGCGCCAGCCTCCAGTTCTGGATGACGGCGCTCAACCTCGTCGGCGACGGCGCCAAGGCCGACTACGTCGTGACGGGGACCTGGTCGAAGAAGGCCATGAAGGAAGCAGGCCGCATCGCCGACGTCGCCGCGGCCTGGGATGCACCCGACGGCGACTACCGCCGGGTGCCCGGCAGCGGCGAGCTGTCGGTCCGGCCCGACGCCCGCTACCTGCACTACACCAGCAACAACACCATCGCCGGCACCCAGTTCCACGCCGCCCCCGTGACCGACCTGCCGCTGCTCTGCGACATGAGCAGCGACATCTGCAGCCGCCCCGTGGACGTCGGCGCCCACGCCCTCATCTATGCCGGAGCCCAGAAGAACCTGGGTCCCAGCGGCGTCGTCGCCGTGATCCTGTCTCCCTGGGCCCTCGAACAGAGCAAGCGCTGCGCCGCAGCTCTCCCCGGCGGCCTCCCCAGCATGCTCGACTACACGCTGATGGCGGCCAAGGACAGCCTGTTCAACACCCCCAACACCTTCGGCATCTTCGCCCTGGAGCGGGTGCTGGCCTGGCTGGAGCGCCACGGCGGCCTGGACGCCATGGCCGCGCGCAACGCGCGCAAGGCCGACGCGCTCTACGCCGAGCTGGACCGCAGCGGCTTCTGGCGCCCCCACGCCGACGTCGACAGCCGCTCGCAGATGAACATCACCTGGCGCATCGCCGACCCCGACCTCGAAGCCGACTTCGTCCAAGAAGCCACCGCCGCCGGGCTGATGGCGCTCAAGGGCCACCGCAGCGTCGGCGGGATCCGGGCGAGCATCTACAACGCCACCGGCCAGGACGCCGTCGACGACCTGGTCGCCTTCATGCGCGATTTCGAGGCGCGTCGGGGCTGAGCGCCGGTAGAGGGCACGGAAGCCGCCGCCGTCACCGCCGCCGTCACCGCCGCAGCGGGGCGGTGGCCACGCCGATGTCGGGTTCGTGGATGCTGCCCAGGTAGAGCTTGCCCTCGCGCTCGACGACCGAGGTCAGGGGCGCGTAGCTGCCCCGGGGATCGTCGACGACCTGCAACACCCGCCCGAGGTGGTTGATCGCCACGGCGATGGGGTGGCGGCGGGTCCGGGTCAAAAGCTTGCCCGGGGCGCGGGCTGCCACCTTGCGCAGCAGCAGCGACGAAGCGGCGGCGTCCTTGATGGGCGAGCGCGGCCCGAACAGCGCCACCCAGAACACCCCGCGACCAGCGTGGGTGATGTTGTCGGGGTAGCCGGGCAGGTTGTCGACGACGACGTCCGTCTGGCCGAAGCGGTCAGGCCGGAGCCACACCTTGAGCACGCGGTTGCGGAGGGTCTCGGCCACCAGCAGGTAGCTGCCGTCGGGTCCGACCGCGACGCCGTTGGCGAAGTGCAGGCCATCCACCACGGACTGGACCTGCCGCGAGTCCGGGTCGTACACCATCAGCCGGCCGTTGGGGCGGCCTTCGAGGAGCGCCTGCTTGAGCTGGCCGAGAGACCAGTGGTGATCGGCGTCGGTGAACCACACCCGCCCGTCCGCCGTGACGTCGACGTCGTTGGTCGTGCCGAAGGGCAGACCGTCGGCTTCGGTGGCCATCACCTCGACCTGACCCTTGCCAGTCACGCGGAGCAGGCCCTTGTCGGCATCGGCGACCCACCAGGCGCCGTCCACGCCGAGCGTGATGCCCAGTGGACGCCCGCCCGTCTCTGCCAGGGTCGAGAGCTTGCCGTTGCGCAGGTGGAGCAGCCGCCCGTCGTCGACCCCTGTCAGCAGGCTGCCGTCGGGGAGGACCTCGATGTCTTCAGGGCCGACCGCCCCCTCCAGGGACAGCCGCTGGATGCGCGACAGCTCGCCGTTTCCGACCCATGGCGGCGTACCCCAGGGGTTCGGGTCGGGGGTCCAGGTCTCGGGGTCGATGTCCACCGGCGCCAGGAGCAGCCAGGCGGCCGCCGCAGTCACCAGCGCCCCGACAGCGAGGAGCAGGCGGCGCAGCATCAAGAGCCGCCCTTCAGCAGTCGCCCTCGGTTGCCCCCACCCCCGCCGACGGGGCGATGCAGCACGATGTCCTTGCCGGCGGCGTGGCCCGACGAAAACGCCGAGTCCGCCACGACGCGCGTCCGCCGGGTCGAGACCAGCCGGGGGTGCCGCCGCCGGATGAAGTCGTCGAGGCGGGGGTCGCCCAGCCAGACCAGCCCCTCTTCCTGCTCACACCGCTCGGCCTGCTCGCGCAGCCGGGTGCCAAATCCCATGACGACGCCCGTCAGGAAGCGCCCCTTGCTGCCGCGGCGGGTGGGCGCGCTGCGCTTGTGCTCTTCGTAGAGCCGCTCGGCGGTGCGCAGCAGGAAGCCGTGCACGTAGGCCGCCATCTCGACGTTCTCGGGCGTCCCGCAGACCTCGAGCTGCTGGACCTCGCGGAGCTTGTCGCGGTCGAACACCCGCACCCAGATGCACTCGACAAAGAAGTGCCGGCCGAGGAGCCCGGCCAGCACCCGCTCGTGCGCCGGCACCCGGACGCGCCCCTTGCCGACCTCGGCGAACACGTGGCGCTGCGCCTTGCCGGCCCAGGCGATGTTGTGCTTGCGCATCAGGCGGTGGGCCTTGGCCGCGGCGGAGTCGGCTTCGTGGGGGTTGTCGCTCTCGGCGAGGGCGAGCAGCGCCTGCACCTTGCGCATGGCGCGCGCACGCTCTGGATCGGCGTCGCCGTCGACGGGCAGCCCCCTCGCCCGCCCGTCGATGCCCAGCCGCTCGCAGGTGCGCTGGAAGGCTGCCCCGTGGGCGGTCTCGTCGTCGACCCGCAGCACCTCGGTGACGTACTGGTGCGCCATCTCGTGCTTGAGCACCTCGGTCACGACCAGCCAGGGCCGCTCCAGCACCAGCTTCCGGCCGAGGGTGATGGTGCGGGTGTCCGGTGTCCAGCTCCCGACCTGCACGCGCGCGTCCGACAGCGCGATGGTCGGCGGCCGCATCGCCATGTGGAACAGCGTCCAGTTCAGGCTGGACCAGGTGCGCGCGAGCTCGCGCAGGAGGATCGTCTCGAGTCTCGTGTCCATGCCGCTCCCCTAATCCCGGCGGGACGCGGCTGAGCGCTCGTCACCGTCAGTACACAGTCCGAGGATCGGGGTGCACGCCAGCCAGGGACAGCAGCTCCAGACCCAGCGCGACGAGCGCGGGATCGTCGGGGGAGAAGCGGTCGACGACTTGGAGCCGCCCGTCGTCGTAGCCCTCGAAGACCCAGCGCGAGCCCTCCTCCACGGAGGGGAACACGGTGCCGTCGAGGGGATCGTGGGAGGGCTGCGACCAGAAGCGGGCCGCCTCCAGCGTCTGTTCGAGGTGTGCCAGCTCCGCGGCGCTGACGGTCCGGCGCCGGGTGGCGACCAGCCGCCCGAGGGCCGCGGGCGGGCTGCGGCCGTCGAGGCGCCGCACCTCGGCCACGGCGAGCTGTCCGACGCGGTGTACGCGGACCACCATCGCCGGGTGCCAGGTCCGCAGCCAGAGGAAGCGGTAGCCCTCACCCGGCTGGCGGGCGAGCAGCATGAAGGAGGGTTCTCCGAGCCGGGCCAAGGCGTCGGCGTACCACTCCTGGCGCACCGCTGCGACGCCGGGATCCGGGTGGAGCAAGCCGGGCGCGAAGTACTCCGGACGCGTCCACGCCGCGACCGTGCCGGGCGCCGGACGGCTGTGACAGGAGACGAGCAGCAGCAAGGAGAGCAGCAAGCTCAGTGCACTTCCCAGCGCGCCTCGACCATGCGGTTGAAGGCCTGGACCAGGCGCCCGACCACCGGCGTGGCCGGTAGCAAGCGCAGGTCTGCGAGCGCCGGCAGCCCCGCGGCTTCGAAGGCGCCGGAGAGGGCCGCGTCTTCGCGACAGGCGCGCTGCAGCAGCCGGAACTGGGCCAGCTCGTCGTGGTTGTCCGCGCCCATGTCGCGCAGCCGGAAGCGGGTCCGCTTCACGGCCATGCTGTCGGCGTGGGCATCGAGCACGCCGAACAGCAGGTCTGCCAGCGCGGCTTCGTCCAGCGACTGCCAGCCCGCGGCGCTCATGGCGCTCACGCGACGGCCAGGCTGAAGATCACCGCGTTGCGGCCGTCGCGGACGACTTGGACCTCGACCCGCTCGGCGTCGCCGACGGGCAGCAGCAGCCCACCCTCCACGTCCTGACCCGACCGCACCGCGGCCACCAGGTCTGCGTCGTCGCGCAGCGCCTTGTCGACCGCGACGATGGCGTCACCCTCGACCACGAGCTTGCCGAGGCGCTTGCTGTCACCGAGCAGCGCATCCACATCGCCGAGGCGGTCGGCGTGCACGAGGCAGCGGGCGTCGTCCCTGACGAGCATGTGCCAGGTCCCGGCCTTGGACAGCGGACGGAGGTTGGTCACGGCACCCCGCACCTTGTCCTTGTCGCGGTCCGAGCCGACGTCTTCGCCGAGCACCACGCCCTTGGCGACGGTCATGGAGCCACGCCACTGCCAGCCTGCTGGCACACCGTCGGGGGCGGCGGGTTCCTCTACAGCGGGCTCCTCTGCGGCGGGTTCCTCTGCGGCGGGTTCCTCTGCGGCGGGTTCCTCTGCGGCGGGTTCCTCTGCCGCGGCTGCGCCGCGTACGGGCGGCCGGGTCTCGCCGAAGGCCGGGGTCTGGTCGCGAGCGGCCTCGCGCAGCTCGGCGAGGTCGAGCCCCAGGACGTGGCAGAGCTCGCCGAACACGGTGTCTTCGAGCAGCTTGAGGCGCGCCTGATCGAGAGCCGCGAGGGGCTGGCCGTAGAGATCACGCAGGACCCCCACCATGCCCCCGAGCTCGCCGATCGCCATGGCTTCGTCCACGCGTGCGGCAAGGGAGGCGGGATCTTCGGGGAGATCGAGGCCCACCAGCGGGCGCCGGAGCATGGCTTCGTAGTCGCCAGCGAGCTGGGCATCGACGGCGGGACGGAAGAGGCGCGCGACCTCTTCGGCGTCGTAGTCCAGCAGCCCGGCCGCTGCCGGGTCCGAGCCCTGCAGCTCCATGCTGCCATCGACACGCACGGACGCCACCACGAAGAAGCCGCGCTTGCGCACGAAGACGCCGGAGCCCATGTCGTAGGTGTGGGCGGGCGAGGCCTCAGCGGTCTCAGCAGGTTCCGGCGCCGTCGCGCCGGCGGCATCGTCTGCGGCTGGCTCTTCGGCTTCGGCTTCGGCTTCGGACGCAGCGGCTTCGGACGCGGCGGCCTTGGACGCAGCGGGTTCGGACGCGGCGGCTTCGGACGCAGGGGCTTCGGACGCGGCGGCCTTGGACGCAGCAGCTTCGGACGCGGCGGCTTCGGACGCAGCAGCTTCGGACGCAGCAGCAGGCTGGTCGGTCTCTACAGCGTCGGGGTGGGCCTCTTCGGTCTCGGGTTCGTCTGCCGCGGCCGCTGCGGCCGCTTCCGCCGCACGGCGGGCGGCGCGCTCGGCATCCTGGCGCGCCGCTTCTGCCTGCTCGGCGGCGGCGGTCTCGGCGGCGGCCTTCTCGGCGGCTGCACGCTGGGCCGCAAGGCGTGCTTCGGCTTCCGCCTTCTCGGCAGCGACCACTGCGGCATCGACTCCGTCCAGCTCGCCGTGGTCCGTCATGGCCGCCACGTCGTCCCACGAGTCGTAGTCGTGCCCGCCCGGATCGAGGGTGTCGTCTGCGCTCTGTGCTCGCGGGGCCAGTCCCAGGAGCCGCTTCAGCCATTCGAACACTGATCCTCCTCGCTTGTTGGGCAGGAGCCCGGCGCTGTGGCCACCTGCTCCCGCTCGCCAGCGGGCACGGTATCACCATGGCGGCCCGGCCACGCGTCCGCTGCGGTCGCACCGCCCGTCAGTGATCGTCACCGACGCCGCCATGGACCATGCGCTCCCGCACGTCGGCCATCGCCGTCAGCAGCCCCGTCGCCGCCTCTTCGTCGACGATGCCCTCGTGCACCGCGGTGCGCAGGGCGTCCTCCTCGACCCGGAGCAGGTGCAGGCGGGCTTCGCTGAGCCGCTCCTCGTCCATCGCCGATCCCGCCGCGTCGAGGGCGGACTCTCGGCCCTCTTCGAGCTGCTGGCGGTACACGTGCTCCAGCGACTCCCGCACCGCCGGCTCCAGGTGGTCGCTGCGTCGCTCCAGCTCGCGCAACGCCGCGCGCGCCATCAGCACCTGGCCGCGCGCCCGCTCGTAGGCCAGCTTCACCTCGCGCGACTTCACGAGACCCAGGCGCTGCAGCAAGCCCTTCATGGTCAGCGCCTGCAGCAGCAACGACAGGCTGACGACGCCGAAGATCAGCAGGACGAGCAGCCCGCGTCCGGGGAAATCCACCGGCAGGCCGATGACCAGCACCATCGAAAGGCTGCCGCGGAGCCCGCCCCACACCATCACGTGTCCCCAGGCCGGGGGGATGGGCTCGACGCGCATCAGCCGGGTGAGCGGCAGCGCGCCGTAGACGACGATTGCCCGCGCTGCGAGCACCACGACGAAGGTGCCCAGCACGAGGCCCGATGCGCCCAGCAGCTCGACGATGTCCAGCTCGATGCCGACGAGCAGGAAGACGAAGGTGTTGCTGAAGAAGGCCAGGAACTCCCAGAAGTCGACCACCGCGACGCGCGTCCGGGCGCTCATGCCGAAGCTGCTGCCGAAGCTGCCCAGGACCACGCCCGCGGTCACGGTCGACAGCACGCCGCTGGCGTGGACCGACTCGGCCAGCAGGAAGCTGCCGTAGGCGACGACCACCGTGAGCGCGGTCTCGATGAGCTTGTCGTCGATGGTGCGGGTCAGCAGGCTGGCCAGGGCACCGACGATGCCACCCAGCAGCACGCCACCGCAGGCCATCCACACGAAGGTCTTGAACCCGTAGATGGCGATGGCCTGCACGCCCTCGAGGTGCGGGGCGTGGCCGTGTCCCGACTCGACCCCGAGGACCGCGGCGACGATGACGAAGACCACGACCGCGACGCCGTCGTTGAGCAGGCTCTCGCCCTCGACCATGACGTAGAGGCGCTTGTTGACGCCGAGCGTCTTGAACAGGGCCAACACGCTGATGGGGTCGGTGGCGGCGATCATGCTGGCGAACAGAAAGCCGTGGCCGAGGGTGAAGCCGTCGACACCGAGGGCCGTCAGCAGCGCCCACGCTCCCGTGCCGGTGAGCGCGACGGCGACCAGGACCCCGGGCACGGCCATCAGCAGCACCGCCGGTGCCTCGCGCCGGAAGTGGGCGAAGTCCAGGTGGTAGGCCGCTTCGAACAACAGCGCCGGCAAGAACACCATCATCAGCAGCTCGGGCGTGAGGTGCAGCCCGTGCAGCTCGGTGAGCTGGAGGAAGCCCAACGCGATCCCGGCCACCACCAGGGCCACCGTGTACGGCAGCTTGAAGCGGCGCGCAGCCATCCCCACCAGGGAGGCGACGAGCAACAGGATGAGGAGCTGGGTCTCGGCGTGTTGCATGGCGGCCTGCTATCGCGCGGTGCTGCTCACGCCCCCGTCCCGGCGGGATGCAGCAGCGACTCGGCGGCCTGGCGGGCGCCCCACTCCAGCTCGCCGGCGGTGCGGATCCCCACCCTGCGGAAGGCGCGCTTGACCCGCTCGGTGACGTCGGTGCCAAACGCGATCTCGTACCGACCGTCGAAGACATAGGCCTTCACGGTGATGCGGATGGCGAAGCGTTCCCCGCCGTTCTTGACGGGTTCCTCGCGCACGATGAGGGCGATGGGCTTGGCGAGGTAGACGTAGCGGCTGCTGGCGGTGGCTTCATAGATGAGCTGCTTGGCCCGCTCGAAGTCCTCGTTGCAGCCGATCCAGAAGTCGAAGACGCACATCTGGTCGAGCGCGCCGGCGTTCGCGCAGGCCACCGCGCTGGACAGGAACAGGTTGTTGGGGATGCTGACCAGGTTGTCGTCTAGGGTGTTGATGCGGACGGCTCGCAGGCCGATCTCGACCACCTCGCCGTAGGTTCCGCTGAACTCGACTCGGTCACCGACCTGGAAGGGACGGTCGAAGAGCAGGATGAGCCCGGCCATCAAGCTGGCCAGCAGGTCCTTGAAGGCAAAGCCGACCGCCACCGCGACCGACCCGCCCAGGGCGAGCAGGGACTCCCGCGTGAAGTTGATGACGGCGCTGGCCACCGTCGCCGTCGCGCCGATGATGATGAGGAAGCGGGTGACGGCGGTGAGCTGCTTGAAGAGCAGGCGCCGCTGGGTGAAGCGCTCGGCGAGGGCGTCCAGCGAGCGGGTGACGAAGCGGATCACCAGCCAGGTGACGACGACGACCAGGATGGCGTAGGGCACCCCGCTCGGGTCGAACAGGCTGACGAGGCTGAGAGCTTCCTGTTCCTGCACCGATCACCCCATGTACAGGAAGTGTTTCTGACGGAGGAGGCGGAGCACCGCCGGCCACCAGGCCGGGTCCACGCTCCAACCGCTGCCATCGCGCGCGCCCGCCAGCACGTCGAGGCCCTCGAGGTGCCGACAGGCTTCCTGCACCTTGCCAAGCGGCGCGTTGAGCACCTCGGCGACCGAGTCCGTGTCCAGCTCGTCGTGCATCACCACCGCGGTGAGCACGAAGAGATCGAGGTCCGGCAGCTTCTCCAGGGCCGCGACACCCGGCGAAGAGAACATCGAGGCCCCCACGTCCCCGCTGGCCGATGCACAGCACAGGCTGCCCAGGACGTAGGTCCACGCGATCTCGGGGTTGCCCTTGCTGGCGTCCACCAGCAGCCGCCAGTAGGCCCGCTCGGCGCGCGCCACGGCCTGTTCACGATCTGCCAGCGCCGCCCCGGCGGGCAGCAGATCGTCGAAGCGCAGCCGGTAGCCGGCGGCCTGGACCCGGCGCGTCACCCAGTCACCGAGGACGGCGGCGGACAGCCCCTCGAGCACCACAGCGCAGCGGAAGGCCTCCAGGTTGACCGAGCTGGTCACGCCCGCGAGGTAGCCCCAGGTGGCGCCGTGGACACCGCAGATCCACAGGTGCTCTTCCGAACAGGCCTGCATCACCCGCAGCACCACGTGCACGGCCCCGAAGCCGCCGACCGCCCGGAGCGCGAGCCGCTGCAGCTCGTCGATGACGAAGATGGTGCGCGGCATCCCGATCAGCGCCTCGATGAGCCCCTCCTCGGTCACACCCACGTCGGGCAGGTCGAGCGAGCGCGCCAGCCAGACCAGCGCGTGGTCCGGGTCGTGGGTGCGCCCGGCGAGGGCGAGGTGCCGCACGGCGAGCCCCTCTTCCAGCTCCAGCGCGCGGTCGACGGCCTGCTGGATGACCTGCTCGCGGCCCATGCCGCGGTCACCCACCACGGCGATCATGCCGCGCCGATCCTCCAGCGACCACGCCGTGAGCGCATCGTCCAGCGTCGCCAGCTCGGCGTCGCGCGGGATCGGCAGGGCGGTGCCGGTCAGGGCGGCGCGTGCGTCTTCGGCGATGGGCCGCCGTTCCACCGGCGAGTCCCCCGCCTTGCGCAGGCGGGCGCGCGCAAAGGCCGACGCAAGCCAGCCGAGCCCCGGGCGCCCCTCGGCCACCCGCACCACCAGCTCGGCGGCGCCTCGCCACACCAGCCAGCCCACCCCCGCCGCGGACCGCAGCAGCCGCACCGGGAAACCACCGCCCTGGTCCATCAGCCGGGCCGCCGGACCCTCCAGGCCACCGAGGCCGCCGACCGCGAGGCGGACCTCGTCGGCCCACAGCAGGAGCAGCCAGCAGGCGACCACGATCGTCCCCACCGTCCGGAAGACGGCCACGATGTCCGCGAGGCGGTCCGCGTCGAACAGGTCCAGCGCCAGCAGGTTGAAGAAGTACACCCACAGCACCAGCCCGACGACCAGGCGCACGGAGCGCTCGAGCAGGGCGATGGCCTGGGGGGCGACCAGCCGTAGCGCCGGTCGCCGCGCGTCCGGCGGTGCAAACAGCAGGTTGACGACGGCGGGCGCGCCGCGCCAGGTCGTGCGCGCCAGCCACCCGAAGAAGAACAGCGCCAGGAGCGTCAGGCCGTCGCGTGTGAGGTCGAAGAAGAACCAGGCGATGCTGGCATCGACGGCCGCGAACAGCACCGGGGCCAGGGGTGCCGCCAGGGCGCGCGCGTCCCCGGGCACGAACCACTCGACCTGCGCGAGTCGCCGCGCCGTGAGCGCACCGACACCGTCCTGCTGCTGCTTCCACAGCACGGCGAGCAGCCGCCGGCCCATGTCTTCGGCGTTGCGGCGGAGCAACACCCACAGGATCCCGAGGACCACGATCTCGATGGACTGCAGCAGGAAGGCGGCGATGGCGTTCAGGTCGGTCACCCGCGCCGGCAGGGCCAGCACCGCCCGCCACGTCGCCCGCAGATCGGCCCGGACGACGAGGGGCGCTTCCGACAGCTCCTTGAGCAGCTCCGGCAGGAAGGCGGAGCGCATCTCGGCCGACGCCGAGGTCGACGCCTGTCCACGCAGACGGCGGCGGACCTTCTTGCTGCCGCCCAGCAGCTCCACCACCTGGTCCAGCTCGCTGGAGGCGTTGACCCGCTGCTGGTCGTGGAGGTCGGCGAGATCGGCGAGCGCGAGGTCGCCGTCGTCGCCGATGAGGTCCCGGTCTGGGAGGCGCGCGCGACGCTCGGCGTGCAGGTCGTCGAGCCCGGCGAGGAGCTGGTCGGCATCGGACAACGACTTGCGCAGCTCCAACACCAGCCGCCGCGCCGAGCGGTAGGCAGCGTCGATGGCGTCCTGCCGCCCAACGTCGAGGACCGGGCGGTCCGCCGCTTCCGCAGCGGCCGTCTGGACGTCCGCGAGGCGTGCGGCGCAGTCGGTGAGCTGCTGCGCGGACGCAGCGTGCCGATCACGCTCTGCCTGGATCCAACCGGCCAGGTCCTCCTCGAACTGCGCGAGCTGCGCCCGTGCCGCGGCCTGCTGGTCGTTGTCGGCCTGCTCGGCGGCGGCGCGGGCTTCGGTGGCCCGGCGGCGGGCCTGCTCTTCATGGGCGGCGCTGGCCGTCGCGGCCGCGTCGCGCTGGGCGATCTCGATCTGGCGACGGAGCAGGGCGCGCTCCGCTTCCAGGCGGTCGTGCTCGATCCCGGCGAGCTCGGCGCGGAGTCGTTCCACCTCCGGGGCGTCGTCGGCAGGTGCAGCCAAGGGTTCGGCCTCTGCCGCCGCTGCGTCCAGGTCGGCGACGCGCTGCTGCAGGGCGTCCACCCCGACACCCGGGACCGGCGGAGCGTCGACCTGGGCTTTCAGGGCCTGGAGCGCGGCCCGAGCGTCCGGCACGGCGGCGCGCAGACGGGCCAGCTCGGCCGCCGACAGCAGCGCTTCGACCGCCGCCTGCCGGTCGGGGTCCAGCAGCGGCCGCACCCGGGAGAGGCGGTCGAGGAGCGCATCGGAGGGGGCATCGGCAGCCGCCGCGAGGTCGGCGTCGACGAGCGTGGTCAAGGCCGGGTCGTCCGGGATGCAGGCCACCCGCCAGACGGCCGCCAGGGTCCGGTCCAGGGCGGCTGCCGCGTCGCCCGCTTCCGCCGCAGCCTGCAGGGCGGCAGGGCGGCCCGGATCGCCCTCTGGCGGGATGGTGGAGAGCGCAGCGGCCCAACGGGCGCGGACATCGGCGGTGGCGCCCGCTTGCAGATCCGGGGCGCGCGTCAGCACCGCGCGCACGGAGACGAGGAAGCGGCGCTGCAGGTCGTCGGCTTCGTCCTCGGCGGCCGCGACCCCGTCCCGCGCGTCCCGCCACTGCCCGGCGAGCTGCTCGTCGAGCCCCGGCGGGGGCGACGCGATCCGCCAGCCCGCGCGCTCCACCGCGCGCTGGTCGAGGGCCGCCAGCGCCCCGTCGACGTAGCCGGGTGCGTCGAGCGGCGCGCCGGCGAGGTCCACGAAGGCTTCCGACAGCTGCGCCCGACCGGCGAACCAGCGGCGTCCGGCGTCGCTGCGGGCGTCGGCCGTCTGACGGCGGGCCTGCAGCGACGGCAGCTCTTCCTGGACCACGCGCGCTGCTGCGACAGCGGCATCGCCCGCGCTGGCGACCGGCGCGGCGGTTCCCAGGAGGAGGCAGAGCCCGAGGGCTCGGAGAAGCGGGAGTGGAGGGCGCATGGAGTCGCGCCGAGTCTATCCGAGGCGTCGCGTGCGCTCGTGTCCCTCGGGCTTCAGGCCGCTGGCGTCATCTCGCGTCGCCACAGCCGCCGCGCGATCCGCGGAGGCATGGACCGTGCGGGTCGATCCGGCGCGCTCGTGGCCCCGCACTGCAGGTCATAGCCGGGCACCAGCGACGGCCCCCGCAGGCGCGCGCTGGCGGGACGCGCCAGGTGCTGCGCCCGCGCACGCCGGAGCCACGCCGGCGCGAGCTCCAGGTCCACCTCGGCCAGGAGCGCGCCCCCTGCCTCCGCGTCCGCGGCGGACAGGGCGAGGTCCGACTCGGGCGCGGCCACGCCAGGCGCGGGCGTCTCGGGAGGCGCAGCCTGCTCGGGCGAGCTCTGCGCTGGCTCCACTGGGACGCACACCACAGCCGCACCCTGAGTCGGGAGCGTCTCGACGGCGTCGACAGGCAGCGGCTCGAGCGCGACCGCGTCGAGGGGCTCCAGCGCGACCGCGTCGAGCTCGGGCACCGCATCGCCGGCTTCCGCCGCAGCGGCGCGTTCGTCGATGGCGACGAGGTCGTCCTCGGTCAGCTCCTCCAGATCGGCGTCCTCGACCGGCACCACACCTGTCGACTCCTCGCCGAGCCCGAGCGCTGCATAGAGGCCGGGCAGCGGCTCGCTCTCCTCGCACTCCATGCAGCCGAGCGGTTCCTCGTGGCTGCCCTCGGCCCCCGCCGGGACCGCCGACCCCAGGTCGTCGATCAGGGTCTCCTGTTCGCCCCAGTCGTCGCACGCGAAGTCGTCATCGTCCGCTTCTTCGGCGTCGGGCTCGTCGAAGCGGTGGACGTGGATCTCGTCGGTCGTACGCGGGGCCGCCAGCATGCGGTAGGCGTCGGGGTCCTGGTCGTCCCAGTCCTGGCACTCGGTGAGCTGGGCGTTGGCGTACCAGCTCGACCGGGTCCCGGTCCGAAGCTCAACCGCCTCTCGGGAAGCAACCGTCAGACCCTTGCGCTCGTCCTTCTGCATGACCGGGCTCCCACGCGCGAACGGTGAGACCTGGCGGGTCGCGGCCGCTCGACACGCCGGGCACCCGCCGCGCAGGCAGGCTTCTGAACAAGCTACGACGCGGGGAGGTCACGCCAGGACACGGACTGTCGCGGCTTGTCGCGGGGGACCTACGTCGTCAGAGCTCTTCTTCCGCCACGCCCTCGACCACGCCGCCGATGGGGCCGATCTCACCGAAGCTGCGCGGCGACGGCAGGGCGCGCAGCCGGGCTCCCAGCTTCTTGCCCATCCAGGCCGTCTCGTAGGACACGAGCAGGCCGTCGAGGCTCCAGGCCAGCTCCACCCGGCCTGTCGGCGGCGTCCAGGCCCAGCGATGGACCGGCACCGCGCTGCCACCGATGTCGAGGCTGCTCTCGCCAAGGTCTTCCACCTGCCCGGCCAGCAGCGTGCCGGTCTCGGCGGCCAGCAGCTCTGCGCGCGGGCGGGCTGTCAGCTCCTCGTGCCGGATCGGGTCGAGCAGCTCCAGCGAGCAGAGGTCGACGTCGCCGGGGGACAGGCGGGTGGCGGCGCGCGTGCCGTCCTCGAGCACGGTCACCGTCCAGCTCCCGTCGCGCCGGCTGCGGGCCTGCACCTCGCGCAGCTCGCCGTTCTCGGACACCGAGGAGGTGAAGGCCGCGCCACGGGCATCCACCCGGACGCTGGCCCGGTTGACGTAGGAGAAGGGGACGCCGGCCACCTGCACGTCGAAGGCGGTGTAGCTCTCGATCACCCGCACGGCGGCGCCGTCGACGTCGAGGTAGTTGATCGTCACCTCGCGGCTGCCGACCGCGCGGCCGCCCACCGAGAGATCGTAGACGAGCGCCTGGGAGTCAGACGCCTGGGCGGGGGCGAGCAGGAGCAGCAGCAGCAGGGACATCGGCGGTCCGGAGCAGGGGCGTGGTGGGACAACCCGTAGCTATGTCAGGGCATGCCCGGCAAGGCACCGTCTTCCCGCCGCCGAGGCGGCACGCTACACCTCGGGTCCATGCCCCCCCCTCGCCGAAGACGCGCCGGTCGCCGCCGGACCGCCACCGCCGACCCCGTC
Organism: uncultured Enterobacterales bacterium; assembly: GCA_964599085.1. GTDB lineage: Bacteria > Myxococcota_A > UBA796 > UBA796 > UBA2385 > J125. The sequence goes on along the minus strand of CAZRFD010000024.1, from coordinate 17,206 downwards.
CGCCGTCGCCTCGACGCCGAGCGCGGGCCGGCCTTCGTCCCCGGCGGTCCCCGCGTGGCGCTGGTGTACCCCTCCCCCTACCGCGCGGGCATGAGCAGCCTGGGCTTCCAGTGGGTCCTCCAGCTCCTCCGCGGCGCCGGCATGGCGGTCGAACGCGCCTTCCTGCCCGAAGACGTCGCCGCCTTCCGCGCAGCCGGCGGCGTGCTCCGCACCTACGAGACGGGCACGCCCGTAGGCGACTTCCCGGTCGTCGCCGTGTCCCTGGCCTACGAGCTGGAGCTGGCCGGCCTCGTGCAGGTGCTGCAGCTCTCCGGCATCCCGGCCCTGCGTCGTGACCGGACCCCCTGGCACCCCCGCGTGCTCCTCGGCGGTCCCCTCACCTTCAGCAACCCCCTGCCCGCGGCCGGCATGGTCGACGCCATGCTCATCGGTGAAGCAGACGACACCGTCGTCGCCGCCGTGGACAGCGCCCTGCACGACGACCGCGCGGCCTGGCTGGACGCGGTGGCCGCCCTCCCCGGCGGCTACGTGCCCGAACGCGACGGCGACGATCTGCCGCCGGTCGCCCGGGCCAGCGACGCCGTGTTGCCGGCGCGCGGGCCGATCCTGGCCCCGGAAGCCGAGCTCTCGGACATGTTCCTGGTCGAGGGCGAGCGCGGCTGCCACCGCACCTGCACCTTCTGCGTCATGCGCCGCGGCGACACCGGCGGCATGCGCCTGGTCGACCCGGACGCGCTGCTGGCGCTGGTGCCCGACGCCGCCCGCCGGGTCGGCCTGGTCGGCGCCGCCATCAGCGACCACCCCCGCCTGGTGGACCTGATCGCCGCGCTCGTCGACAGCGGCCGCGGCGTCGGCGTCTCCTCACTGCGGGCCGACCGGGTCGCCCACAAGCCCGACCTTCCACGGCTCCTGCGGGCCGGCGGCTACAAGACCCTCACCGTCGCGAGCGACGCCGCCAGCCAGCGGCTGCGGCGCAGCATGGCCAAGGGCACCACCGAAGCCCACCTGCTGACCTGCGCGGACGCCGCCGCCCGCCACGACTACAAGGTGCTCAAGGTCTACATGATGCTCGGCGTCCCGGACGAACAGGACGACGACCTCGCTGAGCTGATCGACTGCACGCGCCGCATGGCCGCGATCCACCCCGTCGCACTCGGCATCGCGCCCTTCGTGCCCAAGCGCAACACCCCGCTGGCGGACGCGCAGTTCGCCGGGATCCGCACGGTCGAGACCCGCCTGGCGCGGCTCCGCGACGGCCTGCGCGGCACCCGTGCAGAGGTCCGCGCGACCAGCGCCCGCTGGGCCTGGGTCGAGGCCATGCTGGCCCAAGGCGACAGCGGAACCGCCGAAGCCGTCGTCGCTGCGGTGCAGCGCGGCGGCCGCTTCGCCGCGTGGAAGCGGGCGCTGGCGGGCTGATCGCCGGCGTGGGCGGGACCGGGCCAGCGCGCATGTTCCCCGCTCTGTCAGCCCCGCACGTCCGCAAGCTGCCCGCGCAGGGTCCTGATGTGGGCGATGCCGCCGGCGACCACGCCGCCGAACACCAGCAGCACGACGGCGGTCACCGCCGGCCGGGCCCCACCGCCGATGGACAGCGCGCGGGCCAGGAAGAACAGCAGCATGGCTGCGTTCAGGACCGAGATGAAGACGGTGAAGCGGATGCTCTTCTGGATCTGGGCCACGGTCGGCTTCCCGGGTTCGGGTGGCATGCAACCACCCTACGGCGCCCCCCGGACAAAGGGGTCACGCTGTGCACCGGCTCGTGTCGAGGTGTCACGGCCTGCGGACAGTCAGTGCCGCGCCCGGGCGTGCGCGTCGTCGAGCAGCCATCGCGCCAGCGCCCCCAGCCCCTTGAGGTCGTCGATGCCACCCGGGAACTCCGGGACCGTGAGCACCTCGATGTCCTTGGCGGCATGCTGGACGAGGGTGTCGACCAGTTCCTTGTGTTCGGCTTCGTGGCGCCGCTCGCGCTCGGCGAGCTTCTGCAGCGCCTTGAGCGCCCGGTGGTGGGCGTCGCTGGCCCGCGGCGGCAGCAGGTCGGTGCCGGGCGCGGGTCGGTGTTCGGCGAGGTGGCGGCTGCGGTTGAGGATGAGGCCCCCCAGCGGCAGCTCCAGCTCGCGGATGCGGTCTTCGAAGTACAGGGCGTCGTCCAGCGCCGTCCGCACGGGGCTGGTGACCAGCAGGAAGACGACGTCGTCCTGCTGCAGGCGCTCCCGCATCTTCTGGGCGTTGCCGTTGAGCTGGGCGAAGATCCCGCCGAAGGCCGAGAAGAACACCTGCAGGTCGGCGTAGAATTCGTCGCCGAAGACGCCGCCGAGCACGCGGCCCGCCATGCGCCGGGTGGTGCCGCCGAGCCCGCGCCCGTCCCGGTCCGGTAGCAGCATCTGGAAGATGCGGCCGTCCAGGAACTCTCCGAGGCGCCGCGGCGCATCCAGGAAGTTCAGCGCGTTGCGGGCGGGCGGTGTGTCGAGGATGACCAGGTCATACTCGTCCCGGGCGACGAAGCCGTGCAGGGCTTCCATCGCCGTGTACTCCTGCATCCCCGCGATCATCTGCGTGACCTGCTGGTAGATGGGGTTGTCCATCAGCTCGCGGGCACGCCTGCGGTCCTTGACGAGGCGGCGCACGGTCGTGTCGCTGACCAGCTTGGGGTCGAGCATCCAGGCCGACAGCGCGCCGGGTGCCCGGATCCCGGCTTCGGCTTCGCGCTCCGGGCGGACGCGCACCGGGTCGGGGGTGTTGGCCGACACACCCAGGGCTTCGGCGAGGCGCTTGCTGGGGTCGATGGTGAGCACCAGGACCCGGCGGCCGTCCTGGGCCGCCGCCACCGCCAGCGCCGCCGACGTGGTCGTCTTGCCCACGCCGCCGGCGCCGCAGCAGATGACGATGCGCTTGTCGCGCAGGTGCTGACCGAGCAGGCTCACGACCGGCCTCCGGTCGAGGGGAATTCCTGGCCGAGGAAGAAGGCCGCCATGGCGTCCACGGCCCCCCGGCCGTCGGCTTCGAATTCGGGCACGGCGACGACCCGCGCCCCCGTAGACGCCTGGAGGCGCTGCAGCGAGCCGCGCGCCCGATCGATGCGGGCCAGCTCTTCCTTGCCGTAGAGCGGGCCGTCGGGCAACAGGTCTTCGAGGGCGGCGCGTTCTTCGGCGTCGAAGGGGTCGCGGGGGACCCGGTTGGCGACGAGGCAGCAGACCGTCATGTGCGTGGACTGCAGCCCCTCGACCAGCTCCAGCGACTCGGTCACCGGCAGCGGTTCGGGGATGGTCACGACGACCGCGCAGCCCGTGTGCGGGTCGTTGAGCCAGCCCTGACCCTCACGCAGGGCGGCCGCGATGGGACCACGCCGCACCAGCCGCAGCAGGATGTCCGGCAGGCCCGTCAGCGCCAGCGCGTGCCCGGTCGCCGGCATGTCGACCAGGATGAAGTCGAAGCGCGGTCGGCCGTCGGGCAGCTCCTGCCGGATGAGGTGCAGCAGGTGGTAGAAGACCCCCATCTCGTGGAAGCTGGGCCCGGCGTGGAGGAGCCGCCGCAGCGCCGCGTTCCGCAGGGCCAGCCGCGCCAGGGTCTGGATCTTGAAGACATCGGCGAGGAAGCGCTCGGTGCCCGTCTCTGTCGCGAGCATGCAGCCGTGCACCCCGGGCGCCAGCAGCACCGGGCGAGTCGGCAGCACCTCCCGCCCGAACATGCGCGCCAGCGAGGACTGGGCCTGGGTCGCCGGTTCCTCGATCTCGGTGACCAGCACCCGCTTGCCGCTGGCCGCCGCCGCCCGCGCCATGGCCGACGTTGTCGTCGTCCGCCCGACACCACCCTTGCCGGCGACGAGCACCACGCGGCGATCGAAGATGGGCTGCAGGGCCATGATCAGCTCAGTCCGTCGGAGGAAGACCCGAGGTAACGCGCTGGTGCCCGCCCGTCCGAGGCCCGCACACCGCACCGCCAGCCTGCCGCGCGGTCAGGGGACGCACCCCGGGGCGGGGGGCGCGCCCGTGGGGCGGGGGGCGCTCAGGTCCCCGAGCGGCAGCGCAGCTCAGCCATCCCACCGGCTCGTCGTCCACGCCACGCCGAGCACCGTCGCGAGGTGGCGGGCCACCATGCCGGCGGCGATCATGCGGCCGGCGCGAAGCGACACCTGGCGCCCATCGTCCGTGTGTAGCCGGATCACACCGTGTTCGGTCTGTTCGTGCCTGTGGTGTACACGCGACAGGGTGATCCGGACGATGCGAGAGTCCGGCACGACCACCCACCGTCCACGGTCCAGCACGTCGACAGTGCCCTCGAGCAGGCGCAGCCGCGCGCCCTCCGCCGTCCACACGACCGAGGGACCCTCGTCGTCCGTCCACGCCACCGACCAGGCCGCCGCGTGGTCCGCGTCCCAGCACGCCCGGCGCACGTCGGCGTGGCGCTCCACGAGGTCGCGGGCCAGCGCATCCGGCAGCCAGCCCTCCCACGCAGGGTCCTGCACGCCGCCCGCCTCTCCGAACAACGCGACCCGCGCCGCGTCCAGCTCGACCAGCGGCACGATGCCCCGGGCCACCACCGGCACGCGCCCGGCCCGCCGCATCTCCACCAGGAGCGCTTCGACGCGCCCGAGGTGCGCGAGCTGCCGTTCGTCGGGGGGGGCGTCGCTCACTTGACCCGGTAGCCTTCCAGCTCGTTGTTGAAGATCCAGGCGACGACTTCTCCGATCTCGAAGGAGTCGGCCGACCAGGTGTGGATGTTGGCCGCCGCGGACCCGGTGCTGCGCAGGCGTGCCCTGCTCGCGACCATCTTGCGGAAGCGGGCCTGCCACGACGCCATGTTGGACGGCCGCAGGTCCACCCAGCCGCGCTTGACCCATGACTCCAGCTCGGCGGCGTCCCTCCAGGTCACGGTCGTCGCGTGTCCCCGGATCTCGGGCACGTTGATGCGAGGCCCCCGCAGGATCCGGTTGCCGTCGGGCAGGAGCACCGGGATGCCGATGCTGGGTGCCGTACGGGCCACGCCGGACGCCCCCAGCGCCTGCTCCAGCGCCCGGGCCATGACGTCGGGGGTCACACCCTCGCCCAGGGCGCCCTCCAGGCTGCCGTAGACATGACGGATGAGGTGCGCTTCGAACAGCAGCTTCGACAGCTCGGGCGGGCCGAGGCGACCGAGCGCCACGCTGGGCACGTCGCCGTCGGGTTCGGCCCGGTCGAGGTCGCTCAGCGCCGCCCGCCGCAGCAGGCCGGCCTTGTACGAGGGGTTGAGCACCGAGGCGTCCAGGGCCGAGACGATGTCCTGGCCGGTGTTGGCGCCGCGCAGCTCGGTCACGACGGTGCGGGCGATCTCTTCGGGGGTGATGAACTCCATCTGGCCGAGCGCCGTGATGGCGGCGAACTCGCCCCGGGTGAACACGCCGTTCTCGCCGGTGTCGACGATGGCCACCGACAGCGTGCCGTCGCGGTCGTAGCCCTCTTCACCCTCGGCGAGGTGCAGCTCGCCCGAGAGCGGCACCTCGTGCGCCGCGAAGAGCTGGCTGTTGCGGTGCTTGTCGGCGGCGACCTTCACCTGCACGCCGCGGTAGCCGATCATCGCGGCGGGCTTGACCTCCTTGACGATGGGGGCGTCCGGCGTGCGGGCCAGCAGGAAGAGCAGGCCCGTGTGGCCAAAGGCGGCTTCGTTCTTGGCGAGCAGCACCTTGCTCGGCTTGTCTTCGCTGTGGGTGTAGGGGATGTTCAGGCCCATGCCGCCGGTGCCGGTGGTGCCGACCTTGACGTAGACGCGGGTCTGGCACTCGTGGGTGACCTGGTGCACGAAGCGCACGTGCTGGATGAGCGCCGGCACGGACTGCGACAGCAGCAGCGTCTCCAGGTCGGCGACGCCGCGGTCGTCGAAGCCGTCGCCGCCGAGCCAGTCGCGCACCTTCTGGGCGCCCTGGAAGACGTCGCGGTAGGCCAGGCCGGTCGCGGTGTTGACGCAGTCGACGACCACTTCCGGCCGGTGGCGGCGGATCATCTGGACGAGGTGGTTGTCCTGGTAGGCGGCGTCGAAGTCGTCGTAGAGGGAGGCGAGCAGCCGGCGCCGCACGTCGCGGTCGGCGAGGAGCAGGTCACGCGGCGTCGCGGCGAGGTCCGTGGGCACGAAGAGGTTGCCGGACTCGGGCACGAAGGCGCAGGCGTCGCCCAGCTCGGCGCGGAGCTGTTCGCAGGCGGCTTCGGCTTCGTCCGGCAGCAGCGAGGCGACGACGATGCGCCGCGGCTGGAGCGTCTGCACGATGTGGCGGCAGACCTGCAGGCCGACGAGGCCGGCGCCGCCGAGGATGAGGAAGTCGTGGTACATGGCAGCCCTCTTGGAGCGAGGGCCGCCATTAACTCAGCCGGGGCGATCGCCGACGACGGCGAGCGCGGCGATGACCGCATCGACCGGTCCCCCCGGGGCAACCAGCGCCTGCCAGTCGCCGCCGACGCGGAAGGCGTAGGCCGCCGCGAGGCCGAGCCCGCCCGGTGGCAGCCGCCGGCTGCGACGCAGCCTGGCGATGGGCTTGACGAGCCGATCGGTCGCCAGAGAACGCAGCACCGGCCAGAACCACAGGCCCAGCGTCCGGCAGTCGAGCACCAGGGCGTCGGCCGCCAGCACGGTCAGCTTGCGGGCCCAGTCGACGTGGAGGGCCGGCATGACCCGGTCGCCGCAGGCCAGCATGTCCACCACCACCGGGTGCAGGTCCCCGGGGAAGACGTAGGGCAGATCCTGGACGCCGAGGCGGCGGCGGGCGTCACGCACCCGGTCTTCGCTGCAGGCGGCGTGGACCTGCGCGGCGAGCACCCGGGTGGTCGGGGCGCAGCCCTCACCGGCGGCCAGCGCGCGCGCCTCGAGCGCCGCGGCCTGGGCTGCATCCAGGCGTTGTCCGCCGTCGACAAGGGCCACCGCGGCCAGCACAGCGCGGTCCAGCGCTCCCTCCGCGGCAGGCGGATCCGCCACCCCGAGGAGAGCCCGGAGCAGCGGGTCATCCAGCTTGGGGGCGAGGCCCTCCACCGCCCGCGGGACCCGGCGCGCCAGGCGCAGCAGGGCCGGCGAGAGCTGATCTCGCGGCAGCGTGGGTAGGTGCTGGTCGAGGAGGGCGTCGGCGGTGGACATGGGCGCCGAGGATAGCGCGGCGGGGGAGGGGGCCGCCGCACTCCACCTCGACCGACGACGATAGGCTCCCGCCATGCCCACCCTCGCCGGCATCGACGTCTCCGGCCGCAGCATCGCGGGGGTGGAGACCTGCATCCAGCTCCCGACGCTGGGGATCTGCCTGGACATGGGCGTCTGCCCGCGGTCGGCCGTGCGGCTGCGGACGGTGCTGTTCACCCACGCCCACGTCGACCACATGGCCGGCGTGATCCACCACTGCGCGACCCGGGCGCTGCAGGGCATGAAGCCGCCCCGCTACGTGATGCCGCCTCGCATCGTCGACAACTTCCACGCCATGCTCGACGCCTGGCGGCGCCTGGACGGCTCCGACCTGCCCTGCGAAGTCATCGGCCTGGCCCCCGGCGACGAGCTGCGCCTGCGCCCCGACCTCGTCACCCGCCCCTTCGCGACCCCGCACCGGGTGGTCTCCCAGGGCTACACGCTCTGGCAGCAGAAGAAGAAGCTGCGGGCCGACCTCGCCGGCGCCTCCCGCCAGCAGATCATCGCCCTGCGGGAAGCAGGCGAGGACATCACCGAGCACGTCGAGACCCCGCTGCTGTCGTTCACCGGTGACAGCTGCGTCGACGTGCTGGACAGTGCGCCCGAGCTGCTCCGCAGCCGCCTGCTCATCATGGAGCTCACCTTCGTCGACGACCGCGTCAGCGTCGCCAAGACCCGCGACAAGGGCCACATCCACCTCGACGAGATCGTGCCGCGCGCCGACTCCTTCGAAAACGAGGCCATTCTGTTCACACACCTGTCGGCGCGCTACTCGACGCGACAGGCGCGGGAGATGGTGGACGCCCGCCTGCCGCCGTCCCTCCTGTCGCGGGTGGCGTTGCTGGGGGAGCTGGCCTGAACGGTCGGTGGACGGTGACCCGTCGCGTCCGCACACCGCGCTCAGCCACTCCCGTCCCGCAACCAGGTGCTGACTGCATCGACCACCATGGGATCATCCGGGTCCAGCGCACCGTCCAGCACGTTGTCACGAACAAAGCCAGCGTCGATCTCGGCCCGGTCGACCGGCTGGCCGTTGTAGGACAGTGACGCCGCCGCCGTGGCGTTCTCCAGCATCGCGGCAGCGTGCAGGGTGCGCGGGCCGAGTGCGTGGTCGGGCAGCCCCTGGAAGCGGTGGTAGGGCACCAGGACCCCACCGATCAGGCCGGCCGGCTCACGCTCTGCCCACCACTCCTCGGGATCGCTGGGATCGACCAGGGCCAGCATCCGCGTGCGGGTCTCCTCGGCGGCGTAGTCGAGGTCCTCCTGCAGGTAGCCGGGACTCTCGACGTCCACCCAGCCGGCGACGGCGAGGTCGGTGTGCCGGCCCAACGCCCCGGCCGCCAGCGCACCGCCGAAGGACCGGCTGGACACGACGATCCGCGACGAGTCCACGTCGCGCTGGGCCGAGATCCACCGCAGCACCGCGGCGAGATCGTCCTGGCCGCGGTAGCCGTTGGCGTCCTCCTCCCCCTCGCTGGCCCCACGGCCCCGCGGGTCGAAGCTGAACACGGCGGCGCCCTGTGCCACGAGGCTGTCGGCTTCTGCCTTGCCCATCATGCGCTGGCCCCACTCCAGCCCGGGGGGGATCATCACGACCGCCGGCGCGCAGTCCAGGCCGTCGGGGTAGCGGCGCAGGGCGAGAATCCGCACGCCGTCGTCCAGCTCCAGCCGCACGCGGCTGCTGCGATCCGACAGGCTGTCCGCCCCGTCCAGCGCGCCCTGGGCGTCGCAGTGCGGCGCGCTCCACGCGGCCGGCGCGGACTCCACGGGGACGCAGGCGAGCACGAGCAGGGCGAGGATCAGCACGGCGCGCACCGTAGCACCAGCCCTGTCGGACTGCGTCGACCCGCCTCCATTGAGTAGGCTCTCCCTAGTCGGACCCCGACAGCCGCGCCGGCAGGCACGGCTGGAGCCCGCCCGACGCGCTGGTCCGCGCGTCGTGACAAGGAGCAGTGCATTGCCGAGGCCCGTGGTCAGCCCCCCCGTCCTGCCGCCGCGCTACGAGCCGTGGCCGGAGACGGCGCGCGCCCTGCTGGGGCGGGGCGGCGCCAGCGAGGTCTGGCGGGTGCGGGACACGACGCTCGGCCTGCTGGTCGCCATCAAGGTGCTGCGATCAGAGGGGGCGCGCCTCGCCGGGCGCCTGGAGCGGGAAGCCATCGTGTCGGCGTCGGTGGTCCACCCCAACGTCATCGCCCTGCACGACATGGGCCGCACGCCGGACGGCAAGCCCTACCTCGCCTTCGCCCTGGCCAGCGAGGGCAGCCTGCTCGACCACGCCGGCCGGCCCCCGCGCTGGCCGCTGCTCAAGGACCTCACCATCGGCCTGCTGGACGCGCTGGGGGCGCTGCACGCCCGCAACATCCTGCACCTCGACGTCAAGCTGTCGAACCTGCTCGTCCACCGGATCGGCCCCCGCGAACGCGTCCTGTGGCTGGCGGACCTCGGCGTGGCGCGGGCCCGGTGGAGCGAAGACGAAGACGAGGGCATGGTGCTCGGCACCGTCGGCTACATGGCGCCGGAACGGCTGACCGGCCAGCACATGCTGTGGGGACCGCCCACCGACCTGTTCAGCGTGGGTGCGGTGCTCTACCGCCTGCTGACCGGCGAGCTGCCCTACCCGGCGAAGGACCCGGTGGAAGCGCTGGCCGCCCGCCAGCGTCCCCCCGGGCAGGTGCCGGTGCGCGAGGGCATGGTGGTGCCCGCCGGCCTCGAAGACATCGTGCTGGCCATGCTCCAGCCCGACCGCCGCTCCCGCTACGACCTGGCCGCCGACGTCGCCCGGGCCATCGAAGCGCTGCCCTCCATCAGCAGCGGGCCGACCCTGGGCGGCCCGGGGCTCGCCCAGCCGCCCCGCCTCGCGCTCCTCGCCGAGCAGGGCGAAGACTCGCTCGTCAACTGGCCGCCCGCCGACCAGACCCAGCCGCGGCGACAGGCCCGCCTCAAGCGCCAGCGCTCCCTCGGCATCACCTGGAACAAGCCCGATCCCCTGCGGCCCCCGCGCCGCCGGCCGCGGCCCTACATCCCGCGTCGGGTCCCCCAGGCGCCCCACCTCGTCGTCCACCGGGAGATCCCGGTCGTCGGGCGCGAGCGCGAGCTGGACCACCTCTGGCGAGCGGCCCGCGCCGTCCTGCGCCACCGCCTGCCGGTCATGGTGACGCTGCTCGGCAAGCGGGGGACGGGACGCACCCGCATCGTCGACGAGCTGACCCGCACCATGGAGCGCGCCGGCATCGCGACGGGGGTGCGCCTGGACTTCGCCGGACGCAGCGGCCCCGACCACGGCCTGGACGGCGCGCTGCGCCGGCTGCTGCCACCGCTCGCGGAGCGGCGCTCCTACCGCAACGACATCGCCCGGACGCTGTCCCGCCTCCGCGAGCTACCCCCCGCGGCCTGCCGCCAAGACGCCGCCGCCCTGGCCGACGTCATCGCCCCCACCGACGAGGGCGCCCTCCCCGACCGGGCCGTTGCCCGCTCCTTCGTGGTCGAGCACCTCGCCGCGCATGCCTGGCGCGGGCTGACCTGGCTGTGGCTCGATGACGTACACCTGGCCGGAGACTCCGACGCCGCCTGGGCCCTCGTCGAGATGCTCTTCGCGCAGAAGGCGCCGACCCTCATCCTGTGCGGCGCCCTCGACTCGCAGAAGCACCTCCGCGCCCTGCGCCCGCTACGCCGGATCGAGGCCCGCCACCCACGCCGCTGCCGCCGCATCAGCCTGGGCCCCCTGTCCGACGCCGACGCCCACCGCCTCGTGCGCGCGTACCTCCCCATGGAACCCGCGCTCGCCAAGGAACTCGTCGCCTGCGCCCACGGCCACCCGCAGTACCTCCACGACCTGATCGCCCACCAGGTGCGCCTCGGCGCGCTGGTGCCCGGCTCCGCCGACGAGCTGAGCGGCAACCCCATCTGGCACCGCACCCCCGACGCGCCTCCGCTCCCGCGGTCCCGCACCGAGTTCGCACGCCAGCGCCTCACCGCCGCCCTCGACGGCGAGCAGGACCTGCTCTACGCCCTGCTCGTGGTCCGTCTCGCCGGCACGGGCGCGCCCGAGCGCGTGGTCAGCCGGGTCGCCGGGGGTGACCTCGACCGGCTCGTCGCCAAGGGCCTGGTCCGGGTGGAGGGCGGCGGGCTGCACGTCGTCTCCGAACACCTCAAGCAGGCCATCGACGGGCTGCCCCGCGACGAGCACCTCGACCACACCGCCCACGAGAACCTCGCCGCCGCCTGGCTGGAAGAGCACGACGACCCGCTGGCCGAGGCCCGCAGCGGGCTGCACCTCGCCCTGGCCGGCCGCCACGCCGACGCCCTGCCGCGGCTGCGGACGGCCCTGCAGCGGCTCAGCGGCTCCCTACGTCCGCTTCCCCTGTCGCGGGTCGCGCTTCGCACCATGACGCTGGCCCGCGAAGCCGGCGAGCCGGGTCGCGACGCCTGGGTCGACGCCGCGCTGCTGCGCGCCGAGGCGCTGTGGGCGCTGGGGCTGGCCGAGGATGCGCTGGCGCTCGACCAGGAGCTGGAGGCGGAAGACCTCTCGCCGGTGCAGGCCGTCGCGGCGGCCTGCCTGCACGCCGCCCACCTCGGGGGCAGCGGCGACGTGGACGCCGGCCTGGCGCGCCTCGAGCAGGCCCACATCCACCTCCCCGGGGTCCCGACCGACAGCCTGGCCCTGCTGCTGCTGACCCGCGCCGGCCTCCACCACCAGGAGGGCGAAGACATCGACGCCGGCGCCGACCTCGCCGAGGTCATGGCGCTGGACCCGCCCACCCCGCTGCGCACGCGCGCCCTGCTGCTCCGCGCCCGCACCCTGGTCGGCCGGGACGACACCGGGGCCCGCCGCGCAGCGGACGAAGCGCTGTCGCTGGCGCGCCGCTCGGGGCGGCTCGACCACGAGGTAGGCGCCTGGCAGATCCTCGCCCGCATCGCCGCCATCGAGGGCAAGGAGACCGACACCGCCGACGCCCTCGAAGCCGCCATCGTCCGCCTGCGCCGGGTGGGGGAGCGGGCCGCGTCGGGCCAGCTCCTGGCGATCCTCGGCCCCCTGCGTCGAGACGTCGGGGACCTGCGCGCCGCAGAGACCGCGTGGGTCGAAGCGCTGGCGCTGGAAGCCACCGGCCGCGAGCCCTTCGCCCGGGCGGCCCGCCTCGGCCTGGCCGTCAACGCCGCCCTCGACGCCGACGAGCGGCGGATCCGCAAGCTGGCCACGGGGGCGGGGAGGGTGCAGTCCCCGGCAGAGGAACGGGCCTGGCGCCTGCTGGACCTCCTCGTCCGTCAGCTCCAGGGCAAGCCGCTGGCAGCCCCTCCCTCGGACCTGTGGGGCACCGCCCTCGCCGATGGCACCGACGCCCAGGTCCTCGTCGAGCTGCTGGTCGAAGCGCTGGCCGTGCAGCACCCCGACGTCGCCATGGCCGCGCAGCACGCCCTCGACGCCCGGCTCTCCGCCGACCCCCGCGCCCGTGAGCGCATCGCGCGGATCCGGGGCCGGATCGCCGGCTGAAGACCTAGCCCTGGTCGCGATCCAGCCGCCGCACCCGCGCCACCACGTCGGGCAGCCGCGGCAGGACGGCCATCACCCGCATGGCGAGGCGCACGGGCATGGCCGGCGAGCCCAGCACGGCGATGCCCGGCGGCACGTCGCGGTGGACGCCCGCCTGGGCACCGACCTGGGCGCCCGCCCCGACGGTGCGGTGGTCGACGATGCCGGCCTGGCCGGCGAGCACGGCGCCGTCGCCGATGGTGACGCTGCCGGCCAGCCCCGCCTGCCCGGCCAGCACGGCGTGCCGACCGATGCGGCAGTTGTGGCCCACCATGACCAGCGCGTCCAGCTTGCTGCCGTCGCCGATCTCCGTCGTGTCGAGGAAGGCCCGGTCGACGACCGTGTTGGGGCCGATCTCGACGTCGTCGCCGACCACGACCCGCCCGACCTGGGGCACCTTGACGAGGCCCTCGGGTCCCGGCTCGTAGCTGAAGCCGTCGGCCCCGAGCACGGCGCCGGCGTGGACCCGGCAGCGCTGGCCCAGCTCGGTGCCCGGGTAGAGCACGACGTTGGGGAAGACGACCGTGTCGGCCCCGACCACGCAGCCCGCCCCGACGTAGGCGCCAGCGTGCACGACCACGCCAGCGGACAGGCGGGCCGTCGGGTGGACCTGGGCGGTGGGGTGGACCTGGGCGTCGACCCAGGTGGCCGCTTCGTCGTCGGCTCCGCGACCGCCACGCGGCCGCTCCAGCAGGCCGCCCGTCTCGGGGAACAAGTGCCGCAGCAGGCGGACGAAGGCCAGCTTCGGTTCGTCGACCACCACGCAGCTCCGCCCCGGCACCGGCTGGCGCACCAGCAGCACGCCGGCCCGGCAGCCCACTGGCACAGCCGCGGTGGCGAAAGCGACTTCATGCGGTCCCGCCGTGTCCAGCGGCCCCACCCCCGACACGCTGCGATCGGCCCCGTGCAGGGTGCCGCCCAGCAGCCGGGCAAGCTCGCCCGCCGTCACGGCGTGAGCCGGTCGATGGTCCGCGGGAAGGGGATCGTCTCGCGGATGTGGGGGATCCCGCACATCCAGGTCACGAAGCGTTCGAGCCCCATGCCGAAGCCGCCGTGGGGCACCGTCCCGTAGCGCCGCAGATCCAGGAACCACTCGAAGTACTCCTGGGGCAGCTTGTGTTCGGCGATCTTGCGGATGAGCACGTCGAGATCGTCTTCACGGGCGCCGCCGCCGATGACCTCGCCGTAGCCCTCTGGGGCCAGCACATCGACGCCCAGGACGCGGGCGGCGTTGGTCGGGTCCTCCTTCATGTAGAAGGCCTTCACCGCCGTCGGGTAGCGATGGACCATGATCGGCCGGTCGTACTCCTGGGTGAGACGCGTCTCGTGCGGAGATCCGAAGTCGTCATCGGGGTCGACGGGCACGCCGAGGGCGTCGAGCTGGGCGCAGGCGTCGTCGTAGCTGATGCGCGGGAAGGGCTTGACGATGTTCTCGAGCTTGCTGAGGTCGCGCTCCAGAACCTTGAGGTGTTCGCGCCCCTTGTCGAGCACGTAGGCGACGCACTCGACGAGGAAGTCTTCGGAGATGTCCATGATGTCGTCGAGATCGGCGAAGGCGATCTCCGGCTCGACCATCCAGAACTCGGTCAGGTGCCGCCGCGTCCCGCTCTTCTCGGCGCGGAAGGTGGGCCCGAAGCAGTAGGTCTTGCCAAACGCCGTGGCGCCGGCTTCCTGGTAGAGCTGGCCCGACTGCGTCAGGTAGCCCGGCCGCCCGAAGTACTCGGTCTCGAACAGGGTCGAGGTGCCCTCGCAGGCGTTGGGCGTGAAGATGGGCGAGTCGAAGAGCAGGTAGCCGCGGCTGTCGAAGTAGTGGCGGATCGCCTGCACCGACAGGTGGCGGATGTGGAGGATCGCCTGCTGCCGCCGGCTGCGCACCCACAGGTGGCGATGGTCGTGCAGGAAGGCGGGGCCGTGCTCCTTGAGCGCGATGGGGTAGCCCTGGGCGTTCTGAATGACATCGAAGCCGGTGGCCTTGAGCTCGAAGCCACCGGGGGCGCGCTCGTCGGCGTTCACCACCCCGCGGATGACCAGGGAGGACTCCTGCCCGAGGTGGGTGAGCACGTCGAAGGCATCGGCGCCGACCGCCTTCTTGAGCACGACGCACTGGATGATTCCGGTGCCGTCGCGGAGCTGGGGGAAGGCGATGCGGCCGGAGCTGCGCAGGTTGTACAGCCAGCCCCGCAGCGTGACTTCCTGGCCGACGTGGTCACCGATGGTGGCGATGGTGGCGAGCGGCGGCTGGCCGGCCGCGGTGCGCTGCAGTGTCATGGGGACTCCCCGTGGCTGATGCCACCGGTTCCGGATGAGGTGGCGCGAGGGCGCGCCCCGCTCCCTGTACTCGCCAGGGCACGGACCGTCGAGACCCGCGATGCAGGCGGTCCACGGCGGCGACTGCGCTGCGGCTACTCGTCTGCGGCGTCGTCGCCGCCCGGCTGCAGGATGTGGAATTCCACCCGCCGGTTGTTGGCGCGGCCCGCGTCCGTGCGGTTGGTGTCGATGGGCTGGCTCTCGCCGAAGCCCACCGCGATGAGCCGGTCCCGGTCCACCCCCCTGGAGACGAGGTAGTTCAGCACGGCCTGGGCGCGGTTCTGGGACAGCCGCAGGTTGCTGTTGTCGTCCCCGACGTTGTCGGTGTGACCCTCGATCCGCACGACGATCTGCGGGTTGTCAACGATGACCATGGCCACTTCGTCGAGCAGTCCGAAGCTGTCCGGCAGGATCGTCGCCCGGTTCAACTCGAAGTGGATCTTCTCGAGGATCTCGATCGTCTTCTTCTTGACCACGACCTTGGTCGGCTTGACGTCGGGGCAGCCGTCGTCGTCGTGGTAGCCGTTGACGACCTCTGCCTGGAGGGGGCAGCGGTCGAGATCGTCCGCAACGCCGTCGTTGTCGTTGTCTTCGTCGGGGCAGCCGTCGCTGTCCTTGAAGCTGTCGAGGTCTTCGACCTGGTCGGGGCAGGCGTCCACGTCGTCTTCGAGGCCGTCACCGTCGCTGTCGACGTCGGGGCAGCCGTCGTCGTCCCGGTCGCCGTCCATGTCTTCGGGGGCGGTCGGGCAGGCGTCCATGTCGTCGGTGAGGCCGTCGCCGTCGGGGTCGCCGGGGGCACACTCCGCCGTCATGGCCGTCGCCTCGGCGACATAGGCCAGCGCCAGATCGAGGTGGTCGCGGGCGCGGTTGCCGTCGCCCTGGGTCAGCTCGACCGCCGCGAAGTCCTGGTTGGCCAGCGCCAGCGCCCACGGCCGAGGCGCGCAGCGCTCGACGTAGCGGTTGGCCTGGAGCTGCTCGATCTCCTTGGACAGGGAGACCGTGTCCTCGTCGAGGTGACGGGCGGGCGCGCAGCCCAGGGTGGCCAGCGCCAGCAGCAGCGAGATCGCAGCGGTCACTCCGCGTCCTCGTCGAAGATGTCCTCGTCCAGCTTGTCGTCCTGCAGGACGCTGTCGCTGTCTTCGCCCGAGTCCTCGATCAGCTCCAGCAGCTCGCTGTCGTCGGTGGCATCGGTCGGCTGTTCCGTCGCATCGGGAGCCGGCGCGGGGGCGACGTCCTCGGGCACGACGTCGCCAGCGGCCCCGGCGACGTTGGCTTCCTGCTGGGCGATGCGCTCGGCTTCCAGGGCGTGGGCCTGGGCGTCGGCGGCGAGGCGATCGGCGTCCTGGTACTGGCTGCCGGCCCACTCTTCCCGGGCCTTGTCGAGGTAGGCCCGGGCCAGCGTCAGCTCGTACAGCGCCGTGTCTTCGGCGCCGGCTTCCGCAGCGTCGCGGACCACCTGGTCCGCCGCCACGATGGCCGCCGTGGACTTCACGGCGCAGCCAGGCAGCAGCAGGGCGAACAGCGCGACAGCGGGCCGCTTGTCCATTCGGGTCCTCGACGTCGGCGAGCCGCCACGGCGGGCGGTGGAGCATGGATTGAGCCACGCAGCCGGCGGGGTGTCAAGGTCGGGGGGGCTCAGGTGCGGGGGTTTGACGACCCGAGGGGGCGGGAGCGCGAGGGGGGCGGGAGCGCGTGGGCCGCGAGGGCCGCGAGGGGGGCGGGCGGTGGTGGAGTTCAGCGCAGCGGTGCTGGGAGAGGCGAGGCGCAGTCGCTCCTTCCGGGGGCGGCGGATCCAGATCGGCGGGCGCCGGAACTGAGGCGGATGGAGAGGTGCTGCCATGCCAGGCCTGAGGGTTGGCGACGGAGTGCCGTGGGTCTGTGGTCGAGTTGACCAGGTTGGTCAGGAGGTGCGGCTTCACCAGGACCATGTCCGCGGCAGAAGCCAAGACCCACTTCGGTGAGTGCCTGAGTTCCGCATGACTGGCACGCCCGTGGTCGTGGCGTGGGTCCGCGAGCTTCCCCGCGAAGAGCAATTCACCAGTGTGGTTGTCGTCGCTGAGCTGTTGGCCGGGGCGGACGCTTCGGCTGCGCCAGACAAGTGGCGCACGCGCATCCAGCACACATGAGCCGGGTGGACGATCTGCAACTGCGCACGTTCTCGCCGGGTTCCCGATAGCGCCGAGAAAGCGCGCGATTCTCGGGGGACATCGGCGATGTACACCCACTTTCGAGCGCTTCGGC
>CAZRFD010000023.1:57487-73752 GCA_964599085.1 uncultured Enterobacterales bacterium | reverse complement strand
TCACGATGCTTCCGCGCAATAAAATCCATACAAATGGGGGGAAGATCCGTCTGAGCTCGGGGCGCCGATGGCGCGGCCCACGCGCTACGCTGCGCGCCTCCTGCCATCGCTCGGACCCGGCTCATGCTCCTCCTCGCCCTGACCAGCCTGCTCGCCTGCCGTCACGACACCGCCGCCGACAGCGGTCTCGACAGCGGCGTCGGTGGCGGCGACACCGGGACGCTGCCCGACCGCGGCGCCTGCAACCCCGTGGATCCGGCGCTGTGTGCCCTGCCCTTCCCCAGCAGCTTCTTCCTCGACGCCGACGAGGGCACCGAGACCGGCCGGCGCGTGGCGTTCTCGGCCGACTCCCTGCCGGTCAACCGCGACGGGCTGGGCGTCGACCCCTGGCCGTGGAACGAACACGACGGCTTCTCGGTGAACTCGCCGCTGCTGTTCTTCTTTCAGGGCGCCAGCACGGCGGGCACCGTCACCAAGGAGGACATCGGCAGCTACCTCGACGCCGACGCCCGCACGGTGATCATCGACGCCACGACGGGGGAGCGGGTCCCCCACTTCGTCGAGCGGGAGGTCACCGTCGACGACCCGGCACAGCAGCTCCTCATCCTCCGGCCGGTGCACCCGCTCTCCTTCGACACGCACTACGTCGTCGGCGTCCGCGGGCTCGTCACCGACGACGGCGCCACCGTGCAGGCCGGCGATGCCTTCGCGGCACTCCGGGACGGCAGCGCTTCCGACGACCCCGACGTCGAACGCCAGCGCACCCGCTACGAAGACGACATCTTCCCCGCGCTCGCCGACCAGGGCTTCGCTCGGGAAGACCTGCAGCTCGCCTGGGACTTCGACACGGCCAGCCGGGCGTCGACGACCGGCCGGGCCCGCATGGTGGTCGAGGACAGCGTCGAGCGCATGCAGGCGACAGAGGGCCCCGCCTACACCTGGGTGACGCAGGAGGACTACGACTGCGCGGAGGAGGGCGTGGAGATCGCCCGCAGCCTCGAGGGCGTGATGACGGTGCCGATGTACACCGAGGTCGACGAGCCCGGCACCATCCTCACCCGAGACAGTGACGGCATGCCCTACGCCAACGGAGAGGCGACGGCGGGCTTCCTGGTCCGCATCCCCTGCTCGGTGGCCGAGGACCCGCGCCCCTCCTTCATCATGCAGTACGGCCATGGCTTCTTCGGCGACTACTCCGAAGCGAAGACGAGCTGGCTGCGGGGCTTCGGCAACGACCACGGCTACGTCGTCATCGCCCACACCTGGAAGGGCATGAGCACCGAGGACGTGACGGAGCTGACGCTCAACATCCTCAACGCCCCCGAGATGATCGCCGCCCTGCCGGAGCGCTCGGTGCAGGGCATGGTCGAAGCCAACGCCCTGATGATGCTGGCCCGCGGGGCGCTCACCCACGACGACGCCCTGGCCTTCGAAGACGAAAACGGTGATCTGGTCAACGTGCTCGACCCTGACCGCTTCGGCTACTACGGCAACAGCCAGGGCAGCATCTACGGGGCGGGCTACCTCGGCCTGTCGCCGTGGCTGTCGCGGGCCGTCCTCGGCGTGGGCGGCAACCCCTACGCGATGATGTTCACGCGCAGCAACGACTTCGACCCCTTCTTCGCCCTGTTCAAGGCCAAGTACACCGACCAGCGCGACATCATGCTGTTCACCCAGGGGTTGATGCAGCAGCTCTGGGATCTGTCCGAGGGCGGGGGCTACCTGCGCGACATGAACCAGGAGGTCCCGGCCGGCTACCCCGAAAAGCAGGCCCTGATGCAGGTCGCCATCGGCGATGCCCAGGTCACGACCCTGGCGGCGCACGTCCAGGCGCGGGGCTTCCAGGCCAGCCTGGTCAGCCCGGCCAACCGTCCGGTCTGGGGCCTGTCCGAACGGGAAGCACCGTTCTCGGGCAGCGCCCTGGTCGAGTGGCTGTACACCGACGTCGCCGACGAACCCTCCGACCCGCTGCCCGCCGACCCCGACACCGACCCCCACGAGTGCCCCCGCCGCAACCCCGACGCCCAGGCCCAGGCCGCCCACTACCTGGAGACCGGCGAGGTCATCCAGACCTGCGACGGCCCCTGCGTGGATGTCCAGGCCACCTGCGAGGAGTAAGCCCATGCCCACACCCGGGCTCCGCCAGTCCGTGATGTCCGACGCCCAGGGAGCCCTGCGGCTGTTCGTGGCCTACATCGGCGTCACCAACCACCTCTTCGACCGGCTCGCCGCCGGCCCCGCGGCCGCCACAGGCTCGGTGGCCGACCTCGCGACCGGCCTCGACGCCGTCTACGTCGCCCGGTGGGCCGACGCCGCCGTCGCCTTCGGGCTGCTCCAGCGGGAGGGTGATCGGCTGTCGCTGACCGAGCTGGGCGCGGCCTTCCGCAGCGACGTGCCCGGCAGCCTGTTCCCGATGGCCGTCCAGGCGGTGCTCGGCGGCCACATGGCCGAGCGCGCCGCCGGCCTGATGGCCACCGGCGAGCAGCCCGGCGAAGCCGTCCTCGCCGAGCGTCCGACCGTGCTGCCCTGGTTCGGCCCGATGCTGGAAGCCACCTTCGGCCCGGTCTTCGCCGACCAGGTCCTGCCGGGGCTCCCCGCGGTCCACGCGCTGGGCGAGCGCGGTGGCCTCGCCGTGGACCTCGGCTGCGGCAACGGCTGGTACCTGCGCCGGCTTCTGACCCGCTTCCCCCGCCTGCAAGGCATCGGCCTGGACATGTTCGACCAGAACATCGACGCGGCGCGCACTGCCGCCGCGGCCGCGGGGCTGTCGGACCGGCTGGCCTTCCGGCAGGGCGATATGCACGACTTCACCGTGGACGAGCCCGTCGATCTCATCGCCATGAACCGCGCCCTGCACCACGTCTGGGGGCACGGTGGCGACAAGGTCATGACGGCGCTGGCCGGTCACCTCGCGCCCGGTGGCCTCGCCGTCATCTGGGAGCCGCGCTGGCCCGACGATCCGTCTGCGTTGGCCACCCACCCCCGTCTGCGCGGCATGGCCTTCCAGAACCTCGCCGAGCACGTCCAGGGCAACCGCTTCCTGCGCCCCGACGAAGTCGCCGCCGCCATGGAGTGCGCCGGCCTGTCCGTGGAGAGCTTCTTCTTCGCGGAGGGGGCCGAGATGGTCATCGTGGGCCGCCGCCGCTGACGCCGCTCAGTCGCAGGCCAGCCACTCGCTGCCGAGGTCCCAGGTCTTGATGATCGTGTCGAGGCCGGGACCGACGCCGCAGACCTCGGCGGCGAGCTGCTCGGCGTCGGCCCAGTCGTCGACGTACTCGACGTGGAAGGCGGCCTTGCCGGCGCCGTCGTTGGCACCATCGTCGGTGAAGCTGCTGTACAGATCGCACTCGTCGTAGGCGGCGCACTCTTCGTTGAGCGCCCAGTCGAACCAGTCGACGAGGTCTGCGAGCTGGTCCATGTCGTTCTTCAGCCCCACCGACAGGCTCCGGCGGTGGGCGGCGTCGGCCAGCCAGCGGTTGAAGTCGAGCTGTTCCGTGGCGTTGAGCGGCAGGCCGGGGTCGTTGGTGTAGCCGTCGACGTTGTCGGGCTCGACCCCGTCACAGCCCCACTCGACCGCCCGATCCAGCCGCAGCTCCAGCAGGTCGCGGACGGTCGGGTCCATGACGTCCAGCCAGCGCTCCCCCTCCCAGCCGTCCAGGTCATTGCCGAGCGCGGACTCGGGGAAGTCGCCGGCGTCGGGGCGCCAGTCCTCCCAGGATCCAGCCGAGAAGTAGCAGATCACCGTGCGGCCGGCTTCGTGCAGGGCGTCGATGGTCCCCGACGCGCTGTCGAAGAGGTCGAGGTCGACCATGTCCACGTCGGGCACGGTGTTGGGGTCGACGGGTTCGGAGAGCACCCACTGCCAGGTCGTGCCCGGGGTGGGCTTCCAGGCGTAGACGGAGTCCATGGGGGAGCCGGCGGTGTAGTCGACGCAGTCGCCTTCTGTCCCCTGGTCGCGGATCTGGCCCTCGGGACAGGCGCCCTTGTTGGTTCCCCCCTCGCCGCCACAGGCGAGGGTCAGCAGCAGCAGGATGGGCATGGAGGCTCC
Organism: uncultured Enterobacterales bacterium; assembly: GCA_964599085.1. Taxonomy (GTDB): domain Bacteria; phylum Myxococcota_A; class UBA796; order UBA796; family UBA2385; genus J125. The sequence goes on along the minus strand of CAZRFD010000023.1, from coordinate 69,704 downwards.
CCGGGATCGCGTGGACGTCGCCCGTCGAGCGTAGTCCTCCATCGGCCCCGGCGCTGCGACCGTCCGCCCTGCGTTCGCGCTGGCCGCGGCGGTGTGGGGCCCCCGGGTGGCTACTCTTCGGCGGGCACGTCCGGGGCCCCGGCCAGCCGGCTGTGCAGGGCCAGCAGCCAGGCGGCCGCCATGGCGGTCTCTTCGTCGTCGGGGCCGAGCACGCGGCCGAGCACCTCGACCGCGCGCTGCATGGCGGCGGTGGCGCTCTCCAGGTCTCCCGCCGCCTCGCAAAGTCCGGCCAGCAGGAGCAGGCTGTCGGCGGCAGCGCCGCTGTCGGGCCCGTGGAGCTGCTGGACCATGCCGGCCTGCTGTCGCATCAGCGTGAGCGCGCGCTCGTGCTGGCCCTGGCCCGACCACAGGCGGGCGAGGGCCGCGAGCGCGTCGGCGACGACGGCCTCTCCTCCCTCGTCGCGGGCGGCGAGGAGGTGTTGCTCGGCGTCGCGGTCTTCGCCCAGCTCCAGCGCGGCACGCCCCAGGTCGAGGTGCACCGCAGGACGGTCGGCCGCCGGCAGGCTGCGCAGGGCCCGCTGCCAGGCGCCAACCGCCGACCGCCACCGCCCCTCGGCGGCCCGCAGGCGCCCCCGCAGCAGCCAGCAGCGCCCGGCCTCGGCGCTGTCGGGTCCCGCGTGCTCCAGGCGCAGCGACTCGCACTGCTTCAGCCAGTGCGCCGCGGCGACGTCATCGCCGCCGTCGATGCACAGCCGCACCAGGGCGTCCATGACCGCCGCGCGCCTCAGCGGCGCCGATGCGTCGGCGAGCGCCTGCCGCAGCAGGGCGTCGGCCTGTCGCAGCGCCCCGGCCCGCAGCGCCGCCTCGGCCGCCTCCAGCACCCCGTCCTGCCCGACATCCACGACTGCCTCCACGCCGCTACGCTATCGTGCTTGCGCACCGGGCTCGCCCGGTCTCCCTCAGCCCCATCGTGCCCATGACCCGCGAAGTCAAGGTCGGACTCTTCGTCTCGCTGCTCGTGGTGGCCCTCGGGCTCACCATGTTCGTGCTGGGCGGCTCCTCGGACCTGCTCGAACGGCGCTACCACCTCAACGGCGCCTGGGAAGACGTCGGCGGCCTGCAGGAGGGCGCCATCGTCCGCCTCGCCGGCATCGACATCGGCGAGGTCAGCCGCGTCAAGGTCTCCGACGACCTCGGCGTCAAGCAGATCATGGTCGAGATGACCATCATGGATCGCTACGCCGAGCGCATCCGCCAGGACTCCGTCGCCCGGATCGACAACGTCGGCCTGCTGGGCGACAAGATGGTGGCGATCACCATGGGCAGTCAGGACCAGCCCGAGCTGGAAGATGGTGCCTGGATCGACACCGAAGCCCCGCTCGACATCGTCGAGTACAGCCGGCAGGTCACCGAGATCCTCGGCAACACGGGCAGCATCAGCAAGAAGGTCGACCTGATGCTGGGGACGGACCAGGCCGCGGCCCAGGCCAGCCTGTCTGACAGCTTCGCCCACCTCGAAGAGCTGATGCGCCGCGCCAAGACGGGGCCCGGCCTGGCCTACACGCTGATCTACGACGAGAGGCTGCCGAAGCGGGTCGACAACATCCTGGCCAACTTCGAGGGTGCCAGCGCCGATCTCCGTGCGATGACCGGCGAGATCCGCAGCGGCGATGGCCTCGCCCACGAAGTGATCTACGGCGACGACGGCGCGGCCCTGGCCGCCGAGCTGCGTGGCCTCGCTGGCACGCTCAACGCCCTGGCCACCGACCTGAAGAAGGAAGACAGCCTGGTCCACGCCCTCATCTACGACCCCGAGAAGGCGCAGATCCTCGACGATCTCGCCGAGACCACCGACTCCCTGTCGCGCACCGCCGCGGCGATCGAAGATGGCGAGGGGACGCTCGGCATGCTGACCCGGGACCCGGCGCTCTATGAAGACCTGCGCGCCCTGGTCGGCGGGGCCCAACGCAACAAGCTGCTGCGGGCCTACATCCGCCAGACGGTCAAGAAGGGCGAGAGCCGCAACGCCAGCCCCTGGGAACCGCCGGAATAGCCCGGCAGCTGCATGGTCGTCGCTCGCCTGCTGTGGCCGCGTCTGCGCGGGACGCTGAACCGCTGGGTGCGCGGTGACCGGGCGACGCGGCTCACCATCGTGCTGTTCGGGCTGCTCTTCCTGGTGTTCTGGGGCGGGATCTTCGGGCTGTTCGGCTGGCTGGTGGACGCCTTCTACAGCGTCGAGGTCTTCGGCCCCCTCCTCGCCCGCAAGCTGCTCGAGATCATGCTGCTGGGGCTGTTCGCCCTGCTCTGCTTCAGCAACGTCATCACGGCCCTGTCGACCTACTACCTGTCCGACGACCTCGAGCTGCTGCTCTCCCTGCCGGTGAGCCGGGAGAGCTTCCACCTGTCCCGGCTGCTGGAGACCGCGCTGCAGTCGAGCTGGATGATGCTCGTCTTCGGCCTGCCCGTCGGTGTCGCCTACGGGATGGCCTATGACGCCGGGCTCGACTTCTACCTGCTGCTGCTGCTGGTCGCGCCGGCGCTGGTGCTGTTCGCCGCCTCGGTGGGGGTCGGCACCGCCAGCGTGCTGGTCAACGTCTTTCCAGCCCGCCGCGTGCGCGAGGGGCTGGTGCTCGCCGGCGTGCTGGCCCTGGGCTTCGTGCTGGTGGTGCTGCGGCTGATGCGGCCCGAACGGCTGGTCAACGCCGACGACTTCGAGTCCGTCGCCGCCTACGTCGCCGAGCTGCAGGCGCCGGTGCCGGTCCTGCTCCCCCCGCGGCAGGCAAGCGACGTGCTGGTCGCGGCACTGGGCGGCCGCCCCATGCCCTGGCTGGAGCTGGGCATGCTCGTCACCGGGGCCATCGCCGCCATGGGCGTCGCCCGGTGGCTCACGGCCTGGCTCTACGACACCGGCCGCGCCCGGTCCCAGGAAGCCCGCGCCGCCCGCCTCGCCAAGGCCGGCTGGCTGGACATCGTGCTCGAGCTGTACACCCGGCCGCTGCCGCCGGTGGTCCGCTCGCTGGTCGTCAAGGACGTCAAGACCTTCGTCCGCGACCCCAGCCAGTGGACCCAGGTGCTGCTCGTCGGCAGCATCATCCTCATCACCCTGGCCAGCATCGCCGCCCTGCCGCTCGATGTCTTCCGCGGACCCTACGTCGGGCTGTCGCGCAACGGGCTGGCCTTCATGGTGCTCGGCCTCGTCGGCTTCGTCATGGCCGCGGTCGCCGCGCGCTTCCAGTTCACCGCCGTGAGCGCCGAGGGGCGGGGCTTCTGGTTCATCCGGACGGCGCCCATCACCGCCCGCACCTACCTGTGGGCCAAGGCCTGGCCCTTCCTGCCCGTCGTCGTCGGTGTCGGCGAGATCCTCGCGGTCACCTCGACCTGGATCCTCGGCGCCGGGCCCTTCCTCATGGGCGTGGCGGCCTACACGGCGCTGGTGCTCGGGCTCGGGATCTCGGGCATCGCCATCGGCATGGGGGCGGTGTTCGCCGACTTCAAGGTCGACAACGTCGCCCGCGCCGCCCAGGGGCCCGCGGGCGTGATGTTCATGGTCGTCTCGCTGTGCCTGGTCTTCCTGGTGCTGGCCATCGAAGCGGTGCCCGTGGGGCTGGTGCTGCGCTCCTGGTTCCGCGAGACGCCGCTGGTCGCCTGGGAGTGGGCGGCGAGCGGCGCGGCGCTGCTGGTCGTGGGCGTCGTCTGCGTCGCGGCCATGCGGGTGGCCATGGCCCGGGGGGCCGACATGCTGTGGGCGCGGGAGCTTCCCAACTCGTGACCGGGATCCTGCTGCTGCTGGTGATGGGCTGCGGCGGCGGCCTGCGTCGCATCGCCCCCCCGGCGGCCGCCCAGGTGGAGCCTGCGCCGGTGTCCAACGCCGAGGCTCGCCACCAGTACCTGCTGGGCCGCGTGCTCCTGGAGCAGGGGCGGGTCGAGGAGGCGGCGGCAGCCTTCGACCAGGCGCGGCGCTTCGACCCCACCAGCGCCCGGGTCGCCATGGCGCAGGCGGATGCCGCGCTCGTGGCCCGGGATGTCGACGGCGCGCTGGCGGCACTGCAGCAGGCCGTGTCTCTCCAGCCGCAGCTCGGCGAGGCCTGGCTGCGACTGGCGCGCATCCAGCGGATGCGCGGCGCCCTGGACGAAGCAGAGGCGGGCTTTCGCCGGGCCGTCGAGGGCGGGGCCGGCTGGCACGCCCGGGCCGAGCTGATCGAGGTGCTGCTGCTCGCCGACGATCGTGACGCGGCGGCCCAGGCGGTGCAGGACTGGGCCGCTGCCGACGAAGCCCTGCCCGGGCGGGCCCGGCGGATCCGGGCAGAGGCGCGGCTGGCCGCTGGTGATCGCGAGGGGGCGCTCGACGATCTGGACGCCTGGCTCCTCGAACAGCCCGAAGACCACGACGCCGTCGATCTGATGATGGTCGTGGGGCAGGCCACGGGCCACAGCGGACGGGTGCTGGAGCTGCTGGATCGGGAAGCCCGCGCGCTGCCCGCCGACCCCGACATCGCCCAGCGACAGGCCAGCTTCGCAGACAGCATCGGCCACGCCCCCCGACTGCTCGCCGCCATCGAGCGCCTGCAGTCGCTGGACGGCCACCTTGACCCCGGCCTGGACGTCGACCGGGCCCGGGCGCTGCTGCTGCTGCTCCGCCCAGCCGACGCCCTGGCCCTGCTCGACGGGGTCCGCGCGCTGGATCCCCGCTGGCCGCAGATCGACCTGTGGCGGGCCCAGGCGCTGGTCGACCTGGGGCGAGGAGCCGACGCCGCCGCGCTGTTGAAGGCGGCGCCGCAGCGGGCCGGCGAGACCCCCTGGCGCGTCGACCTCCTGCGGCGGGCGGGGGATCCGGACGCCGCTCGGCAGCTCGTCGACGCCGCCCTCGCCCAGCGCCCCGGCTCGCGCCCGGTGCTGGACGCTGCGCTGCGCCTGGCGGCGGCCGACCTGGATCACGCCTGGGGGCTGTCGCTGGCCGCACAGCGGGCGGCCGACGCGGAGCGGCTCTGGCGCGGAGCGCTGGTGCGCGCCGGCCATGGCGATGTCGTGCTCGACCGCATGGCCCAAGAGGTCGCGGCTGGTGATGCCGACGCGCTGCGGGACTCGGCGGCGCTGCTCATGGACGACGACCCCGCGGAGTCGGTGCGGCGCCTTCGCCGTGCGCTGACGGACAAGCCCGACGACGGCAAGGCCCGGGCGCTGCTGGCGGGCGCCCTGGTCCAGGTGGGGCTGTCGCGCGACGGCACCGACGCGCAGCTCGAAGAGGCCCGGACACTGGCCCGCGAACGCCTCGCCGATGATCCCGGCGACGCCGCCATGCACAACCTGCTGGCCTGGTCCTGTGCCGCAGCCGGCCAGTGCCTGGCGGAAGCGCGCGCGCACGCCGAGCGCGCAGTGGACATCGATCCTGCCGACGGACACCTCGTCGACACCCTGGGCTGGGCCCTGGCCCGCGGCGGCGATCTGGCCGCGGCCGAGCGGATCCTGGCCGAGGCCGCCGCCCTGCTGCCCGACAACGCCGAGATCGCCGGGCACCTCGCCGCGGTGCGGGCCGGCGTGCTACCTGCTGTGCGCTCGCCTGCACCCTGACGGCACCCGAGCGTCATCCGCTCGGCAGGGGTCCGGACGAATGTCGCGCCGCTGCAGCCGTCCACCCCTGCGCCACCCCACCATCCAGAGCCGCCTCCCCCGTGACCACCGCCAGCCGCCGGGACCTGCTGCTCCAGCTCCTCGGTGCGGCCGTGCTCCTGCCACCGGCGCTGACCGCGGGCTCCGTCCTGCTGCCGGGCTGCGCCCCCCGCCGTGCTGCCCAGCGGGCCTTCGACCAGAGCGGCGACACGCTGATGGTCACCGTCGACGCCGTCCGGGCGGCCAAGGCGCCGTTTGCGCTGCAGGGACGCTTCTCGGTCCGGCTGGAGTCGCCCGGCGCCAACGGTACCGTCCAGGGCGCCCTCATCCTCCACCAGCCCGACCGCTTCCGCATCGAGCTGCTCACCCCCTTCGGCACGCCGCTGTTCTACGTCGCCAGCGACGGCCGGGCGCTCAACGCCTGGTCGCAGCGGGACGGGGTGTTCTACCGGGGGACCGACGCGGAACGCGTGCTCGACCAACTGACCGGCGGGGCCGTGGACCTCGCCGACGTCAACGCCCTGCTCACGGGGCTGCTCCCGCTGCCCGACGCGCCCATCGTCGGTCTGTCCGAAGACCACGACGGCCTGGTCCAGGTGATCCTCCAGGCCCCCGAAGACGTGCGCGTGCTCGCGGTCCTGGACCCCAAGGATGAGCTGACCCGCGAGCTGCGGGTCGTGCGCGTCGACAGCGAGAGCACCCTGCCCATCACCGACGAAGCCGTCCCCAAGGGCGAGACCCTCGTCGAGCTGCGCTACCTCGAGAGCATGCGCGTTGGACGTACCCGCCTGCCCGAGAGCGTCGTCGTCTCGCTGCCGACGCTGGGATGGACGCTGGAGCTGTCCTTCCTGTCCTGGGATGAGCTGGGCCAGATCCCGGAGGTCTTCGAGCTGGCTGCCCCCGCCGGTGCGACCGAGCTGGACCTCGTCGCCACGCTGCAGGCGCTGGCGGAGGAGCGGCGCTCGGCCGGCGCTCCGAACGCGGAGGCGGTGAGCGGGGGCGAGTGAACGGATGAACAAATGGGCGCGGATCCCGGGGGTGTGATGCCCTGGTCCGCGGCAGCCCACCACTTGCCGCAGGCCGCAGCGTGACTCCGAAGACACCAGGGCAACAAGGCCCTGCACAACAGGGAGGCAGATATGTCCGCCCTCTCGAACACCGCGCTGTTGTCGGTGCTCCTGGCTGCGTGCAGCGCGGAGCCCGGCGAGGACCACATCCTGACCGGTCCGGGCAGCTTCAGCGCCCGGATCGAGCGGGGGTGGGCCGAGGTTGGCTTCGAGCCGCTGTCGGGGGCGACGGTCGCCCTCGATGACGCGGCGGGGAACCGGCTGGAGGCGATCACAAATGACCAGGCGCTGGTGGCCTTCAACATCGACTGGGACGATGGCCCCTTCGACCTGACGGTGGATCCCGGCATCCCCGGGCTGCCGCTGGTGACCGCCATGGAGCGCAACCGCCTCGACGACGGGCTGACCGTGCGATTCTGGGATGAGCGGGTGCTCGACGACCGGGTCACGCTGTACGGGCTCATCGAAGCGGATCCCGCTGAGCCGCCCTGGCCGCTGACCTACGACGGGCGCGTGGCCCGTCCGGCCCGCGGCGGGTCGCTCTACGTCAACGCCCACGGCGCGGCGGGGACCGAGCTGGCGGGCGTCCGGTCGGCCTACGCCGTCGCCGTCCTGCCCGACACCCCGCTCGAGCTGATGGCCGTGGCGACCCAGGATGTGCGCACCTGGCCCGACGGCGAACGCACGACGCTCTACGACCGCTGGACCATCGTCGATGTCGACGGGATCTCGGAGAACACCCGCCTCGACCTGACGCTGGGTGACGAGCTGGTCCCCCGCAGCTTCCGGTCGAGCTTCGCCCTGCCGGCGGACCACTCCGATCCGCTGCGCGACGACGCCGTCGCGAGCGCCATGCGCGTGCTGGCCACCGAAGACGGGGCCACCGCCAACCCCTGCGGCTTCGCCCGGCGCGTGGCGCGCAGCGACGCGGGAGACCGGGTCGAGCTGAGCGGCGAGTACGTCATGCCGCAGCTCGCCGGGGGCGCAGTGACCGAGCTGAGCGCCTGGTCGCCCGTCGACGGCGTGGGGTCCATGGCCTGGATCGACGGCACGCCGGACACCTGGTCGACCGAGCCCGAGCTGCTGCCCGTCCCCGAGCTGGACGAGCTGCTGTCCACCGAAGACGGGACCTGGAGCCTGCGCTACGACGCCGACACGGCCGAGGGCGTACGCACCTACGCCCAGGTCTTCGGCAACGACGACAGCCTGCTCTGGGAGGTCATCGGACCCGAGGGTGACGAGCTGACGCTGCCGATGCCACCGTCCAGCGTCGATGCGACCAGCCTGGCGGCTGAGGCCCGGGTCATCGTGCCGATGCTGGTCCGCGAGGCCGACATGTCGATCAGCCACCTGTCGCACGGCACACCGTGGACGCTGCAGCTCGTCGACGCGGCCCCCGCCCCCTGGCACGCCGACACGCCGCGCGTGCTGCCGACGGTGCAGATCGCTGTCGATCCGGACGCGGGTGTCTTCGCGCCGGCGTGGTAGCGCTGCAGGCGCCGCCTGGAGGTCCGGGCGGCGCCCTTGTGGCTACCCCGCCCGGACATCCCGAACGGTGAGCCGCCGGCTGGTGCGGCCCTTGTAGCGGTTGATCCCGGGTTCCGCGGCCAGCTCCACCGGGCCGCTCAGCCGGTCGGCGTGGGGGGCGCCGTTCCACCACACGGCTTCGATGGGGCCGGCCATGAAGCGCAGGTGTTTGTCGCCCATGGGCCGGACGCGATCGGGGACGCAGGGCACGCACAGGGTCGGCGGCGGGTTGCCCTTGCCGAAGGGGCCGAGGCCCTGCATGCCCTCGATCACCTTCCAGTCGAGGAGGTCGGGGGCGCAGGTGGCGTCGATGCGCAGCTCGGGCACGAAGGCGTCGGCGGTGAGGTCGCTGTCGGCCCAGCCGGCCAGCCGCTCGGCAAGCGCGGGCAGGTCGGCCGTGGCCACGGAGAAGCCGGCGGCGGCGGGGTGGCCGCCGTAGCGCTGCAGGATGTCGGCGGCGCTGTCCAGCGCGTGCACGGCGTGGACGCCCGGCAGGCTGCGCACGCTGCCGCGGGCGTCGTCGCCCGAGACCGCGGCGATGGCGACGGGGCGGTGCACGGTGTCGCGCACCCGGGCGGCGACGATGCCGACGACGCCGCGGTGCCAGCCCTGCGCTTCGTCTCCCCACAGCAGCACGAAGCCCGGTGGGTCTTCCTGCACCTGTGCGAGGCACTGGCGGACGAGCTTGCGCTGGATCCCCTGGCGCTCCCGGTTCAGCTCGTCGAGCTGGCGGGCCCGCTGGCGGGCTGCGGCCGGGTCCCGCTCGTCGAACAGCTCGATGACGGCGGTGGCGGTGTCCAGCCGGCCGGCGGCGTTGATGCGCGGGCCGAGCCGGAACCCGAGGTCACCTGCGTCGATGTGCCAGCCCTGGTCGATGTCGTAGCCGATCCCCGCCACCTGCAGCAGCGCCGCCAGGCCCGGGCTGTGGCGCCCGTGGCGGAGCCCGTCGAGCCCGAGCGCGACGATGGCGCGGTTCTCCAGGGTGGACAGGTCGACGACGTCGGCGACGGTGCCGATGGCGGCGACCTTGAGCATCGAGCGGATCACGGCGTCGCGGCTGCGGTGGTCGGCGAGCAGGGCCTGGGCGAGCTTGAGCGACACGCCGCAGGCGGCCAGGGCGGGGTTCTCGTAGGTGCAGCTGGCCTGGGGGGGGCAGAGCACGGCGTGTGCGGCCGGGGGCACGCTGCTGCCGGCGGGGAGGTGGTGGTCGCAGACGATGACGTCGACCCCGCCCTCTGCTGCCAGCGCCACGGCGTCGTGGTCGCGCACGCCGATGTCGGCAGTGACGAGCAGGCCGATGCCGTCGTCGACGGCGCGGCGGGCGGCCACCGCCGAGAAGCCGTAGCCCTCGCCCATGCGGTCGGGGATGTGGTAGTCGACGCGGTCGCCGGCGCCGAGCAGGCGCAGCGCCCCCTGCAGGATGAGGCTGCTGGTGGTCCCGTCGACGTCGTAGTCCGTGACGATGCGTACCCGTTCGCCGTCGCGCACCGCCCGGTGGATCCGCTCGACTGCCGTGGCCATGCCGAGCATGCTGTAGGGGTCGTGGAGATGGTCGAGCGAGGGGCGCAGCCAGTCGCCGAGCTGCGGGCCGGGCGCGCGGGCGGCCAGCACGCGGGCCACCAGCGGGGGCAGGTCGAGGTCCCGGGCGAGACGCGCGATGTCGGCGGGGGCGGTCTGGGAGACGATCCAGCGCTGGCCGGTGGCGGACAAGGGCGCGGCGGCGACATCGGGGAGGGCGGACATCGGGGGGCCGGGGCAGGGGAGGAGGGGACCGGTGGGGGAGGGCCGGCGGGCGCGCGGCGGAGGGTCCCGGGAGGGAGCACCCGGGCGCTGTGGCAGCGCGCGGCGGGTGGCTGCGGTGTTCCGAGGGTATCGGCGCGCCCGGTCTGTCGCCAGGGGCCTGCGAGGTCCAGCGGGGAACCGGGTCCGGCGTGGTCGCGGCCACCTGGCGAAGAGGCGGTTAGCCGCCCCCCCACTGCAACTCCGCAACCGAGGCACCCGTGGCCGGTCTCATCCCCTTCTTTCCGCCGGTGAAGTTCCAGATCACCGATGGCTTCGCCATCCACGGCTTCGGCATCCTGGTGGCTGTCGCCTTCATCGCTGGCTCCCACATGGCCATGCGCAAGGCCCTGCGCGACGGGCTGGATCCGGACCTGATCAACCGGCTGGTCGGCTGGCTGGTGCTGGCCGTCTTCGTCGGCGGGCACCTCGGCCACGTGATCTTCTACGAGCCGCAGTACTACCTCGAACACCCGCTGCTCATCCTCAAGGTCTGGGACGGCCTGTCCAGCTTCGGCGGCTTCATCGCCTGCCTGCTGATCACGATCTGGTTCTTCCGGCGGGAGGGCCGCAAGCGCGCGGTCGAGAACCAACGCCGCCAGGCACAGGGCCTGCCGCCCTACCCACCCATCCGCTACTGGGACTACGGCGAGCTGTGCGCCTATGGCTGGGCGTTTGGCTGGATCTTCGCCCGGTCGGGCTGCTTCTTGGCCCACGACCACCCCGGCATCGTGACCGACTTCTTCCTGGGCGTCCGCGGGATCTGCGAGTCCGCCCCCGGTGACACCTCCATCGCCTGCTTCGACCTCGGCCTGATGGAGGCCGTCTGGGCGCTGCCGGTCAGCCTCTTCTTCTTCCTCGCCGACCGCAAGCCGCGGTTCTCGGGCTTCTTCCAGGGCTGGTGGGCGCTGCTCTACGGTGCCGCGCGCATGTGGTACGACGGCCTGCGGACCCACGACACCCGCTGGCTGGTCGGCGTCCTCGGCGACCAGGGCGTCACCCCGGGGCAGGCCCTGTCGGCGGCCATGATGCTCCTGGGGATCTGGATCCTGCTGAGTCGTCGCGGGCAGCCCTCCGCCCGCGAACAGTACGTCGACAAGGGCTTCGGCGATCCCGTCGCCGACCGGCTGGCGCGCATCAAGGCCGAGGCCGCGCGGGGTTGAGCTGCGGTTCGGGTAAGCTGTGGGCGCTCGGAGCTGTCCCGGTGACCACCGTCTTCCTCAGCTACACCCATCGGCCCGGCCAGGGTGGCGCCGCCGTCGCCACCTTCGGCGACCGCCTGGGGCACGCCCTGCTGGCGGCCGCCCACCACCTGGACTTCGACGTGCACAAGGACGTCCGCGGCCTCATCGACGACTCGGGGCGCAGCGAGGCGCTGGCCGAAGCCGTCCAGCGGGGTGCGGTCATGGTGCCGCTCATCACGCCGGCCTTCCTCGAAGACCCGCGCTGCCGCGCGGAGGTTCGCACCTTCGATCGGCTCGTCACCGAAGCCGGCTTCCTCAATCGGATCGTGCCCGTCATCTGGCAGCGCACCCTACGCTTCGAGCAGCCCGAGTCCGACGACGTGGCCCTGCTGCTGAAGTCGCGCCCGGCCTACGACTACAGCGAGATGCGCTTCGAGTCCGCTGATCACCCCGGCCAGCGCGCGGCCCTGGCGCGCATCGCCGAAGCCATCCTGAGCTGCCTGGACCGCCAGCTCGACACCCTGCCGCCCGAGGGGGTGGAGCCACCGCACGTGGCCGACGCAGCCCTGGACGCCGAGCTGGGCGCGCTGCTCAACAACATGTACACCGCCCGAGAGCTGCGCCTGATGCTGCTGCGCATGGAAGACGGCGAGAGCCTGGCGCTGTCCGTCCACAGCGCCGGACCCACCACTCCGGCCGAGGTCGCCCGGGAAGTCGTCGCCACCCTGCGCCGCTTCGACCGCATCGACGAGCTGTTCTTCTACCAGCTCCGCCGGGCGCGGCCCTTCCGCCGGGCCGAGATTGAGGCGCTGGCGCGGCGCTACGGGTACTGAGGCGGGAGCGCGGGGGAAGCGGAGCGAACGGGGGCGAGGGGGGAGGTGGCCGCGGGAGGGCGCGAGAGCGCGAGGGCTCCGGTCCTCGGAGCGGCCGGAGTCCCGGGGGGCGGTGGCCGCGGCGCCGGTGGGGCGTGGGAGGGGCGGAGGGGCCGCCTGGGGCGGATGTGGCGACAGAAGTCGGAGGGCTGTCGCAGCCCCCCGAGATGTGACGCCTCGG
>CAZRFD010000023.1:28668-57387 GCA_964599085.1 uncultured Enterobacterales bacterium | reverse complement strand
CCGCCTGGGGCGAATGTGGCGACAGAAGTCGGAGGGCTGTCGCAGCCCCCCGAGATGTGACGCCTCGGGCGGGCTGACGCGGCCGCCTGGGGCGAATGTGGCGACAGAAGTCGGAGGGCTGTCGCAGCCCCCCGAGAAGTGACGCCTCGGCGTGGCTGTGGCGTGGAGGTGCGCCTCGTGGCCGTGTCCAGGAAACCTGGGCGCCGAGATGCGCGCTGGTGGGAGGGTCCCGAGAAGCAGCACCGTCCACTGCCTGTGGCTACTTGCACCCTGGTTCTTCCCAGAACTCGAAGCCAGCGGTGGGGCTCTCCGCCCACCACGCACCGCCGAGCTTTGCGGTCGATCCGCTCCGCGTGAGGGTATGGTGGTGAAAGCTCGCTGTGGTGTCAGGGGCCGCGTCCAGCGGGGTGCTGCCCAACAGCTTGCAGTCGTCGTCACGACGCGAGCGGTACGGCTGACCGTCCCCATTGATGTGGTAGACGTCGACGCCGGGCCCTTGTGGTCGGATCGCCAGCTCATAGGCGCCCCACTCGATGGCGGTGGAGCAGCCGCCCAGGTGTTCGAGGTATGAGGTGTAGCCCCCGTCTTCATCCTCGCGCATGCTTGTGAACCAGACGCTGTCGTCGGCAGCGAGCACGGCGTCGTCGACACCCTCGCCCAGGTCGAGGGCGGTCCAGTTGTGGGCGGAGACGGACCCGAGACGGGTGACGTGCTCATCGTACCCGCCGGCCGTGACCAGGATGGTCTCGTCGTGTAGCGACACCGTGTCGACGCCATGGCCGGTGAGGAGCAGCTCCTCGGTCCAGCTCCCCTCACTCCACCATCCCACGTGGACCTCTTCCTGGTCGTAGTCCAGCTCCACCCGACTGCTCCAGGCGATGACGATCCCCTTGTCGCTGCCAGCGGCCTCCAGCGTCCGGAGCCACGGGTCGTCGACCAACTGGGTGGGCTCTGCGTCAATGGGGTCGCGGATCGCCAGGCCCGACTGTACCGTCCATTCGATCGATGCCACCGAGTCGCCGGCGCGCACGAGCTGCGTCGTCCAGCCCCATGGCTCTACGCCCAGCGCATCTCCGTCCACCCACAGATCATCGTCGTGTGCTGCCCAGACCTGGTGGCTGCCGTCCAGTTCCACGTCGTCCCAGTCATCCTTGACGTCCACTCGGACGGACCCGTCACCGTCCATCAGCCAGACGGTGTGTGCGAGTACGCCGCAGGGGCGACGGCAGCCCGCCAGCAGGGCGATGGAAGTGAGAACGGCTGGAGCCTGCCTCATCGTGGGTCCATCATATCATGGCTTCGTGATGAGGTTGGACGGCTCGACACACTGGCGGTCGGCCCCCCCCCCCCAACCGTCCAGCACCGCGCGGGTCAGAAGTACAGCCCCACGCCCGTCCGCAGGTAGAAGCCGCCGAGGCCGAAGCGGGCGATCTCCGCCGGGTCCCCGTTGCCGCTGGCAGGCTTTGCCTTGTACGCCGCCGCCGCCACCAGCCCATAGCCGCCCTCGAGGTGCCAGCCGACGCCGCTCTGTCCACCGCCGAAGTGGACGGGGATGATGTCCCAGCCGACGGCCGCGACCCCGCCCGGCGAGACGGCGGTGGCCTTGAGCTGGCCGGGGTTGTCGTCGACCTCGGGGTCGTCGTCGAACAGCACCTGGCCGACGAACAGAGCGCCCTGGACCGTGGCGTAGGGGTGGAACCAGCCCCAGACGGCCGTGTCGACCTTGGGACCGACCAGGAAGTGGTTGCCCCGGTAGGCGGCCTGGAAGTTCTGGTAGAGGTACTCCCCGTCATACGACACGGTCTCGTCGAACGTGGACTCGACCTCGACCTGGTTGCCGGTGGCGGTGTGGTGCCAGCCGGCCACGACGCCCAGGTGCTCGGACAGGCCGATCCCGCCGCGGACGCCCCAGGTACCGAGCTGGCCCCGGTCGTGGACCAGGTCGAAGCGGTCGTCGCTGGTGCCGAAGCTGCCCAGCTCGACGGAGATCTCGTTGTCGGCCGCCCGACCGGGACTGGACAGCGCTGCCATCAGGGTGAGGAGGGAGAGCATGATCAGTTCTCCTGGTCGCGGCGGGGGAGGGTGGCGTCGGCCTGCAGGTCGGTGGCCCCGAAGCCGGCGGCGGTGGTGATGGCGCCGGTGGCCGGGTCGAGGAAGCTGATCAGCCCCAGCGCCGAGTCGTGGGTGATGAAGAAGCTGCCGTCGGGCATGGCGCCGATCGACATCGGCGGTGCCTCCAGCGGCAGGGCGGTCGGCACCGAGGGCTGCGACAGGTCGAGCTGCAGCACCTCGTCGCGGCCCTGGAGCAGGACCAGGGCGTAGGCGCCGGCGTCACTCTCGACCAGGGCCAGGCCGACGGGTTCGGTCTCCAGGACCAGGCTGACGTCGGAGTCATCGAGCAGGTCGATGACGGCGAGGCCCCAGTGCTCGTCCTGGTAGTCTTCGAGGCTGCCGCTGCCGTTGCCGCCGCTCTCGGGTCGCAGGGTCGCGACGGCGTAGCGCTGGCTGTCGGTGAGCTGCATGGCGTCGACGGGGTTGCCCATGACGAATTCGACCGGCTCCAGCGTGTCGTAGGGCAGCTTGTAGACGTCGTGGGTGCTGGAGACGTCGTTGTAGAGCACGGCGAAGCCGTCGCCCTGCAGGGCGTCGGTGCAGGGTTCGTCCAGCGGGACGCTGTCCCACTCGAAGTAGCTGTGCTCCAGCACGTCGGCCTGGGCGGTCGAACCGTACACGATCACCGAGCGGTCGGCGTCGTCGTTGATCGACAGGGTGGAGGGGGGGGCGTCCAGGCTCAGGATGTCGATGCTCTCGATGTCGAGGTCGAGCTTGTACAGATCGGCCGAGCCGGCGACGGTGATGAGCGCATAGCGACCGTCGGGGGTGATGGCCGCCCCGCTGGGGTCGACGCTCTGATCGGGGTCCAGGGTCAGCGGGTAGGTGACGGTGACCTCGAAGCTGTCGAGGTCGATGACCGAGACCTGGCTGTTGCTGAGCACGACCGCCCGCGAGCCGTCCCGCGAGAACAGCACGTTGTCGGCGTTGAAGCCCACGCTGACCGACGTGGCCGGGTTGACCCCGGTCAGGTCGATGAAGGCGACCTGGGTGAGGTCGACGACCCCATCCAGCGGGATGTCGCCGGCGCTGGCGTAGTCGAGGTAGGCCACGGCGACCGTGCCGTCGGGCGAGAAGCTCAGCTTGTTGAGGTGGGAGGGGACCTGGTCGGCGAAGCTGACGGCGCCGCCCTGGACGAGGGACAGCTCGTAGCTGTAGCTGAGGTCCTCGTCCCGGCACTCGTCCACGGTGTCGACCTTGGGGTCGGGGTCGGCGCAGACCGGCCAGCGGTCGAAGACGACCACGCCGGTGCCGTCGGGCATCTGCTGCAGCCGCACGGGGCTGGCGCCGGTCAGATCGACCGCGCTGGTCGCGCCACCGGCGCTGACCCGGACCAGCTCGCCGGCGGCCGGCAGGGAGATGTAGACGCCGTCTTCTGCGGCGACGGCGCCCTCGGCGTCCCACAGCGGGCCGGCCATCCAGTACCAGCCGTCGTCGGGGAGATTGCCGAAGGGGTCGCAGGCGGCCAGCCCGGCGGGGAGGGCGAGCAGCAGCGGGAGGAGCTTTGTGGTGCGTGTCATGTCTGCCTCTGTTCCGTGGATCTGCTCAGTGCTCGATGCCGGAGTTCAGCTCGAAGCCGGTGATGGTCTGCAGGATCTCGGTGTCGGGATCGTAGAAGCTCATGCGGCCGAGATCGTGTTCCTCGCTGACCCAGGCCAGCCGGGACTCGGGCAGCACGCCGACGTGGACGGGGTTGCTCGGCAGGTCGACCTCGTCGTAGAGCAGGTCGGTGTAGTGCAGGACCTCGAGCGCGGGGAAGCCGTCCATGATGAAGTAGCCCCGCGTGCCGTCGCTGCTGTGGGAGTAGCCGATGGCTTCGGCGGGCAGGCGCAGGGGGTTGCTGAAGAAGTCGTCGGTCATGTCGATCATCGTCAGCGCGTACTCGTCGTAGAAGGGTGAGCTGCTGTCGATGTCGGTGCCGTTGGTCTCTGGGTGGAAGACCAGCGCGGTCTCGCCGGTGGGGCTGACCCCCATGCTGGCGACGGGCTTGACCAGCTCGCGGACGGTGATGCTGTTGCCGAACAGCTCCCAGCTTGCGTAGCGGGCCGCACCGGTGGCCGTGCTGTAGAGCAGGCCGCGGGAGCCGTCGGGGCTCATCAGCAGGCTGCCGAAGACCTCCTCGGTCGGCATGTCGACGACGTCGGGGGTCGCGTAGGGGTCGGCCATGTCGTACAGCCACAGCTCGCTGCTGCCCCGAGCGACCGCGATGGCCTGGCGGCCGTCGGGCGTGATGTCGAGGTCGGTGGGGTTGTCGCCGACGGAGACCTGGCCGACGTCACCGCTGGCCAGGTCGACGACGACGAGTTCGGTGGCGCCGAATTGACGCACGAAGGCGTAGCTGCCATCGGGGGCCAGCAGGACCTCCTCGGCCGTCGGTGGGTCGACGAGGTCGTCGGTCAGGGCGATGCGGTCGGGCTCCAGTGTGTCGGCCGTCAGATCGATGACGGCGATGTAGGCGTCGCTGACCACGACGGCGGTGCCACTGTCTTCCGTGAACTGGACCTGGCGCGGGTTGAAGCCGACGACCAGCGGGGTGTGCTCGAGGTTCTCGGTGTCGACGAAGCTGACCTCGTTGTAGGACTGCACGCCGCCGTCGTCGGTGCCCTGGTCGGCGGCGTCTTCGTCGTACCAGCACATCACCCAGCGGCCATCGGGGGACATGGACATGGTGTTGAAGTCGGCCCGGACGGCGACCTCGGTCACGGCCAGCGTGTCGGCGTCGATGATGCTGACGGTGTCGTCGCCCTCGTTGAAGGTGACGGCCTTGGTGTAGTCGCTGGTGGTCTCGACCGCGATGGGGTGGTGACCGACCTCGGTCGTGATCACCTCGAGGCTGGGCACGCTGACCCGGGTGACGGTGTCGCGGTCGGGGTTGGCGACGAAGACGTAGGCGAAGGTGGTCGCCGGTGCCAGCGAGAAGAAGCTGTCCTCGGTCTCGGAGCCGTAGCCGTCGCTGCTGCCGCCGTCGGCCGCACCGTAGTCGGCCGAGCCTCCGTCGGCGGCGCCCTCGTCGGCGTAGGCGCCATCTGCGGAGTCTCCGGCCTCGTCGGCAACAAACAGGCTGTCGGCGGAACAGCCGGCCAGCAGCAGGGCCAGGAGTGGGATCGCGTGACTCATGGAGGGCTCCACCTGGGAGGGACGACCGGCTGGGACCAGCGGTCGGTGCAGGCATGTGCAGCAAGGAACATGCCCACTACAGACATGGGCTGACCATGCGGGTTGTCGTCGCAGCCGTCGGGATCGGGCGCGGGTCGCGCCCGCAGATCACGACATCCGTGTCGCGGCGAGGTGCAGGGCGCAGATGGTCTTGCCGTCGGTGATGCGGCCGTCGGCGGTCATCGCCAGGGCGTCGGCCAGGGGCATGCGCACGACCTCGATGTACTCGTCGTCTTCGGGCTGGTCCTCCGTCGGGCTGAGGCCGCGGGCCACGAACAGGTGGATCCGCTCGTCGGTGAAGCCCGGCGTCGTGTGGATGGCGGTCAGCGGTAGCAGCTCGGCGGCCTGGAGCTGCACCTCCTCGGACAGCTCGCGGCGGGCACAGGCGTCGGGCGCCTCCCCCGGCTCCAGCACGCCGGCGGGCACCTCGTAGTGCATGCCACCGCCGGCGTGGCGGTACTGGTGCACCAGCGTGACCGTGCCGTCGTCGTGCAGGGGCACCACCGCCGCCGCCCCCGGGTGGCGGATCACCTCCAGCTCGACCACCCGCCCGTCGGGGAGGTGGGCGTCTTCGATGCCGAGGTTCACGATCCGGCCGGCGTAGACGATGCGGCGCGCCATGGCTTGCTCCCGAAAGCAGGACGGCCGCCCCCGAGAAACGAGGGCGGCCGTCGAAGATGGTGCGGAAGGGGGGAATCGAACCCCCATGGGCGTATTGCCCACCAGGTCCTGAACCTGGCGCGTCTACCAATTCCGCCACTTCCGCGTGGGGACCGTGCGCCGGGGAGGCTGCACGGGGTCTTCTGCGATGAGAAGGGGAGACGCCAGCGGCGTCCCCCGGAGCGTCGGACGCTTATCGGGGTCCGGCGGAGCGGTCAAGGAACAGGATGCGAGGTCGATGCTTCACGTGCTCGTAGCTTGTAGATGGACGTCTGCCCGTCCTGGTGCAGCAGCGTCGCCTGCCGCAGCAGCAGCTCGTCGAGGAGGGTGACGGGGGCGTCGAGATCGCGGGCCCGCTCGGCGTCGCTGAGGAAGGGGTAGGTCGAGGGCAGGAAGCGCTGGCGGGTGACGACGAGGTGGGTGGCGCCAGCGACCGCGAGGTCGGTGAGCGCATGGTCGCCGCGGGTCAGCAGCCAGTGGCGGACGGGGACGTGGTCCTCGACGCTGCCGAGCAGGACCGGGCGGTCGACCAGGGCCCGGGACCAGTCGAAGAGCAAGGCGACGACGGCGTCGTCGGGGAGGTGCTGGTTGGCCCAGGCGATGGCGCGGGCCGGCGGGTGCTTGCGCTCGACGTAGTGTACAGCGGCCTCCCGGCCGGTTGCGGCCGGCAGGGCGTCGGCCGCGGCGACCCACAACGGCGACCAGTTGGCCGGCAGGCCGGCCACGAGGCACAGCCCCACCGCGAGGCGCGCCAGCCCGGGACCCTCCGGCGCGCCGGTGGCGAGCCACAGGGACAGCGCAGGCAGCGCGGGCATCAGGTAGCGTAGCCAGTGGGGGCCCAGGGCCCAGGCCACCGATCCGACGAGGGCGACGACGAGCAGCCGTCGGGACAGCGGGCCGCGGTCGGGCGCCCGCAGCGCCAGCAGGGCGGTCGGTGCCAGGGCGAGGAACAGGGGGTGGAGCCGGCCGAGGAAGCGGAAGGACTCCGGACGCGCGGTCAGGACGGCGTTGATCGGAAGGAGCAGGATGTTGAGCGGGTCGCGGCCGGCCCCGTACTTGTCGAGGTACTGGAAGGGCATGTCCGCCGCGCCCGGCGCACCCGCGTGCACCGGTGCCGGGTCCCAGCCGGCGAAGGGGAAGAGGGGGTGCAGCCCCTCGGCGAGGTTGCGCAGCCACCAGGGCGACAGCGACGCCAGGGCCGCGATGCCGGCGGCGACGCGCCACCGCCAGGGCAGCTTCGCCACCAGGAAGGTGCCCGCCAGCGCACCGGCGGCGGTGTACTTGAGGTTCAGCGCCAGCCCGGCGGCGAGCGCCAGCGCGACACCGCGGCCGCGCAGGGCCGCGTCCAGGGCGGCGGTGACGGCGAGCATGGTCGGCAGGTCGCTGCCCGCGACGCCGAGGGGCTGCACGACGGTCCACGAGCCCAGCAGCAGCAGCGGCGCCCACCCGCCGCGGGGACCCAGCAGGGACGCGCCCATGGCCCGGACGCCGTCGAGGGCGAGCAGTCCGAGCAGCAGGTGCAGCAGCCGCACGCAGCCCTGGCCACCCAGCGCCATGGCGCTGGCGTAGGCGGCGTGCAGCAGCATGGGACGGCTGCCGTCGGGGTGCAGCAGACCACCCTGGAGCCCGCCCGTGCGCAGCAGGTCCTGCGACAGGGCGAGGTGCTGGTAGAGCTCGTCGGTGTCGACGGCTGGCGCCAGCACCGTGACGAGGGCCGGCACGACGACGACCGCGGCGAGGAGCGCGCCGGCGGCGGGGGGGCGGGGCAGGGCCAGGCGCGGGCGTGTCAGCCAGGAGAGGCAGAGCAGCAGCGGCAGGAGTACCGCGACGCCGGCTTGGAGCAGGCCGAGGAAGGCCAGCGCCGACGCCAGCAGCCCCCAGGCCGCGAGGCCCCAGGTGGCGGCGTGCAGCAGCGCCCGCCCGTCGTCGAGCAGGCCGGGGTCGACGCGGGAGAGGATGGCGGCGCCAGCACCGACGACGCCCATGAGGCAGACGGTGGCAGCGGTGACCGCTCGCGCCTGGCTGACGAACCACGCGGGCTCAGGCCCGCCGGGCACCATCGCCAGGAAGGCGCCCGCGGTCAGCAGCGCGGTGGTCGCCAGCAGCGCCCGCTCAGCGCGACCCATCGGCGCCCTCCCCGGCTGGCGGTGCCTCGCTGGCGTTCGCTTCCGCAGGTGCCGTGGCCAGCCACAGCGCGCCGTCCTGCCGGTAGAGCAGCCACGGGCCGTAGCGGGAGGGCCACCGCTGGTGTCTGGGTCCTGCGGCCGCGAGGCCGTCGCTGCACTCGATGTCCACGCCGTCGCCCTCGGAGGCTGGTGGGTGCGTCGGCCGCTCCTCCCAGCACACCACGTCCCGCCAGATCGATGGCGCCGCGGAGAAGCCGGTGTGCCGGCCGTAGCGGGTCTGCCGCTGCTCCTCCAGGTCCAGGACCACGACCTGCTCGTCATCAACCCAGGCCAGCGCCATCGCGCTGCCGACCACGTGCGAGGCGTGCGCCGCCAGGCGCTCCCCCGTCGGCTGCCGGTCGTCGAGGTCGAGCCACCACACCGCGAGCTGGCCCCTGGCCTCCTCCTCGACCCAGGCCAGCCGGGAACCGGCGAGAGCGGGTGGGTACCAGCCCGCCGGGTGGGCGGGCCGCAGCGTCATGCTGCGGTCGCCGAGTGGCCACGCCGACACGCTGCCCGCCTGGGTCATCGCCACCCGCTGGCCGTCGGTCACCGGCGGAGCCGTCGGCGTGCCCCGCACCACCGGCAGGTCCAAGCGCTCGGCCCCGCTCTGCGTCAGGCGGACAATCGCCGCTTCGCGCCCGACGCCGACCACCAGCCCCTCGCCGAGGCCCGGCGACACGAAGCGCACCGGCAGCTCCAGTTCCTGCCCGCTGGTGATGGAGAGGGCCCGGTCGACCCTCCCGTCGCTGCCGCAGCCGACGATCCACGGGCCGGCCAGCGCCGGGAAGCGCGAATCCGCACAGGGCCGCGAGAACCCGGGCACCGGCACGGCCACGCCCGGGCTGCCCAGCGTCGCTGCAGCCGGCCGCGCGGCGCCGAGCAGCGCGCACAGCGCTGTCAGCGCGCCCCCGGTCTTCAGCGCCCGCTGTCGGTGGAGTACAGCTCGCCGCAGCACTTCACCTTGATGGTGAGCGTGTCACCACCCTCGTCCTGGGGACAGTCGGTGGCGCCCAGCCACAGCAGGAATTCGGTGTAGTCGCACACGTCGGGTTCGGAGGGCTGGGCCCCCTGCAGGTAGACCGAGCTGGCGATCTCATCGGTGGGGCCGGTGAACTCGACGTTGCCCTCGAGCGCGGTCCACTCGATGACGTAGGGATCACCCTCGATGTCGACGATGGAGGCGTCGCTGCCGATCGCCACCGTCACCGGACCGCAGGTACCGCACTCCCACGTGGAGTACGGCGCTTCGCTGCAGTAGGCGTTGCCGGCGTTGACTTCGATGTCGTCGCCGGCATCTACCTGCGGTTCGGTGTTCGCCCAGCGTTCCGCCACCGTCGCCGCGACGATGTCGGGATCCGACCACTCCGAGCCATCGTTGACGGCCAGCGAGAATTCGTAGGTGCCGCTGACGTCGGGGTAGAAGGTCGTCACCGCCGCGTTGCGGTCGGCGAAGCTGTAGTTGTTGGTCGCCGAGCCTTCGGGCTTGGTCTGCAGCGACCACAGGTACTCCAGCGGGTCGCCGTTGGGGTCGAAGGAGACCGAGCCGTCGACGGTCAGGTCCATGCAGTCCTGGGCGTCGGTGATGTCTTCGCCGGCGATGGCGGTGGGCGCCGCCGGGTCACCCGTCGAGATGTAGACGTAGACGGCGTCGCCGGCCGAGTCGTAGAAGCCGTTGTTCACCGTCAGCGTGGCGACGAAGACGCCGCCGGCGTCGGCGACGAACTGCGGCGTCGCCGTGGAGGTGCCGGTCAGCGTGTCCAGCGTGCTGGCTTCGGGCTTGCCGACGAGATCCCAGTGGTAGGTCAGGTCGCGTCCGAGCGGGTCGTAGGAGAGCGAGCCGTCCAGCTTGATCTCGTCGCCGACGCCGCCCGTCTGGTCGGGGCCGGCGTTGGCCACCGGCACCTCTCCACCCTCGATGGTGACGATCACGTAGTCCGGCGACGAGCTGGCTCCGTTGGTGTCTTCGACCACCAGCTTGATGACGTAGGTGCCCGAAGCGTCGGGCAGGAAGCTGGTCGACGCACCGTCGACCGAGTCGTTGTTCGTGAACGGCGCTTCGAGCGTGTCGATGCTGGAGCCAGCGGGGACGGTGTCGAAGCTCCAGTGCCACACGATCGGGTCGCCGTCGGGGTCGTAGGAGTGGGCGCCGTCGAGCCCCACCCGAGTCGTCCCGTCGCCGGAGACATCGGTGCCCGCGTCGGCCACCGGAGCGTGGTTCACGGGCGTGTCGGAGTCGCTGCTGCCCCCCTTGTCCGTGCAGGCGAGCATCGCGCTGCCGGCGAGGAGAAGGAGTGCTGGGCTGGCTGCCATGGGGACGCTCCAGGGGCCGGAGTGGCAGAAGGCGCGCTGCGCCTACTCGCCGAGGTACTCGCCGGTGCAGGTGTAGGTGACGATGGCCGAGTCCGTGTCCAGCTCGGCGCAGTCCCGCACGTCCAGGAAGGCTTCGATCTCGAAGTCCGTGTCGACGCCGTACTCCGCCGGGACCGGGGTGATGAGGACATCGGTCACGACCGAGCGGTCGTTCGAGAACTCGAGCGCACCCGTCGGGTCGTACCACTGGTAGCTGAGCGGGTCGCCGTCGGGATCATCGGTCGAGGATCCGTCGAGCGTGCCGGTGGCGTCGGGGCAGTCGCTGCAGGTCCACACGTAGGAGGAGGACACGCAGGAGGCGACGGCCGAGATGGAGATGTCGGAGCCGGCGTTTGCCACCGGCGGCTTGTTCGTGTCGGAGGCCGCGATGGTGTAGGTCACGAGGTCGGGCGCCGACCACACCGTGCCGTCGTGGACCTGCAGCTCGAAGCTGTAGACGCCCGGTACGTCCCAGGTGACCAACGGGTCGGGGGCGGTCGGGTCGCTGATGCTGTCGTCGGTGACCGACGAGGTCCGCGGGACGCTGACGACGGTCCACAGGTAGGTGAGCGGGTCGTCGTCGAGGTCGTAGCTGCCCCAGCCGTCGAGCTGCAGCGGGTTGTCGGTGCAGTAGGGCAGCTCGGAGCTGTCGCCGGCGTCGGCTTCCGGCAGGCGGTTGCCATCGCTGGCGTCGAGCGTGCACCACGCCGGGTCCGACCACTGCGCGCCGTCGGAGACGACCAGCGAGAGCAGGTAGATGCCCTCGCAGTCGGGGACGACGGAGGTGGCGGCCTGGTTGGAGTTGTACAGGTCTTCGGTCGACAGTGACGAGCAGTCCGGGCTGGTCGACAGCGTCCAGCTATAGGCCAGCTCGGCGCCCTCCGGGTCGTAGGAGGCGCTGCCGTCGAATTCGGCGCGCTCTCCGACGTGGACCCGCTGATCGTCGCCACAGTCGGCCATGGGGATGGCGTCGTCGGCGGCGATGGTGATGACGACGAGATCGGTGTTGCTGGTGCCCGAGGGGTCGGTGATCGTCAGGCCGACGATGTAGTCGCCCGCCACGTCGGGCGTGAAGGAGGTCGTGACCGCGTCTGCACCCGACGCCAGCGAGAAGTCGGCTTCTTCGAGGCGCGAGTCCACGGGCACCCGCTCGAAGCTCCAGGCGAAGCTGGCGGTGCCGGCGTCGACGTAGCGCTGGCAGATCTCGCTGGCGCTGCCGTCGAGGCTGATGGTCGTCCCCAGCGTGCGCGACAGGTCGGCGCCGGCGTGGGGCACGGCGACCGAGCACTCCGAGGCCGTGTCGACGGCGTCGGTCTTTTCCGTGCGGCAGGCGACGAGGGCGAGGGCCGCCAGGGCCGTGGCTGCGGTTCGGGCGGTCGGCGTCATCGGGGACTCCAGCGGGACCCGACGGGCGCTGGCCGGTTGCGGCCGGAGCCCGGGCGCATCGGTCCCTTGGGCGGCGAGTGTAGGGTGCATGTTAGCCGATCGTCAACGACCTGGAGGGCATCGCCGGTGGCCAGACGCGATGGCATCGCCTGTGTCCTGGGCTTGATCGTAGTGCTTCCGCGGTTCGGACGGGCTGCGACCGTGGATGCCCTGGGCGTGGGGGAGGTCGCAGCGCAGGATGTGCGGGCGCGTGGGGGGGTGGCCTGGAAGCAAGGGGAGGTCCCGCTCTTTCGTGCGTCTTCGCGCGATCTGATCAGCGGGTTCGTCGATGTGGGCTGGCAGCCCGCGGATCGCGTCGCGCTCGGCCTGTCGTGGCGCGGAGGCGCCTCCTGGACCGCCCTGGGTCGCACCGTCCCAGAGCCGGGGCGCGTCACGCTGCGCAGCCGGGTCGAGCTGGCGCCCGCTCGGGAGTCGGCGCTGTCGCTGCAGGCCGGCTGGCGCGCGTCGGTGCCGCTGCAGCCCGCGGCACGCGACTCGGCCGACACCGGCGAAGCCGATGTCGACCTGCTGGTCGCGTTCGGGCACCGGGGGGAGCGGTGGCGGCTGTTCGGCATGGGCGGGATTGGCATCATCGGGAACCCGCTCCTCGACGGGGCGCAGGACGACCTGCCGTTGCTCTGGCTGACCGCCGGCGCGACCTTGGGCGCGGTGGACCTCGACCTGCGCGGGGGCGGGGCCATCGCCAGCTCGCGCAACCCCGGACGCACCGACCTGACCCTCTCCGTCGAGCGCCAGGGACGGCTGCTGGTGGGCGCACAGGCCGGAGTCGGGCTGTCCCCGGCGGCCGCGGACCTCGCCCTGGCGGCGTGGACGGGCGTCGCCTGGGGTTGCCGTGGAGACTGCGGCGATTAGCTTGCGCCGCTTCTTCCGGAGGACGGTTTCATGGGCATCTTCGACTTCCTGTTCGGCGGCGAGGACGCCCAGCTCAGGCGCCACGCCAAGCGCATGGTCAACCTCAACGCCCAGGCCGAAGACCGGGAGATGAGCGCGCAGTGGCTGGCCGAGAACGGCACCCATGAAGCCATCGTCGCGCTGCTCAACCGCTTCACCGTCCGCTACGAGCAGGGCATGAAGGACGCCGCCGAGAAGGAGATGGTCTACCGGCTGCTGGTGGATCTCGGAGCCGACGTGGTCGAGCCGGTCAAGGAGTGGGCGCGCGGCAACGACGCCTTCGCCCAGCCCCTGCGCCTCATCGAGCACTTCGAGGGGCCCGACGCGGCGGTCTCGCTGCTCCTGGAGATGCTCGGCAAGGAAGACGACCCCTTCAAGCCCGAGAAGAAGCGCCAGATCCTCATCCACCTCGCCGACTTCCGGGATGCGCGCATCGCCGACGGGGTCAAGGCGGCGCTCCGCGACTTCGACGAGGGCGTCCGCTACGCCGCCTGCGACGCCCTGCTCGCGCAGGATGCCGACGAAGACATGCGCGAGCTGCTGGCCACCGTCCTCGCCGACGTCGAAGAAGACAGCAACCGCATGAAGGTCCGCATCGCCGAGAGCTTCCACCAGCGAGGCTGGCCCCTGGGCAGCCACGCGGACGAAGTCGCCGATCACCCGCCCCATGGCTGGACGGTGCAGGGCCAGCGGATCGTGCCGGCCTGAGGGGACCATGCGCAATCCGCCATCCCCAGTCGACGCGGGCTGCAGCTCCGCCCGCGAAGCCTGGAGGCTGCGCCGCGAGCTGTCCGAAGCCCGCGCGCTGCTGTGGGAGTACCGGACCCGTCCGGACGTGACGCTGCCGGTCGACCTCGCCCGCCGCATCGACGACCTGCTGGTGCACGAGCCGCCTGATCCCAAGATCGGGAGAGAGCCCGGCGGCAACGGGACCTGGCCCGATGAGGAAGAGGCCAGCGCGTGGGCGGAGGACGCCTGGGACGCCGAACACACGCTCGAGATCGCCCTCCGCGATGCCCGCACGCTCCTGTCGAAGGCTGCTTCGTTCCTGGACCGGGTCGATGAGACCACGAGCCGACTCCGCGACGCGCTGGTCGCCCACCTCGCCCACCGCCACGAGGACCGGGACCGGGTGCTGGCCAACCTGCGCGAACGTCGGAAGGCAGCGGAAGGCTGTGGCGACGCGGAGAGGGTGGCGAAGATCGACGAGCGCATCGCCCAGGTGCTCGCGCTGACCGATCAGCAACTGATGGACGATCGCGACGTGCTGCTGCGCCTGAACATGTAGCTTTGCGGATGGACCCGCGATCAGCCCACCGCCGGCAGGAACTCGGAGGGGGTGCACTCCCCGGCGACCGGCTGGACGAGGTGGTCGGCCAGCTCGGCCGGTGCCACGCCCTGGGCGAGCAGCCACATCGTCTTGACGATGGCGGCTTCGCGCGTGAGGTCGCCGCCGAAGATGGCACCGGCGTCGACGGCGGCGAGGCTGCCACGGTAGCGTCCCGGCCGCGCGCTGCCGGTCATGCACTGGCTGACGATGACCACGGCGATGCCCTGGTCGACGGCCCGGCGGATGGCCGTGGGCCACTCTGCCAGCGGGATGTTGCCCTCTCCGAAGGTCACCAGCACGACCGCGCGCATGCCGATGTCGACCATCGCGTCCAGCGTGCGGGGGGGGGCGCCGGGGACCATGTGCAGGGCCGCCACCCGCTGGTCGAAGCCGGGGACCAGGCGGAAGAGGCCGCCGGGCGACAGCGGGGCGGCGTCGGGCGTGATGTCGACGCCGGCCCGCAGCAGGGGCGGGAAATTGGGCGAGGCGAAGGCGTCGTAGGCGGTGATGCTGGCCTTCGTCGTGCGGTTGCCGCGGAAGAGAGCGTCGCCGAAGTACAGGCCCACTTCCGGGATGTCGCGCAGGGCGCACATCGCGGAGTGGACGACGTTGACCCGGGCGTCCGAGCGCAGCTCGGCGATCGGCCGCTGGCTGCCGGTGAGGACGACCGGGCGGTCCAGACCCTGCAGCATCAGGCTGAGCGCGGTGGCCGTGTACGACATGGTGTCGGTGCCGTGCAGCACGACGAAGCCGTCGTAGTCCGTCCGATCCTGCGCGACCTGGCGGGCGATGGCTTCCCAGACGTCGGGCCGCATGTCGCTGCTGTCGAGCGAGGCGATGGCGCGGCCGTCGATGTGGGCGAGGTCTTCGAGCCCGCGCACATACGGCAGCAGGTAGTGGTCGTAGAGCTCTGGCTCGAGCGGACCGGGGGCGGTCCGGCGGACCATGGACAGGGTGCCGCCGGTGTGCAGGAAGAGCAGGCGCTTGCGACGCCCCGGGGGCGGTGTCTGGCCGGTCGCGCTCACCAGATGTACAGGTCGGCGTCGTAGCAGACGCCGTCGTCGATGGCGGCGCACTCCTCCGACACGATGCAGTGCTTGAGATCGGCCATCGCGTCGCGCGAGAGCTGGTCGTCCCAGGTGTCGTAGAGGTTCTGCTGGATCTCGCAGCTCGTCTGGCAGTCGACGACCGCCTGGCGGGGGCTGTCGATCTCTTCGCAGGACACGAGCTTGTCGCAGGTCGCCTTGCAGGTGGGTTCGCAGGCGGCGGCCAGGGGCAGCGACAGCAGCAGGGAGGGGAGGAGGAAGCGAGTCAAGGTGGGACCGTCGGCTACCACACGGGGGCGCAGTAGCCCTCTTCGAGCTTGTTGCAGGCTGTCTCGTCGATGCAGTCCATCCACAGCGCGGCCTGGCGATCGGTGTCGAGCGTGATGGCGGCGTCGCCGGGCTGCTTGACGTAGGGGTCGTAGTCGCCGACTTCGCCCGGCGTGTTCAGGGCCGACTGGCATTCATCGACGCAGGTATCGAGCAGCTCGGATTCCGTCTGGCCGGGGCTGGTGAAGCCGCAGGCTTCGCCGTCGCGGCTGCCGGATCCGTAGAGCTTGTTGCAGGTGTCGTAGCAGTTGGGACCACAGCCGGTGCCGGCGGTCGCGGCGAGGGCGACGGCCAGGGCGGCCCGAAGCGGGCGGGGGAAGGTAATAGACAGCGAGCGCATGGGCTGGTCCTCGGGCTGCGCGGCGGCGGCCACCGTATCGGTGCCTGCCGGTGGCGTCAATCGGGGGCGACGGCATGGTGGCGCGGGTCGCCCGGGACCGGGCTATCGTCGCCGGACTCTCCCCTCGGGTCGGGAGAAGGAGGACATGATGACCGCGACGACACTCGTGATGGGGCTCGTGCTGGCGATGGGTGCGGCCTGTGGCGACAAGGGGTCGGACTCCGGCGCCGGCGGCTCCACCGACGGCGGCTACGCCGACGACGGGAGCGCCGTGGATGGCGGCACGACCGACGGCGGCACGACGGACGGCGGTACGACCGACGGCGGCACGACCGACGGCGGAACCACGGACGGCGGCGGCGGCGACGGCGGCTTCCCCGGTGACGGCGGCGGGGGCGGCGACGGCGGTGGCTTCCCCGGTGACGGCGGCGGGGGCGGCGACGGCGGCGGCTTCCCGGGTGACGGTGGCGGTGGCGGCGACGGTGGGTCAGGAGGCGACGGCGGGTCGGGGACCGGGCTCACGGTCTACCGCAGCGGCTACAACACCAACGGGCTCGTCGACTACTCGTGGGATGGGGGCGAGGAAGCGTTCTGGGGCGATCCCACGGCGCCGTCCTGCACCGCATCGGGGTCGACCTACGGCGAGCTCTCCGCCAGCCACGACTGCACCGACTGCGACCTCGTCTGGGAGCTGACGGTCTACTACGCAGCCGGCACGGGCAGCGCCTGCGCGGCGGTCGGCCACGACGCGTCCACGACGTACAGCCGCACCGTCGGCTACGCGACCACGGCGACCAGCAGCCGGGGCACCGAGGTCAGCGACGCGATGCTGGTGCGCAACCCCGACGGCACCTGGGTGGTCGTGGGGAGCTTCGACGGGACGTTGGGGGATACCGGCACCGTCAACTACTCCATGGTGCCGGGCGCCCCGGAGTGGGAGGAGTAGGCCGTCCGACGCGCGAAGGCCGCGATGCGGACGCGCGGGCCCGCCGAGGCCGCGACGGGCTAGGTGGGGGCGCCATCTCGCCGCCGAGCCCGTCGCGTGCACGTCCTCCAGGTCACCCCCTACTTCCCGCCAAGCTGGGCCTTCGGCGGGATCCCGCGCATCGTTGACGGCCTGTCGCGGGCCCTGGTCGCGCGCGGGGTGCAGGTCACGGTGTTGACGACGGACGCCTTCGACGCGCGGCGCCGGGCGCCCGTCGGGCCGGATCGCGAGCACGAGGGCGTGCGGGTGCTGACGCTGAAGAACCTCAGCAACCGCCTTGCCTACGGCCAGCAGCTCTTCGTGCCGGTTGGGGGGCCCGCTGTGCTCGACGCGCTCGGTCCGGTCGACGTGGTCCACCTCCACGGCCACCGCCACCTCCTCAACAACCTCGCGGTGGCCTTCACCCAGCGGCGTGGCATCCCCTACGTGATGACCGCCAACGGCACCCTGCTGCGCCACGAGCGCAAGCAGCTCATCAAGCTGGCCTGGGACCTGCTGATCTCTGGCCCCATCCCTCGGGGAGCCGCGCGCTGCGTGGCGGTCAGCGCCGCGGACGCCGCCGGGCACGTCCAGGCCGGCATCCCGGCGGACCGTGTCGTCCGGATCCCCAACGGCCTCGACCTCGGCGAGTTCGACCCGCTGCCCCTGCCGGGCGCCTTCCGGGACGCCTTCGGCCTCGGCGATGCGCCCGTTGTCGCCTACCTGGGGCAGCTCTCGCCCCGCAAGGGGGTCGAACACCTCGTGCAGGCCTTCTCCGGCGGCGCCATGGGGGCCGTGCGCCTGGTCGTCGCCGGCAACGACATGGGGGCGCTGCAGCTCGCTCGCGCGCGCGCCGACGGGCACGTCGTGTTCACCGGGCTGCTCGAGGGTCGCGAGCGCCTCGCCCTGCTCGCCGACGCTGACGTCCTGGTCTACCCCTCCACCGACGAGGTCTTCGGACTGGTGCCCTTCGAGGGGCTGCTGTGCGGCGCCCCCGTCGTCGTCGGTGACGACTGCGGCTGCGGAGAGCTGATCGCCGAAGCCGGTGCCGGCCTGCTCGTGCGGCACGGTGACGTCGAGGGGCTGCGAGCCCGGATCCGCACCCTCTGCGCCGACCGTGTCGCCGCGCGTGCGATGGTGGAGCGTGGACGCCGCTACATCCGCGAGCACCTGGGCTTCGACCGGGTGGCGGCCCGTCACCAGGAGCTCTACGCCGACGTGGTCGCCCAAGCCGCCGGAACCGCCTCGTGAGCGACACCCTCGCCCGTCGCTTCGGCTTCCTGCTGCTCGGGCTGGTGCTGGTGCTGCTGTATCTGCCGGTCCTCGACAGCCCCTTCGTCTACGACGACAAGATCGAGGTGGTCGGCAACGGCACCATCCGCGACCTCGATCAGTGGCGTGCCATCGCCACCTACAACCTGTCCCGGCCGCTGCTGGTGTTCAGCTACGCGGCGGACTTCGCGCGCCACGGCCTCGCCCCGCGGGGCTACCACTGGACCAACCTGGCCATCGGCGTCGGGGCGCTCGGTGCCGGCCTGCTCCTGGCCGACGCCGTGCTGCGCCTCGCCGGCATCGGTCGGCCGCTGGCCCGCGCCCTGGTGGTGGCCGGCCTGTGGGCGCTCCACCCCATGGCGACGGAGGGCCTGACCTACATCACCGGGCGCTCCGAGAGCCTCTGCGCGCTGGGGAGCTGGCTGTCGCTGTGGGCCTGGGCGCGGGCGCTGTCCCTGCCCCGCGGGCCCGGCCACCGGGTCGAGGCCGGCTGGTGGAGGCTGCTGTCGCTGCTGTTCTTCCTGCTGGCGGTGTCGACCAAGGAGGTCGGCGCCATGGTGCCGGCCGTGGCCTTCGGCATGGAGCTGCTTCTCGCCCCGGGCGGCACGGGCGGGCTGCGCTCGCACCTGCGCGCTGTCCGCTGGGCATGGTACCTGCCCTACGGCCTGCTCATCGCGTTCGCTGTCTGGTTGCGGCTGCAGCACGCCGCCAGCTTCCTGCCGCGTGAGGTCGATCGCGCGCTGCCGGTCCAGCTCCTCACCCAGGCCGAAGCCTGGCTGCGCTACCTGCAGCTCTGGCTGCTGCCGGTCGGGCAGACGATCTTCCACCACCTCCCCGACGCCGTCCCCGGGGCCGTGCGCAGCGTGGTGGTCTCCGGCGGCTGGCTCTTCGTCGTCGCCGCTGGCTTCGCCTGGGGGCGCCGCGTGCCCGCCGCGGGCTTCGCGCTGCTCGCTGCGGCGCTCTTCCTCGTGCCCTCCTCCTCCTTCGTGCCGCTCAAGGAGAACATGGCGGAGCACCGGGCATTCCAGACGGGCTTCTGGCTGCTGCTGGCCATCGCTGCGACCGTGCCGCTGCGACGGCCGGGGCGTCTCGCCGCCGTCGCCGCCGTCCTTGCGCTGCTGCTCGGCGGCCTCACCCTGCGCCGCCACCAGGTGTGGAGCAGCGAGACGGCGCTGTGGCAGGAAGCCGTCGACCGCAGCCCGCAGCAGGCCGAAGCCTGGTACGGCCTCGGCGACGCCCACCGCTTCGCCGGCGAGTTCGAGGACGCGCGCGCCGCCTACGAGCAGGCCGTGGCCCTCGACAAGCACCTGCTCGACGCCTGGAACAACCTCGGCATCGTGGCGGCCTCCCTGGGGGACGCGGAGGGTGCCCGCGACGCCTGGCTGTCGGTGCTCCGCGTGAGCCCCACCTACTGCAAGGCCCACAGCAACCTCGGCGTGCTCGCCCAGGGGGCCCAGGACTTCGACGACGCCATCACCGAGTACCGCAGCGCGCTGGCCTACTGCCCCGACAACCTCCGCGCCCACCTCGGCCTGTGCGACATCTACCACGGGCCCCGACGGGACCGGGACAAGGCCATCTTCCACTGCCAGACCTTCGTCGACCTCGCGCCACAGGCCGACGAGACCGCCGCGGTCAAGGAGTGGATCTTCGAGCTGACCTTCTGACGGGTGGCGCCGTCAGGCCGTGCCGTCAGGCCGCGCCGACCCGCCGCTGGACGGCCCAGCGTCCCAGCGCACGGCCCAGCCGCGCGGCCTCGTCCACCGAGCCGCTTCGCCAGGCATCGCGCACCAGTCGCGCCATGGGGCGCGGCCGCAGGTAGAAGCCGGTCCACGCCTGCCGGAGCAGGCGCTGCAGATCTGCTGGCGGGAGGTCCGTGAGCGTGGGGCGGGCGAGATCGCCGTCGACCGGGTTCATGACGCCCGCGCCGACCCGGTCGGCATGGGCCGCGAACAAGGGAGTGCCCGGCATGGCGCTGAGCGTGGAGAACTGCACGTAGCTGGCACCCAGCTCGCGGCAGAAGTCGATGGTCCGTTGGACGGCGGCGGGGCCCTCTCCGGGTGCGCCGAGGATGATGTAGGCGAGGCTGCGCAGGCCAGCGGCGCGGGTCGCCGCGAACGCCGCCCGGGTCTGCTCCAGGGTGATGTCCTTGCGCAGCAGGGCGAGGGTGTCGGCGTTGCCGCTCTCGACGCCGTAGGCGATCATCTGGCAGCCGGCTCGGCGCATGAGGCCGAGCAGCTCGGCGTCGACGCCGTCCACGCGTCCCTCGCACTTCCACTGCAGGCGCAGCCCGCGGCGGAGGATCTCCTCGCAGATGCCGACCACGCGCTTGCGGCTGAGCGTGAAGTTGTCGTCGTAGAAGTTGACGAAGGAGAGGCCGAGGTCGCGCTCGATGTGGGCCAGCTCGTCGACGACGTCGCCAGGCGGCCGGGCGCGCCAGCGGCTGCCGGAGACGCTCTTGTCGCAGAAGCTGCAGCGGAAGGGGCAGCCGCGGCTGGTGATGACTGTGGCGAGGCCCGGGCGGGTGGCGAACAGGTAGCGGTAGGCGTGGTTGGGGAGGAGGTCGCGGGCGGGCCAGGCCAGCGACTCCACGGGGCTGCGGGGGACGCGGGGGACCAGCGGCTGGCCCGGCGCCAGCACGCCGGGGGGAGGGGCCCCGGGGCTGCCTGCTGCCCACCAGGCGAGCAGGTCGACGGCGGTGTCCTCGCCCTCTCCGGCGACGGCGGCGTCGAGGTCGGGGATCTCGTCGAAGACAGCGTGCTCGACGGCGGTGGGGTGGGGGCCGCCGAGCACGATGCGGCCGACGTAGGGGCGGGCGAGGCGGGCGGCGCGGGCGGCGACGTCGCGGACCGGCGTCATCGTCGACAGGCCGAGCACGTCGGGACGGCGGTGGCGCAGCGCGTCGTCGAAGTCCCGCCAGGAGTGGCCGAGGACGTAGGCGTCGAGCAGGTCGACGTGGTGCCCGGCGTCGCGCAGCGACGCGGCGACGTAGGCGAGGCCAAGCGGCGGCACGGAGAGGCCGACGTCGCGGGCGTCGCGGCGGGGCGGACGGGCGAGGAGCACGCGCATGGGCGGCATCCTAGCCGGATCTCGGCCGAGCGAGAGCCCCCCGCACGGCGTCGACGAGGGCGCGAGCCGCGTTCCGGCGGACGTGGGCGTCGGCGAAGAAGGCCCCGATGCCTGCGACGCCGTGGGCGCCGGCGCGCACGCAGGCGGCGGCGCGGGCAGGATCGATGCCGCCCAGCGCCAGGACGGGCAGGCCGGCCGGCTGCATCGCGGCGAGGCCGTCGACGCCCAGCGTCGGGCGGGTGTCGCCGGGCTTGCTGCCGGGGGAGAAGACCGGGGAGAGCAGGGCGTAGCGGGAGCCCTCGGCCGCGGCGTCGGCCAGCGCGGCGGCGCCGTGGCAGCTCCGTCCCCAGGTCGTCGCACCGGGCGGCACCGGCACCGTCGCGGGAAGGTGCAGGGGGAGGTCGGCGGCGAGGGCGAGGGCGACATCGGCGGCACGGACCGGGCGGACCCACAGCGGCAGCCGGGTCCCGTCGACCCGGGCCAGCACGTCGGCGAGGCGGTCGGGGGCACCGACGAGGCGCAGGACGAGCCCATCGACGCCGGCGTTCGCCAGCGCGTCGAGCTGGTCCACCCACGCCCCGGGGCGCGGCGGGCTGATCGCCAGTACCCTCGGCGCGGGGCTGGGGCGGCTCACGTGCCGATGATGCCCTGGAGGGGCGAAGACGCCGTGGCGTACAGCTTCCTGTCGATACGTCCGGCTTCGAAGGCCAGGCGCCCGGCTTCCGCGGCCAGCTTCATGGCCCGGGCCATCTTGACCGGGTCCTTCGCCTGGGCGACGGCGGTGTTCATCAGCAGGCCGTCGACGCCCAGCTCCATGGCGACGGCGGCGTCGCTGGCCGTGCCGACGCCGGCGTCGACGATGACCGGCACCGTGGCCTGCTGCACGATGATGCGCAGGTTCGTCGGGTTGCGGAT
Organism: uncultured Enterobacterales bacterium; assembly: GCA_964599085.1. GTDB lineage: Bacteria > Myxococcota_A > UBA796 > UBA796 > UBA2385 > J125. Next base: position 35,342 of record CAZRFD010000023.1, on the reverse strand, counting down.
GCCGAGCCCCGAGCCGATGGGGGCTGCCAGCGGCATCACGGCGGCGCAGCCGATCTCGGCGAGGCGCTGGCACATGACCGGGTCGTCGTTGCAGTAGGGCATGACCGTGAAGCCCTCCGCGACCAGCATGCGGGCGGCTTCCAGGGTGCCCTCGGGGTCCGGGAAGAGCGTGTCGGGGTCGCCGATGACTTCCAGCTTGACGAGGTCGGTCTGGAGCAGCTCGCGGCCGAGCTGGGCCGTGGTCACGGCGTCTTCGGGCGTGTAGCAGCCCGCGGTGTTGGGCAGCAGCAGGATCCGGTCCCGGTCGATGAAGTCGAGGATGTTCGCGCCACGCGCCGCCGACAGGTCGACGCGGCGCAACGCCACTGTCACCATCGCGGTCCCGCTCTCTTCGTGGCAGGCGCGCATGGTGTGGAAGTCCGCATAGCGGCCGGTCCCCAGGATCAGGCGGGAAGCAAGCTCATAGCGGCCGATCTTCAGCATCTGGTGGTCCCTGTGGAGCGGTGGCCCGCAGCGGGTGCGGGCGCGTTGGGGACAAACCGCTTATGCCGCCGGGGACCCTGCGGCGCTCCAGATCCCACTGGAGAGCGACAGGGCTTCCGGGTACAACGCCTGTGCCGCGCGACCCTGCGGCATCTGATGGAGGACATCATGAAGAAGTTCGCATTCGTGCTCTTCGCGGCCATGGCCGTGACCGGCTGCACCGACAAGACCGGCGACACCGGCGAGACCGGCACCACCGGCGACGGCGGCACGACCGGCGACGGCGGCAGCGCTGGCACGACCTACGTCGCCTGCGACTGGACCAGCAGCGAGTTCAACCTCGACATCTCTGGCGCCACCGACGCGGCCGGCTACTACCTCGGCTTCGCCGAGACCGGCGGCTCCCCCTCGTGGACCGGCGAAGACTGTGGCTTCGTGGGCTACAAGGCCAGCGACGGCACGCTCTACGAGTACTGCCACGACATGGGCCCGAACGGCGGCACCCTGACCATCGTGAGCACCTTCGAGGACATCAACCCCGGCTCGACCACGATCCTCAACGGCGCCACCATGGACATCGCCTACTACCTGTCGTCCGTGACCGACGGCTCCTGCTGGACCTGGGGCTCCGACACCAGCTACTTCACCGGCTGTGCCGACGCCTCCGGCTCCGTCGCCTGCACCGGCGACTGATCCGGCAGCACCTCGGCGGCGGGGCCTGCCCCGCGGCCACGAACGGCCCGCTCCAGTCCCTGGGGCGGGCCGTCTCGCGTCAGGGGGTGGCGGGCACGCGGTGTAGCTCCAGGGCGGCGGCGCCGGCGTCGTCGAAGCGCAGGGCGCCCTGCATGGGGCGGTCGGCGAGCCACCAGGGGGCGGTGGGGGTCAGCGCCAGCTCGACTGTGTCGGCGTCCAGCCAGCGCGCCGTGATGGTGCCGGTGCCGTGACCATCCTGGCCGTCGACGCTCAGCTCGAAGCGGCTGCTGGCCGTTCCCTCGAAGGGGCGGCGCAGGTCGGGCAGGGCGGGGTCGAAGCTGGCGTGGAGCACGGGAAGGTCGCGCCCCACCTGCCACACCTCTCCCGACAGCAACTCGCCGTCGCGGAATCGGTAGACCTGCGACACGATGTCGCCCCCCAGGGTGAGCAGCGCGTCACCGCTGGCGTCTGTCGACGTCGTCCAGCGCTCGTCCGTGGCGGTCGTGGGCCAGCCGGGGGCGCCGGTGGCCGGGTCGACCGGATCCGGCCCAGGGCGCCGCACGGTCAGGCCGTCGGCGTCCGGTGTCTGCAGCAGGTTGGTCACCGCGAAGCCGGCCTGGGCCTGCTGCAGCAGGAAGCGCATCGGGTAGACGCCGAGCAGGCGGGTCACCCCTCGCTTGTCTTCGCCGATGGACATCTCGACCCGCTTCGCACCACCGAAGCGTTCGAGGTCGAGCACGACCGCGACGGCCTGGGCGCTGTGCCCCATGGTGCTGCCGTTGCGCTTGCCGGGGGGCCTCTTCTTGACGCGACCCTGGACGTGGACCTGCACCGCGTCGCCGTCCATGTTCGTGTAGGCGAGGGTGACATCGACATCGCGACCCTCGCTGTGGTCGATGACATCGACGGCGCCCTGCTTGCGCGGCACCGGGACCTCGGGCAGCCAGGTGTCGATGTCCGGCAGGTCGGCGACGATGCTCTGCACGAGCGTGCCCGCGCGGGAGTCCTTGGCCAGCCACAGCGGCCCGGCGGGCAGGTCGATGCGCGCGTACTCGTGCATGTCCCAGTCGGGGTGATCGCTGACGACGACGAGATCGAGGCCGTAGTACAGCCCGAAGAGCTGGACCGGCAGCAGCGGCGCGCCGTCGACGCGCGGCGGGCCCGAATACGTCACCGCGGCCGGGTTGCCCTGGCGGATCTCCGCGACCTCGGCGGCGTCGAGGACCGCCTTGCCCGGAAGGTAGCGTTTGATGCCGCAGCCGCTGATCAGCATGGGGAGGACGAGGAGGAGGTGCATGCTGCCGTCTAATGCGGCCGACGACCCGGCGGTGTCAGGCGAATTCCATTACCCTTTTTAAAGGGTAATGGAATTCGCCTGACACCTATGCTGCGATGGCGGCGGCTATCGTGCCGACCCCGCGATGCGCCGAACCTCCCGCCCACGCTGTGTCTCCGTGCTCGCGGCTTCGCTGCTGTCGGGCTGCACCGCGGGGCCGTCCGGGACGGACAGCGGCGCGGCAGGCGTCGCCGATCCCGACCAGCTCGTCCTGGCCTGGGGTGACCTGCACGCCCACTCGGCCTGGTCCTTCGACGGCTGCGAGTACGCCGACGCCCGCTGCGCCCACGACGCCGAGGGCCCGGCCGCCGGCTTCTACGAGCAGGCGGCGGCGGCGGGCCTGGACTTCGCGGCCCTGACCGACCACGCCGAGGCGACGACCTACGCTTGGGGCCCCGACGAGCTGCACGACGAGGGCGGCGAAGCCGAGGTCTGGCCCGGCCAGCAGGCCATCGCCCAGGCTGCCGACGGCGGCCCGGTCCTGCCAGTCCTCGGCTACGAGTGGACCGCGAACATCGACGACCCGGCGTGGGACGGGCCGGGCAGCCACCGCACCGTGCTGCTCAGCGGCCTGTCGGCCTGCGACGCCTGGCGGGTGGCGGGGGAGGGCTTCCCCGACGGCGAGCACCGCCCGGAGCGTGGCGATCGCATCTACGTGCAGGGCGACGTGCTGCTGGAGCGGGCGCTGCCGGCACTTCACGCCCGACTCGCCGCCGCGTCAGCAGCCGAGGGCTGCCAGCCCATGCGCTGGCTGAGCTTCGCGCACCACAGCGCCTACACCGTGCCCCAGGCCACGGACTGGTCGCTGCCCGGGAACGCGCCGCTCGGGGAGCCCGCGGTTGAGATCTACTCCGAGCACGGCAGCTCCGAGTGCCTCGACCCCACGGCCGAGGGCTGCGCCTGGCAGCGCAACGACGCCCAGGGCTACCTGCCCGCCGGCTCGGTCCAAGCCGCCCTCGACGCGGGCTACCGGCTCGGCTTCCTGGCCGGCACCGACAGCCACGACGCCCACCCGGGCAGCATCGCCGACGGCCCCAGCCACGTCGCCCACTGGACGGAGGGGGTCGAGGACCCCGAAGAGCAGTTCGGTCCCGGCGGGCTGACCGGCGCCCTCCTCGACGCTCCGCTGTCTCGCGATGCCCTCTTCGACGCCATCGAGGCGCGGCGTACGGTGGCGAGCTCGGGTCCTCGACCGGAGCTGGTGGCCTGGGCCGAGGATGGCGGCGGACGCCGCTACCCCGCGGGCGCGACCATCCCCCGCGACGCGCTCCCCGCGACCCTGCACCTGGAGCTCGGCGCGCTCGATCCGGCCGGCACGCTCCTCGACCAGGACGTGGCCGAGGTGTGGGTCGAGCAGCTCGGCCCGGGTGGAGAGCTGCTGGAGACCCAGACCGGACAAGGCTTCTCGGCAGACTGGGAGCCGCGGGGCGGCGACCGCTACACCTACCTGCGGGTCCGCTGGAAGCGCGCGGGGGGGGCGGGGCTGGACGAGGAGCGGCTGTGGGTCTCGCCGTGGTTCACCGACGCCGCGAGCTGCAGCTCCATCGGCCCCCGTGCTGGGAGTATCTGGGCGCTCCCGACGCTGCTCTGGGTCCTCGGGCTCCGTCGCCGCCGGCGCTGAGCGTCACGTTCCAGCCGCCCTGCAGGTGACCGGCCTGTGACCGTACACATGGGGCCGCGCCTGCGGCGTCCTGTCTCTGGACAAAGGTGTGTCCGATCTGGACAAGCGGCGGGATCTGGTTGTGGGTCCTGCGTTCTCGGGTGATCAAGGAGCCACCCCGGCGTTGCGGCACGTCGGCCGCCTGCCCTCAACTTTCCCTCGCCGGAGTGCTCAGTGAACCATCGCCTGTCCCTGCCCGCCCTCGTCCTCCTCGCCCTGCCGGCCAGCGCGCTGGCGCAGAGCCGCACCGACTGGGAGATGCACGAGGGTCTCGAGCCCTACGGCCTCGCGTCCTCGACCACCAACCTCGTCGACTGGACGGGCGACCCGGCCATCACGGTCCACGGCGACATCGACGAGTTCGCCTGGTCGGCGGGGATCCCCGCGGAGTCGGACCCGGGCTGGTCGCCGGCGCCGCTCGCTGCCCACTACTACGACCCGGCGGCGCTGAAGGACTACCGGACCTCGGTCGTGCCGGCCGGAACGCCGTGGTGCCTGAACACCGGTGACTTCCGCTACTACCAGACCGTGGTCGACGTGCCGGCCGGCACGAGCATGACGAATTTCTGGGCGACCTACTACCACATCGACGATGGCGCGGTGATCTCGGTCTTCAACTCGACCTACCCCGACGGCGTGCGCATCGATGCCACGCACCGCCGCTTCTACTTCAACGAGGGACCCGACCGCGGGCCGACCTGGCACATCACCGACGACTTCTCCAGCACCATCGTCCCGGGCGAGTGCAACCGCATCGTGATCTCCTACGTCGACGACTGCTACAGCAGCTCGATCATCGGCCCGGTCCTGCTGTGGCTCAACGACACGCCCATCCTCAACGGCCTGGACGCGGCGACCTGCCCGACGGCGGTCTCGACCGACGGCAACGGCGTCTGCGAGCCCACCGACGTGGTCGACAGCGACGGCGACGGCGTGGCCGACGACTGCGACGACTGCCCCACCGATCCGGCCGGCAGCGTGCTGGGCACCTGGTACGCCGACTTCGACGGCGACGCCTATGGCGACCCCGCCGACAGCATCTCCGACTGCAGCCGGCCCTCGGGCTACGTCGCCGACAGCAGCGACTGCGACGACGCCAACCCCTCCGCCAACCCCGGCGCCACTGAGGTCTGCGACGCCAACGACGTCGACGAGGACTGCGACGGTCTCGCCGACAACGCCGACCCCTCGGCCACCGGCACCACGGCCTTCTTCGCCGATGTCGACGGCGACGGCTACGGCGACGCCCTCGACAGCGTCTCCCAGTGCGACGCCAGCGGCGTCTACACGGCCACCACGGCCGACGACTGCGACGACACCAACGGCGGCATCAACCCGGGCGCCCAGGAGGTCTGCGACGACCTCGACACCGACGAGGACTGCGACACGCTGGCCGACGACGCCGACCCCTCGGCCATCGGCCAGACCCTGTGGTACAGCGACGCCGACGGCGACGGCCTGGGTGACCCCGCCGTGTCCGTGGCCGCCTGCGACCAGCCGGCCGGCTATGTCGCCGACAGCAGCGACCTCTGCCCCGCGGAAGACGCCACCGGCTACGACGCCAACCTCGACGGCTGCATCGACGACAGCGACGGCGACGGGCTCAACGACAAGGACGAGGTCGAGGTCTACGGCACCGACCCCTACCTGGCCGACACCGACGGCGACGGCCTGTCCGACTACGACGAGGTCATGGTCACGGGCACCGACCCATGGGCCACCGACACCGACGGCGACGGCCTGACCGACGGCGAGGAGGTGCTCACAACCGGGACCGACCCACTGCTGACCGACACCGACGGTGACGGCCTGTCCGACTACGACGAGGTCAACGGCCCCACCGATCCGCTCAACCCCGACACCGACGGTGATGGCTTCGACGACGGCGCTGACTCCTGCCCCGTCAGCAGCTTCAGCCTGGACTCCCACGTCGACGACACCGGCTGCGCCATCGACGACTACTGCCCCTGCGACGCCCCCTCGGGGCTGACCATCCCCTCGGGCGAAGACGACGGTGACGATGACTCCGACAGCGCCGGCACGAGCTACAGCGGCGCCGCCTGGGCCGACCACGACCAGTACGTCGACTGCGTGAAGGACGCCGCCAGCTACTTCGAAGACGCCGACATCATCGGTGACGACGCCAAGGACGACATCAAGGAGGCCGCCGAGGACACCACCTGCGGTGGGGCCGATGACGATGCCGACAGCGACTCGGGCTCCGAAGACGACTCCGGCAGCGAGGACGACAGCGACTCCGAGTGAGACGCTGAGCGATCACCAGGCCGCCTGAGCGCTGCGTCCGCCCCGCCCCGCCCTCCCTCCGCCGAGGGGAGCGGGGCGGTCCTGCGTCGGGGGGGCGGGCGGTGGAGGGCCTTCGTCCCGGCGCCAGCAGGTGCGGCCCGGCGGTCCGAGGGCGACGGCGACCAGCGGGGCGCTCATAACTGGGGGTAGGTCTCGGACCTCTGGGCACTTACGAGCGCCTCGCGGCCCTCCTGCTCG